>NZ_JBIWJU010000009.1:0-390275 GCF_044765285.1 Streptomyces sp. NPDC102490
ATCAGCTCCGACAGCTCCTGGGTGGTGGGGTTGCGGCCCAGCCGGCTGCGCAGCTCCTCGGTGGCCCGGGCCAGCTGGACGCGGGCCTCCTGGAGGCGCCGGGGCACGTGCACCGCCCACGAGGTGTCCCGGAAGAACCGCTTGATCTCGCCGACGATGTAGGGCACGGCGAAGGAGGTGAACTCGACCTCGCGGGTCAGCTCGAACCGGTCGATGGCCTTGATCAGACCGATCATGCCGACCTGGACGATGTCCTCCATCTCCTCCGGCCCGCGGCTGCGGAACCGGCCGGCCGCGAAGCGGACCAGGGACATGTTCATCTCGATCAGCGTGTTGCGCGCGTACTGGTACTCGGGCGTGCCCTCCTCCAGGACCGTCAGCTGCTCGAAGAACAGCTTCGACAACTCCCGCGCGTCCCTGGGCGCCACCTTGGACGGGTCCGCGATCTCCGGCATGCCCGTGGTGGCGTGCTCGGTGGCCTGTGCGGTCGTCGTCGTCATGATGTGCCCTCCCGGTGGATCGGTCGTCGTGTCACCCAGTCGGCCGACGACCGGTCGCCTACCCCGGGTCATGCCTCGCACACCTGGTGGAGTTCCAGAATTTCGGCAGGGGGTCCGCAACGGTGCCTCACACCCCCAGGTAGAAGCGGACCACGGTGCCCTCGTCGGTCGTGTGGACCCGCACCAGATCGGCGACGTAGTGGACGAGCAGGAGGCCGCGGCCACCGATCTGCCCGCGCTCCGGGGGCCGCCGGCCGGCGAGCGGATCCGTGAGCCGGCCCGCGTCGCGGACCTCGCACACCACCTGTCCCGCCTCGGCCCAGACCGCGACCGTTCCGTCGCCGCCACCGTGGACCACGCTGTTGGTGATCAGCTCGGACACCGCCAGTTCCGCGTCCTGGAGCCGACGCCCGGTCAGCCCGAGCGAGGCGGCCCGGTCGGCCGCGAAGCGGCGCGCCTCGGGCAGCTCCCCGGACCCGAAGGCCAGGGCTTCGGCGTCGGGAGCGGGCTCGAGCGGCTCGTTGTAGCGGTCGACGACCGCGCGCCAGTCGTACTCCTCGCTGACCCGCTCACCGCCGTCGGTGATGACCGTCGGGTGGGTGGTCAGGGCGTCGGCCAGGACCTCCGGGGCCAGCCGCGTCTCGTCGTACGGACACAGGATCGTCGCGGGACGGCCCGCGAAGGCCGCGTTGATCAGCGCCTCGTGCTGGGCGCAGGCCGGGTACTCCACGGCGCTGCGCTCGGCCCAGACCGGCTCGCCGATGATCCGCACCCGTACGTTCGCGTGCGTGTCGGCGAACGCCCGCAGTACGCCCGGGATGATCCGCCCCGGGTTGCGCCCGGCCTCGGTCATGTCCAGGAACGTGACGTTCCGCGCGTCCGCGCCGAGTCCCGCCCGGACCAGCTCCAGGTTGGGGCCCGGCACGGCCACCGCCACCGGTTCACCCGCGGCCAGTCCCTCCCGTACGAACTCCACCGTGCGGTCGGTGTACTCGGCCGCCGAGCGGTAGAACAGCGCCGGATGGTCGAAGCGCCCGTCGGTGGTTGCCGTGGTCATCGGGGCGCCACCTCGATCCGCTGCAGGGACGGCCAGAACAGGTCCAGTACCCGCGGCAGCTGCGGCGGCGGGTGCTCCACCACGACCCGGCCGGCGGGCAGGTTCATGGCCGTGACGGCCAGTGCCGTCACCCCGGCCACGTCGACGAACCGCACCCCCGACAGCTCCACGTAGGACACGTCCGTGTGCCGGCGGGACAGGTCGGTGAGGGCGTTCTCCCAGGAGAGCCGGGTGCTCACGTTGATCTCACCACTGGCCCGGATGCCGGGCCGACCGGGCAACGGGCCCACGTCCAGCAGGGCACCGTTCCCGGCGCCGGCCGGGCCGCCCTTGGCACCTGTGCCATCCACACTCGATCCCCTTCGGATTGTCCACCGGGCACCCGCGGGAGCCCGGGCGCCTCTCCCGGCCAGGCAGCCTATCCCGAGTGGGCGCCCTACGCCGGTGAGGGGACAGACAGGCGACGGCCGGGCGAAGCGGGGAACAAGACACTGAGCGCGTCCTCGGAAGGGAAGACTGGGCATGTTTGAAGCCGAAAACATTCGTGACTGGCGCGGCCTCGACGTCGTGGACTACGACGGCCGCAAGATCGGGACACTGGAGTCCATCTATGTCGACACCGTCACCGACCGGCCGGCGTTCGCCACGGTCACCATCGGTCTGCCGACCCGCCGGCGGCTCGTGTTCGTGCCGGTGGACAAGGCGACCGTCGGACCGTCCTACCTGAAGGTGACCTACGACAAGTCGCTGGTGAAGGACGCGCCCGGGATCGATCCGGACGGTGAGCTGGCGGCCGAGGACGAGGGCGCGGTCTTCGCCCACTACCACCTGCCCTACGAGCAGGGCAGCCGCGGCGAACGCCGCCTCGGCCGGCGCTGACCGCGCGGGCGTGTCCCGGCCGTGCGGCCGGGACACCGCCGTGCGGGTCCGTGCGGCCCGGCTACGCGATGTCCGCGCCGCGGGCCGCCGCCTCCGTCTCGGACGTGGCGTCGCCCGTGGCCAGGGTGCCGCCGGCGCTCTCCAGGTGCGCCCGCACGAACCACTGGAACTGCTCCAGGTCCCTGAGCTGGCCGATCAGGAGGTCCTCCGTGGCCGGGTCGATCTTGCCGGCCTCCTCGATCGCCGCGCGCATCCCCTCGACCACGCCGGTGTACACCACGTCGAGCGCGCCGAGGTGGGCGATGGCGTCCGCCCGTCCGATGGAGTAGTCGTCCCACTTGCGCTCGGACACCAGCGCCCCGGGCGTGCCCTGGGCCACCCCGCCGAGCGCGGCGATGCGCTCGGCGACGTCGTCGGCCATCTCGCGCACCTGGTCGACCTGCGGGTCGATCATCTCGTGGACCGCGATGAAGTGCGGACCCACCACGTTCCAGTGCACGTGCTTGAGGGTCAGGTGCAGGTCGTTGAGGGCGTGCAGGCGCAGCCGCAGCACGCCGATGAGCCGTCCGGCGGCCTCGCGCTCGATACCGGGGACCGTGTACTTCGGGGTCAGGTCGTGCGTCATGGCGGACCTCAGCTCCTCATGCGTTTCGTACGTCATTGCACGTGCACGAATGCCCCGTATCGGCTCCGGCAGACATGCGCGGTCGGACTCCGGATCAGGACGGCGGGGCGGGCAGCGGCAGCGCGCCGAGCGCGCGCGCCGCGTGCACCAGGTTGGAGGCCATGGCCCGGCCGGTGGAGACCGACCAGTCGTGGCCGCGGTCGTCGTCGAGGAAGTCCGGACCCGGGCCGGGGCCGAGGTGCCAGTAGGTCCAGGCCTGGCCGGGGATGGTGTAGCCGATGTCCGCGAGCCCGCCGCTGATCTCGCTGATGACGTGGTGGGCACCGTCCTCGTTCCCGGTGACCAGGACACCGGCGACACGGTTGTAGGCGACCGGGCGGTCCTCGTCGTCGGTCTCGCCGAGCATGGCGTCCATGCGTTCCAGGACCCGCTGGGCGACGGAGGAGGGGCGGCCGAGCCAGGTCGGCGACGCGATGACCAGGATCTGCGAGGCCAGCAGCTTCTCGTGCACGGCAGGCCAGTCGTCCCCGTCGCCCATGTCGGTCTCCACCCCCGGTTTGAGGTTCAGGTCGACGGCCCGTACGACGTCCACCTCCGCCCCGTGGCCCTTGAGCGCCGCGATGACCGTGGCGGCGAGCGCCTCGGTGTTCGACGGCTGGGGGGAGGGTTTGAGGGTGCAGTTGATCACGAGTGCGCGCATGCCCACCCTCTTCCCCGGCGGGGGTGACGCTATCGTCGGCCGTATGGCTGACGAGTGCTTCCGGCATCCGCGGCTCGCCGCGCTCCACGACGTGTTCGACTCCGACCGCGGCGACCTCGTCCCGTATCTGCGCACGGCCGACGAGTTCGGCGCCCGGAGCGTGCTGGACATCGGCTGCGGAACCGGGGTGTTCGCCCTGCTGCTGGCCGACCGCGGCCTCGACGTCGTCGGGGTCGATCCCGCCGGAGCCAGTCTCGACGTGGCCCGCGGCAGGCCGGGTGCCGACCGGGTGCGCTGGATCGAGGGCGACGCCGCCTCGCTCCCGCCGCTGCGCGTCGACCTCGCGACCATGACGGCGAACGTCGCCCAGGCGATCACCGGCCGGTCCGACTGGCAGAACACACTGCGCGGCGCGTACCAGGCCCTGCGGCCCGGCGGGCACCTGGTGTTCGAGACCCGGGACCCGGCCCGGCGCGCCTGGGAGGAGTGGACCCGCGAGCACACCCACCAGGTCGCCGAGGTCCCCGGTACAGGCACCGTCGAGAGCTGGTGCCGGCTGCTGGACGTGAGCGGTCCGCTGGTCACCTTCCGCTGGACCTACGTCTTCGGCGCGGACGGCGAGGTGCTGACCTCCGACTCGACGCTGCGCTTCCGGGAGCGGGAGGAGGTGGCGGCCGACCTGGCCGAACAGGGCTACGTGGTGCGGGAGGTGCGCGGGGCCCCCGACCGGGAAGGGCGGGAGTTCGTCTTCGTCGCGCGACGCCCGGAGCCGGACGGACGCTGACGCGGCCCCTTCCGGGCGGCCGTCCTGGCCGCACGGCCCCGCTTCCAGCACGCCGTGGGGAATCGGTGCCTCACCGTTCTTTCCTGGGACCGCCGACGCCGGGAGGCGTGGCTGTCGGCGCCGCCGCACTCGCGCGGCGACGGTCGTGCCGCGCCCCGCGCCCGGTGCCCGGCGTCCCGCGCCGGACGGACACCGACGGGATGACCGCGCGGGCACGCGTCAGGGGCCGTAGCCCCTGGAGCGCGCGGGGGGGCGCACGTGAGGAACGCGTGAGCCCTGTACGCGCCCCCTTCGTGGTACGGACAATCCCAGGGAGCGTGAACGCCCGGCGGAGGACGCGGTGTCGTCCGGCCGCCGACTCCCGGGAAGCAGGTCGATCGCCATGCTGTTGCGTCAGCCCACGACCGTGACCGAAGCGCAGGAGTGCATGGCGCAGGGCGCGGTGCCCGTCGGCGGGGCCACTCTCGTCTGGGCCACCTGGCAGCGCGACGGCTTCCCGGACCTGGCCATGTCGCTGCGCGGACTGCCGGAGGCGACCGCCGTCGAACCCGAGTCGCTGGGCGCGGCCGTCGTGCTGCACCGCATAGACGACCGGGTGCCGGAGGTACTGCGCCGGGCGGCGGGCTCGGTCGGCACCGGAGCCGTGCGCCGGACGGCCACGGTCGGCGGCAACCTCGTCGGCAGCAGCCTGCGCTGCCTGCTGCCCGCGGCCCTCGTCCTGGACGCCCGCGCCACGGTGCTGGGCCCGGACCAGCCCTACGAGACCGATCTGGCCGAGGTCGTGGCGAAGCGTCACCTGCTGCTCGGCCTGCGCTGGCGTACGCCGGTGGCCAGCGGCTACCGCAAGCAGCCCGCCGAAGCCGGCGGCCCGCCGCCCCTGGTGGTCGCCACCGCCGTGCACGTCGACGGCGAGGGCCGGCACCGGCTGCGCGTCGCCGTCCGCGAGGGCTACGACGTGCTCAGCGAGACCGCCGGATGCGACGCGGGCCCCGACGAGACTCTCGACGCCCTGGAGCGGACGGACCTCGGCGCGCTCCCGGCCGGGGCCCGGGACGTGGTGCGCGAGCAGGTCGCCGACATCCTGGGCCCCCGAGCCGGCCGCTGAACGCGGCGGCCGGCTCGGGGGCCCGGCGGAGCGCGTCAGCCCTTGGCCAGGGCCTTGACGCGGTCCAATGTCCCGTTGAACTTGTCGTGGTCCCCGACGGTCGGCCCTGTCGAGGTGTACTGCCACATCGTGTGGAAGCCCCAGCCGGCCGGGAGCGTCCCCACGGTCGAGGCGTACCGGGCGACCCACAAGGGGTTGTTCGCGCCGAAACCGCTGTAGTTCCCGGTGCACTGCGTCCACCAGTTGGTGGAGGTGTAGATGGCGGCGTGGCGGCCGGTGCGCTGCTTGTACCGGTCCAGGAAGGCCCGGATCCAGCTCACCATCTGACTGTGCGTCCGTCCGTAGCAGGTGGCCCCGTACGGGTTGTACTCGATGTCCAGGACACCCGGCAGGGTCTTGCCGTCCTTGGACCAGGCGCCGCCGTGCTCGACGAAGTAGTCGGCCTGGGCGGCGCCGCCGGCGGTGTCCGGGGTCGCGAAGTGGTACGCGCCGCGGATCATGCCGACGTCGTACGAACCGCCGTACTGCTGGGCGAAGTACGGGTTCCGGTAGGAGGTTCCCTCGGTGGCCTTCACATAGGCCCACTTCACGCCGCTCTTCCAGAGGGTCGACCAGGCGACGTTGCCCTGGTGGCTGGAGACGTCCACCCCCTCGGTCTGGGCGACGCGGGTGCCGACGGGGTGGCCCTGGACCCCTTCGTGGGCGAGGACGCCGGTGCCCATGTGGGCGGTGCCGCGGGCGGGCGTCCGGGTGTCGTCGGCGGAGGCGGTGGCCGGAACGGCGGCCAGGGTCAGGAGGAGTGACTGGGCGGCGAGGATGACGCCTGAGGTGAGCAGGCGTGAGTGGCGTTTCGCCACGCTTATGGGTCTGCGCATGGCACCCATCCGAACCGCAGTCGGGCCCCACCGCATCCCACAGTCGCCCAGACGGTGTTGAGGCGGCCTCAGACCGACGCCCCGGAGACGGGCACGGCCTGCCCCGTGACCCGAGTACGCGGATCGCGCGGACTCACCTCGATCAGCAGCTCGCTGGTCCGGCCCATGTCCTCCCCTTGGCGGATCGCGATCGTGCCCGGCCGGGCGACCAGACCCAGCTCACGGAGGTAGCCGCCGAACGCCGCGGCGGCCGCACCCGTCGCCGGGTCCTCCACGACACCGCCGACGGGGAACGGGTTGCGGGCGTGGAAGCGCTCCGCCGACTCGCGCCACACCAGGTCCACCGTCGTCCAGCCGTACCGCCGCATGACCTCGGCGAGCGCGTCGAAGTCGTAGTCGAGATCGGCCAGCCGGGCCCGGGACGCCGCGGCGAGCACGAGGTGGTCGTTGCCCCCGAACGCCACGTGGGCGGGCAGCGCGGGGTCCAGGTCGGCGGGGCTCCAGCCGAGCGCCCGCAGGGTGTCGTCGAGTTCGGCGGACAGAGCCGGGCGCGAACGCGTCGGCACGCTGGTGAGGGTGGCCCGCACCGCTCCGCTCCCGTCGACCGCGGTGGACACGGGGATCTCACCGGCGGGCGTGCCGAGGACGACCTCGCCCGGGCCCAGCCGCTCGGCGAGGGCGACGGCCAGCGCGACCGTCGCGTGCCCGCAGAACGCCACCTCGGCGAGCGGACTGAAGTAGCGGACCCGGAACCGCCGTCGCGCCGCGTCGCCGCCGGTGACGAACGCGGTCTCGGAGTAGCCCACCTCGGCGGCGATCGCGAGCATCGCCGTGTCGTCGAGGCCGGAGGCGTCCAGGACGACTCCGGCCCGGTTCCCGCCCGCCGGGTCGTGGGTGAAGGCCGAGTAGCGCAGGATCTCTGTCGTCATGGCGGACACGCTGCCAGCCGTCGGCCGATCGTGTCCAACGATCTTTCACGATCCTCTCCATCACGAAACCGCATACGCTGGCTCCGTGGACACCCGACTGCTGACGACCTTCACCGTGCTCGCCCGCACCGGCGGCTTCACCGCCGCCGCGGCCGAACTGCACCTGGCCCAGTCCACGGTCACCGTGCACATCCGCACCCTGGAACAGGACCTCGGCGTGCGGCTCTTCGACCGCCTGCCCACCGGCGCCCTGCTCACCGACGCCGGCCGTCGGCTCCTGGAGCGGGCCGAGGAGGTGCTCGACGCCGTGGCGCGGCTGCGGGCCGCGAGCGACGACTCCGGCGCCGTGACGGGGCGGGTCGTGATCGGCAGCCCGGAGTCCCTGTGCGCGAGCCGCCTGCCGGGACTGGTCGCCGCGCTGCGCACGAGCCACCCCGAGGTCGACGTCCACCTGTACGCGGCCGGGACCCGGGAGTGCCTGGACGGACTGCGGTCCGGACGGCTCGACCTCGCCCTGCTGCTGGAGGAGGAGACGGACTTCCCCGACGTGACGTCCGAGCCGGTCGGCCGCGAGCCGCTCGTCCTCGTCGCCGCTCCCGGACACCCCCTGGCCGCCCGGGAGCGGGCGGCGGACTGGGCGGAACTCGCGGGGGAGAGCTTCTTCCTGCTGGAAGAGGGCTGCTCCTACAGCGACGCGCTGGCCCGCCGGCTGCTCCGGGTGCCGGACGGCAGGCCGCGGCTGACCAGGTTCGGCAGCGTGGACGCGGCCCGCAACTGCGTCGCGGCCGGGCTGGGACTGACCCTGCTGCCCCTGACCACGGTGACGGAGGAACTGCGGCGCGGGCGCCTGGTCCGGGTCGAGGGTCCCGGCTTCCCCGACACACCGGTACGGCTCGCCCGGCACCGCAGGCGATGGACGGCACCCGCCGCACGAGAGGTCGCCCGGGCGCTCGCCCGCCACCTGGGCGACTGAGCGCGGGCCCTCGACCCCGCCCACGGACCGTCCAGCCCCGGAACACCTGCCCCGGACCACCCGCCCTCGGACCACCCGTCACAGGCAGAACGCCTGTACCACATCGGTGCGTTCGATGGGCGAGATGTCGGGAAAGTTCGCTCCTCGGTGGGGTCCGCGGCCGGTCCGGCATGCGCGGTCAACCCGGTGACTAGCATGAGCCGCAAGCCCGCCGGAGTGATCACCACTCACCGGTGGCACGGCTCCGGCCCGCGGCCGACCCAGGTCGACCGGCCCTTTCCCCGCTCTCAAGGACCCGAGGGACCGCGGAATGTCAGTGTCTGCACCCCCCACCCCGCCCCGGACGCGGAAACCCCACCGCTCCACCCCGGCCGTCGCCCTGCTCGTGCTGCCGGCCGCCGCCGCGGCCGCCGGTGCCGCCTGGGCGGCCGCTCCCGAGGCCGCCCGGAGCTGGACCGCCACCCTCGCCGTGACGTCCTGGCTGTGCGTCGCCGTGTCCGTCGTCCTCGGCTCCCACCTGGTCGGCCGGGCGCGCCGCACCGCGGCGGTCCGGCGGACGGAGATCAGCGCCCTCAAGGCCCAGCTCGCGCAGGAGAACGCCGGGCTCGTGCACCTGGTCAACGTCGCGTTGCCGGGCATCGCGCAGCAGGTGCGCGACGGCACCGGTGCGGACGAGGCCGTCGCCCGCACCGCTCCCGCCTCCGGCCCCCACCTGCGTCAGGTCGTACAGAGCTTCGCCGTCCTGGTGGAGGACGCCGTACGGCGGGCCGAGGACGCCGCGTCGAGGCGGGAGCAGGCGCTGCGGGAGACGCGCCGGGTCACCGCCGAGCTGGAACACCTGACGCACAGCACCCTGCCCGCCGCGGTGGAGAAACTGCGGGACGGCACCTCCGCGGAGATCGTCCTCGCCGAGCTGGAATGGCCCAGCGGAGCACAGGCCCGCGCCTGCGCCGAGCTGTTCGTCCGGGAACTGGCCCACAGCGAACGGCGCACCGCCGCCGCGCAGGCCGCCTCCGCCAAGTCCCTCAGCCGCGTCCAGGCCAAGGCCGTCAGCATGCTCGCCGACCTGAGGGACATGCAGGATCGTCACGGCGAGGAGGTCCTCGGAGACCTGCTGCGCCTGGACCACAGCACCTCGCAGCTCGGCCTCATCACCGACCGGCTGGCCCTGCTGATGGGCGGGCGCTCCAGCCGGGCCTGGAACAGGCCCATCGTGATGGAGAGCATCCTGCGCGGCGCCGTCGGCCGGATCGCCGCCTACCAACGGGTCCGTATGCACTGCTCGACCGACGCCGCGATCTCCGGCTACGCGGCCGAGGGCGTCATGCACCTGCTGGCCGAACTCATGGACAACGCCGCCAACTTCTCGCCGCCCATCGACGAGGTCCATGTCTACGTGGAGGAACGTACCGCCGGAATCGTCGTCACCATCGAGGACAGCGGACTGAAGATGGCCGACGCCGCCATGCGCCACGCCGAACAGGCGGTGTCGGGGCGGATGAACGACCTCGCCTCGCTGCAGGGCACCCGCCTCGGCCTCGCCGTGGTGGGACGGCTGGCCGCCAAGTACGGCGTCGGCGTGAGCTACCGGCCCTCCTCGCGCGGCGGCACGGGCGTCGTCGTCCTGGTGCCGCCCCAACTGCTCGCCCAGCAGCGGGACCCGGGACCCGTGCTGACCGGCCGTACCTTCGGCGGCGGCGCCCCCACCGTCCCCGGCCCGGCCCCCGCCGCGGAAGCCCCGTCGCTCACCCGGCGCGCCCCGGACGTCCGGCCGCAGGAGCGGACCGGCCCGCCCGAACAAGCGGCGCGCTCCGGACCCGCGCCCGCCACACCGGGCGGCCTGCCCCTGCGCTCCCCGGGCCGCACGATGGCCGAGGCGGACGCCGAGCGGGAGCGCCGCGAGCAGCAGCGGCCGCCCGTCGCCCCGGCCGCGTCCACCTCCCGCGACGCCGGGGCCAGCTTCGGCGCCTTCCACCGCGGACGCCGGTCGGGGGCGGCCGGCGGGACCCCGGAACCCGAACCGCCCGCGGGCTAGGCGGCCGGACCGCGACCGGCCTCGCGCCCCCACCGCACCGCACCGCACCGCGCCGCACGGCCCCGTCTCGGGGCCCTCGCCCCTCTTGCCCGTGTCGCTCGTGAGATTGGAGGAACGGGCCGGTGACCGCAGCACCCGGAACCACCGTCCCCGCACCCCACATGCAGACCACCGACAACAGCCTCACCTGGCTCCTGCAAAACCTCCTGGACCGCACCCCCGGCACCCGCCACGCCCTCGTCCTCTCGCGCGACGGCCTCAAGCTCTGCTGGACCGAACACCTCACCCAGGACCGGGCCGACCAGCTCGCCGCGATCTGCTCGGGCATCCAGGCCCTCGCCCAGGGCGCCTCCGTCGAGTTCGGCAACGGAACCGGCGGCGTCCGCCACTCCATGACCGAGTTCCACGGGGGACTGCTGTTCATCGTGGAGGCGGGCGAAGGCGCGCACCTGGCCGTCGTCGCCGTGGAGGACGCCGATCCCGGCGTGGTGGGTCACCAGATGACCGAGCTGGTCGAGCAGATCGGTGAGCACCTGCGGGCCGAGCCGCGCCACGCCGTCCCCGGAGGCAGCTCGTCGTGACGCGCAGGCCCGTGGACACCGGCGCACCCGACCGGCTCTACACGGTCACGGGCGGGCGCAGCCGCGCCGACGACTCGTTCGACCTCGTCACCCTGGTGGTCGCCGAGTGCGGGCCGTCGGCCGGCATGCAGTCGGAACACGTCCGCATCCTCGACCTGTGCCGGCACCCCACGGCCGTGGTCGAGATCGCCGCCGAGCTGACCCTGCCGGTCACGGTGGTCCGCATCCTGCTCGGCGACCTGCTCGCCACCGGGTCCATCACCGCCCGCCACCCGCGGCCGGTCCGGACCGCCGCGTCGCACCCCGATACCGCCCTTCTCCAGGAGGTGCTCCATGGGCTCCGCAACCTCTGACCCGGCCGCCTCCGGCTCCACCACCTCTGCCGGCCCCACCACGCTCTCCGGCGCCGTCGGGTCCTCGGGCCGCAAACCCCTGACCGACGCCGCGGAGACCGGGCTGAAGATCGTCGTCGTGGGCGGCTTCGGCGTCGGCAAGACCACCCTCGTGCGCTCGGTGAGCGAGATCCGGCCGCTCAACACCGAAGAGGTCATGACCCAGGCCGGAGTCGGCGTCGACGAGACCGGCGGGGTCACGTCCAAGACCACCACGACCGTGGCCTTCGACTTCGGCCGGATCAGCCTCAACGAGCGCATGGTGCTGTACCTGTTCGGCGCCCCCGGCCAGGAGCGCTTCTGGTTCCTGTGGGACCGGCTGTTCTCCGGCACCCTCGGCGCGGTCGTCCTGGTCGACACCCGCCGCATGGACGACTCCTGGTACGCGATAGACCGGCTGGAACACCACCGCACCCCCTTCGTGGTGGCCGTGAACCGCTTCGACGACGACACCGCCCGGCACTCCCTGGACGAGATCCGGCTCGCCCTGGCGCTGCCCGACCACGTGCCGCTGATCGACTGCGACGCGCGGGTGCGGACCTCCGGCAAGAACGTGCTGGTCACCCTCGTGGACCACCTCTACCAACTGGCCCTGGCCCAGGAGAGCGCATCGTGACCGACATCGACCCGTCACCCCACCCCGTCGCCGCACCGGGCTGCCCCGCGCACCCGGACGCCGTACCGCTGGCCGGACTGGAGTACCAGCAGACGCCGTCGGAGCTGTACCGGGGGCTGCGGGCCGCACACGGCGCCGTCGCACCCGTGCTCCTCGACGGCGGCATCCCCGCCTGGCTGGTCCTCGGCTACCCCGAGGTCAGCTATGTCACCAGCCACGACGAACTGTTCGCCCGGGACTCGCGCCGCTGGAACCAGTGGGGCGCCATCCCGCCCGACTGGCCCCTGCTGCCCTACGTGGGACATCAGCCGTCCGTCCTGTTCACCGAGGGTGAGGAGCACCGGCGGCGGGCCGGTGTCATCACCCAGGCGCTGGCCGGCATCGACCAGTTCGAGCTGGCCCGGGACTGCCGGCAGCTCGCCGGCCGGCTCATCGCCGCCTTCGCCGGCAGCGGCCGGGCCGAGCTGATGAGCGGCTACGCGCACCCCCTGCCGATGCGCGCCGCCGTGCGCATGTGCGGGATGCCGCACACCGGCGCCGAGACCCAGCAGCTCGTCGAGGACCTGCGCGTCTCCCTCGACGCGGCCGAGGGCGACGACCCGGTCGCCGCGTACACGCGCGTGGGCGAGCGCATCCACCGCCTGGTCCGCCACAAGCGCGAGCGGCCAGGGCCCGACGTCACCTCCCGCATGCTCACCCACCCCGCGGGACTCACCGACGAGGAGGTCGTCCAGGACCTGATCTCCGTCATCGCCGCCGCCCAGCAGCCCACCGCGAACTGGATCGGCAACACCCTTCGGCTGCTGCTCACCGACGAACGCTTCGCCCTGAACGTCTCCGGCGGCCGCCTCAGCGTGGGGGAGGCCCTCAACGAGGTGCTGTGGCTGGACACCCCCACGCAGAACTTCATCGGCCGCTGGGCCGTCAACGACACCCAGCTGGGCGGTCGGCAGATCCGCGCCGGTGACTGCCTCGTGCTCGGCCTCGCCGCGGCCAACACCGACCCGCAGCTCTGGCCCGAGGCACACGTCGGCGCCGAGAACTCCGCGCACCTGTCCTTCAGCAACGGCGAGCACCGGTGCCCCTATCCGGCACCCCTGCTCGCCGACGTCATCGCCCGCACCGCGGTAGAGACCCTCCTGGAACGGCTCCCCGACCTCGTACTCGCGGTGGAGCCGGAGGAGTTGACCTGGCGTCCGTCCATCTGGATGCGCGGCCTGACCGCCCTGCCCGCGCTCTTCACCCCCGTGGCCTGAGCGCCGGCGCGGTCGTCAGGCCACGGGGGTGAAGCGCACCGGCAGCGACTGCGGGCCCCGGGTGAACACGCCCTGCTCCACCACCTCGAAGCCGTCCTCCAGCCGCAGGTCGGGCAGCGCGTCCAGGAGCTGTCCGACCCCGGTCTCGACCTCGGCCTTCGCCAGCAGCGCCCCGACGCAGAAGTGCCGGCCGAGCGCGAAGGCGAGGTGGTCGGCGGCGGCCGAGAAGGCGGTCGTCGTGGTGAGGTCGTCGCGCATGATGTCGAAGCGGTCCGGGTCGCGGTAGCGGCTCTCGTCCCGGTTGGCCGCCCCTATCAGACAGGTGACGGTGGCACCGGCGGGTATCGTGCCGCCGCTGAGCGTGACGTCCGTCGCCGTCTGACGCATGATCATGTGGACCGGCGGCGTGTAGCGCAGCGTCTCGGCGAAAGCCCGGGGAATCAGGTTCCGGTCCTCGCGCACGGCGGCCAACTGCTCCGGGTGGGCCAGCAGGTTGGCGAAGATGCCGGCGATCGCCTTGTCGGTGGTCTCGCCGCCCGCCGCGAGCAGCAGACTGCAGAACGCCTTGATGTCCTCGTCGCTCATCCGGACCCCGTCCACCTCGGCGGCGCACAGCGTGGACAGCAGGTCGTCACCCGGCTTCTCGCGCCGCTCCCGGATGATCGGGAACATGTACTCGGCGAACTCCACCCGGGTGCGCGCACCGGCCGCCGCGACCGCGGGATCGCCGGAGAGGTTGCCGAGGAAGGCGATGACCGAGGTGTACCAGCCGTGGAACCGGTCGTGGTCGGCCTTGTCCAGGCCCAGCATGTCCGCGATGACGTTGACGGGGAACCGGGTGGCGTAGTCGGCGACCAGGTCGGCCCGGCCGGTGTGCCGGAAGGCGTCGATCAGCTCACGCGAGTTGCGCTCGATCACCGGCAGGAACCGCTCCTGGAGGTCGGTCCCGCGGAAGGCCGGGGCGACCAGGGCGCGCCGGACCGCGTGCTCCCGGCCGCTCAGCTGGAGGATCGTCCTGCCGTGCACGGGCTCGATCTGCCAGTCGTAGTTCTCCGTGGTGAACTGCCCGCCGCGGTCCTTGAAGACGCGTTCCACGTCCTCGTAGCGCGAGACGATCCAGCTCTGGGTGGCCTCGTGCCGGATGAGGGGAGCGCTGTCCCGCATCATCCGGTAGACCGGATACGGGTTCGCCGCGAACTCGGGGGAGAGGATGTCGGGGACCTGCTGCGCGGTGGACATGGGACTCCTCGGTCGACAACGGCAGTGCCGCACCAGGCTATTGACGATGCGGCACCTTCGACAGACCGCGCGGGGTGCCGGTCGTCGCCGTACCCGCCGTCAGGCGCGGGTGTCGAACTCGGCCCGCGCCCGCCGGAGTTCGGACAGGTCCGAGCCCACCGCCAGCTCGCGCGGGGCGGTGCCCCGCCTGAACAGCCGGGCGTCGCGCTCGCCGCCGAGCACGGCACGGTCGCCCTCGACCCGCAGCCAGGAACCCTCCCGCAGGCCCAGCACGGGCACGTCGTTCTCCTCCAGGAACTCCGTGAGCCGCTGCTCGCGGGTCTCGCCCTTGTGCGTCGAGCCGGGGTCCGGGTCGAGGTAGTGCGGGTTGATCTGGAACGGGACGAGGCCGAGCGTCTCGAAGGACGGCGGTTCGACGATCGGCATGTCGTTGGTGGTGCGCAGCGTGGGCGCCGCCATGTTGGTCCCGGCGCTGGCCCCCATGTACGGCAGCCCGCCGGTCGCGGCCTCGATCAGCGCCTCCCGCAGTCCCGTGCGGTACAGCGCGGACAGCAGCCGGAAGGAGTTGCCGCCGCCGACGAACACGGCGTCCGCCTCACCGAGCCGGGCGAGCGGGTCGCCGCCCTCGTGCACGCCCCGCACCTCGATCCCGGCACCGGCGAGCGCGCCGCGGACCCGGGCGGTGTAGGCGTCGTGGTCGGCCAGCGCGTACGGCACGAAGGCCAGCCGGGCCCCGGCGGGCAGGAAGCCGGTCACGGTGTCGAGGGCGTGTTCCAGGTAGCCGCGGCCGTGCTGGGTGGAGTTGGACAGGAGCAGCAGATTCACGGGGTCGGTCCTCGCAGACGGGTGGATCGGTGGTTCGGGTGGCTCGGCGGGTCAGGCGGTGGGGGAGGTGCGGGGGGAACGCGGACGCCGGTGGTGCTGGGGCGGGTGCGTCAGGCGCTGCTCCAGCAGCCGGGCGGCGCGGCGCAGCACCTCGAGCCGGTCCTCGGGCCCCTCGGGGAAGCGCTCCTTGGCGGCGCCGAGACTGAGGCTGCCGTAGGGCTCCGAGCCGAGGAACACCGGCATGGCGACCGTGCCGATCCCGGCGTCGTACTCGCCCACCGTCCACGCGTAGCCCTGCGCGCGCACCGTGCGGAACTCGCGCTCCAGCTGGTCGGGGTCGGTGACCGTGCGCTCGGTGAAGCGCGCCATCGGGCGCCCGCGGAAGAGCCGGTGGCGCTGCTCGTCGGGCAGGAAGGCGTAGAACGACTTGCTGGTGGCGCCCGCGTGCGCGGGATACAGCTCGCCGACCAGCGGGTAGTAGCGCAGCGGCCCCTCCTCGCCCTCGACGGCCGCGACACAGCGCATGTGGAAGCTGTCGGGCAGGCAGAAGAGCACCGTGTCACCGGTCGCCGCCCGCAGCTCCTGGAGCACCGGTTCCGCGAGCAGCTCCAGGGAGCCCGAGCGCTCCCACAGGCGGCCCAGGCGCAGGGCCGCCGGGCCGATGCGGTAGCGGCGGGTCGCCGGGTCGGAGACCAGGAAGCCGCGGCCCGCGAGGGTGGACAGCAGACGCTGGGCGACCGAGGTGTCCCAGCCGAACTCGGCGGCGATCTCGGTGACGCCCCAGTCCGGGCGGGTGCGCTCGAACGCCAGCAGCACCAGCAGGGCGCGGTCGACGGTCTGCAGCGCCCCGGCCGGCGTCCTGCGGTCCACGGGTTCGACCGGGCGACCGGTCATGACGGGCTCCTCTCCCTCGCGTCGCACCATCTCACCATGCAGACCCGTATTGCAGATAACGGGAAACAGTTGCGGACAACGCTAGTCGATCCCGAATCTGCTGGGAGCACCGCCCCCGGTGCGGATCAGGAGAACTGCCCATGTTGAAGTACGTCCTGGACCTCGTGGATCTGCTCGACGATCCCGACGTCGACGGCAAGCGCGTCGCCGCCCACCTCGACTCCGTGGCGGGCCCCGAGGGCTCCGGCGCCGAGGTCACCACCGTCACCGGCGAGCGCGGCTCGACGGACTTCGTCCTCGTGCGGATACCGGGCCGGGCGGGCCGTACCCGTGGGGGCTTTGCGCGGACGCTCGGCGTGGTGGGGCGGCTCGGCGGCGTCGGGGCGCGCCCGGAGGCCGTCGGCCTGGTCTCGGACGCGGACGGCGCGGTCGCGGCGCTCGCCACCGCCGCCAAGCTGCTCGACATGCGGCGCCGGGGCGACGTGCTCGACGGGGACGTGATCGTGGCCACGCACATCTGCCCGAACGCCCCGACCGCGCCGCACGACCCGGTGCCGTTCATGGACTCGCCCGTCGACATCGCGACCATGAACCGGCACGAGGTCACCGGCGAGATGGAGGCCGTGCTCTCCGTCGACACCACCAAGGGCAACCGGATCATCAACCACAAGGGCCTCGCCCTGTCGCCCACTGTCAAGGAGGGCTGGGTGCTCAAGGTGAGCGAGCGGCTCGGCGAGCTGCTGGCCGTGGTGACCGGTGAGCCCTTGGTCACGTACCCCGTGACCACCCAGGACATCACCCCGTACGGTAACGGTGTACACCACATCAATTCGATCCTGCAGCCCGCCACGGCGACGGCCGCCCCGGTGGTCGGCCTCGCCATCACCTCCGCGGCGGCGGTGCCCGGCTGCCAGACGGGTGCGAGCCACGAGACCGACATCGCGGCCGCCGCCCGGTTCGCCGTCGAGACCGCCAAGGCCTACGGCGGCGGACAGCTCGACTTCCACGACGACCAGGAGTTCGACGCCCTCGTGTCCCGCTACGGCTCGCTGACCCGGCTGCAGACCCTCGGCCGCGAACCCGGGGGATCGTGATCATGACTACGCACAAGAACCCCGCAGCGGAACCGGCGCAGCCGGCGGAACCGGCCACGGGAGCCGTGGGCAGCGACGACTACGCGCTCTCCCGCGTCCCGCGCGACAAGCGGCTCGGTTTCTGGACCATGCTGTTGCAGTGGCTCGCGCAGTCCGGCTCCATCTCGCAGTTCACCCTCGGCGCCACCATCGGCGTCGGCATGACCTTCGGCGATGCCTTCCTCGCGTTCACCCTCGGCGCGGTGATCCTCGAAGTCGTGATCTTCGCGATCGGCCTCGCGGGTATGCGCGAGGGCCTGGCCACCCCGCTGCTCACCCGCTGGGCGGGCTTCGGCCGCAACGGCTCCGCGCTGGTCAGCCTGGTCATCTCGGTCAGCCTCGTCGGCTGGTTCGGTGTTCAGAACACGATCTTCGGTGACAGCGTGTCCGCGCTGGTCGGCGGCCCCGCGTGGCTGTGGTGCACCGCCGCCGGTGTCGCCATCACGGTGCTGGTGATCTTCGGCTTCCGGTACATGGCCGTCTTCGCGAAGATCGTCACGCCGCTGTTCTTCGCCATGGTCGCCTGGTCGGTCACCGACGCGCTGAGCGACCACTCGTTCTCCGAGCTGATCCACTCCCCGGCACCCGGCGAGACCATCCCGCTCGCCGTCGCCGCGACGGCCATCGCGGGCGGGTTCATGACCGGCGCGATCGTCTCCCCGGAGATGACCCGCTACAACCGCAAGGGCAGCCACGTCTTCCTCCAGAGCGCCTCGTCGATGATCCTCTCCGAGTACATCGTCGGCCTGACCGGCGTCCTGCTCGGTCACCTGGTCGGCAGCGGCCAGGTCTCCCAGATCGTGCTCTCCACCTCCGGCGTCTTCGGTGTCCTCGTCGTCCTGATGTCCACCGCGAAGATCAACGACTGGAACCTGTACGGCTCCTCGCTCGGCGTCGTCAACTTCTTCCAGGTCGTCTTCGGCAAGCGGGTGCACCGCGGCGCGGTCACCATCGTCCTCGGCATCGCGGGCACCCTGCTCTCCGCCGTCGGCATCATGACCCACTTCACCGAGTTCCTGTCCGTGCTGGGCGTCGCCATCCCGCCGGTCGGCGGCATCATCGTCGCCGAGTACTGGGTGGTGCGCCGCATGCGGGCACCCCTGGACGCCACCCGCGACGCGGAGACCCTGCCCGCCACCTCGCCGACCTGGGTGCCGATGTCCCTGGTCATCTGGGCGGTCGCCTTCTGCGTCGGCAAGTTCTACGACGGCGGCATCCCCGCCCTGAACTCCCTGCTGACCGCCTTCGTCCTGTACTGCGTCCTCGGCCTCGCCGGCTGGATCAGGACGTACGGCACCACGGCCCTGGACGACACCACCGAACCCACCCCGGCCGCCTCCGGCACGGCCACCGTAGGAGCACCGTGAGCACCACCGCCCCCGGCCCCGTCCCGGCCTCCGAGGAGGCCCAGCGGGAGGTCGTCGACCTCTGCGCCGAGCTGATCCGCTTCGACACCTCCAACCCCACGAGCGACGAGCGGGCCTGCGCCGACTGGGTCGTGGCCCGCCTCGCCGAGGCCGGCCTCGCCGCCGAGCTGGTGGAGAGCGCCCCGGGCCGCGCCAACGTCGTCGCCCGCATTCCGGGCACCGACCCGGCCCGCGGCGCCCTGCTGGTCCACGGCCACCTGGACGTCGTACCGGCGGACGCGGCCGAGTGGCAGGTGCCGCCGTTCTCCGGTGAGATCCGGGACGGCTACCTGTGGGGCCGCGGCGCCATCGACATGAAGGACACGGTGGCCGTGATGCTGGCGACCGCCCGTCATTTCGCCCGCACCGGCACCCGGCCCGCCCGCGAGATCGTCCTCGCCTTCCTCGCCGACGAGGAGGCCGGCGGCAGGTACGGCGCCCACTGGCTGGTGGAGCACCGGCCCGACCTGTTCGCGGGCGTCACCGAGGCCATCGGCGAGGGCGGCGGTTTCAGCTACGCCCTCGACGACACCCGGCGCCTCTACCCGATCGAGAACGCCCAGCGCGGCATGGCCTGGATGGAGCTGACGGCCGACGGGCGCGCCGGACACGGCTCCTCCCCGAACGACGAGAACGCCGTCACCGACCTCGCCGAGACCCTCACCCGCATCGGCCGGCACACCTTCCCCATCCGGCTGATCGAGCCGGTGCGGGCCCTGCTCGCCGAGGCCGCGCGGCTCCGGGGGACCGACCTCGACCTCGACGCCGAGGACCTGGACGCCGAACTGGCCAAGCTCGGGCACGTGGCCGACTTCATGCAGGTCGTGCTGCGCAACTCGGCCAACCCCACCATGTTCACGGCCGGCTACCAGACCAACGTCATCCCGGGCCGGGCCACGGCCCGCGTGGACGGCCGCTTCCTGCCGGGCCACGAGCAGGAGCTGATCGACACCATCGACGCCCTGCTCCTGCCCTCGGTCTCCCGCGAGTGGGTCAACCACGACATCGCCATGGAGACCGGCTTCGACGGACCGCTCGTCGACGCCATGTGCGCCGCCGTGCGCGCCGAGGACCCCGACGGCCACCCGGTGCCCTACTGCAACCCGGGCGGCACCGACGCCAAGGCCTTCACCAAGCTCGACATCCGCTGCTTCGGCTTCAAGGGGCTCAAGCTGCCCCACGACCTCGACTACGGCCGGCTCTTCCACGGCGTCGACGAGCGGGTGCCGCTGGAGGGCCTGCGCTTCGGCGTACGGGTGATGACCCGGCTGTGGCAGGAGTGCTAACCGGCACGGCCGCGGGGGAATGCCCCGGCGGCCGCCGGCGTTGTGGAGCGTGACTGACATGCGCGGGACAGAACGACAGCCCCGCGCCGCGGTCGGAAGGAGCACCATGGCACGCAGCACCGCACGCCCCGTCGTCAAGCTGAAGTCGACCGCGGGCACCGGCGTCACCTACGTCACCCGCAAGAACCGCCTCAACGACCCCGACCGGCTCGTCCTGCGCAAGTACGACCCGGTGGCGGGGGAGCACGTGCCGTTCCGCGAGGAACGCTGAACGGCACCGAGGAGAACGAGGAGGCAGTCATGAAGGTCCGCAACTCCCTGCGCGCCCTCAAGGCCAAGCCCGGCGCACAGGTGGTGCGCCGCCGGGGCGTGACCTACGTGATCAACAAGAAGACCCCGCGCTCCAAGGCCCGCCAGGGCTGAGCGGCACTCCCACCCCGGCCCGGCCCCGCGATCGGCGGGACCGGGCCGAGGTGTGTGCGCGCGACCCGCGCCGCGCGCCTCACGGCCCGTCCTGACACACTGCTGAGCGCGCCATCCGCCCGTTCACAGGAGGACTTCGTCATGACCGAGCAGCCGCCGGACCGCGTCGCGGGGTACGAGCGCCGGTTCAACGCGCTGTTCGCGGAGTACTTCGACACGCTCGGCGCGACGCTGGACGCCCCGTCCTTCAGCCGCTTCACCCCGGACTGCGTGGAGTTGCTGCGCGACCTGTCGCTGCGCGGCGGCAAGCGGATGCGGGTCGTTCTGCTGCACGAGGCGGCGCGGCTGGTCACCGCCGAGCCGGTGGAAGGGCTGGACGCCGCCGCGCTGAGCGTCGAACTGCTCCAGACCCACGGCCTGGTGCACGACGACCTCATCGACGACAGCGCCACCCGCAGGGGCGGCCCCAGCACCTACTACGCCTTCCGGGAGAAGTTCCCCCGGCATCCACGGGCGGCTCTCGCCCTCACCGTGCTCGCGGGCGACCTCGCGCTGGCGCTCTCCCTGCGCGTGCTCCTCGAAGCCCGGCTGCCGGTCGGGCTGCGCCAGGCCATGGTCGAGGTCCAGACCCGGGCGGCGGCCGACACCTTCGTGGGCCAGATCGTCGACCTGGAACGCGACTTCACCCCCGCCGCCCCGGACGACGAGCTCCTGCACACCGTCGCCGACCACAAGTCGGCCCGGTACTCGGTCCTCGCCCCGCTGCGCCTCGGCCTCCTGGCCGCGGGAAGCCGACCGGACGCCTACGAACCGGAGTTGAGCCACTACGCCCGGCTGATCGGCATCTGCGGGCAGATGCGCGACGACTACCTGGACCTGTTCGGTGACCCGGCGGCGATGGGGAAGCCGACCGGCACCGACATCCGCGAGGGCAGGCACACGTACACCGTGGTCCGCCTGCTGTCCGCCGTGAGCGGGCCGGAGCGGGCCTTCGTGGAGCAGGCCCTGGGTGATCCCGCCTGCACACCGGAGACCGTCGCGGAGATCCGCGCGATCGCCGAACGCGCCGGCGTCGCCGACCGGATGCGCGCGGACATGCGCCAATACGCCGAACAGGCCCGCGCGGTGGCGACGGGGTGGCGGCCCCGGTGGCGCGAGGACGCCGTCGCCTTCTTCGAGCGGCTGCCGCGGTGGAGCGTCGAGCGGACCGCCTGACACCTGTTCCCCATGTCGCTCAAAGGGGTATTCGGGATCTTCCGCCCCGTGTGCCCGGTCATGCTCTGACCGGAGGCGCCGTCGACCAGGCGCTTCCGTCCCGTGACCCTTTGGGGGAGAAGCATGGCGCACTCGACACGACAGGGACCGGGCGGTGACGACCGGGCCGTGCTGCTGGTCGCCGGACTGGCCGACCTGGCGGTGAGCACGATCGGCTCGGCGATGAGCGGCCTGCGCGGGCTCCTCGGCCGCTCGGACACCGCCGACCTGGTGCGTGAGGCGGAACAGGACCTCCAGGCCCGGGGCAGGCTGGCCCTGGACCGCTGCGCGCACGTGCCCCCCGCTCACCTGGAGGTGCTCGCCCAGCACGTGCAGGCGCGCCGGGCCGCCGACGACGGCGATGTCTGACCACTGGGACCCGGTCGGCTTCAGGGCCCGCGTCGACGGCGTCCTGCGGGACTTCCTGACCGAGGAGGCCGGTCACCTCGTGGCGGTCGACGAAGACCTCGCGCCCGTGGCCGAGCAGCTGCGGAACGCGGCCGGACACGGCAAACGGCTGCGCGCGGCCTTCTGCTACTGGGGCTGGCGGGCGGCCGGACAGCCCGAGAGCGACGCGCTGCTGCGGGCGGCGGCCTCCATGGAACTGGTGCACGCCGCCGCGATCGTCCACGACGACCTCATCGACGACAGCGCCCTGCGCCACGGCCTGCCCACCGCCCACGTGGCCCTGGAGGCCGTGCTCGCCCGGGACGGCCGCCCCGGAGCCCGGACGGCGGCGCGATCCCTGGCCATGCTGGTAGGCGACCACCTGATGGTCCTCGCGGGCCGCCTGTTCACCACCAGCGGTCTGCCGGCCGCCTATCTCGCCCGCGCCCGGGACCTGTGGACCGCGCTCGCCCGCGAACTCATCGCCGGTGAGTGCCTGGAGATCCTGCACACCGGCGGGGCGCCGGACACCGACACCTCCCTGAAGGTCGTCCGCTACAAGACCGCCAAGTACACCGTCGAGCACCCCCTGCTCATCGGCGGCCTGCTCGCCGGCGCCGCCCCCGCGCTGCGGGACACCTACCGGGCCTACGGACTGCCGCTCGGCGAGGCGTTCCAGCTGCGCGACGACCTGCTCGGCCTGTTCGGGGACCAGGAACGCACCGGCAAGGCGGCCCTGGACGACCTGCGCACCCACCGGCCCACCGCCCTGCTGGCCGAGACCTGGAAGGCCGCCGACGCGTCCCAACGAGCCCGGCTGCGGCGCCTGCTGGGCCGCGACGACCTGGACGCCACCCATCTGCGCGAGGTGCGCCACCTCATGCGGGAGCTGCGGGCGCCGCAACGGATCGAGCAGATGATCGCGACCCGCGTGGAGCGCGCCACCCGCGCCCTGGACAGCGCCGGGACACCACCGCACGCGCGCCGGGCGCTCGGTGAACTCGCCCGGCAGGCCACCGACCGCACGCACTGACGAGGAGACCACGATGCCCCCCACCGAGAAGTCGATGGACGCCCTGCGCCGCAGCGGAGACGAACTGGCCGACGCGGTCGTCGCCACCCTGTTCGAGCGCGGCGAGGTCGGCACCTTCAACTCCCTGATGCGCTACGTCTCCACCACCGGCCAGGAACTCCCCGAGGGCCTGCCCGGCGTCGCCCGGGAGTACCTGCGGGTGACCGCCACCCCGCCGGACTGGGTGGACTGGGACGAGATGGAGAAGGCCCGCCTGTTCTTCATCGACAACAACGTGCACATCTCCACCGCGCTGTCGTTCGCGTCCATGCCCGCCTGCTACCTGGTCCCGCACGTCGCCCGGCTGCTGTCGGCCACCCACGGCCTCAACTACCCCTCCAAACGGATGGCGGAGACCGGCCAGTTCACCGTCTACCTCATGCGGCCCGACGCGTTCGAGGCCGGCGGACGCTTCGTCCCGGCCGCCCAGAAGGTACGCCTCCTGCACGCCGCCATCCGCCACCACCTCACGCGCGAGAACCGCTGGGACACCGACACCCTCGGCGTGCCGATCTGCCAGGAGGACATGATCGGCGGGCAGATGTTCTTCTCCCTGCTCGTCCTGGACAGCCTGCACCGGCTCGGCATCCACATGTCCGCCGAGGGCGCGGACGCCTACTACTACGCCTGGCGCGTCGTCGGTGCCATCCTCGGCGTCGACCAGGCGGCCGTCCCCACCACGCTCGAGGACGCGCGACAGTTCCTCGACGCGTACATGCTCCGCCACATGGGCCCCTCCGAAGAGGGCGCCCACCTCACACGGCAACTGATCGACCTGTACGAGGACGTCGTCCCCGGCACCCTCCTCGACCCGGTCGTCTCCGCGCTGATCCGCTACCTCGTCGGCGACACGTGCGCCGACTGGCTGGACGTGCCCCGCACCCCCTGGGACACCGTCGTCAAGGCCGCGCCGCACCTCCTCGGCGTCCTGGAGACGATCGAGGACCGCTCGCCGCTGGGCGCCTGGGCCCTGGACCGGCTCGGCCACCTCACCACCGCCCTCGAACTCTCCTCCCTCACCCGCGGACGTGTGATGCACTACGCCATCCCCGAACAACTGAGGAAGGAGTACGGCCTCTCCGGCCCCGCGGCCCGCAGCCGTCGCTGGACCCCGCCGCCCGCGACCGTCTCCTGAGCCGCCGCACCCGCAGCCGCCGCCGCACCCCGGTCCGTGGTCGCGGCCCACTGTCAGTGGCACCTCCTACGGTGTGATCAGTGGAAACCGCGGAACACGCCGCGGGCCCGAGCGGGGAGAGGTCTGCCATGTCGACGACGTACCTGGAGCTGTCGCAGGACGACGGAAGCGCGCACAAGTTCTACGAAGTGACCGTCCAGGGGCAGGTCGTGACGGTGCGCTACGGCAGGATCGGCGCGGCGGGACAGACCCAGACGTCGACCTTCCCCACCGCCAAGAAGGCCGAGGCCGCGGCCGCCAAGAAGATAGGCGAGAAGGTCCGCAAGGGCTACGAGGCCGCCGTGCGGGGACAGCGCGCGCCCCGCGCGGTCACCCGCCGGCAGGTGGCCTCCGCGCCGTCCACCGCCCGCGCGGTCGCACCGGTCCTGTGGCGGTTCCGCACCGGCTCCGCGGCGTTCGGCATCCACATCGACGAGGACCGGTGCTGGGTGGGCAACCAGGCGGGCGACGTCTACACCCTCGCCCACGGCGGCGAGGTCCTCGCCCGCTACCAACTGCCCGACGGCGTCAAGTGCCTGGTCGCGGACGACTTCTGGATCTACGCGGGCTGCGACGACGGCCGGGTCTACGACCTGTCGTCCAAACTGCCCTTCGCCGCCTACGACATCGCGGCCGACGTGGACATCTTCTGGCTCGACATCCACGAGGGCGTGCTGAACGTCGCGGACCGCGCCGGACGGCTCACCGTGATCGACCACGAGGACGAACACCAGTGGTCGCGCGGCGGACGCGGTGAGCACGCCTGGATGGTGCGCGCCGACGACCGCGCCGTCTACCACGGGCACACCCGCGGCGTGACCGCCCACTCCCCGGACGGCGGCGCCGAGTTGTGGCACACCCCCACCCAGGGGGCTGTGCTCTTCGGCTGGCAGGAGGACGACGCCGTCTACGCCGGCACCGCGCGGCACACGGTCCAGCGGCTCTCCAAGGCCACCGGCGCCGTCGAGGCGACCTACCGGTGCGACAGCCCGGTGTACTCGTGCGCCACCTCTCCCGGTGGCCGGTTCGTCTTCGCCGGCGACTCCGCGTCCTCGGTGTACTGCTTCGACCGGGACGGCACCCGGCTGTGGAAGCTGGGCACGGGCGGCGGCTCCGCGCTGTCCATGCAGTACCGCGACGAGCGGCTGTTCCTCGTCACCACCGACGGTTCCCTGGTGTGCGTGGACGCCAGCGAGGCGGCGGTCACGGCCGCCCAGCAGGGCTCGGTGCCCGTCGCCCGCGACGTGAAGCTCGCCGCCACCCTGCCGACGTACGCGCCCGCCACCGCTGCCGCCGCCGTGACGACCGTGACCGCGGCGCCTGCGGGTTCCGTCGTCGTCGAATGCGTCCAGGAGAACGGCCGCACCCGCATCCATGTGGTGTCGGAAGGGTACGACCGGTCGTGGAACGTCCAGTTCCCGAGGGCGATCCGGGAGCCGGGCGCGCGCTACGTGGTCGACGCGCTGCACGCCGCGTCGGGTGGCTTCTACCGGGTGCGCGGGGACATCAGGCGCCTGCGGTGACGGGGGAGCGGCGTCAGGCGATCGAGGCCGCGATGACGGCGGAGACCGCGAGGTTGCAGGACGCCGTCACCCACACCGCCGGGTGCGGCTCCGGTTCGACCAGCGTCGCGCCCAGCCGCCCCGGGGTGATCAGGTCGACCACCAGGAAGGCCACCGCCATCATCACCAGGCCCAGCAGTCCGAACACGGCCGTGGAGACCAGGCCCTTGCCGAAGTCGTCGTACGTCGTCCATATGGAGGTGAAGACGATGCCGCCGATGCCGAGCAGCGCGGAGCTGAGCACCAGGGCGGCGTTGCGGTTGCGCTGCTCCCAGATCTGCCGGCCGAGCTTTCCGGGTGTCAGCACGTCCACGAGGACGATGCCGAGGACCAGGAGGACCAGCCCCAGGCCGCCGTAGGCGGCGGCCCGGCCGAGTCCGTTGACGATGTCGCTCATGGCGTTGCCGGCTCCGTAGCGTGAGGGATCGCGAGTGATCGTGGTCAAGGCGATGCAAACCTAGCGCACCGGCCGGGCCGCTCAAGAGGCGGTCCGCAGCGCGCGGTTGCGGCGCACGGAGGACCAGAAGGACGCACCGATCAGGACGACGCCGATGAGGCCGGTGATGATCTCGTTGATCTCGTACTGGATGGTGACCAGCAGGATCAGCGACAGGGCGCCGATGGCGTAGTGGGCACCGTGCTCCAGGTAGACGTAGTCGTCGAGGGTGCCCTGGCGGACCAGGTAGACGGTGAGCGAACGCACATACATGGCGCCGATGCCGAGGCCGAGGGCCATCAGGACGATGTCGTTGGTGATGGCGAAGGCGCCGATGACGCCGTCGAAGGAGAAGGAGGCGTCCAGGACCTCCAGGTAGAGGAACATGAAGAACGCGGCCTTGCCGGCCAGCCGGACGGGGGACCCGGAGGACCTTCCGGCCCGTTCCGCGTCCTTCTCCGCCTCCTGCTCGCGCTCCTCCTCGTTCTCGAGCCGCTGCTCGAAGAAGCCCGAGAGGCCGCCCACGACCATGTAGGTGATCAGACCGGCGATGCCCGCGAGCAGGACCGTCTCCGCCTTGTCGGCGTGCGTGCCGCCGTGCTGGTGGGCGTGGGAGCCGAAGGTGGTCGCGGCGATCAGCAGCATGACCAGGGCGATGCAGACCGACAGCATGTCCACCCTGCCGAGCTTGGCCAGCGGACGCTCCAGCCACCCCAGCCACTTGATCTCCCGGTCCTCGAACACGAAGTCCAGGAAGATCATCATCAGGAACATGCCACCGAAGGCCGCGATCGACGGATGGGCGTCCGTCACCAGCTCCTGATAGCGGTCCTTGTCGGTGAGCGCCAGATGCACCGCGTTCCAGGGACTCAGCCGGGCACTGATCGCCACGATCACCACCGGGAAGACCAGCCGCATGCCGAACACCGCGATCACGATGCCGACGGTGAGGAAGATCTTCTGCCAGAAGGCGTTCATCTTCTTCAGGATCCCGGCGTTGATCACCGCGTTGTCGAAGGACAGCGAGATCTCCAGGACGGACAGGATCGCCACGATGCCGAGGGCGGTCCAGCCGTCGTAGAGCACGCCCGCCGCCAGGCCGAGGGCCGTGACGGCGAAGGCCCAGCGGAACGTCTTCCAAAGCACCGGCCACTCATTCCTGTCGTCGCGTCGTACGGGGCGGCATCCCATGCCAGTGCCCACCACGCACGTTGTTTACCACGCTGGAGTTGTTCGTTTCCTTGAGTGGTTCGTGTTTCAGGGAGTAGGTTCGCCGCCATGACGGCATCCCGGCACTCCCGGAATCCGGCCACCGCCGACGAACTGCGCCGGGCGGGACTGCGGGTGACCGCCGCCCGTGTCGCGCTGCTCGAGACCGTACGGGCGGGGGACCACCTCGACGCCGAGGCGCTCACCTCCGGCGTGCGCCTGCGCGTGGGGCACGTCTCCCTCCAGGCCGTGTACGACGCCCTGCACGCCCTCACGGCGGCACGGCTCGTGCGCCGTATCGAACCGCCCGGCGGCCCGGCGCGGTTCGAGGGACGGGTCGGTGACAACCACCACCACGTCCTGTGCCGGTCCTGCGGTGCCCTCGCCGACGTCGACTGCGCCGTCGGCGACGCGCCGTGCCTGACCGCCTCCGACGACCGCGGCTTCGTGATAGACGAGGCCGAGGTCATCTACCGGGGCCTGTGCCCCGACTGCTCCACCCCCGGCAGTTCCCCAGCACCTTGATCCGCCCCGTCCGGAAGGATTCCCATGTCCGAGAACCACGACGCCATCGTGACCGACGCGAAGGCCGAGGAGCCGGGTGGTTGCCCGGTCGCCCACGGTCGCGCCCCGCACCCCACGCAGGGTGGCGGGAACCGCCAGTGGTGGCCGGAGCGGCTCAACCTGAAGATCCTCGCCAAGAACCCGGCCGTCGCCAACCCGCTGGGTGAGGAGTTCGACTACGCCGCGGCCTTCAACGCCCTCGACCTGGCGGCCGTGAAGCAGGACATCGCCGAGGTGCTGACCACCTCGCAGGACTGGTGGCCCGCGGACTTCGGCAACTACGGCCCGCTGATGATCCGGATGGCCTGGCACAGCGCGGGCACCTACCGCATCAGCGACGGCCGCGGCGGCGCGGGCGCCGGCCAGCAGCGCTTCGCCCCGCTCAACAGCTGGCCGGACAACGGCAACCTCGACAAGGCCCGCCGCCTGCTGTGGCCGGTCAAGAAGAAGTACGGCCAGAACCTCTCCTGGGCCGACCTGCTGGTCCTCACCGGCAACGTCGCCCTGGAGACGATGGGCCTGGAGACCTTCGGCTTCGCCGGTGGCCGCGCCGACGTCTGGGAGGCCGAGGAGGACGTCTACTGGGGCCCCGAGACCACCTGGCTCGACGACCGGCGCTACACCGGCGACCGCGAGCTGGAGAACCCGCTCGGCGCCGTCCAGATGGGCCTCATCTACGTCAACCCCGAAGGCCCCAACGGCAACCCGGACCCGATCGCCGCCGCCCGCGACATCCGTGAGACGTTCCGCCGCATGGCGATGAACGACGAGGAGACCGTCGCGCTGATCGCCGGCGGTCACACCTTCGGCAAGACCCACGGCGCCGGTCCCGCCGACGCCGTCGGCGACGACCCCGAGGCCGCCGCCATGGAGCAGCAGGGCCTGGGCTGGAAGAGCACCCACGGCACGGGCAAGGGCGGCGACGCCATCACCTCCGGTCTCGAGGTCACCTGGACCAGCACGCCCACCCAGTGGGGCAACGGCTTCTTCAAGAACCTCTTCGAGTACGAGTACGAGCTGGAGCAGAGCCCGGCCGGCGCCAACCAGTGGGTGGCCAAGGACGCCCCGGAGATCATCCCCGACGCGCACGACCCGTCGAAGAAGCACCGCCCGCGGATGCTCACCACCGACCTGTCGCTGCGCCTCGACCCCGTCTACGGGCCGATCTCCCGCCGGTTCTACGAGAACCCGGAGGAGTTCGCGGACGCCTTCGCCCGCGCCTGGTTCAAGCTGACCCACCGTGACATGGGCCCCAAGTCCCTGTACCTCGGCCCGGAGGTGCCCGAGGAGACCCTGCTCTGGCAGGACCCGCTGCCCGAGCCCGAGGGTGAGCCCATCGACGCCGAGGACATCGCGACCCTCAAGACCAAGCTCCTCGAGTCCGGCCTGTCCGTGGCGCAGCTGGTGACCACCGCGTGGGCCTCGGCGTCCACCTTCCGCGGCAGCGACAAGCGCGGCGGCGCCAACGGCGCCCGCATCCGCCTCGAGCCGCAGCGCGGCTGGGAGGTCAACGAGCCCGACGAGCTGGCGCAGGTGCTGCGCGTCCTGGAGGGCGTCCAGCAGGAGTTCAACTCCGGGTCCGGCGCGAAGAAGGTCTCCCTGGCCGACCTGATCGTCCTCGGCGGCTCGGCCGCCGTCGAGAAGGCCGCCAAGGAAGCCGGTTTCCAGGTGGAGGTCCCCTTCGCCGCGGGCCGTGTGGACGCGACGGAGGAGCACACCGACGCCGAGTCGTTCGAGGCGCTCGAACCGACCGCCGACGGCTTCCGCAACTACCTCGGCAAGGGCAACCGGCTGCCGGCCGAGTACCTGCTCCTGGACCGGGCGAACCTGCTCACCCTGAGCGCGCCCGAGATGACCGTCCTGGTCGGCGGCCTGCGCGTGCTGGGCGCGGGCCACCAGCAGTCCCAGCTCGGCGTGTTCACCCGGACGCCCGGCTCGCTGACCAACGACTTCTTCGTCAACCTGCTCGACCTGGGCACCACGTGGAAGTCGACGTCCGAGGACCAGACCACCTTCGAAGGCCGCGACGCCGCCACCGGCGAGGTCAAGTGGGCCGGCAGCCGCGCCGACCTGGTGTTCGGCTCGAACTCCGAGCTGCGGGCGCTCGCCGAGGTCTACGCGAGCGACGACGCCAAGGAGAAGTTCGTCCACGACTTCGTCGCCGCCTGGGTCAAGGTCATGAACCTCGACCGCTTCGACCTGGCCTGATCCGCCCCGCCCGCCCCGGAGGCCCGTCCCAGGGCCCCCGGGGCGGGCGAAATCCGGTGGCCGCGGGCGGCGCACGGTGCTGGGATGGCGTGATGCTCAGCGACGCGCCGGTGACCGTGGACCGGGGGCGGTACCAGGACACCGTCACCCCCTGGGAGGAACCGGCCTGGCGCACCGAGGCCGTCGGCTGGATCGAGGCCCGGCTGGCGGCCCACGGCCTGCGTCCGACGGGACCGTGGCGGGTGCGGCTGCGCCCGTGGTCCGTCCTGCTGCGGCTGGGCGTCCAGGGAGGCGACGCCGTCTGGTTCAAGGCGAACCCGCCGGGCAGCGCCTTCGAGGGCGCGCTCACCGCGGTGCTCGCCCGCTGGGTCCCCGGACACGTCCTTCAGCCGCTGGCGGTGGACACCGGCCGGGGCTGGTCGCTGCTGCCCGACGGGGGCCCGCTCTTCCGGGACGTCCTGGCCCGGGAGACGGTCACCCCTGACGCGTGGGAGGAACTCCTGCGCCAGTACGCGGCCGTGCAGCACGCCCTGACCCCGCGCGCGAGCGAGATCGCACGCCTGGGGGTGCCCGCCGTGCCCGCCGACGCGCTGCCCGGCGTCCTCGACCGGCTCGACGAGACCCCGCTGCCGCCCCGGGACCGGGCCGCGCTCCGGGAACTGCGCCCCCGCCTGCCGGACTGGTGCGCGGAACTCGCCGCCCTGGGCGTCCCCGACTCCCTCGACCACGCGGACCTGCACGACGGTCAGCTCTTTCGTCCCGCACCCGGCCGGTTCACCTTCTTCGACTGGGGCGACGCCGTCGTCGCCCACCCCTTCTCCAGCCTCGCCGTCCCCGCCCGCCGGGCGGCCGAGCACTACGGGACGCGGGTACTGCCGCGCCTGCGCGACGCCTACCTCGAACCCTGGACCGGCGCCGGACACACGCCCGCCCAGCTGCGGCGCGCGGTGAGCCTCGCCTGGCGGCTCAGCGCCCTGAACCGCGCCGCCGCCTACGGCAGGCTCTTCCCCACCGCGTCCGGCGCCGCCGGTGCCGCGACGGCCGCCGCGGGCGCACGCTGCCTCCTCGAACTGCTGGACGAACCCCCCGTGTAGGGGCCGCCGGTCCCCGGCGCGCGGGCCGTTGTCAGTGGCGGATGCGAGGCTTCACCTCATGGATGAGGTGGAGTTCATGCGGGGCAGGGTCTACGGCGCCGACCACGACAGCCCCGGACCGCGCGCCGGGCGCGTCTACGCCCACCTGGTGGGCGGCCCCCTGGACGGCCTGCTGCTGGACGTCACGGACCTCACGGAGCAGGAGCGCGACCGTCCCGTGGCACTGGCGACGGAGATAGGCCGCTACGGCCCGGGCGGCCGCTCCGCCTACGCCCCGAGGCCGGGCGACGCCCGCCGTTTCGACTGGCGGGGCGACGTGCCCTGATCCGGCCCCGCCCCCGTCTGCGCGGTCAGCGCCGCCAGCAGCCAGTCGTGCGCGGTCCCGGGGGTCGGCTCCGGCCGCCCGCCCGGCGCGGTGTTCACCTCGGCCACCAGCTCCCAGTAGCCGTCCAGCCGGGGATCGGCCGCGAGCTGCCCGGCCAGCCGGCGGCGGAAGCCCGGAGTGTCCCGTACTCCGTACGCACTCGTGTACGCGGTGACGAACCCGTCCAGCGCCTCACCCGGGTGCGGTCCCCGGCCCCGGCGCAGCTGCACTCCGGCCAGCTCGTACGCCTCCGCGAGCCCCGCGTACAGCAGGGCGGCCCCCCGCGCCCCGGCGGCCCGGTGTGCCTCGGGCTGGGGCCGGGCGGTGCCCGGGCACGGGGCGAGGGTGAGGGCGTTGAGCCGGGCGAAGGCCAGGACCTGGGCCGGAGCGGGGTCGTCGGGCGGCTGCGGCACCGCCACGTCCAGGAACGCGCCGGCCGACCGGTCCGGCATCCGCGCCGGCAGCCAGCCCCGCCAGAACCGCACCAGCGGCGCCGTGCTGGGCGGGACGGACACGGCACCGATCAGCCGCAGCCGGTCGGCCTGCTCGCCGGGCGGGGCCTCCTGCACCAGCCGCAGCGCGGCCTCCCGCCAGCGCAACGCCCGCAGCTCCGAGCCGACCTCACGCAACCGGCCCGCCACCGCGGCCTCCAGCGCCCCGCCCGCCCCGCTCCCGCCGCCCGCCACGCCGTCCGCGTACCGCTCGTCGAGAATCCGCCGCACCTCGGGCACGCCCAGCCCCAGGGCACGCAGCGAACGGATCAGCCGCAGCCGGTCGAGTGCCTGCGGACCGTACCGCCGGTGCCCGCCGGCACTGCGGGACGCCTCCGGCAGCAGGCCCCGGTCCGAGTAGAAGCGGACCGTCTTGACGGTGACCCCCGCACCCTCGGCCAGTTCGCCGATGCCGCACAGACCGTCGTCCGACGTGAACACTTGAACCTCCCTCAGGGGGAGTTCCTACCGTACCGGCGACAGCGGCCCGGTGATCCGGCCGGGCCGCACCCCGTGGACGGAGGAGAGAGCAGACCATGACCACGTTCATCCTGGTGCCGGGCATGTTCACCGGCACACACATCTGGCAGGACACCGCCGCGCGCCTCACCACGGCGGGCGCCGACGTGCACACGGTCGCCCTCACCGGCCTCGACGGACCACGCGCGGCCCCGGAAGCGGCCGTGGACCTGGAGACCCACATCGCGGACGTGCTCGCGGCGATCGACTCGGTGGGCGCGGCCGAGGACCGGCGGATCGTGCTGGTCGGCCACGACTACGGCATCCACCCGGCGGTCGGTGCCGCCGACCGGCGTGCGGAGCGCATCGAGCGAATCGTCCACCTGGACTCGGGCCTGCCGAGGGACGGCGTCCCGGCCCTGGCCGCCGTGCCCGACCAGTCGCTGCGCGAACGCCTCGCCGAAACCGTCGGGACCGGCGGCGCGGACCGGACCCAGGAGACGCTGCCACCCCCGGCGCACGACGCGTGGCCGCGCTGGGGCAGCACCGCGGGAGTCCCCGACGCCGCACTGGACCGGCTCACCGCCCTCGCCGCGCCGCAGCCCCTGGGCACCCTGCTCCAGCCGCTGCGGCTGACCGGCGCGGTCGCCCAGGTGCCCACCACCGGCGTGCTGTGCACCGGCAACGGCACCAGCATCGAGCTGGTCCAGATGCTGGTGCGCCTCGGCGACCCCGCGCTGCGCCCCCTGACCGACCCCCGGGTGACCTTCTTCGAACTCCCCACCGGCCACTGGCCGATGCTGTCCTGCCCCGAAGAGCTGACGGACGTACTGCTGCGGGCCGCGGCGGGCGAGGGACACCGGCTGGAACCGGTCGACGACGCCGCGGGGCCGGCGCACCTGAAGCCGTTCCTGATGGACGTGCCCGACGTCCCCAGGGAGCGGCACGGGAACGTCGACCTGTACCTGCCCGACGCCGAGGAGCCGCGGCCCGCAGTGGTGTTCGTGCACGGCGGTCCGGTCCCCGCCGACGCCCGGCCCACCCCGCGGGACTGGCCCGGCCTGACGGGCTACGCGCGGTGCGTGGCCGGGGACGGAGCCGTTGGGGTCCTCCTCGATCACCGCCTGCACGACCTCGGCGACTACGAGCGGGCCGCCGCGGACGTGGCCGCCGCCGTGGAGCTGGCGCGGGCCGATCCGCGCGTGGACGGGGACCGGGTCGCGCTGTGGTTCTTCTCCGGCGGCGGCCTGATCGCCGCCGACTGGCTGGACGCGCCCCCGACGTGGCTGCGCTGCCTGGCGGCCACCTACCCCGTCCTGGCGCCCCTGCCGAACTGGGGACTGTCCGAGACCCGCCTGCGACCGGCGCGCGCCGTGGCCAACGCGGGTGACCTGCCCGTCGTCCTCACCCGGGTGGGACGGGAGATGCCGGAACTCGCCGCCACCGTCCAAGAGTTCCTGGCCGCGGCCGAGGACTGCGGGGCCGACGTCGAGGTCATCGACGTGCCGCACGGCCACCACGGCTTCGAGACGATCGACGTGACCGACGAGTCGCGCACGGCGGTGCGACACGCACTGCGCACGGTGCTGGACCACGCCTTCGGGACCGGGGAGCGGTGACGGCGGGCGGTGCGCCACCAATCCGTCCGCCGCCCGGTGCCGGATTACCGGCGTGAGCGACCACGACAAGACCCCACGCCAACCGTCGGCCAGGACCTGGACCCGCCTCGCGCTGGGGGCACTCAGCGGGCTCCTGGCGGGTGGCACCGCGCTCGCCGTCGCCGAGTTGGCGGCGGCCGCGGTACGCCCGCAGGCCGGCCCGGTCGTCGCGGTCGGCGCCGCCGCCATCGACCGTACGCCGGCCGCCGTGAAGGACTGGGCGATCCGCACCTTCGGCGCCGACGACAAGCTGGTGCTCCAGCTCGGCATCCTCGCCGTCCTGACCCTGTTCGCCCTGGCCCTCGGCGCGTTCGCCGCCCGCCACCGGCGCACCGGAGCCGCGGGAGTCCTCGTCTTCGGCGTCGTCGGCGCCGCGGCGGCCCTCGGCAGGCCCGACTCCACCGGCGTCACGGACGCCCTCCCCTCCGTCCTGGGGGCGATCGCGGGCGCGGCGCTCCTGTACGTCCTCGTCGGCCTCCTGCCGCCGGCGCGCCGGGAGGCGCCGGGGGAGCGGGGAGAACAGGGAGGGGGCTGGGACCGGCGCCGCTTCGTGATCGCGGCGACCGCCGCCGCCGCGGCCTCGGCCGGGGCCGGTGTCCTCGGCCGGGCCCTGAGCGGCGTGGGCGGCCGGGAAGCGGTCGCCTCCCGGGAGAACGTCATCCTGCCGACGCCCGGCTCACGCGCCCCGGCCGTGCCCCGGCGGGCCCAGGTCAGGGTGGCCGGGGCCAGTCCGTTCCTCACTCCCACCAGCGACTTCTACCGGGTGGACACCGCCCTGGTGGTCCCCAAGGTGGACGCCACGACCTGGCGGCTGCGCGTGCACGGCGACGGGGTGGACCGGGAGAGGACCTTGACCTTCGACGACCTGCTGTGGCGGGAACTGATCGAGCGGGACATCACCCTCACCTGCGTGTCCAACGAGGTCGGCGGCCCGTACGTGGGCAACGCCCGCTGGATCGGCGTCCGGCTCGCCGACCTGCTGGAGGAGTGCGGCGTCCGGCGTCCGTCGCAGGGTGGCCCGGCGGACCAGCTCGTGGCCCGCTCCGTGGACGGCATGACCATCGGCAGCCCCGTCGAGGACGTCATGGACGGCCGGGACGCGATGCTCGCCCTCGGCATGAACGGTGAGCCGCTGCCCTTCGACCACGGCTTCCCCGTCCGCATGCTGGTGCCCGGCCTCTACGGCTACGTCTCGGCCTGCAAGTGGATCGAGGAGATCGAGCTGACCACGTTCGACGCCTACGGCGCGTACTGGGTCAAGCGCGACTGGGCCCGCGAGGCACCCATCAAGACCCAGTCCCGGATCGACACGCCGAAGCCGTTCGCCCGGCCGGAGGCGGGCACGGGGATGGTCGCCGGAGTCGCGTGGGCGCAGCACCGCGGCATCGACAAGGTCGAGATCCGCGTGGACGACGGCCCCTGGCAGGAGGCCACCCTGGCCGCCGAGGACTCGCGCGACACCTGGCGGCAGTGGTCGTACGCCTGGCGGGCCACCAAGGGCGGTCACACCCTCACCGTGCGGGCGACCGACCGGACCGGTCAGGTGCAGACACAGCGGCGTACCCGTACCGTGCCCGACGGCGCGAGCGGTTGGCACTCGGTCGTGGTGACGGTGGAGTGAGGGCCGGACCGGCACGGTACCGGCGCCGCCCCGCCCCCGCTCCGGGCGGGGCAAGCGTTTTCTGTCCGCAGCCTTGACGTGTACGTGGCGCAGTGAGTTTCATGGAGGCGCATGGGAGCGCTCCCACAGTCCGGAGTCATCGCCCCACCCCCCTCGTGTCCGCACTACTCAGTCCTGGAGTCGCCGTGCGCACAGCAAGACGCGATACCCCCGCACCCAACACCCTCGCGGCCCGCCTGGTGGCCGGTCTCGCCGCGCTGATCGGGCTGGTCGTCGTCGGTGCCCTCTGCCCGGGCGTCGCCGTGGCCCAGTCGCCCGCGGACCGGGCCGCGGATGACCGGCCGGCCGGTGCGCGGGCGGCCGGCCTGCACATCAGCGAGGGCCGGCTGGTGGAGGGCAACGGCAACGACTTCGTGATGCGCGGGGTCAACCACGCCCACACCTGGTACCCCGGCGAGACGCAGTCCCTGGCCGACGTCAAGGCGCTGGGCGCCAACAGCGTCCGGGTGGTCCTCTCCGACGGGTACCGCTGGCGCGAGAACGGCCCCGAGGACGTCGCCGCCGTCATCGGGCAGTGCAAGGCCAACCGGCTGATCTGCGTGCTGGAGGTGCACGACACCACCGGTTACGGCGAGGACGCCGCGGCCGGCACCCTCGACCACGCCGCCGACTACTGGATCGGCCTCAAGGACGTGCTGGCCGGCCAGGAGGACTACGTCGTCGTCAACATCGGCAACGAGCCCTGGGGCAACACCGACCCCGCGGGCTGGACCGAGCCGACCGTGGCGGCCGTCAAGAAGCTGCGCGCCGCCGGGCTCCAGCACACGATCATGGTGGACGCCCCCAACTGGGGCCAGGACTGGCAGGGCGTCATGCGCGCCAACGCGCGGTCGGTCTACGACGCCGACCCCACCGGCAACCTGATGTTCTCCATCCACATGTACAGCGTCTTCGACACCGCCCAGGAGATCACCGACTACCTGAACGCGTTCGTCGACGCGGAACTGCCCCTCCTCATCGGCGAGTTCGGCGGTCCGGCCGACCAGTACGGCGACCCGGACGAGGACACCATGATGGCCACCGCCGAGCGACTGGGCCTCGGCTACCTGGCCTGGTCGTGGAGCGGCAACACCGACCCGGTCCTCGACCTGGCGCTCGACTTCGACCCGAGCAGGCTGAGCGGCTGGGGCGAACGCGTCTTCCACGGCGCCAACGGCATCGCCCGGACCGCGAAGGAGGCCACCGTCTACGGCGGCGGCGCCCCGGACACCCGGGCCCCGACGGCTCCCGGCACCCCGGCCGCCACCGCGGTCACGGACACCTCCGTCACCCTCGGCTGGACCGCGGCCACCGACGACACCGCGGTCACCGGCTACGACGTCGTCCGCGTCGGCGACGGTACCGAGACCACGGTCGCCTCCTCGGCCACCACCACCGCCACCGTGACCGGACTCACCGCCGCCACCACCTACACCTTCGCCGTCCGCGCCCGCGACGCGGCGGGCAACCGCTCCGCCCCCTCCGCCGCCGTGGAGGTCACCACCGACGAGGGCGGCGGCACCCCGGGCGGCGCCTGCTCCGTCGGCTACCGCGTCGTGGGCGAGTGGCCGGGCGGCTTCCAGGGCGAGATCGCCGTCCGCAACACCGGGAGCGCCGCCGTCGGCCCGTGGACGCTCGCCTTCGCCTTCGCCGACGGCCAGACGGTCACGAACATGTGGGGCGGCACCGCCACCCAGAACGCGGGCGCGGTCAGCGTCGCCCCGGCCTCCTACACCGCGACCATCCCGGCCGGCGGCACGGTCACCCTCGGCTTCACCGCCCACAAGGGCGGCACCAACACCGCCCCGACCGCGTTCACCCTGAACGGCGCCTCCTGCGCCACGACGTGACCGTCACCAGGACACCTCGCGGACGTCGGCCCGGCTCTGCGGCCGCGTCGTCGCGGTGATCTCCGAGCGGTGGCGGCTCGCCGTGAACGTCACCTTCAGCGTCTGCGGGGCGTCCTGCTCCGTACTCACCGTGAAGCCCCGGCTCGGCACCGCCGAGATCAGGCACACCCCGCCACCACCGAACCGCACGGTCGCCTTGCCGCCCTCGGACGGCACCGTGTACACGCCCGCCCCGCCCTCCTCGCAGCCCGGGTCGCCCCCGCCCGCGGGGGGTCGCGGGGCCGTGGTGCGGGGGCTCGGCGTCGGCGTGGGGGTCGCGGCCGGCTCCGGCGGCCGCGCGCTGGTGCGGGACGGCTTCGGGCTGGGCTTCCGGCTGGTCGGCGACGGGCTGGGGGTGGCCGTCACGGTCTTGGAGACGGTCGGGCGGGGCGGGGCCGGCAGCTCCTCGGGCGCCGTCTGCGCGACCGGCGCCGTCGGCCGGGTCGACCCCACCACGAAGTGGATGGTGATGATGACAGCCGTCACACTGGCCGCCGTGCAGGACAGCCAGATGATCAGGTAGCGCAGGAGGCGGGACACGACACCATAGTGACGGACCGGCTAACGTGCCTGCCCATGGCCTCCGTACTTGTCGTCGAGGACGACCCGGTGATCCGGGCCGCGCTGATCGAGGTGCTCACCGGGCACGGCTACGCGGTGAAGACCGCACACCAGGGTTTCGAGGCGCTGCGCGACATCACCCAGAGCCCGCCGGACATCGTCGTGCTCGACCTCGGCCTGCCCGACCTCGACGGACTCGACGTGCTGCGGATGATCCGGGGCATATCCCGCGTCCCGGTGCTGGTCGCCACCGCCCGGGACGACGAGACCGAGATCATCCGGCTGCTCAACGCCGGCGCCGACGACTACCTGGTCAAGCCCTTCTCCGGGGGCCAGCTCGCGGCCCGGCTCGCCGCCGTGCTGCGCCGCTCCGCGCCCGCCGACCTCCGGGCGGCGCGGCTGCCGGTCCTCCGGGTCGCCGACCTCCGCATCGACCCCACCGCCCGCACCGCCCACCTCGCCGGACGGGAACTGCCCCTCACCCGCCGCGAGTTCGACCTGCTCGCCTACCTGGCCGCCAACGCCGACCAGGTCATCTCGCGCCGGCGGATCCTCGCCGAGGTGTGGCAGCAGCCGTACGTGGAGGACCAGACGGTGGACGTCCACCTGTCCGCACTGCGCCGCAAGATGGGGGAGAAGGCGCGCAAGCCCCGCTATCTGCACACCGTGCGCGGCATCGGCATCAAGCTGGTCAGCACGCCATGAGACGTGCCCTCGCCGGGATCGCCCTGGCCGTCACCTCCATGGTGGCGCTGTCCTTCCTCGTCCCGCTCGCCCTCCTCGTGCGCGAACAGGCCCGCGACCGGGTCACCACCGCCGCCGAGCAGCGCGCCGCGGCCCTCTCGCCGGTGCTCGCCCTCACCACCCGGCGCGCCGACGTCCAGCAGGCCGTCGCGGAACTCGGCTCCGCCGACCAGCTGGTCGTACGGCTGCCCGACGGCGGCTTCGTCGGCACCCCGCACGCGCCCGAGGAGGCGCTCGACCGGGCCGTACGGGGGCGCGAGACGCTCGCCGTGGACACCCCGGACGGCTGGGCCTACCTCCAGCCCGTCGTGCTGCGGGGCGACCGGGTCGCGGTCGTCGAGGCCTACGTGCCCGCCGCCGACCTCACCCGGGGCGTGACGGCCTCCTGGGGGGTGATGGCCCTGCTCGCCGTGGGCCTGGTGGGCGGCTCGGTGCTGGTCGCCGACCGGCTGGGCGCCCGCGTGGTCCGCTCCTCCCGGGGCCTCAAGCGCGCCTCCCTCGCCCTCGGCTCCGGCGACCTCGGCGTACGGGTGGAACCGGACGGCCCGCCCGAGCTCCAGGAGGCGGGAGTGGCGTTCAACACCATGGCCGACCGGGTCGTCGACCTGCTCGCCGTCGAACGCGAGCTGGTCGCCGACCTCTCGCACCGGCTGCGCACCCCGCTGACCGCCCTCTACCTGGAGGCCGACCGGATGGGCGCGACGCCCAGCGCGCAGCGGGTCACTCAGGCCGCGGGGCAGCTCGAACGCGAGCTGGACTCGATCATCGCGGCGGCCCGCACGCCCCTGGCGGCCGCCCAGCTCGCCGGGACCGGGGCGGGCACGGCGAAACCGTGCGACGTCGCCGAGGTGGTCGCCCTGCGCCTGGACTTCTGGTCGGTCCTCGCCACCCAGCAGGAGCGGCTGTGCGAGCGGTCCCTCACCCCGCGCCCGACCCCCGTGGCCTTCCCCGAGGACGACCTCGCCGCCGTCGTCGACGCCCTGATCGGCAACGTCTTCCGGCACACCCCACAGGGCACCCGCTTCGTCGTACGCGTGGAACGCCGCGACCGGCACGTGCACCTCACGGTCGACGACGCGGGACCGGGCGTCGCGGACCCCGAGGCGGCCCTCACCCGGGGCGTCAGCGTCGGCGGTTCCACCGGGCTCGGCCTGGACATCGTGGCCCGGGCGGCCCGTACGGCGGACGGGGAACTGACGATCAGCCGCGCGCCGCTCGGGGGCGCACGGGTGACGGTGTCGTTCGCGCTGGCGGACGCGCGGGCGGCCGGCGGCGGTGACCGGTGAACGGTGACGGGCCTGGCCGGGCGGCGGTGACCGGCGTCAGCGGCCGGTGCCGAAGTCCTGGGTCCACCAGGGGCCGCCGTCGCCGAAGTGGACGCCGACGCCCAGCTCCTTGAAGGAGCAGTTGAGTATGTTCGCCCGGTGGCCGGGGCTGTTCATCCAGGAGTCCATCACCGCGGCGGCGTCCGCCTGGCCCCGGGCTATGTTCTCGCCCAGGGTCGACCACTGGTAGCCGGCGGCCTCGACCCGGCTCGCCATGGTGGAGCCGTCGGGGCCGGTGTGGGACATCACCCCGCTGCTCGCCATCACGTCGCTGTAGTCGTCGGCGGCCCGGGTCAGCCGGTCGTTCGCGGTGACCGGCGCGCAGCCCGCCGCGGCCCGCTCCTCGTTCACCAGGGCGAGGACCCGCGCCTCGGCACCACCCGTCGCGCCGGAACCCGAGCCCGAGCCGGAACCCGATCCCGCCCCGCCGCCCGCCCCGGAGCCGCTGCCACCGCCGGACCGGTCACCGGCGCTCTTCGTGGTGGCCCCGACGGGAGCCTTCGAGGACGGCGCGGGCGCCTTCGCGGCGCTGGTCGTCGGGCTCGCCGTCCGCTTCGGCTTCTTCTTCGGCTCGGCGCTCGGACGCGGCGAACCGCTCGCCGAGGCGCTCGGGCTCGCCGGCGTGGACGCGAGCGGTGCCGCACCGCCCGCCGCGTCCTCGGCGTTCGGCGCCGGCTCGGCGGCGTTCGCGGTGACCCGGTCCGAGGCCCCGCCGTCGTCGCCGTCGGTGACGGCCAGCGTGATCCCGACGCCCGCGGTCAGGGTGACGGCGCCCAGCGCCAGCGCGGTGCCGCGGGTCCTGAGCCCACCGCGGGGGCGGGCGTGGGAGCGGGACGGGCGGGCGGCTCGGCGGGAACCCATGCGCAGGACACCTCGGCTTGTCGGTCGGCTGACGGAGCCCCGTACCCGGTGGACGCGACCGCGCCCACCGGGACCGTGGGGGGTGTGCGAGAGCCTAGGACCCGGCCGGCGTGGAAACGCACGTTCGAAGGTCGTCTTCAGAAAGCCTTAAAAGAGCCGCCAAAGTCCGTTGAGGAAGTACGGCACCACCGCACCCGCCCGGCCCGCCCCCTTACGCACGCGACGCCCGCGACCCTCGGTCGGCCCCGGGGCGCTTCAAGGTGAAGGGCGGACACCGGTGCTCACAGGAGCCCGTCCCGTGCCCCCGACGCTCCGCCGTCACCCCGTCCCCGGCGATTGCCCCGCCGGACGGCCGGACAGCCTGTCCGCGTGAACCGGCAGCTCGCCGGAGACCGCCGGCGCGCCCGAGGGGACCGGGTCCTCCCGCCCACCGCCCCCGGGCGCGCCGCGCACCGACCAAGGAGGTACCGGACATGCCGTCCACCGTCGACGAAGGACAGCTGCTCGACGAACTGCGGGACCTGCTGGCCGCCACGGTCGAGGACCTGACCGCGGAGGAGATCGGGCCCGACTCCTCCCTCCAGGACGACCTGGGGGTCGACTCGCTGGCCCGGCTGGAGCTGGTCGCCGCGATCGAGGACCGCTGGCAGATCGAGGTGCCCCAGGAGGAGGCGGACCGGCTCACGACGGTGCGGCAGATCGCCGCCCACCTCGCCACGGCCGTCACCGCCCCGGCGGGCGGCACCGCGTGAGCCCACGACACGCGGCCGACCCCGCCCCCGAGGACCGGTCCGCCGTCGTCACGGGGCTGGGGCTGACCACCGCGCTGGGCGGCGACGTCCCCGCCACCTGGCGGGCCCTGCTGGACGGCGGGTGCGGCGTCGAACGCGTCGACTTCGGCGCACCGGACGGGCCCGCGCAGGTCTACCTCGCGGCCCCGGCGGCGGTCGACCCCAGGACGGCCCTGTCGCCCGCCAAGGCGGCGCACTGCGACCGCGCGGCGCAGTTCGCCCTCGTCGCCGCCCGCGAGGCCGTGCGCGACGCGGGGTTCCCCGACGTGTCGGCGCTCGCCGAGAGCGGCTCGCGGGTGGCCGTGGTCGTCGGGGTGGGCCTGGGCGGACTCACCAGCGTCCTGGAGCAGAACAGCCGCCTTCAGACGCAGGGCGCGGGGCGGGTGAGCCCGCGCACCATCCCGGTCATGCTGCCCAACCACCCGGCCGCCGAGGTGGGGCTGATGGTGGGCGCCAAGGCCGGCGTGCACGCCCCCGTCAGTGCCTGCGCCTCCGGAGCCGAGGCCCTCGCCCAGGCCCTCGGCATGATCCGGGACGGCCGCGCGGACCTCGTGGTCGCGGGCGGCGCCGAGGCCGCGCTGCACCCGCTGGCCCTGGCCGGGTTCGCGCGGCTGAAGGCCCTCTCCCGGCGCCACGACGACCCCAAGGGCGCCTCCAGGCCCTTCGACGCCGACCGGGACGGCTTCGTGATGGGAGAGGGCGCCGGCATGCTCGTCGTCGAGAGCGCCGCGCACGCCGCCGCCCGCGGCGCCCGCGTCCACGGCCGGCTGACCGGCGCGGGCATCACCAACGACAGCCACCACGTGGCCCAGCCCGCGCCCGGCGGCACGGGCTGTGCGGCGGCCGTCGGCGCCGCGCTGCGCGACGCGGGGCTCGTGCCGGAGCAGATCCGGCACATCAACGCCCACGCGACCTCCACCCCGCTCGGCGACCTCGGTGAGGCGCAGGCGCTGCACAGCGTCTTCGCCGAGCGGGTGGACGACGTGGCGGTCAGCGCCACCAAGGCCGCCTTCGGGCACACCCTCGGTGCCGCCGGAGCCATTGAAGCCGTCCTCACCGTCCTCGCCCTGAGGGACCGGACGGCACCGCCCGCGTGCAGCCTCGAACGGGTGGACCCCGAGATCGGTCTGAACGTCGTCGGCCGCGACCCGGCGGCACTGCCCTCCGGGCCGCTCGCCGCCGTCACCACGAGCATGGGCTTCGGCGGGCACAACGTCGCGCTCGCCTTCGCCGACGCCTCATGAGGAACGACCGCCCGGCCCCCGCCGGCGGCACACCGCGCACCGTGCTGATGTGCCCCGGCCAGGGGGCCTACCTCCCCGGCGCCCTGCGCCACCTGAGCGAGGTCCCGTCCGTCGCGCGGGTGCTGCGGACGGTGGACGCCCACGGCAGCGCGCTCGGCGGCACCCGCACACCCGTCGGCCGCCTCCTCACCGACGCCGCGGCACCCGAACCCGACCGCCTCGTGCGCACCGACCCCCTCGCCTTCGACCTGGCCACCTACGCCGCCGTGGTCGCCTCCGCCACCCTCCTGCTCGACCTCGCGACGCCGCCCGTCCACGCGGTGCTCGGCCACAGCGTGGGCGACCTCGCGGCGCTCACCGTGGCCGGAGTCATCACCCTCGACCAGGGCGTCCGGCTGCTCCACGTCCGCGACCGGCTGCTGCGCGACGCGGCGCTCCCGGCGGCGGGCCTGCTGGCCACCGACCTGACCGCCGAGCGGGCGAGCGACCTGCTGCGCGCCGAGGACCTGCCGCAGGTCCGCATCGCCGCCCGCAACGCCCCCGGCCAGACGGTCCTGGCCGGCCCCGACGACCAGTTGGCCGCCCTTCGGCGCACCGCCGAGGCGCTCGGCCGCCGCGCCACCGTGCTGACCAGCCGCACCGCCTACCACCACCCCCTGCTCACCGAGGTGCACCGGGCCTTCCGGCGCCTCCTGCGCGCCCAGCCCGTCGCCCCGCCCGCGCTCCCCGTGTACACGGCCGGCGCGGCGGGGCCCGCCCGCACCCCGGCCCAGCTGCGCACCGTGGCCGCCGCCCACCTCTGCGAGCCGCTCGCCTTCCACCGGACCCTCGGCGCACTGCGCCTGGCCGGGTTCACCACCTACCTCGACAGCGGGCCCCGGGCGCTGCTGTCCACCCTGGCCAGGGCCGGCCTGCCCGGCTGCACCACCGCCGCGCCCTCCCGCACCCCGGTCGGCATCGACCGCATCCGCCACCGCCTCGCCGCCGCCCTGCGGTGACGCGGGCCCCCGACCCGACAGCGACGGCGCGCCTTCATGAGGGGGCCGGGAGTGGCCCGGCTCACATGGCGTACCGAGGGCGGCGCCGACACCATGGTCTCGTCACCCGGCAGGCTGAAGGGATCAAGAATGTTCCGCAAGGTGCTGGTCGCCAACCGCGGTGAGATCGCGATCCGTGCGTTCCGTGCGGGCTACGAGCTCGGCGCGCGTACCGTCGCCGTCTTCCCGCACGAGGACCGCAACTCGCTGCACCGGCTCAAGGCCGACGAGGCCTACGAGATCGGGGAGCCGGGGCACCCGGTGCGCGCGTACCTCTCCGTGGAGGAGATCGTCCGCGCCGCCCGCCGTGCGGGGGCCGACGCCGTCTACCCGGGCTACGGGTTCCTGTCCGAGAACCCCGAACTGGCCCGCGCCTGCGAAGAGGCCGGGATCACCTTCGTCGGACCCAGCGCGCACATCCTCGAACTGACCGGCAACAAGGCCCGTGCCGTGGCCGCCGCCCGCGAGGCGGGCGTCCCGGTGCTCGGCTCCTCCGCGCCCTCCACCGACGTGGACGAACTCGTGCGCGCCGCCGACGACGTCGGCTTCCCCGTGTTCGTCAAGGCCGTCGCGGGCGGCGGCGGGCGCGGCATGCGCCGCGTCGAGGAGCCCGCCCAGCTGCGCGAGGCCATCGAGGCGGCGTCCCGCGAGGCCGCCTCCGCCTTCGGCGACTCCACCGTCTTCCTGGAGAAGGCGGTCGTCGAACCCCGCCACATCGAGGTGCAGATCCTCGCCGACGGCGCGGGCGACGTCATCCACCTCTTCGAGCGGGACTGCTCGGTGCAGCGCCGCCACCAGAAGGTGATCGAACTCGCCCCCGCGCCCAACCTCGACCCGGACCTGCGGGCGCGGATCTGCGCCGACGCCGTGAACTTCGCCCGGCGGATCGGCTACCGCAACGCCGGCACCGTGGAGTTCCTCGTCGACCGCGACGGCAACCACGTCTTCATCGAGATGAACCCGCGCATCCAGGTCGAGCACACGGTCACCGAGGAGGTCACCGACGTCGACCTGGTCCAGTCCCAGCTGCGCATCGCCGCCGGTGAGACGCTCGCCGACCTCGGACTCGCCCAGGAGAACATCACCCTGCGGGGCGCCGCCCTCCAGTGCCGCATCACCACCGAGGACCCGGCCAACGGCTTCCGCCCGGACACCGGGCAGATCAGCGCCTACCGCTCGCCCGGCGGCTCCGGCATCCGCCTCGACGGCGGCACCACCCACGCCGGTACGGAGATCAGCGCCCACTTCGACTCGATGCTGGTCAAACTCTCCTGCCGGGGACGGGACTTCACCACCGCCGTGAACCGCGCCCGGCGCGCGGTCGCCGAGTTCCGCATCCGCGGCGTCGCCACCAACATCCCCTTCCTCCAGGCGGTCCTGGACGACCCCGACTTCCAGGCCGGCCGGGTCACCACCTCGTTCATCGAACAGCGCCCGCACCTGCTCACCGCCCGCCACTCCGCCGACCGCGGCACCAAGCTGCTGACCTACCTCGCCGACGTCACCGTCAACAAGCCGCACGGCGAGCGCCCCGAGCTGATCGACCCGCTGACCAAGCTGCCGGCCGTGCCCGCTGGCGAACCCCCGTCGGGCTCGCGCCAGTCGCTCGCCGAACTGGGTCCCGAGGGCTTCGCGCGCCGGCTGCGCGCGTCGTCCACCATCGGCGTCACCGACACCACCTTCCGCGACGCCCACCAGTCGCTGCTCGCCACCCGGGTGCGCACCAAGGACATGCTCGCCGTGGCGCCCGTCGTCGCCCGCACCCTGCCCCAGCTGCTGTCCCTGGAGTGCTGGGGCGGCGCCACCTACGACGTCGCCCTGCGCTTCCTCGCCGAGGACCCCTGGGAGCGGCTGGCCGCGCTGCGCGAGGCGGTGCCCAACATCTGCCTCCAGATGCTGCTGCGCGGCCGCAACACCGTGGGCTACACCCCGTACCCGACCGAGGTGACCGACGCCTTCGTGCAGGAGGCCGCCGCCACCGGCATCGACATCTTCCGCATCTTCGACGCCCTCAACGACGTCGAGCAGATGCGGCCCGCCATCGACGCCGTACGGCAGACCGGCACCGCCGTGGCCGAGGTCGCGCTGTGCTACACCGCCGACCTGTCCGACCCCTCCGAGCGGCTCTACACCCTGGACTACTACCTGCGGCTCGCCGAGCAGATCGTGGACGCCGGCGCGCACGTGCTCGCGGTCAAGGACATGGCCGGACTGCTGCGGGCCCCGGCCGCCGCGACGCTGGTCTCCGCGCTGCGCCGGGAGTTCGACCTGCCGGTGCACCTGCACACCCACGACACCACCGGCGGTCAGCTCGCCACCTACCTGGCCGCGATCCAGGCGGGTGCGGACGCCGTGGACGGTGCGGTGGCGTCCATGGCCGGGACCACCTCGCAGCCGTCGCTGTCGGCGATCGTGGCCGCCACCGACCACACCGAGCGGCCCACCGGCCTCGACCTCCAGGCCGTCGGCGACCTGGAGCCGTACTGGGAGAGCGTCCGCAAGGTCTACGCCCCCTTCGAGGCGGGCCTGGCCTCCCCGACGGGGCGCGTCTACCACCACGAGATCCCCGGCGGTCAGCTCTCCAACCTGCGCACCCAGGCCGTCGCGCTCGGCCTCGGCGACCGCTTCGAGGACATCGAGGCCATGTACGCCGCCGCCGACCGGATGCTCGGCCGCCTGGTGAAGGTCACCCCGTCCTCCAAGGTGGTCGGCGACCTGGCCCTGCACCTGGTGGGCGCCGGTGTCTCCCCGGCGGACTTCGAGGCCGAACCGGACCGGTTCGACATCCCCGACTCCGTGGTCGGCTTCCTGCGCGGCGAGCTGGGCACCCCGCCCGGCGGCTGGCCCGAGCCGTTCCGCAGCAAGGCGCTGCGGGGCCGCGCCGAGGCCAAGCCGCTCGCCGCACTGTCCGAGGACGACCGCGGCGGACTGGACAAGGACCGCCGGGCGACGCTCAACCGGCTGCTGTTCCCCGGTCCGGCCCGCGAGTTCGACGCGCACCGCGCCTCGTTCGGCGACACCAGCGTCCTCGACAGCAAGGACTTCTTCTACGGGCTGCGCCCGGGCAAGGAGTACACGGTCGACCTCGACCCCGGCGTCCGGCTGCTCATCGAGCTGCAGGCGGTGGGCGACGCCGACGAGCGCGGCATGCGCACCGTGATGTCCTCCCTGAACGGGCAGCTCCGCCCGATCCAGGTCCGCGACCGCTCGGCGGCCTCCGACGTCCCGGTGACGGAGAAGGCCGACCGGGCGAACCCCGGCCATGTCGCCGCGCCGTTCGCCGGTGTGGTGACCCTCGCCGTCGCCGAGGGCGACGAGGTGGCGGCCGGGGCGACCGTCGCCACCATCGAGGCGATGAAGATGGAGGCGTCCATCACCGCGCCGAAGTCCGGCACGGTGACCAGGCTCGCCATCAACCGCATCCAGCAGGTGGAGGGCGGCGACCTCTTGGTGCAACTCGCCTGAGAGGCCGGCTTCTTCGCCCGCCGGGTGACGCGCCCCGCACCATCGCGGGGCGCGTCGTGCGCTCAGGGGAACTGGACGACCTTGGACGGCACGGTGTCCGTCCCCGACGTGGCCGCGCCGGTGTCATTGATGACATGGCGGTACTGGCCCTTGCCGCCCAGTGAGATTACCTGGAGGTTGCGCATCCTGACACCCGGCTTGACCGGCACCTGGAACCCGTGGTGCTGGACGATCGCCGGGTCGGACGTGTAGTTGCAGTAGCTGCCGAGCGCCACCGCGTCGTGCGTGTTCACCGAGTCGGCGACCTTGTAGGCCGCGTAGCCGACGATGCCGTCGTGGGTGATGGCGGCCGCGTTCGGGGCGTCGTACGCCTTCTCGTTCTGGAAGAAGATCGTCCGGCCGCGCTCCCCGCTCCAGTAGACGTCGTACTTGTTGAAGTGCTCGACGAACAGCCCGGTCGCGAGGACGTCGTCGCCGTTGACTCTCAGGCCGTAGTCGGCGCGGTTGGTCTCCCAGCCGACGCCCTCGCCGTGGTCGGCCCGCCAGATCCAGGTGTGGTCGATGATCACGTCGTCGCTCTCCACCACGACGGAGTCGGTGGCCTTGCCGGGTCCCGCGCCGCCGACGCGGATGAACACGTCCTGCATGGTGGTGGGGTTGGCGGAGTGGTCGGCGTTCCCGCCCGGCGTCCCGATGCGCAGCAGCGTGTCGGAGTTCACCGGTCCGGCGTCGATGAGGAAGCCCGCGAGCCGCACGCCGTCGACGTCGGCCACGTGCAGGGCGTCGACGCCGCCGTCCGGGATGATCGTGGCCAGCCCGAGGCCGAGTACGACGGTGTTCGCCCGGTCGACCTCGATGGTCTGGTCGATGTGGTACACCCCGGGCGTGAACAGCAGGTTGAGGCCCTGGTCGAGCGCGGCGTTGATGGTCGCCGCCGTCGCGCCCGGCTTGACCACGTAGAACTGGCTGAGCGGCAGGGAGGTGCCGCCGGCGTTGGCGGGCCAGGAGACCCCGCGCGCGTTGGTCCGCTTGGCGGGCACGCGCACCTTGTACTCGTTGCCGTCCAGGTAGAGGAACGGCTTCTCGCGGGAGATCGGCGTGGTGTCGAGCGTGGTGTACGGGCCGGTCTCGAAGTTGCCCGCCGGGGCGCCCTCGACGCCCGTGAACGTCATGTTCCAGACGCCGTTGGTCCAGCCGCCCACCGAGCTGTCCCGGGTGTACCACTGCTGCTGGGAGTAGGGGCCGACGGTGCCGTCGATCTTCGAGTCGGCGATGTAGCCGCCGGAGGCCCAGCCGTAGCCGTTGGGCGCGAGGTTGAGGCCGCCCTTGACGTGGATGCGCCGGAACGGGGCGGCCTGGGCGACGGCCCAGCGGTCGGTGCCGTTGGACGGCGTGATGGCGAGGTTCTCGGCCGAACGCCAGAAGTTCTGCGTGGCGTTGCCGTTGAACCAGCCCGCGTCCACGGTGATGTCACCGTTGATCTGCGTGTCGTCCGGGTTGAGACCGAGACCGGAGACGGAGGTGTAGAAGCCGAGTTGCGCGTTGATGCCGTTGTAGGTGCCCGGCTTCATCAGGAACTGGTAGCGCCCGGCGCCGAACTGGTTCGACTCCTGCTGGGCGAAGACCTGGTCGAACTTCTGCTGGAGGTTCGGTGTGGCGGGGTCGACGACGATGACGTTCGGCCCCAGGTCGCCGCCGCCCTCGACGGGGGGAGTGCCGGTGGTGCCGGTGTGCACGGCGACCTCCCACAGCGAGTAGCCGTAGCCGGTGGCGCGGGCCGTGCCGTGGACCCGGAGGTAGCGGCCCGAGCCGCTGACGTCGTAGGAGACCTTGCCCCCGGTGCCACCCGTGACGCTCTTCAGCGTCTGCCAGTTCTGCCCGTCCGAGGAGGCCTCGATCCGGAAGTCCTTGGCGTAGGCGGCCTCCCAGTTCAGGTCCACCTTGCACAGGTCCCGTACGGCGCCGAGGTCGACCCGCACCCACTGCGGGTCGGATGCCTGGCTGGACCAGCGGGTGCCGGCGTCGCCGTCGAAGGCCGCGGCGGCGGGTGTCCCGGCGTTCTCCACGGAGGAGGCGGAGGCGGGCCTGCCCTGCGCGGCATTGGCGGTGCCGCACGAGCCGCCCGGCGCGGTGCCGCCGGTGGTGCCGAAGACCTGGAACTCCCACAGCGAGTAGCCCCAGGGGGTGGCCCGGTGGACGCCCTGCATGCGGACGTAGCGGCCCTGGCCGGAGACGTCGAGCGTGTCGGTGCCGCCGTCGCCGCCGGTGACCGACTTCGCGTCGCTCCAGGTGCTCCCGTCCTGGGAGAGCTGGATCTTGTAGTCCTTGCCGTAGGCCGCCTCCCAGTCGAGCACCACGCGGGTGACGGAGGCGGTGGCGCCGAGGTCGACCTGGAGCCACTGGTCGTCGCTCGCGGCCGAGGACCAGCGGGTGGCCGTGTCGCCGTCGACGGCGTTGCCGGACGGCGTTCCGGCGTTCTCGGCCGACGACGACGTGGCCGTCCGGCCCTGGGAGAGGGGGGTGTCGGCCGCGGTGGCCGTCATCGGGGCGGGGAGGGTGACGAGTGCCGCCGTGGCGACGAGCGCGACACCCAAGGATCTCAGTCTCATGCGGGCGCTTTCTGGGGATGCGGACAGGACCGGTCGACCGCGTGACGCAGCGGCTTAGTTCAAGGTGTGATTTAAGTGCTGAGCCTTTGATCCGGCAAGACTCCGGACAGGAGTTGTCAGTGCCGTGCTGAAGAATGCGCTCCATCGAGATCAACTCCGGCCGGACCGGGTAGGCGTTCTCGAGTCACTGACCTGGAAAGGCCACCGCCGATGCCGCTCACCGCCGCCGCCCGTCCGCAGACCGCCGACTTCCGTGGCGCCAGACGCCCCGACCCGATCGGTGCCGCCGGGGCCGAGGTCCTGCGCATCGTCACCGACGCGCGCACACCCGTCTTCGTCACGGTGCGGGCGGACGGACGACGCAGATACAGCTACTGGCGCCCCCTGGACTCCGCCACCGGCCGGGGCGGCTGCTACGCCGCGCTGCCGACCGCCGAGTGCGACGCGCTGCACGCCGCGGGCCGGATCACCCTCGGCGAGCCGCTCGCCGACCCGGACCGGATCACCTACCGGGTCAGCGCCACCCGCACCCCGGCGGCGCCGCTGCGCGCGCTGCCGCAGCGGGCACGCGCCGCGTGAGCGCGGCCCGTGCCGTACGGCGCGCGCAGCGGCCGACTCGCCGGGGCGGCACCGCCGTTCAGTGTTCCAGCGGCGCCCGCAGCGCGGGGTCCGACACCTTCCGCCACACCTCGGGCAGCTCCTGCCGCCGGGCCTTGGCCCCCGCCCGTTCCAGGCCGTGCAGCACTCCCCAGGTGAACGCCGGTTCACCCGCCCGGTGGGCGGCCACCGCCAACTGCCGCAACGTGTCCTGGGCGACCACGGCGTCCTGGTGCTCGCCGAGCAGCCGTTGCACCGCCTTGGCGCGCTTGCCGAGCCGGGCGACCGGCTTGCCCAGTGCGGGCCGCGCGACCTCGGCCGCGTAGCGGAGCTTCTTGGCCGCCTTGCGCGCCTCGTGCAGCCCCGTCTCCCGCGGCCGGCCGACCGGAAGCGCGAGCGCCTTCTCCATGTGCCCGGCGAGACGGCCGTACTCCTTGAGCACCGCCCGGGCCATCGTGCGGGCGGGCTTGCCCGCGGCCTTGCCGCGCAGGGGCGGTTGCCGGACCAGACAGTCCAGGGCGTCCAGCAGCCGCAGATAGCGGGGCGTGGCCAGGGCCTCCCGCGTACGGGACCGCACCTCGCCGCCCTGGGACACCTCCCAGACGCGCAGCCGGGCGGCGACGGGACCCAGCACGAGCGTGTCCGGCAGCTCCGCCACCGCGGCGCCGATCCGCTCGCCCAGCACCTCCTGGTCCCGCGCCGCACCCAGCTCACCGGCCAGCCAGCGCAGTTCGGCGCGCAGGGGATCGGTGACCCGCCGGTCGAGCACCGACCGGTAGGAGCGCAGGCAACCGCGCAGCCGTCGGCACGTGACGCGCATCTGGTGCACCGCGTCGGGCAGGTCACGGCGGACCGCCGGGTCCCACGCCACCAGCTTGCCGACGTGATCACCCACGTACGCGAGCACGTACGCGCCGGCCGACCCGGCCACCACCGCCGAGCCGCGCTCCCGTTCCGCCTCCACCCCCGTCTCCCGCAGCGCCCGGGCGAGCTTGGACGGGGAGTCGGCGCGGACGATCCCCTTCTTGCGGAGCCGTTTCTCGACGACGTCCAGCAGCCCGGCGTCCACCCCGTCCGCGAGTTCGACCTCCAGCTCGCCCCACTCGGCGCGGCCACCGCCGGAGGCCGCCGCGTCCGCGCGTACCTCGTCGAGGCTCAGTTCGGCGAGCACCCTGCCGTCCGCGTCGCGCAGCCGGCGCACGGTGCGGGTGGACCGGATGCGTACGACCGGACGCAGCTCGGCACCCCGCGTCCGGGACAGGGCCAGCTCGCGCAGCGACTCGGGCACGTCGTCCGACAGCGCGGCCCACACCTCCTCCCGGGTGTCCCCGGCCAGGGGCAGCTTCAGGTGCCAGCCCGCGTCCGGACCGCCCGTACGGCGGCGCAAGGTGACCGAGGAGCGGGCGAGCCGCAGATCCTCGGTGTCGTGGTACACGGCGTCGAGTTCCTCGGGCCCGGCCGTGGTGACCGAGGCGACGGGCCCGGCGCCGGTGAGGTCGGGCAGTCCGGCGACGCCGCCAAAGGGGGGTTCGTACTTCCGCTCTGTCTCGCGCTTCGACTGGGTCATGCAGAGGTCTTCGACACGATCCGCCGGATCAAACCCCTACGCGGGCAGCCAGGGGCGCGGATCGGTGTAGTACCCGTCGAGGATGACCTCGAAGTGCAGGTGGGGGCCGGTGGACAGACCGGTGGAGCCGACCCGTCCGATCGGGGTCCCGGCCTCCACGGTCTGTCCCACGGCCACGCCCAGGGCGGAGAGGTGACTGTAGGTCGTCTCCACCCGCTTGCCCTGGATGGTCCCGTGGTCGATCACGATGCGGTTGCCGTAGGCGCTGGTGAGCGCGGCGAACACGACGCGGCCCCGCCGTGCCGCCGCGACCTGCGCGCCCTGCGGGGCGGCGAAGTCCACGCCGGTGTGCAGCTTGGTCACCCCGGTCAGCGGGTGCTCCCGCGACCCGAAGGGCGAGGTGACGGTGAGCGGGCTCACCGGCGCGGTGAGCAGGGCGCCCGCGGGCCCGCCCGCGCCGGGGCCGGAGCCCTCCCGGTCGAGTGCCTCGTACCGCGGCAGCAGGGCCTGGACCTCGTCGAGGTACGTCTTCGCCCCCGCGGGGACGCGCCCCGCCTCGGTCACGGCGTCCGGTCCCGCGGCGTACGCGGCCAGGGTCAGCTCCACGAGGTCGCCGCTGACCCGGCCCTCGGTGCGCAGTTCGGTGACTTTCTTCGCCAGCGAGCAGTCCCGCCGGCCCAGCGCCATGATGGCGTCCGCCGGGTCGCGGGGCGAGGACGTCCCGTTGCCGTCGTCGTCCTTGCCCCAGGTCCGCCACTCGCTGTCGGTGAAGGCGGCGATGCCCTTCTGGCCCGAGAGTTCGTCGGAGTCGTCGACCCAGCCCGAGAGCTGGTCGATCTGCGCGGCGAGCACGGACGGCTCGAGGACGGTGCAGGCCGAGGCGGCCTTGCGCAGCCACGGGACGTAGGAGGGATCGATGTCGGCCCCGGCGGACGCGCCGGTGTCGGAGTCGTTCGGCCACGGGTCGGGCAGCCCGCCCAGCGCGAGGAAGGCGGCCACCCCGGTGACGGTCAGCAGCCCCGGCAGCAGCAACAGGGTGAAGGGCCCCGGTCCGCGGCGCTTTCGCCTGCGGGGCTGCTCCGGTTGCTCCGGCCGGCCCGGCTGGTCGGACTGGTCCGGCCGGGTGCCGTCCGTGCCGTCGGGCGTCCGCGCCACGGTCAGCCGCTCGTCGTTCATCTGGCCGCTCGCCGGGACGTGATGCTCACGAGGGGACGCTATCGCCACTCCCGTACCGGCGTCAGGAGCCGTGGAGGCAGCAGGTGATGCCCGAACGGGCACGGCACCCGGCGCCCGTCGCCCCCCCCGGGGCACACGGACGACGGCCTGCCCCGGCCGTCACCCCCGGGGCGTCCCGGGCCGCACGGCCGAGGGCGGGGAGGGGCGGACGGCGAGGACCGCGATGTCGTCCGCGCTGTCCGCCCCCAGGCCGATCAGCAGCTCGTCGCAGAACGTGTCGAGGGGCTCGCGGGCCAGGTCGGCGGCGTGCCGGCGCAGCCGGTCCAGGGCCTCGTCGAGGGGCTCGTCCCGGCGCTCGACGAGGCCGTCGGTGTACAGCAGGAGCGTGGAGTGGGCCGGCAGCGCGTCACGGGCCGTGCCGCGGACCGCGTAGGGGTCCATGCCGAGCAGCAGGCCGGCGCCGCCCTCGAGGTAGCGGGTCCGGCCGTCCCGGGTGGTGAGCAGCGGCGGCGGATGGCCGGCGGAGGAGTGCGTCAGCTCCCAGGGGCCCTCGGGCGGTCCCTTGATCAGGCCGTAGACGCAGGTGCCGGTCGCCTCCTGGTGGAGACTGTGGTTCGCCAGGTCCAGCCGGCGCAGCACCTCTGCGGGCGGCTCCTCGCGGTCCACCGCGATGCCGCGGAGCATGCTGCGCAACTGGCTCATCGCGATGGCCGCGTCGAGGTCGTGCCCCGTGACGTCGCCGATGACCAGCGCGGTGTCCCCGCCGCGCAGGACGAAGCTGTCGTACCAGTCCCCGCCGACCTGCGCGGTGGTCGAGGAGGCGGCGTAGCGGGCGGCCAGCCGCAGACCCTCCACCTCGGGCAGCACCGGCAGCAGCGAACGCTGGAGCCGTTCGGCGATGGAGCGGGTGTCCTGGTACAGACGGGTGTTGTCCACCCCCAGCGCGAGACCGTGCACCAGGTCGTCGACCAGCGTGAGGTCCTCCTCCGTGAACGGCGGCCCGCCGGACGCGCGGGCCAGGGTCAGGGCGCCGAAGATCTTGCGGCGGGCCCGCAGCGGAGCGACGACGGCGCTGCTAGCCCCCAGCTCCCGGAACAGGTCGACATACGCCCGGTCCAGCGCGCTCGCGGTCTGGCCCGGCTGCGGTGCGTCGGTCAGCAGGAGCGGCCCGGCGCCGCGCAGCACCCGGGCCAGCGGCCCCCGCGACCGGTCGGAGACCTCCGAGAGCGTCCCCTCGTACGCCCCCGGGCGCAGGGCCCGGGGGTCCCGGTGGACGACACAGACCCGGTCCACCCGGGCGTCGGCGGTGAACAGGTCCACCACGCACCAGTCGGCCAGCTGCCGCGTCAGGAGCCGACCGACACGCTGCAACCCCTCGTCCAGGTCCAGTGTGTTGTTGAGCTGCGCCGCGAGTTCGGCCAGGAGGGTGAGTCGCTCCAGCGCCGTCATGCCGCCCCGGGCACCGGCCCTGGCCCCGTCCGTGCCGCCACCGGCCTCCGGAACGGCCGGTGACCGGCCCCCGTCGGGCTCCCCGAGGGCCGCCTCCTGGATCCTGCCGGGAGTGCGGGGACCGCCCAGGAACGTGGCCGCCCGCGGGACCAGCTGGGCGACGAAGACGGTGCGGCCGTCGGCCGTCTCCTGCGTCTGGATGTACAGCCGCACCGGGACCAGCCTGCCGTCACGGTGCAGCGCCGGAAGCGGCACCGAGCGCCCCACGATGCGGGTGCGGCCGGTGAGCAGCATCGAGGTGAACGCCGCCGTGTGCCGCTCGCGCAGATGCTCGGGGACGAGGGTGCTGAGCCGGCGCCCGACCAGGTCGTCCGGGTCCCAGCCCAGCAGGTCCGCCGCGGCCCCGTTGGCCGCCACGATCCGGTTGCCCTCGTCGGCGGCGACGGTCGGCATCCGGCTGGCCCGCACCTGGCCGACGTCCCACGGGACGAGCTCGGCGGAGCTGACCTCCGGCGGGCGGGGGACCATGGTCCACGCGGTGGGCCGGCCGCCGGACAGCTGCCCGGCGATCTCGTCGAAGAGCCAGTCCTGGAAGGCCCGCCCGCGCGGCAGGGCCGGGAGCGTGAGCAGCCGTTCCTCCCGCGCCCGCGCCTCGGCCAGGCCGAGTACGCGGCGCAGTGCCCGCACCGCGGGCAGGGCGGCGGCCGGCAGGGGGAGGGCCAGGGTGCGCAGACCGGACTCGGGGCCCGGCTCCGCCAGCGCGGCCGCCACACCGGCGCTGATCACGTTGTTGACGTCGTTGGCCGCCACGAGGTCCTCGGACGGCACCCCGAGGGGGTCGCCCGCCGACGCGGCGAGGGTCAGCTCGCGCAGCACCGCGTGCCGGTGCTGCCGGCCCGCGAACTCCAGGGCGGTCGGCAGGTCGACGAGCGTCACCGTCCGGTCGGCGGACCGCGGCGGCACGCTGGTCTCCCACCCGGCCGGCGGCGGCGGGGGACCGTCGTGCCACAGCTCGAACCACACCGTCTTGCCCGCGTCGCCGCCGTCCACCCCGAACCGGGAGGCCAGCTGCTCCACCAGCGCCAGTCCCTGCCCCGTACCGGAGTACGGCGAGCAGCGCTGCGGTACGAGTCCACGGCTCGGCCGCCGGTCACCGACCCGCACCCGCACCCGGCCGTCCAGGCGGGCCACGCTCACCTCGACCTCGGTGCGCGCGTGCAGCACCGCGTTGGTGACCAGCTCGCTGACCAGGAGCTGGGCCGTTCCCACCAGGTCCGAAGGGGCACCGTCCAGCGCGGCGCACACGAACCGGCGGGCCGCCGCCACGCTCGCCGGCCCGTCGGGAAAACGCCGTGACACCGCCGCCGGCGGCGGATCGGGGTAACCCATGACCTCAGTGTGGGCCCCGCACGGCCCGCCCCGCAGCGCGCGCCGTTCCGGCGCGCCCCCCCGCTCCCGCCGACGCTCCTGCCCGCCGGTCGGGTGAAGCCACCCGGTGAAAGCCCTGAGAGACGGGCGCCGGTGGCGGACGGGCGGGGAAGGTGCGCTCCGGCCGGAGGGCGCCGGGTCTGGCAGGCGGACCACTACTCCGATAGCTTGCAGGTGCGGCCCCGCGTTCTCCCCCGTACGCGGGGCCGCGCCAGTGCCGCCGCGCGGCGGTCCGCTCAGAGGGCCAGTGCGCCCCGCAGTCCCGGTTGCAGCCGGTCCCCGTGCGCACGGACCATGTCGTCGCACAGCTGCCAGATCTCCTCGACCCTGAGCGTCGCCGCCGTCGCCGGGTCGGTCATCGCGGCGTGCCTGATGTGCCGCGGGTCGTCCTCCGTCGCCGCCCGCACCACCAGGTCGGTGGTGCTGAGGTAGGCCCGGTTGAGGGCCGCCAGCTGCGGGGGCAGCGCGCCGACGCGGGTGGGCTGGAGGCCCGCGGAGTCGACCAGGCACGGCACCTCGACGGTGCCCCGGGCCGGCAGGTTCTCGATCAGCCCGTGGTTCGGCACGTTGCCGTAGACCGTGCGGGGCGTGCCGGTCACCATGCTGTGGATGATCTGCGGCGCGTACTCCATGGTGCCCTCGACCGTGAGCGGCGCCCCGCACGCCAGCGCGTCGCGGGTGCGCTCGTACTCGGCCACGTTCTCGTCCACGATGCCCAGATAGGCACCGACGGGCAGCCGCAGCCGGTCGATCTCGCTGTCGTGGTGCAGGTACCAGGGGACGTACTCGGAGGAGTGCTCGCTGGTCTCCGTCGGGTAGTGGCCGAGCCGTCGGTACATGTCCATGCGGACCCGGCGGCGCAGCTGCGGGTCCTCGGCGATCAGGGCGTCCAGGCGCGGGTGGAGGTCCTCGCCCCCGTGCTCCAGGCGCAGCACCCACGCCTGGTGGTTGACGCCCGCGGCCCGGTAGGTGACCTCCTCGTAGGGGACCTTCAGCAGCTCGCACAGGCCCTGGACGGTCCAGTACACGGAGTGGCACAGTCCCACCACCCGCGTCAGGCCGGTCGCCTCGGCGAGGTACTGGACGTTCATCGCCATCGGGTTGGTGTAGTTGAGCAGCCAGGCGTCCGGGCAGACCTCGGCGATGTCCTGACCGAGCGCCTTGAGCAGCGGGAAGGTGCGCAGGGCGCGGAAGATGCCGCCGACGCCGAGGGTGTCGCCGATGGTCTGGCGCAGTCCGTACCGGGCCGGGACCTCGAAGTCGGTCCGGGTCGCCTCGCCCATGCCGACCTGCACGATGTTGATGACGAAGTCGGCGCCGGCCAGGGCCTCGCGGCGGTCGGCGTGCGCGGTGACGCGCGGACGGGCACCGCGCTCGGCGGCGATGTACTCGGCGGCGGCCCGCGCGGTGGCCAGGCGCTCCGCGTCGATGTCGTGCAGCGCGATGTGCGCGGACTTCAGCTCGTCGAAGGCGAAGAGGTCGGCGAGCAGACCCTGGGTGAAGACGACGCTGCCGGCTCCGACGAAGGTGATCTTGGGTGCGGTCGGGTGGGCGGTGCTCATGCGGGGTTCTTTCCGTTGCGGGTGGCGGCGGACGGAGGGCGGGTGGTCAGCCCTTGAGTCCGCTGGAGGTGATCGACTGGATGAAGGTCTTCTGCGCGCCGAGGAAGGCGAGCAGGACCGGCAGCACGGTGATGACGTTGCCCGCCATCACGGCCGCCCACTGGGTGTGGTGCTGCCCCTGGAACGTGGTCAGGCCCAGTTGCAGCGTGTACTGCGTGTCGTGGTTGATGGCGATCAGTGGCCAGGTCAGGTCGTTCCACGTGGTCAGGAAGGTGAGCACGGCCACCGTGGCCAGCGCCGGACGGGACAGCGGCAGCACGATCCGCCACAGCACCCGCAGCCGGGAGCAGCCGTCGATCCAGGCGGCCTCCTCCAGCTCCCTGGGCAGCGAGAGGAAGAACTGCCGCAGCAGGAACACCGCGAACGGCGTGACCAGCGACGGCACGATCAACGCGCCCAGGGTGTCGATGAGGCCGAGCTTCTTCATCACCAGGAACGTCGGGATCATGGTCAGCTGGAACGGCACCGCCATGGTGGCCAGCATCAGCCCCATCAGCACCCGGGAGCCCGCGAACCGCATCCGGGCGAAGGCGTACCCGGCCAGCGAGCCGAAGACCAGGTTCGCGGCGACCGTGACGGCGGAGACGATCAGCGAGTTGACGAACCAGCGCGGGAACATCGCGTTGCCCAGCACATAGCGGTAGCCGCCGAGGTCGATGCCGGACGGCCACAGCGCCGGCGGGAACCGGTTGATCTCCGCGTTGCTCATCACCGAGCTGAGCACCAGCCAGACCAGCGGCACGGCGAAGACCAGGGCGAGCGGCGCGAGCAGCAGGTGCCAGGGGCTGAACGGGAGCCGCGGGCGGCGCCGTTCACCGGCGGGCGCCTGCACGACGTGGTGGGCGCCGGCGGCGGTGCCGGGCCGGGCGGAGGTCGCCGTCATGATCGGGCCCCTTCGAGACGGTGGCGTCCCCGACGCCGGACGATGCGGACCGCCCCGGCGACCAGAGCGAGGGCGACGGCCAGGACGTAGGCGGCCGAGGCCCCGTATCCGGCGGTGGCGTTCTTGAAAGCCTGCTCCCAGATGAAGTAGACGATCACCGTCGTCGAGCCGAGCGGCCCGCCCTTGGTGGTGACGTACACCAGGTCGAACACCTGGAGGGACTGGATGGCCTGCCACAGCACCAGGAAGACGGTGACCGGCGTGAGCGTGGGCAGCGTGACGTGGCGCAGCAGGTGCCGGCGCCCGGCGCCGTCCAGGCGCGCCGCCTCGATCAGGGACTGCGGCACGTCCTGGAGGGCGGCGAGGTAGACGACGACACAGAACCCGGTGCCGCTCCACAGGGTGATCGCGACCAGCACCAGCAGGGCCTGGGAGGGGTCGGACAGGAAGCCCTGCGACGAGACGCCGAGGCGGTGCAGCACCGAGTTGGCGGCGCCGAACTCCGGGTCCAGGATGAACGAGAACAGCACGCCCTGCGCGGTCGCCGACAGCACGAACGGCACGAAGATCAGGGTGCGGTAGAGGCCGACGAGGCGGATGCGCCGGTTCAGGACCAGGGCGAGGGCCAGGCCGAACAGCAGGCTCAGCGGCACGTACAGGACCGTGTAGAGCAGGGTGTTGCGGACCGCCTGGCTGAAGTTCGGGTCCTGGGCGAGAGCGCGGTAGTTGTCCAGACCGACCCAGCGGCTGGGCGTGACCAGGTCGCTGGCCTGGAAGGACAGCAGCAGCGACCAGACGACCGGGACGATGCTCAGGCCGAGGACGATCAGGACCGCCGGTGAGACGAACGCCCAGGCGGCGGCGGTCTCGCGGCGGCGCTTGCGGCGCAGTGGCCGTGGGTCCGGCGGCGGGTCCACGACGGTGATGGGGCGGGGGAGGCGCGGCATGGCGGTGTGGCTCCTCAACGCGGAATGAGCAGGGCGGCGTTGGCTTCGTCGGCGCAGGCACGCAGCGCCTTCTCGGGGGTGCTGCGCCCCAGGAGCACGGCGACGATCGCCTGTCCCAGGGCCTGCGAGACCTCCGGGTACGCCGGGTGGACGGGGCGCACCCGCGCCGTCTCCAACGCCGTGGTGAACACGTTCAGGCCCTCGGTGCGGGCGACCTTGTCCTGCCAGGCGGGCAGGGCCTCGGTGCGGCGGCTGAGCGGGAGGCTGCCGGCCTCGATGTCCCAGCGCACGTCCTGCTCGGGCCGGGCCAGCCAGGCCAGGAAGGTCCGGGCGGCCTTGGACCGGGCCTCGCCGTTGTCGAACACCGTCCAGGTGTCCGGACCCGAGATGGTGACCGGGCGTCCGCTGAAGGAGGGCAGGGGAGCGACGTGGTAGTCGACCCCGGCGGTCTCGATGTCGGGCAGCTGCCACGGGCCGGTGACCACCATGCCCATGCGGCCGGACTGGAACACCTGGTACATCTGCTCGCTGCCGGGCTTGGGATCGACGTACACGCTCTTGTCCCGGGCCAGGTCGGCCACCACCTGAAGCGCCCGGGCACCGGTGTCGGCGAAGCCGATGCCCTTGCCCCCGTCGTCGACGACGTCGCCGCCCAGGTCCCAGATCAGCGGCCACAGACGCCACACGGTGTCCTCGTCGCCCGTGCCCGGCCAGCCGGTGCCGAACCGGCCCCGGCCCGACTCGGTGAGCGTGCGCGCGCAGGAGACGAAGTCCCGCCAGGTCCAGCCGGCCTTCGGCAGGTCCAGCCCGGCCTCGCGGAAGAGCTTCTTGTTGCAGACCACGGCGAGCGAGTCGAGCACCGCGGGGGCGGCCCTGACCCTGCCGTTGAGCGTGACGGCGTCCCTGGAGGCCGCCCAGTAGTTCTTCCACGGCACGGGTCCCGACCCGACCGCGTCGGTGAGGTCCACGACCTGCGGGCTGCGGGCCACCCGGGCCAGGTCCGACCCGAAGATGTAGGCGATGTCGGGGTAGGAACCGGCGGCGAGGGCGGCCGTCACCTTTTGCAGCATGACGTCCGACAGCACGCCGCCGCCCAGCTTCACCCTGATCTTCGGATGGGCCCGCTCGAAGTCGGCGACGAGCCCTTCCAGGACCTTCTTCGCCGTGTCCGCCTGGCCGTGCCACATCTCCACGGTGACCGTGCCGTCGGCCGCGACGCCGTCGTCCGTGCCGGCCGCGCAGCCGGTCACCGCGCTGCCCGCGACCGCCGCGAGGGCGGCGCCCCCGCCGGCCCGCAGCACACCCCTGCGCGAGGGGCGCGCGGCACGTCGGACCGCATCCATCTGTACCTCCAAGGACTTCACTGGCCGTCGGGCGGTGTCAGCAGGTCTCACGGAGGTAGCCGCTGCTGCCCTTCGGCGACACGTCCAGGTCGCGCCGGACGATGCTCAGCTCGTCGCCGAAGTCCGCGCACGCCTTCGACAGGCCCTTGGCGGTGTACTCGATGACGATCACCCGGTCGCCGAACGCGTCCGTGTAGTCGCCGCACTCGTCCCACTCGCCGCACTCCTCGGCGACCGCGAAGTCCAGCCCGTTCCGCTCGCGGTTCGGGGCCAGTTCGACGGTGTTCTTCTGCCCGATGGCCAGCCCGTCGGAGTGCGCGCGCTCCGCCAGCAGCTTGATCAGGCCCTGCGCGTCGGCGGCGTCCAGCAGGTCGCCCGCGCGGGTGTAGCTGTCGTAGTTGTCCGGCTCGACGGCCTGGAAACCCTTGTCGGCGCAGCCGTCGATCCAGGTGCCGACCTTCTCGGCGATACGCTCGCGCTTGTCGGCGGTGCGGATGTCGAGGAAGGCCTCGCCCCAGTCGGTGTCGTAGACGACGTCGCCGTTCGCGTCGCGCAGCAGCAGGTCGTCGTCCCAGTCCTGCTCGGCGCCGGGCTGGGCCTGGAAGGCGTTGACGTAGCAGATGTTGTACAGGCCCGGCGCGGGGGAGGCCGTGTGGTCGCGGCTGACCACCTTGACACCGGCCGGCGGGGTGTAGGCGCCGCCGATCTGGTAGTCGAAGCCCGCGTGGGCGGGCGGCGGGCTGTAGGTCGCCGCCTCGGCCGGGGTGCTGCCCGGCACGAGCGCGGCGGCGGTGACGAGAACGGCGGTGGCACCTATGCCGGCCAGTACCGGCTTCCTGGGGGTGTGCACCTGTGTACGGCTCATGGTTCGAGCTCCGGAGGATGGTGGGCACGTCCCCGCCTCGGAGGCGCGTGGCCGTCCTGGCGACTCAGTCCGGGCTCCTGGCGCGAGCCAGCTACCGGCTGGGCGTACCTCTGCCGCCGATCACACGACATCGGCGTTGATCGGGAGTAAATCGACCGGATCCAGGCCCTGTCAAGAGTGCGAAACCAGAGAAGCCATGCAGGAAGATGATCGAAACGAGCTTCTACGGCGCAGAAACAATCACCATGCGTTGGTTCCCGGATGTCCGGGAACGATGGATGCGGGCCGGGCGGGAGCCGTGATCACGCGGCTCCCGCGGGGCTGGTAGCGTCGCGTGGTCGCGGCGGGCGGCGCGAGAGAGGTGTCGGTGCGTGGGAGAGCGGCAGGACCGTGACTGGGTGGCGATGACGCCGGGCGACTTCGACCGGGACGCCCCGCTGGTCCTCAACGTGGGCACCGGGCCCGCCACCGTCCCGGCCGAGCCCGACGAGTACGGCACCGCCCCCCTGTTCGGGGAGACGGCACCGGAACCCGGCACCCGGCCGCGCGGCCGGCGGGGACGGCCCGCGCCCGGTCAGGAGCGGCTGTTCTGACCGTCCCCGCCAGGGGTCACGGGGCGGGCACCTCGTCCACGAAGGCGGTACCGGCGGCGCGGTACCCGGCGACCTTCGCGGCCACCTCGGCCGGGGTGAGCACCTGGTCCTTGACGTGCAGCACGTAGTCGACCTGCTGGTCGTAGGCGCGCGGCGTCGTCGAGGTCTGGCCGTTCAGGTCGATCAGCCACTGGTTGAAGTTGATCGACATCGGCCGCTCCGGCAGGTACTGCGCGCCGTGCGTGCCGAACACCTGCCCGTCCACGTAGTAGGTGATGGCCTCGTCGTCGATCGTCACCACCAGGTCGTGCCAGCCGGCGTAGCCGGTGCGCTGCTCGGAGTGCTGGTTGACGGCCTGCCAGGGATCGGGGTTGTAGGTCTCCCAGGAGGTCGTGTACAGGATGTTCGACGGTTCGCCCCACCCGCCGTTGGGCAGGTACTCGAAGTCGTACTCGGCGTAGTCGTCGGCCATCGGTGCCTTGAGGTCGTTGATGGTGAAGAAGGTCTGCACCAGGTGGTCCCCGTCGGGCCCGGACTTGGGCGCGTCGGCGAACTTGACCCGCGCGGCGTACGTGCCCTCCTTGAACTTCATCGACTTGGTCAGAACCTCGGTCTGCGTGGTGGACGCGCCGGTGCCGGCCGTGGAGGTCTCCAGGTTCATCACCGAGTTGCCGCCCGCGGAGACGAAGGTGACCTTCGACGGGTCCCAGGTGGCGCCGGGAACCCCGGGCCCGCCGGAGTTGGAGCGCACGCTCCAGCCGTGTGCCGAGATCGCGGGGTCCGTGTGCGAGCTGTAGGCGAAGTCGTCGAAGAGGGTCTGACCGCCGCCGGGAGGATCGGTCGGGTCCGTCGGGTCGGTGGGGTCGGTGGGGTCGTTGCCCTCGGGAGCCGTACCCCAGACGGTGGCCCCGGCCAGCTGCGCGGTGACCTTGCCCCAGTTCGCGTACGAGGTCTGCGCGCCGTCGAAGGAGTAGTCGTCGCTCTGCCGCAGCGTCTGCCAGGTGCTCTGGTGGAAGCGCAGTTGCAGGTCACCCGTGTCCGCGCCGGGGGCCAGGGAGCCGGCCGCCGCCGTGAAGCCGACCTCCAGGTAGCGGTCGGCCGTCGCGGTCGGCTTGCTCAGCGTGCCGAACGTACCGGTGACGGCGGCGCAGCCGCGCACCGCCCAGGAGCACGCGAAGCGGTAGGAGGCGTTCGGGGAGTCCGCCTTGAAGTAGTAGCGGATCTTCACCTGGCTCAGCTGCACGGTGGCCGAGCCGGTGTTGCGGACCTTGAACCAGGGTTCCGTCTGGTCCGCGGTGGCTCCGCTCGCGCTGGTGCGGTACTGGACGGTGAGACCGTCGGCGGCGGGAGCGGCCTGGGCGGGGAGTGCGGTCAGCGCACCGCCTCCCAGGAGGACGGCCAGGGCGAGCGCCAGGCGGGCGCGGCCGACGGCGGGTCGGTTTCTCATGCGGGGTCCTTTCGGCATGGCTCCCGCCTGCGCGGGAGCGTCGACGGATGGTGCGTGGCGTGGGGGAACGACGAGGAGACGAGACCGGCCGGCGGGGCGGCGTGCGGGACGTCCAGGGCGTCCAGGCGGGCGCGGTGCCCGGCCAGCCGGGCCGTGAAGTCCCGCCAGTCCGGCGTGCCGTCCCAGACCCGGTCGGCGAGCGCGCACAGCCGGGGGAAGGTGAGGTACTCGATGTGCTCGGGGGTGCGCACGAACTCCGTCCACAACTGGCCCTGGGCGCCCAGCACCCGGGACGCCGTCTCCCGCGTCGGCGGTGCGAGGTCCATGTCGTGGACGGCGCGCAGGCCGACGACGCCGCCGGGCTGGGCGGGCGGCTCCCCGGGATCCGCGGTGCGCGCGTAGTCGAAGTAGGTCGCGCGGTGGTCGGCGTGCACGACCTGGTGGCCGCGCAGGGCCGCCGCCCGGGCGTGTGCCGGTTCGCGCCAGCTCATCACGGTGCAGTCCGGGGGGAGGGCGACGCCGCTCTCGGCCCAGACCACCGGCCTGCGTCCGGCGCGCACTAGGTGCTCGGACAGCCGCGCGATGAACCAGGGATGCAGCGCACGGGGCCCTGCCAGCCCCTCCCGAGCGGCACGGGCCCGCGCCGCCGGGCTTAGCTCCCACTCCGTGGTGGGGACCTCGTCCCCGCCGAGGTGCACGTACGGCGAGGGGAAGACGTCCATCACCTCGTCCAGGACGGTGCGGAAGAAGTCCAGGACGTGGTCGCCGGTGCCCAGGACGTTCTCGCACACGCCCCAGCGCGTCCACACGTCCAGCCGGCGGGCCGGGTCGGTGCCCAGCTCGGGGTAGGCGGCCAGGGCGGCGCGCACGTGCCCCGGCACGCCGGTCTCCGGCAGGACGCTCACCCCGCGCTCCGCCGCGTACGCGACCAGCTCCCGCAGCTCGGCACGGGTGTAGGAGCCGCCGTGCGGCACGCCGTCGAACCGGTCGCCGCCCGCCGGGCCCACCATCGACTCCGCGCGCCGGCCGCCGACCTCGGTGAGCCGCGGGTGTGCGGCCACCGGCATCCGCCAGCCCTGGTCGTCGGTGAGGTGGAGGTGGAAGACGTTCAGCTTGTGCAGGGCCAGCAGGTCGACGTAGCGCCGCAGATAGGACACCGGCTGGAAGTGCCGGGCCACGTCGAGCATGGAGCCGCGCCAGGCGTGCCGGGGCACATCGGTGATCTCCACGGCCGGCAGTTCCCACGGCACCCCGCGCACCGGCCGCCCGGACAGGGCGTCGTAGGGCAGGAGTTGGCGCACCGTCTGCACTCCGCGCAGCAGCCCGGCCGGGCGGGCGGCCCGGAGCAGGGCGCCCTGAGGGCTCACGGTCAGGCCGTACCCCTCCTCGCCAAGCCCGCTCAGCGCCGGGTCGAGGGCGAGCACGAAGGCCCCGTCGGTCGCGGAGTCCAGGCGCAGTCCGGTGGCCGGGGCGAGCAGGGTGCGCAGCAGGGTCGCGGCCGCACCGGCCCCCGGGGTGACCCGCAGCCGGGTGGTGCCGTCGAGGCGGAAGCGGCCGGAGCGGGTGGACAGGCGGCGGGGGCGGGGAACGAGGGCCAGTTCGGGGCGTGGCAGGTCCACAGGGCGGCTCCGGTGGTCGGCGGTGCGTGAGGTGAGGGGGAGGGGGTGGGAAGGACGGAGCGGGGCGGGAACGGCGGGCCCGGTCAGCCCTTGACGCCGCCCGAGGCCAGCCCGGCCGTCACATGCCGTTGCAGGGCGAGGAAGATGATCAGCGCGGGGAGCGCGAAGAGCGTGGACGCCGCCATGGTGGCCCCCCAGTCGGTGCCGAAGGTCGACTGGAACGAGGAGAGCCACACCGGGAGCGTGCGGCTGTCCTGCTGCTTGATGATGAGGAAGTTGGCGTAGGTGAACTCGTTCCAGGCGGTGATGAAGCCGAACAGCGAGGTGGCCATGAGCCCGGGGGCCAGCAGCGGGAACGCCACCTTGCGGAACGCCGTGGCCCGGGTGCAGCCGTCGACCTGTGCCGCCTCCTCCAGCTCCGGCGGGATGCCCGCGATGAAGCCGCGCAGCACGACCACCGTGAACGGCAGTGTGATCATGAAGTAGATCAGGGTCAGGGTCGGCAGCCGGTCGAGCATCCCGGTGTCGCGGGAGATGATGTAGACCGGGATGACCAGTGACTCCCAGGGCGCCAGCTGCGCGACGAACACCGCGAGCATGAACTGCCGGCGCCCGCGCCAGCGCATGCGGGCCACGGCGTAGGCGGCGCCCAGGGCGACCAGCAGGGCGAGCAGGACGGCACTCAGGGTGACCAGGAGGCTGTTGCGCCAGAACAGCGCGAAGCCGTCGGCGCCGACCGCCGTGCGGAAGTGCTCAAACGTCCAGGCGCTCGGCACGAGCCGGGGATCGTAACTCTGGATGTCCGTCGACGGTTTGAACGCGGTCGTGACCATCCAGTACACGGGGAACAGGCAGACCACCACGGTGAGCGCGGCGGCGGCGTGCAGCGGGAGACGGCGCAGCGCGCGGCGCACCGGGGGACGCAAACGCGGGGTGCTCACGGCTGCTCGCCCTCCTGACGGAACAGTTGGCGGAAGTAGAGGACCAGTACGCCGCTCATCAGCAGGACCGTGAGCATCGAGGCGGCGGAGCCCAGGTCGTAGCGCTGGTGGGCCAGCGCGGTCTGCACGGCGTACACCGGCAGGATGGTGGTGGCCTCGCCCGGCCCGCCGCGGGTCATCACCCAGATCTGCACGAACGCCTTGAACGTCCAGATCACTTCGAGGGACAGGACCAGCATGAAGATCGGCCGGATCAGCGGGAAGGTGACGGAACGGAAGAGGCGGGCGGCCCCGGCGCCGTCCATGCGGGCCGACTCGTACAGTTCGGCCGGCACCGTGACCAGCGCCGAGTAGAGCGTGATCGCGGCGAACGGCACCGACTGCCAGACGATCAGCACCACCACGATGCCGAACGCGGTCCCGCCGTGCGCGAACCAGGGATAGCCCTCGTACGAAGCGAACCCGAGGCCGGTGAGCGTCTCGTTGACGATGCCGAACTCGGAGTGGAACAGCCACTGGAACACGGTGGTGGCCGCGATCACCGGTACCGCCCAGACCAGGACCAGGGAGCTGAGGACCACGGTCCTGGCCACCCGCCCGAGCCGCTCGGTCATCAGCGCGACCAAGGTGGACAGCACCATGATGGCGACGACGTTGACCGCCATGAACGCGAAGGTCCGGCGCACCACCTCCCAGAACTCCGGGTCGCCGAGCAGCGTGCGGTAGTTGCGCAGCCCGACGAACTCGGCGTTCCCCAGGATGAGTTGCCGCAGCCGGAAGTCCTGGAGGGAGATGAGCACGGCGCGGGCCAGCGGATAGAGCAGCAGGTACAGCATGCCCAGCACGGCGGGGGCGACCAGCAGGTACGGCCAGAGGGTCCCCCGGCCCGCGGCGCCGCGCGGCACGTTCTGCTCCCGGACGGTCGACACGTCGCCTCCTGGTCTCGTGGTGTCGGGGACAGCGGCGGTCAGGAGTCGCTGCCCAGCGTCTCGGTGATGGTCCGGGAGGCCCGTGCCGCCGCGGACTTCGGGTCCTCGCCGGTGAGTACGGCCGTCATGTACTCCTTGACCGGGTTCTTGGCCTCGACCGCCGCCCACTGGGGCGTGTTGGGTGTGGCGTGTCCGTTCGCGGCGCCGGCCGCCATGGCCGCGGTGCCCGGGTCGTCGGCGACGGCGCCCGCCAGGGTGGTCTTGTTCGGTACGTAGCTCATGGCGACGGCGAGCTTCTTCTGCCAGGCGTCACCGGTCAGTTCGCGGATGAGGGTGAACGCCTCCTCCTGGTGGGCGGCGACGGCCGGGACGACCAGGTCGGAACCGCCGGTGAAGACGGCGCCCGGACGGCCGGCGGTCTTGCCGGGGACCGGGAAGAAGCCGAGCTTCCCCTTGAGTTCCGGGTTCTTCTCCTCGATGACCTTGGCCCCGCCCGGCACGGCGACGATCTGGGCGACCTGCCCCTTGGCCATCACCTCGGCCTGCGGCGGCTGGGCCTCGTCCGAGTCCTTGGGGCCCTTGCCGAGGGCCTGGAGGCGCCGGTAGAAGTCCATGGCCCGCAGTGCCCCGGGGCTGTCCAGGCCGCCCTTCCACTCGCCGCCGGACTTCACGGCCAGGTCGCCGCCCTCGTCCCAGACGAAGCCGGACAGCACGTACCAGTTCTGGCCCGGCAGGTAGATGCCCTGGGTCCCGCCCGTGTTCAGCTTGCGGGTGGCGGCGATCCACTGGTCCCTGGTCCTGATCCGCGCGGGATCGATCCCGGCCTTCTCGAACAGGTCGGTGCGGTGGATGACGACCCGGTTGGCCGCGTAGTACGGGATGCCGTACTGCTTGCCCTCGTACGCCCCCGGCTCCGCGAGCCCCGCCAGCCAGTCGGCTCCGCCCAGTTCCCCGACCCGGTCCGTGAAGTCGGTGAGGCCGCCGCTCTGGGCGTACTGGGCGACCTGGGTGTTGCCGACCTCGATGACGTCCGGGGCGTCGTTGCCGGCCAGGGCCGCGGTCACCTTCTCGCCGATGCCCTCCCACTCCTGGATCTGGATCCTCACGTCGATGTCGGGATGGGCCTTCTCGAAGCCCGTCTCGAACTCCTTCTGGAACCCGGCCGAGACGCTGTCGCGCATGAGCCAGACGTCGAGGCCGGTCGCGCCGTCTCCCGCGCCGTCGGAACTGCCACCGGACGAGGAGCAGGCGGCGAGCGCAGCACTGAGCACCAGCGTGGAGAGCAGAGCGAGCGAACGGTACTTCACGGTTCACCTCTGGGAGAGCTGGAAGGGACGACACACCCGCAGTTGACCAGTAAGGGGCGCTGGACTTACCAGTTGGCGTTGGTCGAAGGTGGCATGGACCAATGAGGGCGTCAACCCCTCACGTATGTACGGGTTTTCGGCCGACCGAACCCGTGGAGTGGCTGGTTCGCGCCCGAGGTGGACAGGTAAGCTCGGCTGACCAGCAGACCAGTTACGGGAGTACTGCATGGAGATCGACGCCGCCGCCTCCGGTGCGGTGCTCAAACGGGAGCGCGTCCGCGACGCCGTCCTGGAACTCATCGAGGACCGGCGCCCGGGGGACGCCATTCCCTCGGAGCGCACGCTGTGCGCCGAACTCGGCGTGTCCCGGCCCACGCTGCGTGCCGCGGTCGACGAACTGGTGGTCGCCGGACTGCTGGTGCGCGAGCACGGCCGGGGCATGTTCGTCGCCGCCGAGAAGATCACCCAGGAACTGGTCTCCGACCGCCGGGCCTTCAGCCTCCCGCCGGCCGCCGGCGCCTGGACCAGCAGGCTCCTGGAGGTCCGCACCCTGCCCGCGGGCGCCCGGGTGGGCCGCAAGCTGCGCATGTCGCCCGCGGCGCAGATCCACTACGTGGCCCGCCTGCGCCTGGTCGACGGCTCACCCATGGCCATCGAGTACCTGCACGTGCCCGCCGACCTCGTCTCGGACCTGACCAGTGAGGAACTGGAACAGGGCGACCTCTACGAGCACCTGGCCGAGCGGCACGACGTCCGGGTCAGCGAGGCCGTGCAGTCCATCGAACCCACCGTGGTCACCCGCGCCGAGGCCGACCTGCTCGACGTGCCCGAACTGTCCCCGGCCCTCCTCTTCGAGCGCCTGACCACCGACACCCGGGGCCGGCCCGTCGAGTACGTGCACTCCCTCTACCGGGGCGACCGCTACCGGATCGTCTCCCGGCTCACCCTGGGGCCGCGCGACCGGACACCGCCCGCGGACGAGGGGCACCATCCGGGCATCCCGCCGGGGGACTTCACCACCAAGGGCCCCGTCACGCTCTCCACGCGCGGGGTGGTGCAGGACGGGATGTAGCGACACCGCGGGTGCGCGGAAATGCTCGGAACGGCTTTGTATCGAGCACGTATTGACATGTCTCGGCTGACGCCGCAGAGTCATGCCCCGAAAGTGTTCGACAGCCCGACGTTGCCCGACCGCGCCCCGACCGTGATGCGAACCGCCACGAGGAGTGTTGCCGTCATGTCCGAAACGCCCGCTGTCTCACGCCGACTGCTCCTGGGCTCCGCCGCCGCCACCGGCGCCCTCGCGGCCGGAATCGGGGCCGCCGCCCCGTCCGCGTCGGCGGCGGCCGAGCAGGCGCCCCGCCGCGGGCCCGGCCAGAAGTCCATGATCGGCGTGCCCTTCGCCGCCCACCGGACCGTCCGCGTCGCGGTCATCGGCCTCGGCAACCGGGGCAGCGGCATGATCACCGGCTGGGCGGCCGTGCCCGGCTGCACCGTGACCGCCGTCTGCGACATCCGCGCCGACCGGGCCAAACGCGCCGCCGACCGCCTGGAGAGCAAGGGCGCCCCGCGCCCCGCCGAGTACGGTGGCTCCGCCGACTCCTACGCCCGGATGCTCCGCCGCGACGACATCGACCTCGTGTACGTCGCCACGCCCTGGGAGTTCCACTACGAGCACGGCCGGGCCGCGCTCCTCAGCGGCAGGCACGCCGTCGTGGAACTCCCCATCGCGACCGAACTGCGCCAGCTGTGGGACCTCGTCGACACCTCCGAGCGCACCCGCAGACACCTGCTCCTGTCCGAGAACTGCAACTACGGCCGCAACGAACTGGCCATGCTGAAGGCGGCGCACGACGGCCTGTTCGGCGACCTCACCAACGGACACGGCGGCTACCTGCACGACCTGCGCGAACTCCTCTTCTCGGACACCTACTACACCGATTCCTGGCGGCGGCTGTGGCACACCCGCAGCACCGCCTCCTTCTACCCCATGCACGGGCTGGCGCCGATCGCGGCGGCCATGGACGTCAACCGCGGCGACCGCATGACCACCCTGCGCGCCACCGCGACGGCCCCGAAGGGACTGGCCGACTACCGGGCCCGCTTCGTCCCGCGCGACCACCCGTCCTGGAAAGAGACCTACATCAACGGTGACCTGGTCACCTGCATGATCGAAACGGCGAGGGGCAGGACGATCCGGGCGGAGCACGACGTGAGTTCGCCCCGGCCCTACAGCCGGATCAACACCCTCGCGGGCAGCCGCGGCATCGTCGAGGACTACGCCGGACCCGCCCCGACCGGCGCCCGCGTCTACATCGAGCCGGACCACAGCGGCCACACCTGGCGCGACTTCGAGGGCTACCGCAAGGAGTACGACCACTGGCTGTGGCAGAAGGTCGGCGACGACGCCGCGAACAACGGCGGCCACGGCGGCATGGACTACGTCCTGCAATGGCGCACCGTGCAGCTGATGCGCGCGGGCCTGGTACCGGACATCGACGTCTACGACTCGGCCGCCTGGTGCTCGCCCGTCCCGCTCAGCGTCACGTCGCTGGCCAGGGGCGGCCGCCCCGTCGAGATCCCGGACTTCACCCGCGGCGCCTGGCGGGAGCGCAGGCCCGGCCTGGACTCGGCGCCCACCGACATGCCGCCCGTCGGCTGAGCACGGCCTACGGGCCGGCCCGCCCCGCGGCGGCCTCTCCCGGGCGCCCTACCGCGTCAGGACCTGCTCCGGGCCCATGACGACGACCGGCTCCTTGTCCGGGTCCAGGACGGTCAGCAGCGCCCGCATGTGCTCCTCGCTCAGGGACACGCAGGCGTTGGTCGGCCCGTCGTGATCCACGTGGATCCAGACCCCGCCGCCCTTGTCCTCGCCCAGGGGGCGGGTCTTGTCCAGCGGGGTGGTGCCGGCCACCCGGTTGTAGTCGATGGCGACCACGTAGTCGAACGACCCCTCCAGGGGCTCGCCCAGGTACCCGGTGCCCGACACGGAGAACTCCGGGTCCTCGTCGTAGGGGAGCCGGGTGCCCGGGTCCGGCAGCCGGCCCCCGGCGTCGCTGAGGCCGAAGACGCCGATGGGCGAGTGCAGGTCGCCCGCCTCGTGGTCGTCGGTCCAGCCGCGCAGGCCGTTGTGCGCGGGCCAGGGACCGGCGACCGCACGCCAGCCCTCGGCCGGGTACTGCTCGTAGACCACCACCCGGGACCGCGACGAGCTCTCGTCCTCGCCGGTGACCACCACGGCCTGCCGGGTGCCCTCCGGGAGCCGTTCCCGCATGACCGGACCGACCCCGGGCAGGGGGCGGGGGAAGGAGCGCGGGGGAGCGGGGCGCGGGGCCGTGGAACTCCCGGGTGCGTGCGCGTCCTGCGAGGGGGAGCCCGCGGGCTCCCGGGTGCAGCCGGTGGCCAGCACGCCGGTGCACATGACAGCGCCGATCACCAGGGCCAGCGCTTTCCTGACGGTCATATCGATCTCCGACTCCGTGGGTGGACTCTTCATAGCTAGACCACTTCAGGAACCGCGTCGTGCGGCCGCCTCGCCGTCTCCCCCGGATGGCGCAGTGGGGACCCGCACGGCGGCGGCCGAGGTCTCCGGTCGGCAACAAGGTTGTCGCTCACCCCCCTTACTCACTGGTGAGGCTCGGACATGCCGTGTAGCGTCAGCAGCAGATGTCGTGGTTCGCCCAGACCGCCCGCGCCGTAGTGCGGGCGGTTTGCTGTGCAACGCCGGAGGACCAGGACGACCACCTCCGGGTTCGCGCGGTGCGGATCCGATAACGGCTGAAAGGCAAATGGCATGGCCAGCGGAACTGTCAAGTGGTTCAACTCTGAAAAGGGCTTCGGCTTCATCGCGCAGGACGGCGGCGGTCCCGACGTCTTCGCGCACTACTCCAACATCAACGCTCAGGGCTACCGCGAGCTGCAGGAAGGCCAGGCCGTGACCTTCGACATCACCCAGGGCCAGAAGGGCCCGCAGGCGGAGAACATCACCCCCGCCTGATCGGGAGATCGCCGAGCAGGGCGGGGTCCCGGGGAAGCGTTCGTTTCCCCGCGACCCCGCCCTGTGGCGCGTCGCCCCGCGGACGGGCGGCGGTCAGCGGGCACCGGGGATCGGACCGGCCCGGTTCGCGTCGATCCGGGCGTACTGGTCCCGCCTCTCGTACCGCTGGTCCGCTTGGGCGATCTGCCGTGAGAAGGACGGCTGCCCCGTTTCGCCGACCCAGGGCTCGACCAGCCGGTCCGGGACCGCCGGGTGCGGCCCCGGGCCGCCGGTCAGGACGTCACGGCTTGCGGGCGAGCCCGCCGTGCTCGCCGATGAGCTTCGGGGCGTCGGTGTCCGCGTCCGGACGCCACTGGGTCACCGGGACCACACCGGGCTCCACCAGCTCGAGACCGTCGAAGAACGCCGTGATCTGCTCGACGGTGCGCAGGACGTACGGCGCGGCACCGCTCTCGTTGTAGGCGTCCTGGGCCCGGTCGAACTCCGGGTCGATGCCGCGCGAACCGTCGTTGATCGAGAGGTAGCTGCCGGACGGCAGGGCGTCGACGAGCCGGGCGGCGACGGAACGCGCCTGGTCGTAGTCGGGGATGTGGCCCAGGATGTTGCTGAGGATCAGCGCGATGGGCTGGTCGAAGTCCAGCGTCCGGGCGGCCGCCGCGAGGACGGTGTCGGGGTCGAGCACGTCGGAGTCGATGTACGCGGTCGCCCCCTCGGGCGTGGAGTACAGCAGCGCGCGGGCGTGGGCGAGGACCATCGGGTCGTTGTCGACGTAGACGATCCGGCTCTCGGGCGCGATGCGCTGGGCGACCTCGTGGGTGTTGTCGGCGGTCGGCAGCCCGGTGCCGATGTCCAGGAACTGCCGGATGCCCGCCTCGGCGACCAGGTGGGTGATGTTGCGGCGCAGGAACGCGCGGCTGCTGCGGGCGATGGTGACGATGCCGGGGAAGACGGCGGTGTACGCGTCCCCGGCCTGCTCGTCGACGGGGTAGTTGTCCTTCCCGCCCAGCCAGTAGTTCCAGATCCGGGCCGAGTGCGGCACAGACGTGTCGATCTTCTGCTGCGCGGCGTGGCCGGGGGTCGTCGAGGGGTCGCTCATGGGTGCGGTCCGTCTTTCAGCCGAGGCGTGGGTGCTTGACCACAACCTACGTCGCAACGGCCCCCTTCTGTACACCGGTTGGCCGACGGCCCGGACGGGACCGGGAAGCCCCGTCCGGACGGTGGCGGCCGGACGGCGTCCACGGCCACCGGCGGCCTACTGGGCGCTCGCGGCCGGGCGCACCACGATCTCGTTCACGTCCACCTCGGCGGGCCGGGAGACGGCGAAGGCGATGGCGTCGGCGATCGCGGAGGCCGGCACGGCCACCGAGCGGTAGGTCTTCATGTCCTCGCGCGCCCGCGGGTCGGAGATGGAGTCGGCCAGCTCGGACTCGGTCACGCCCGGGGAGACCACGCTGACCCGGATGTCCCCGGCCGACTCCTGGCGCAGCCCCTCGGACAGGGCGCGCACGGCGAACTTCGTCGCGCAGTAGACGGCGGCGGTCGGCACCACCTCGTACGCGCCGACCGACGCGACGTTCACGACGTGCCCGCCGCCCTGTTCCCGCATGAGCGGCAGGGCCGCCGCGATGCCGTGCAGCACCCCGCGGACGTTCACGTCGATCATCCGGTCCCACTCGTCCACCTTCAGTTCCGACAGGGGCGAGAGCGGCATCACGCCGGCGTTGTTGACGATCACGTCCACGCGGCCCCAGCGCTCGGCGGCGGCCGACACGAAGGCCCGTACGTCGGCGGCGTCGGTGACGTCGAGCCGCCGGAAGCCGGCGGTGCCCCCGTCCGCGGTGATCCGCCCGGCCAGCTTCTCCAGGCGGTCGGTGCGGCGCGCGCCCAGGAACACCCGGTGGCCGTCGGCGGCCAGGCGCAGGGCCGTCGCCTCACCGATCCCGCTGCTCGCGCCGGTCACCAGAACGACCTTGCTGGTCCGTGTCATGACGATGTCCTCCCGATGGATGGTTTCGCAGCTGTCTGCGCCATCGAGTCTGTGCGGTGCGGCGGGGACGGACCAGGACGGTCCCCGCCTGGGTGCGGCACACCCCGGCAACGCGCCGGGCACCGCCGCGGCGGAGCCGACCCGGTCCCGACGACACCCCCTAGCGGGCGTTCGCCGTGCCGCGGGCGGAGGCCGTGCGGAGGATGTCGAAGCACTCGGCGAGCAGCGGCCGCAGCGGTGACTCCTGCCCCCCGTCGATCCAGCGTCCGTAGGCGACCTTGAGCACGGCGATCGCCGCCTCGGCCGCCAGCCGCGCCGTCAGTTCCGCCACGCCGCGCTCACGCAGCGCGTCGGCGAGGGCGCCGGACAGGGAGGCGAGCTTGGTCAGTTCCCGCTCCCGCAGCTCGGCGTTGGCGTCGATGACGCCCTGCCGCAGGCGGACCAGATCGCCGCGCTCCTCGAAGGCGGCCGCCGCGGCGTCCAGGGCGGCGGCCACCGCCTCCATCGGCGTCGCCGTCGCGGGCGCCGCCGCGACGGCGCCCGCGCACAGCTCCTCCAGCCTGCCGGAACCGCCGAAGAGGACCTCCCGCTTGTCGGCGAAGTGCCGGAAGAACGTCCGCTCCGTCAGCCCCGCACGCTTGGTGATCTCGGCCACCGGGGTCTGTTCGTAACCGCGCTCCACGTACAGCTCCAGCGCCGCCTGCTCCAGGCGGCCGCGCGCGTTCGGCTCCCATCGACCCATGCCGCGGATTCTACGTGACGGCAGGGACTGTCATGCCGGGCTCCGTCAGGACCGCGACGGCCAGGGGGCGCTCGCCCACGGGGAGCCGGGTCACCCGGCCGGTGCCGAGGTCGACGACGCTCAGGCCGTTCCAGTAGCCGTCGCGGGTGAAGCCGCCGGACACGTAGGCGGTGCCGCCGTCGGCCGAGAGGGCTACGGTCTCGTGCGGGCCGTCCAGGGGGATGACCCGTTCGTCGCCGTCGGGCGTGCGGACGGTCAGGGACGGGCCGTCGTCCTCGGACGGGTCGATCGGCCCCGTCCCCACCACGTAGAGCGTGCCGTCGGCGCCCGCCGTGACGCCGTGCTGGTGGGTGTCGGCGGTCATCTCCTCGATCCGGACCCGCCCGGTGCCGGGGTCGACCACCGCCAAACGCTCACCCTCGAACGGCAGCAGCAGGGCTCCGTCAGCGGGGCGTACGGCGGTGTAGTGCGGCTTGAGCCAGGAGCCGAGGCCGCCCTCGGTGCCGTAGGGGGCGACTTCGATGCGGCGCGCGGTCCAGTCGCCGGTGTCGACGACGCTCACGTCGAACGAGTCGTGGTTCGTCGCGTAGACCTGCCGCCCGTCGCCCGAGACGTCGACGTCGAAGGGACGGCGTCCGACCGGCACGACCTCCGTCACCTGCCGTCGCCCGGTGTCGACGACCTCCAGTGCGCCGTCGCCGCCGGGGACGTTGACCCCGACGTAGACGCGGCCGCCGTCGGGGGACAGGGCGATGCCCATGCCGCCGCCCCGGTACTCACCGGTCGTCACGGGGCCGGTGTCCGTCCGGTACGGGATCAGGGCGGTGCGCTCGCGGGTGCGGGTGTCCACGGCGGCCACCCCCTCCGCGGTCGCCACCCACGCCGTGCCGTCCTCGCCCAGGGCGATCCCGTACGGCGCCGTCCCGACCCGCACCGAGCCCAGGTCGGCCGCCCGGCCCCGCCCGGCGGGGTCGACGAAGGTGACGGTGTCCGCGCCGAAGTCCGTGACCAGCAGGGTGCCTTCCGGCGTGCGCGCGGACGCGCCGCCGGAGTCGGGCGTACGCGGGGCCGTGCTGGAGGGCGGGGCGGGCGCGGGTGACGCGGCCCCGTCGCCACCTCCGTCCGATGCGCATCCGGCCAGCGTGGCGGTGACGGCGGCCAGCGCGGCGAGGCGGCCCGCCGGGGAGCGCGGCTTCACCGCCGCCCGCCCTCTTCGCGAGCGCCGTCGCCGGCGCGTGACTCGGCCCGCCGCAGCAGGTCCGCGATGGCCTCGAAGCCCCTGCGCTCGGCGTGGACACGGGCCGTGACACCGTCGCCGTCCGGCAGTGCGGGATCGGCGCCCGCGGCGAGCAGGGCCGCCACGACCTCCTGGTGCGCGCGGTCGCCGTCGCCGAGGACGACCGCTTCGAGGAGCGCCGTCCAGCCGAGCCGGTTGACGTGGTCGACGTCGATGTCCGTCTCCGCGAGCACCGCCCGTACGTAGGCCACGTGACCGCGTTCGCTCGCCGGGATGACCGAGACGCCGCCGAAGCGGTTGGTCAGCGTGACGTCCGGGCCCCCGGGCAGCAGCGCCCGCATCATCGCGACGCTGCCCGTGACCCCGGTGACCAGCCACGCGCTGTCGTCACGCGCGTCCTGCGCGTTGACGTCCGCGCCGGCCGCGACCAGGGCCTCGGCGACCGCGACCCGGTCGGCCAGGGCCGCCAGCAGCAGCGGGGTGCGGCCCCGCTCGTCGCGCAGTTCCCGGTCGGCACCGGCCCGCAGGGCCGCCCGGACGGCGTCGGGGTCGCCGCGGCGCACGGCGTCCGACAGGGCGAGGTCGGCGGGGGTGGGTGGCTTGGCGGTCATGGTGGGACGGCTCCGCGGTGTCGGGGACGGGTGCCTCCAGCGTGGGCCCGCGGAGCACCCGCACGGGTCGACGCACCGGCCCCGTTGCCCCTGCCGATCGGACGAGGGCCCCGTCGTCCGATCGGACGACCCGCTGGACGATCCGCTGGGCGGCACACCGGGGCCCGATGGGCAGGTCAGCCGATCGGGAAGGGGAGCCGCCCCGCCAACTCGCCCAGCGCGGCCGTCTCCGCCGCGGTCGGCGCCCGCCGTCCGGTGCCGATCAGCAGCGCGTCCCGGTCGGTGAACGAGGCGGGGAACGCCGCACCGACGACCCCTTCCAGCAGCTCCCGCGAGCGGCTGAGCCCCTCCGCGGGCGGTGCCGCGGCCTCCGGGAGATGCGCGATCAGGTCGAGGTGGTGCAGGGACCATTCCAGGACGTACGCCGAGAGGTAGTCGCCCGCGGTGAGCACCTGGTCCTGGGTACCGACCCGGCCGGTGGGGTCCGCGAGCGCCGCGGCGCGGCCCGCGGCGGAACCGACGTCGTCGAGATGGAACTTGAGCAGCCACGGCTGCTCGTAGGCGGCGGCCAGGCGGACGATCAGCGCGTCCAGCGGGTCGTCCCCGGTCGGCGGCTCGACGACCTGCCAGTAGGTCACCGCGTCCCGGGTCGGCTCCTCGGCGGTCGGGGTGGCCAGGGTGATCAGGACGTCCTGGGCGTCGATGACCAGGTGGCAGACCAGGTCCCGGACGAGCCAGCCGGTGCAGCCGGACGGCCGGGCGAAGTCCTCGTCGGAGAGGTCGGCGACCGCGGCGAGCAGGGCCGACCAGGAGCGGCTGAAGAGTTCCACGCCCGACAGCCAACACCACCGCCCGCCCGGCCGCGAGCCATTTCGCGCGAGGGCGCGTCCTTCACGTGAGCGGGCTCGTCCGCCGGCTCAGCCCTCGGCGGTCGCGGTCTCCTCGGGCGGCTCGGCCAACTGCTCGCGCACGTAGTTCCACACCACCGCGATCAGCGCGGCGAGGGGGACGGCGAGCAGACTGCCCACGATCCCGGACAGGCTGCCGCCCAGCGTCACCGCCAGCAGGATCACCGCCGCGTGCAGACCGAGGCCGCGGCTCTGGATGATGGGCTGGAAGACGTTGCCCTCCAACTGCTGCACGACCACGATGATCGCGAGCACGATGAGCGCGTCCATCAGGCCGTTCGACACCAGGGCGATGAGCACGGCCACGAAGCCCGCGAACAGGGCGCCCACGATGGGCACGAACGCGGACACGAACGTCAGGACCGCCAGGGGCAGTACCAACGGCACGCCCAGGATCCACAGGCCGAGGCCGATGAACACGGCGTCGAGCAGCCCCACCAGGGCCTGCGACCGGACGAAGGAGCCCAGGGTCTCCCAGCTCCGCAGGGCGACGACCGGGACGTCGGTGGCCAGCCGGCCGGGCAACTGGCGGGCCAGCCAGGGCAGGAACCGCGGCCCGTCCTTGAGGAAGAAGAACATCAGGAAGACGCCCAGGACAGCGGTGATCAGGCCGTTGACCACCGCGCCCACCCCCGTCGCCACCGCGGTGGTGATGCTGCCGACGCTGTCCTGGATGCGGGCCACCGATGCGTCGACCGCACCGGTGATCTCGTCGTCCCCGATGTTCAGCGGCGGTCCCGCGGCCCACTCGCGCAGCCGCTGGATGCCCTCGACCACGCCGTCGGTCAACTCATCGGTCTGCGAGGACATCGGCACGGCGATCAGGGCCACGATGCCCAGGACGACCAGCAGGAAGCCCACCGTCACCACCGTGGCGGCCAGTGCCGGACGCCACCCGTGCCGCCGCAGGAAGCGGGCCGGGGGCCACGTCAACGTGGTCAGGAGCAGGCCGACGAGCAGCGGCCACACCACCGACCACATACGGCCGAGGACCCACAGGGTCACGGCGAGCATGACGAGTATCAGCAGCAACTCGCCCGAGAAACGCGCGCTGGTGCGCAGCGCGGCCCGGGTTCTGGGGGCGCTCAATCCGGCAGACATGGGATCACCCTAAGGTGGTCCGCCCCGGGGTCAGCTCTCGGGGACCTCGACCCAGTCGAGGGTGCGCTCCACCGCCCTCTTCCAGCCCGCGTACCCCTCCGCGCGCTTGTCCTCGGACCACTGGGGCTCCCAGCGCCTGGACTCGCTCCAGTGGGTGCGCAGTTCGTCGGTGTCCCGCCAGAAGCCGGTGGCCAGTCCCGCCGCGTAGGCCGCGCCGAGGGCGGTGGTCTCCGAGACCACGGGGCGGCTGACGGGAACGCCGAGCACGTCCGCCTGGATCTGCATGCACAGGTCGTTGGCGGTCACGCCGCCGTCGACCCGGAGCACGTCCAGGTGGACCGAGGAGTCCTGCTCCATGGCCTCGACGACGTCGCGGCTCTGGTAGCAGATGGCCTCCAGCGTCGCCCGTGCCAGGTGCGCGTTGTCGTTGTACCTGGCGAGCCCGACGATCGCGCCCCGCGCGTCGGAGCGCCAGTACGGGGCGAACAGACCGGAGAACGCGGGGACGAAGTACATGCCGCCGTTGTCCTCGACGGTGCGGGCCAGTTCCTCGCTCTCGGCCGCGGTCTTGATGATCTTCATCTGGTCGCGCAGCCACTGCACGGCGGACCCCGTCACCGCGATGGAGCCCTCCAGCGCGTATACCGGCGGGTTGTCGCCGAACTGGTAGGCCACGGTGGTCAGCAGGCCGTGCCGGGAGCGGACCAGTTCGGTGCCGGTGTTGAGGACCAGGAAGTTGCCGGTGCCGTAGGTGTTCTTGGCCTCGCCGGGCGAGAAGCAGACCTGTCCGACGGTCGCCGCGTGCTGGTCGCCCAGCACCCCCGTGATGGGCACGGCGGCGCGCAGCGGCCGGGAGGTCCGGGTCGTGCCGTACGCCTCGCGGTGCGAGGACGGGTTGATGGTCGGCAGCATGCTGCGGGGGATGCCGAAGAAGCCCAGCAGTTCGTCGTCCCAGTCGAGCGTCTCCAGGTTCATCAGCATGGTGCGGCTCGCGTTGGTCACGTCGGTGGCGTGGATGCCGCCGTCGGGACCGCCGGTCAGGTTCCACAGGACCCAGCAGTCGGTGTTGCCGAACACCGCGTGTCCTTGCTCCGCCGCCTCGCGGACGCCGTCGACGTTCTCCAGGATCCACTGGATCTTCCCGCCGGAGAAGTACGTCGCGGGCGGCAGCCCGGCCTTGCGGCGGATGACCTCGCCCCGGCCGGAGCGCTCCAGGCTCGCCGCGATGGCGTCGGTGCGGGTGTCCTGCCACACGATGGCGTTGTAGTAGGGACGGCCGGTCCGCGGGTCCCAGACCACCGTGGTCTCCCGCTGGTTGGTGATGCCGATGGCCGCCAGGTCGGTGCCCGACAGTCCGCCGTTGCGCAGGGCGTTCTGCATCACCGAATTGGTGCGCTCCCAGATCTCCACCGGGTCGTGCTCCACCCACCCGGAGCGCGGGAGGATCTGCTCGTGCTCCAACTGGTGCTTCGCGACCTCGTTGCCGCCGTGATCGAAGATCATGAACCGGGTACTCGTGGTCCCCTGGTCCACCGCGCCGATGAAGTCCGCCATGTTCGCTCCGTCTCTCCGGCCGGTGTCGGTCCTGGTGCGGGCACCTCATCGGCCAGACTAAGGCGACTTCTGGCAAACCGCACATAAAGGACCTGATCGGCGGGCGGCGGCCGCCGGTGGGGGCCGCCGCCCGCCATCGGCCGGGGCCGGCGGTCAGGGAGCGATCGGCAGCCGGCGCTTGTGGTCGGTCTGCCGGTACCGGGTGAGGATCTTCTCGAAGGTCTGCTCCTTCACCGGCTTGCCCTCCAGGAAGTCGTCGATCTCCTCGTAGGTGACTCCGAGGGCGTCCTCGTCGGCCTTGCCCGGGTCGAGGGTCTCCAGGTCGGCCGTGGGAACCTTCCGGACCAGCTCGGCGGGGGCGCCCAGCGCGTCCGCGACGGCGCGCACCCGGCGCTTGGTGAGGCCCGTCAGCGGCACGAGGTCGGCGGCACCGTCGCCGAACTTGGTGAAGAAGCCGGAGACCGCCTCGGCCGCGTGGTCGGTGCCGACGACCAGGCCGCCGTGCGCCCCGGCCACCGCGTACTGCGCGATCATGCGCTGCCGTGCCTTGATGTTGCCGTGCACGAAGTCCTGGTGGCCGGCGTCGCGGAAGGCCACGTCGGCGGCGAGCAGGGCGTCGAGCGCAGCGTCGCTCGCGGGCTTGATGTCCACGGTCAGTACGTGGTCGGCCCGGATGAAGGAGAGGGCGAGCTGGGCGTCGTGCTCGTCGGCCTGGACGCCGTGCGGCAGCCGCATCGCGTAGAAACGGGCCTCGTGCCCCGCGGCGCGGGCCCGCTCCACGGCGAGCTGGCACAGTCTGCCCGCGGTGGTCGAGTCGACCCCGCCGCTGATCCCGAGCACGAGCGCGCGCAGACCGGTGGAGGTCAGCCGCTCGGCGAGGAAGGCCACCCGGCGCTCGATCTCCCGTTCGGCGTCGAAGGTCTCCGCGACCTCCAGTTCCCGGGCGATCTCCTTCTGCAGGGCGATGGACGCCGGCTCGCTCAATTCCGCTCCTTGTTCGACGGGCAGGGCAGTTCTCGTTTCACCCTACCCACAGGCGGCCGGGGAACTCGGACCCACCGTCCGGTGGAGCGGGAGGTGCGGGGCGGCCGTCAGGGGCCGCCCCCCACGGCTGGGGGTCAGTCCAGCGGCTCGATGCGGATGTCGCGGAACCGGACCTTGTTCCCGTGGTCCTGCAACCGGATCGCCCCGGCGGCGGGCGTCTCGGCCCGGCCGGCCGCGGTGGGCCCGTCGAGCACGATGTCGTCGTGGACCGTCTTGCCGTTCCACACGACCGTCACCCGCGCGTCGGCGGTCTTGGCGCCGTTCTCGTCGAAGCGGGCGGCACGGAAGACGACGTCGTACGTCTGCCAGGTCTCCGGGGCCGTGGCCGCGTTGGTGTCGGGAGCCTTCTTGAGGTAGATCGCCCCGGCCTCGTTGGTGTCCGGGGTGGTGTCGCCGTAGGAGTCGAGGATCTGGAGCTCGTAGCGGTCCTGGAGGTAGATGCCGCTGTTGCCGCGGTCCTGGCCGGTCACGTCGTCCGGCAGCAGGGGCACGCGGAACTCCACGTGCAGCTTGAAGTCCTGGTAGGCGTCCTTGGTGCGGATGTCACCGCAGCACACCTCCATCGACCGCTCCTCGGCCAGCGGCCAGGCCACCTTCCTCCCGTCCGTGTGCTGCCACTGGTCCTGCGAGGCGGCGGTGCCGTCGAACAGGGCGACCCGGGCGCCGTGCGGGCGCACGGTGATCAGGTCGAGGTTGACGTGGCCGGTGTCGCCGGGGTCGTAGCGGTAGGAGACGGTGTTGTGCCCGGCGCGCAGCCGCACCGGCTCGGTCCGGGTGGACCAGGTGTCCCAGTCCCCGGTGGAGGGGAGCTGTGTCTGGCGCACCTTCTTCCCGTCCGCGTACAGGGACAGCGACTTGGTGCCCTCGAAGGGGTTCGGGCCGTTGGAGTAGCGCAGGCCCACGTCGTAGGTGCCGGTCTTCGGGACGGTCACGTCGAAGGTCGTGGTGACCTTGCCCTCGGTGGCGTAGCGGTCGACGAAGCCGCTGCCGGAGTAGCCGGCGTGGTCGGTGTGGATGCCCGCCTTCCCCGTCAGACGCGCCTCCTCGGCCTCGTACCGGGTGGCCGCCGGCGGCTGCTTGCCGGGCATCTCGTTGAGGGTGTACCAGGCCTCGGTGCTCCACAGCGTCTCACCGGAGGCGGAGGTGAACGGGCGCGGGGAGCGCACGTGCACGACGCGGTCCGGCTTCAGGCCGTCCAGCCGCAGCCGCACGGTGCGGCCGTCGTCCGAGAGCGTCGCGGACCGCACGGCCAGCTCCTCCTCGGCGATCTTCGGGCCGCCGTAGTCGCCGGTCGGCGTGTAGCGCCACTGCTCGGCCTCGTAGCGGGAGGCCAGCTCCGCGGCCGTCTCCTCGGACACCGGCTGGGTGTACGTGAGGTCGAAGCCGCCCGGCACCGCCCGCATCTTCTGGACGTCGAAGGTGTTGCCGCCGTTGGGCGTCAGCTTCTGGAGGCCGAACTTGAGCTTGCCCTCCTGCCCCCAGTTGCCGTCGGCGCCCAGGCCGCCGGTGTAGATCGCGCCGTCGGGGCCCATGGAGACCCGGTTGACGCCTGCCTCCAGGCCCTGCGTGTAGCGGAAGACGGCGCCCTGGTACTGGCCCTTCACCTTCTCCAGGTAGGCGCGCTGGAGGCCGCCGTAGGTGACGTCGCCGATCAGCATCTGGCCCGCGAACCGGCCCTTGGTGAGGTACAGCGGGGTGGACGGCGAGTTGCCGATCTCGTTCTGCGGCAGCCACAGCACCGGCTCGGTGACGGGGGAGTCCTCGAAGGGCCCCGCGGGCTCGGTGTAGTGGTTGAAGAACCGGTCCTGCTTGATCTGGACCAGCTTCGAGGCGGGCAGCCAGCCGCCCTGGTTGTCGGTGGCGAACAGGTCGCCGCCCGGCCCCCAGCCGATGCCGTTCGGGGTGCGCAGCCCGCCCGCGATCGGGCTGATCTTCCCGGTCTTCTTGCTGATTTTGTACGTCGTCCCGCGGTTGGGCGCGGGCTGCGGGGTGGTGGTCGCGCCGCCGAGGTCGATGGCGACGGAGAGGTTCACGTAGAAGTAGCCGTCGCGGTAGAGCAGGCCGAACGCGAACTCGTGGAAGTTGCCGCCGTAGGGCCAGGTGGCGACCGTGCGGTACTCGTCGGTCACGTCGTCGCCGTCGCGGTCGACGAGCCGGGTCAGCTCGTGCTTCTGCGAGACGTAGAGCGAACCGTCCACGTACTTGATGCCCATGGGCTCGCGCAGCCCGCTGGCCACCTTCTCGACGGTCACCCGGTCGCGGCTGGTCCTACCGGTGACGTTGTCCAGGAGGTACACCTCTCCGGCAACGTTGTCGGTGCCGCCCCAGGTGCTGAGCGCCAGGCGTCCGTCGGGCAGCCAGTCCATGCCGGTGACCTGCGGTTCGAAGCCGTCGGGGCGCAGGTCGGTGAGGTCGAGGTCGGGGCGCACGGAGGTCAGCGGCAGACCGTCGCCGGGGGTGTCGCGCCCGGCCTCGCACTCCTTGCGGCCCGGCGCCGTCACCCGGACCACCCCGGCGTCGGTGCTCAGCGCCTCGGTGGGGACGACGGTGAACTCGCTCTCGCCCGGCGGCATCCAGGACAGCTGCACCTGCTGGCCGCCGCCGCGGTCGAAGTGGTCGATGCGCAGCGGGTGCGCTCCCGCGGTGAGGTCGACCGTGCCGTCCTTGGGCTCCGCGCCGTGCAGTCCGTCGTGGTCGATCACCGTGGCGTCGTCGAGGGTCAGCCGGGAGCCGTCGTCGCTGACGAGCCGGAACACGTAGGTGCCGGCACGCGGGGCGACCAGGTAACCGGACGCCTGGGAGACGAAGTTGTCGGCGATGCCGCCGAAGTCGGCGGTGCTCGACCAGTCGACCGTCGGCATCAGCTTGTCGTGGTTGGGGGTCTGGCCCGGCTTGAGGGTGCACAGCTCGTTCAGCGGCGTCTGGACGTCGAACACGCGCAGGGTGACGCCGGGTTCCTGCGGCGGGATGTCGGCGGGCGCCGCCGAGGACGCCGGGGCGGCCCAGGCGCCGCCGAGCGCGACGGCCGACGTCAGCAGGAGGATGAGGTGTCTTCGGGCACGCGAGAACAACCGTGGGTGCATTGGTCCTCCGGGGGATGGGGACCGGACCGTGCCGGATATCGCTCCGGTCTTGTGCGGTAGGACGGACGTTCCGCCGCCAAGGTAGGAGACTTCCGCTTGGCATGTCCATACTTTGTCATCGGTGTGTTCAAAGTTCTCGGTGCCGATCCGGCGTCAAGTCCCGTTCCCCGGCGCCGTGATCGGCCCGCCCGGTCGGCGGTCGGCGGTCAGCGGCCCCTGCGCACCCGGGCGGCCGCGCGCGCCTCCGCGGCCTTGCGCGCCTCGACGGCCTTGCGGGAGCCCTTGGCGGCGCGGCCCGGCCGGGTGCCCATCCCGCGGAAGGGGGCGTTGCCGCCCTCCTGCGCCGGACCGGTCGGCGGGCGCTTCGCGCCGGTGAGGGCCGTCAGTTTCTGCTCGCCCGAGCGCACCGGGGTCACCGTCGGCCGGATCCCGGCCTCGGACATCATCCGGTTCACCTCGCGCCGCTGGTCGGGGGTGACGAGCGTGACCACGCTCCCCGCCCGCCCGGCGCGCGCCGTGCGCCCGCCGCGGTGCAGGTAGTCCTTGGCGTCGGCCGGCGGGTCGACGTTGACGACGAGGTCGAGGTCGTCGATATGGATGCCCCGCGCCGCGACGTTGGTGGCCACCAGCACGGTGACCTCGCCCTCCACGAACCGGGCGAGGGTGTGGGTGCGCTGCGGCTGCGACTTCCCGCTGTGCAGGGCGCCCGCGGACACCCCGGCGGCCCGCAGCTGCCGGGTGAACCGGTCGACCCCGGCCTTGGTGTCCAGGAACATCAGCACCCGGCCGTCGCGGGCCGCGATCTCGGTGGCGGTCGCGTACTTGTCGGCGGGGTGGACGGTCAGCACGTGGTGCTCCATCGTGCTCACCGAGGCCGACGCCGGGTCGACCGACACCGGAACGGGGTCGTGGAGGTGGTCCCGCACCAACTGGTCGACGTCGCCGTCGAGGGTGGCCGAGAACAGCAGCCGCTGCCCGTCGGAGGGCACCTGCTCCAGGATGCCGGAGACCTGCGGCAGGAACCCCATGTCGCACATCTGGTCCGCCTCGTCCAGCACCGTGATCCGCACCTGGTTCAGGTGGCAGTCCCGGCGGGAGACCAGGTCGGTCAGGCGGCCCGGCGTGGCGACGACCACGTCGGCGCCGTCGCGCAGCGCCTGGGTCTGCCGGTTGATCGACAGTCCGCCGACGACCGTGGTCAGGCGGACGTCGAGCGCCCGCGCGTACGGCGCCAGCGCGTCGCTCACCTGCTGGGCCAGTTCCCGGGTCGACACCAGGACGAGGGCCAGCGGCCGCTTCGACTCCGCGCGGCGGCCCGCGGTCCTGGCGAGCAGGGCCAGCCCGAAGGCCAGCGTCTTGCCGGAGCCGGTCCGGGCCCGGCCGAGGACGTCGCGCCCGGCCAGCGCGTCGGGCAGGGTCGCCGCCTGGATCGGGAACGGCTCGGTCACCCCGAGGGCGGCCATCGTCTCCACCAGCACCGGCGGCAGTCCGAGGCCGTCGAAGGATGCGGTCGGCTTCGCGTTCATGGGGGACCTTTCTGATCAGCCGCCCGGAACGCGAGCGGGTCCGTACCCCTCGGTACGGACCCGGGCGCTTCAAAGCGTGCCGCCATTTTACCAGCGGCCCCGCCCGCGCCCCGCGGCCGACCGTGCGGGCCTACTTGGACTCGACCCGCCCGAGCGGGTCCGGCCCGGCCGCCAACGTCTGCTGGGCCCGCTGCCAGGCGGTGTCACCGGGATACAGCGCGGAGCGCAGATAGGCCCAGGTGAGCCGCTGTACGGCGGCCACCCGCGCGGGGTCCTCGTCGGTGGTCTCCGCGACGTCGTATCCGGCCACCCCGCCGAGGCCGTGCTCCGCGCCGAACAGGGTCAGCAGGGACTTGGGGCCGGGGGAGAGGGTGTACGGGTCGGCATGCCACTGGGCCCCGGACACCGTCAGATGGGCGGAGTCGTCCTGGTCGCCGGCGACGACGAGCGCGGGCGTGGCCATGCGGGAGAAGTCCGTGGTCAGGAGGAAGGGCATGTTCTCGGCGGCGGACGCGCTGAGGGCGTCGCCGCCCCGGCCGGGCGCGGCGAGCAGCACGCCCGCCTTGACGCGGGGGTCGGCCAGGTCCGCCTCCGTGCCGTCGTCCGGATCGGTGAGCCGGGCGCCGAGCAGCAGGCTCGCGGTGTGTCCGCCCATCGAGTGCCCGGCGACCGCGACCCTGCTCCGGTCCAGCCGTCCGGAGAGCTGCGGGACGGCCTCCTCCAGGATGTCGAGCCCGTCGAGGACGTGCGTCATGTCCTCGGCGCGCGACCGCCAGAACAGGGGTGCCCCGGGGGTGCCGGGGTCCAGCGCCAGGGACCGCGAGCTGAGGTGGGTCGGCTGGATCACGACGAAGCCGTGTGCGGCCCAGTAGTGGGCGAGCGGGGCGTAGCCGTTCAGGGAGGAGAGGTGGTTCGAGTAGCCCTGGCCGTGCGAGAGCAGGAGGACGGGCAGGCCGGTCCCGGTCACCGGCGCGGAGACCCGCACCTGGAGGTCCACCGGCCGCCCCGGGGCCGGCAGGACCACCGGGGCGACGGAGAGGACGGGAGCGGGCGGGGAGACGACATCGGTGGGGTGGGTCGGTGCGCTCATGATGCGTGGGTCCGTTCGATGAATCGACGGCGGGGACGGCGAGGCCGCCGGGAGGGGGCGCGTCGGCGCAAGAATAAGCGGGACGCTGTCCCGGTTAAATATACGGAACGTCGTCCCGTTTGGTCAACGCCCGTGTCCTCTGGCCGGTGACGAGCCGCGACGCGCCGCCTGGACGCGGCGGTGGCTCCAACAGAGCAGGGCGAACAGCACGAAGCCGGAGACGATCAGACTCGCCCCGGTGGCCCATCCGGAGTACGGCAGCTCGGGCACGAGACCCCAGGCCACGCCGGCGGCGAGGAGGAACAGCCCCACGAGCACGGAGCCGGCGATGCGCCAGGGGGAGGAGACGCTCTCCTCGGCGGCACGCATCGCCCGGGTGCGGACCGGGGCGACGAACCGGTCCAGCGCCGGAACGGCGCGCGCCAGCAGCACCACCCCGGCGAAGACGAGCAGCAGGCCGGGGCCGGGCAGCACCAGCAGCGCGACGCCGAGCAGCAGCAGGACGGCACCGAGGGCGCCCAGGGCGGTGCGCCGGATCGATTCGACACCCCGCGCCATGGCGCCCCACTCTCCTGCGGTCGGCAAGCAATCCGGTTCCGTCGGCGTGCCCCACCCTAGGCGCGGACCGCGGCGCGGGCGATTCCGGCGGGCACGGTCGGCGTGCACCGGGGGGCGAGGCCCGACGTGGACCCATCTGCCCGGCAGCCCCGGCCGGAGACAGGTGCTGCCCGGTCGCGTCCGCCAACGCCCGATGTGACAGGGGAAGTTGCGATTCGGCCCCATCGACGCGCGGGGGACTTCGCTGCTAGACCTGCACCACCCGTACCGCCTGCACCCGCCTTCCAAGGAGGAGCATGTGAGACCACGTCGCGCGGTCGTCCGGACCGCATCGGCACTCGTCGCCGCCCTCGCCCTGACCGTCGGCCTGGGCGGCACCGCCGTCGCGGCGCACGAGGCGGAGGACGGTCCGGCCACCGCCGCCGGGACCGGCCCCGTCACGCACGAGGAGAACGACCGGGTCCCGGAGGGCTCGGTCTGGACCCAGCACTACTTCCCGTCCTCCGACCGCTCGGGCACCCGGCTCCATGCCGACGTCCTGCTGCCCGAAGGGCTGAAGCGGAAGGAGAAGGTGCCGGTCATCGTGTCGATCGGCCCGTACTTCGCCCACGCGGGCCAGACCGGCCCCGAGGGCTGGTCCCACACCGGCCCCTCCGCCCGCTTCCAGGACTTCATCGAGGGCACCGACCTGTTCGACCAGGGGTACGCCTTCGTCATGGTGGACCTGCGCGGCTTCGGCGGCTCCACCGGCTGCCTGGACTGGGGCGGCCCGGGCGAACAGGCCGACGTGAAGGCCGCGATCGACTGGGCCGCCAAGCAGCCGTGGTCCACCGGCGCGGTCGGCATGTACGGCAAGTCCTACGACGCCGTCACCGGCCTCATCGGCAACAACCTGGACCAGCGCGCGCTCAAGGCCGTCGTCGCCCAGGAACCCGTGTGGGACACGTACCAGTACATCTACTCCAACGGCGTGCCGCGCCCGAACGTGACGGGCACCGCCGACGCGTACAACTCCATCGCCTCGATGCCCCCGATGGCGGACGACGACCCCCGCTACCAGGCCGCCGCCCGCTACGAGGAGGGCCACCCGGAGTGCCTGACGGAGAACTCGGCCGGCTACCGCATATCCGACCAGCGGGACGAGCACTGGACCTCCCGTGACCTGGCGAGGATGGCCAGGGGCAGCGACACCCCGCTCTTCGTCACGCAGGGCTTCATCGAGAACAACACCAAGCCCGAGGAGATGGAGGAGTACCTCGACAACCACCGCGGCCCCGAGCGCGGCTGGCTCGGCCAGTGGGACCACGTGCGCGGCGGCGACCGCGTCGAGGACGGACGCCTGGCCATGGGCCGCGAGGGCTGGTACGACGAGACCCTCGCCTTCTACGACCAGTACCTGAAGGGCACCGGTCCGACGGTGCGTTACCCGGCCTACGCCGTCGAGGACAACACCGGTGCCTGGCGGGCCCAGCGCACCTGGCCCGTCACCGAGCGGTCGGTGACCCTCCCGCTGGGCGGCGGCTCCTACGTGGACGACGGCGGCGCGTCCGCCCGCGCGGCCCTGACCGCCTCCGGCGGGCCGGCACCCAAGGCACCGCCGCAGCCGACCGGCACATGGGACATGGAGAACGCGCCCGCGACCGAGCAGCCGGCCCCGGCCGGGCTGGCCGCGGAACTGGCGAAGCGCCAGCGCTCCGGTGAGACCGCCTCCAGCTTCTTCGTCTGGTCGAAGCCGCTGAAGAAGGCCACGCGCGTCACCGGCACCCCGCAGGTCTCCCTGACGGCCCGCGGCGAGGGCAACGTCATGCTCAAGCTGTACGACGTCGCCCCCGACGGCACCGCGGTCATGTTCGACGAGCAGGTCTCCCTGGTGAAGTCGGGCCGCCTGAGCGTCGACCTGAAGGCGACCGACTGGACGCTCGCCGCCGGGCACGTCCTGGCCGTGGAGATCGGCTCCATCCAGACCGGCTCCTGGCGCGACACACCCTCCGGCGAGACCATCGAGGTCAGGGGGGCGAAGCTGCGGCTCGCCCTGGACGACCCGGCCGACGACATCGCCACCCCGGGCGACCGGTCGCCGTACCTGGACACGTACCTGCGCCAGTACACGGTGACCCTGCCGGCGGGCCCGGGCACGTACTCGGTGGTTCCCGGCGGCCGGTCGTGACAAGCTGTGCTCCTGTTGTCCGAGCCCAGGAGGTCGTCATGACTGAAGAGTCTTCATCGCAAGCAGGTTCGGAACCGGCGGAGGACGAGCGCCCCGCCCTGACACCCGACGCCGACGGTCAGTACGACCTGAAGGACAAGTTCCGCCAGGCGCTGGAGCGCAAGCGCGGCAAACAGGCGGAGGCCGCGGCCCTCGCCGAGGGCACCGACGTGGCGAAGATCCGGGGCACCCACGGCCCCGCCGCCAGCCAGCGTTCGTTCCGGCGCAAGAGCGGCTGAGGCCGCGCCCGACCGTCCCGCGCGGGGCCCGACCGTGGCAGCACGGTCGGGCCCCGCCCGTCGTGGACGGCCGGTCGGGGGTGTTCCTCAGGGACGGGAGGTCAGATAGCCGCCCATGGAGGTGAAGTACTCCGTCGCGGCCAACTCCCGCCCGTCCTCGGTGCGTACGCGCGTGACGGCGAGGCCGTGATTGCGGCCCCGGCGCGCGTCCGCCCCGGCGACGATCACCACGCCCTCGCCCTCGCGGTAGAAGATCCGGCCGGGCGTACCGCCGTAGCGGCCCTCGGAGACCACCGCGGCGAGGATCTCGAGCCGCCTGCCCCGGTGGAAGGTGAAGGCGCTGGGGTACGGCTCGGACTGGGCCCGGACCAGACGCTCCAGGTCCTCGGCCGGCCAGGTCCAGTCGATGCGGATGTCCTCGGCGGACCGCTTGTGGAAGAAGCTCGCCTGCGACCGGTCCTGCCGGGTGAACTCCGTCTGCCCGGCCGCGATGAGCCCGAGGGCGCCGATGGTGACCGGGGCGATGAGGTCGACGGTCTTGTGGAACAGGTCGGTGGCGGTGTCCCTCGGCCCGACCGGCACCGCCTCCTGCCGGACGATGTCCCCGGCGTCCAGCTCGTCGTTCATCAGGTGCGCGGTGACGCCCACCTCGGTCTCGCCGTTGATCAGCGCCCAGATCAGCGGGGAGAACCCGGCGTACTTCGGCAGCAGGGAGTCGTGCACGTTGAGCGTGCCGTGGCGCGGCAGGCCGAAGATGCGCGGGGGAATCCAGGTCCGCCAGTTGTTGGCGACGATGATGTCCGGATCGGCGTCCTTGAGGCGCTCGAACAGCTCGTCGTCGTCCGGGCGGTTGCGGATGAGCACCGGGACACCGTGCTCCTCGGCGAGGTCGGCGACGGAGTCGCTCCAGATCTTCTCGTACGCGTGCTCGCTCTTGGGATGGGTCACCACCAGGGCCACATCGTGTTCGGAGTCCAGCAGGGCTCGCAGGGTGCGGTGCCCCCAGGTCTGGTAGCCGAACATGACGACCCGCATGGGCGTTCCTCCTCGAGGCAGGGACTGACCCGGGCAGTTAAGCAAGCCTTACCTTAGTGCGCAACACCGCCGTGAGACCGGTCAGTTGGCTCGAATCGACCCCCGACCCGCCCTATCGACAGCCGTATCTCATTAGCTTAGGCTCACCTAAGTTTCCGGCGCTCGAGGGGAGTGACATGTCACAGGTTCTTCCTGCTGACTCCACGCTGGTCCACGACCTCATTGGTATCGGCTTCGGTCCGTCCAATGTCGCCATGGCGATCGCGATCCGCGAACACAACGCACAGGCCGGCGGGCAGGAGGCGCTCGACGCCCTCTTCTTCGAGCAGCAACCGCGCTTCGGCTGGCACCGCGGCATGCTGATCGACGACGCGACCATGCAGGTGTCCTTCCTCAAGGACCTGGTGACCCTGCGCAATCCGGCCAGCGAGTACAGCTTCCTCTGCTACCTGAAGAGCAAGGGGCGGCTGATCGACTTCATCAACCACAAGAACCTCTTCCCGCTGCGGGTCGAGTTCCACGACTACTTCGAGTGGGCCGCGGGCAAGGTCGACGACATGGTCTCCTACGGCCACGAGGTCGTCGGCGTCGCACCCGTCGTGCGGGACGGAGCCGTGGACCACCTGGAGGTGACGGTCCGTTCGGGGGAGGGTCTGGAGGTCCACCGGGCCCGCAACCTCGTCGTCGGCACCGGGCTGCGCCCCCTCGTGCCGGAGGGGGTGGAGCGCGGCGACCGCGTCTGGCACAACTCCGAACTGCTGGCCAGGGTGGACGCGTTGGAGGGCACCTCGCCCTCCCGGTTCATCGTCGTCGGCGCCGGTCAGAGCGCCGCCGAGAACGTCGCCTACCTGCACCGCCGCTTCCCCGCGGCCGAGGTCTGCGCGGTCTTCGCCCGCTACGGCTACAGCCCCGCCGACGACAGCGCGTTCGCCAACCGGATTTTCGACCCGGCGGCGGTCGACGACTACTTCACCGCGCCCGGCAGCGTCAAACGACGGCTGATGGACTACCACGGCAACACCAACTACTCCGTGGTGGACATCGACCTGATCGACGACCTGTACCGGGAGCTGTACCGGGAGAAGGTCCTCGGCACCGAGCGGCTGCGCTTCCTCAACGTGTCCCGGCTCTCCGACGTCAAGGAGACACCGGACCGGGTGCGCGCCACGGTGACCTCCCTGGTCAGCGGCGAGGAGAGCCACCTGGACGCCGACGTCGTGGTCTTCGCCACCGGCTACGGCCCGGCCGACCCCCTGGGCCTGCTCGGCGAGGTCGCCGACCGCTGCCTGCGCGACGACGAGGGCCGGGTGCGCGTCGAGCGCGACTACCGCGTCGCCACCGACCCCTCCCTGCGCTGCGGCATCTATCTGCAGGGCGGCACGGAGCACACGCACGGCATCACGTCGTCGCTGCTGTCCAACACCGCCGTCCGGGTCGGCGAGATCCTCGACTCGCTCCTCGACCGGGGCCTCAAGTCCGCTGCCGACGAGGCCCGTACGGTCGCCGACGGGACCGGCACCGGCGCGCGTTAGGGTACGTCGCCATGACCACGACTGCGGCCCAGCGTCCCGCGTCCGCGCCCAGGGGCCCGACCAAGGCCCGCCGGCGTCGGCTCGCCGGCCTGGGTGTGCTGGCGGCGCTCCTCGTGGTCGCGGCGGCGGCGTCGCTGGCCGTCGGCGCGCGGGCGCTCAGTCCCGCCGAGGTCTGGCACGGGCTGTTCGCGGCGCCCGAGTCCGACCAGCGGCTGACCGAGATCAGGCTCATCGTGCGGACCGTACGGGTGCCCCGCACGGTGCTCGCCGTCGTGGCCGGCCTCGCGCTGGGCGTCGGCGGGGCACTGATCCAGGGGTACACCCGCAATCCCATCGCCGACACCGGGCTGCTGGGGGTGAACTCCGGCGCCTCGTTCGCCGTGGTGTCGGGGATCGCCGCCTTCGGGTTCACCAGCCCGTTGCAGTACGTGTGGTTCGGCTTCCTGGGCGCGGCGGTCGCCGGTGCCGTCGTGTTCGGGCTGTCCAGCATCGGCCGGGGGGCGGGCAACCCCCTGACGCTCGCGCTCGCCGGGCAGGGGGTCACGGTGTTCCTCGCGGCGATGACCACGGCGGTCGCGCTGACGGACAAGGCCTCGCTGAACGCCCTGCGGTTCTGGAACGCGGGCTCGCTGACCGGCGTCGGCTTCGACGTCATCGGACCCGTGTCCGCCTTCATCGCCGCCGGGCTGCTGCTGGCGCTGACCACCCTGCCCTCCGTCAACCTGCTCAACCTGGGGGACGACGTGGCACGGGGGCTCGGCGTGAACACCGCGCTGACCCGTACCGTCGGCATCGTCGCCATCACCCTGCTGGCCGGGGCGGCGACGGCGGCCTGCGGCCCCATCGCGTTCCTCGGGCTCATGGTGGCCCACGTGGCCCGGTACCTGACCGGCCCGGACTACCGCTGGCTGGTGCCGTACGCCGGTCTGCTCGGGGCCGTGGTGCTGCTGGTCTGCGACATCGTGGGGCGCCTGGTCGTACGGCCGGGGGAGTTGGACGCCGGGGTCGTCGTCTCGCTCCTCGGCGCACCGTTCTTCGCCGTCCTGGTGTGGCGCGGGAAGTTCAAGAACGCGTGAACGGGGCGGGCATGAAGGCGAACGGGGCGGATACGGCGGTGGACGCGGCAGTGGAGCCGAAGGCGGACGTGCGGGCCCCGGTGGCGCCCGGGGTGCGGTTCGGCGGCGTGTCGTTCGTGTGGCGGCCCTGGATCGCGGGTGTCACCCTGCTCCTGGCGGTGGCGGCCTTCCTGGTGTTCTGCCTGTCCATCGGCGTCGGGGACTTCCCCATCGCGCTGCCCCGGGTCGTGGCCACGATCCTCGGCCGGGGCGAGCGGGTCGACCAGTTCGTGATCATGGACCTGCGGATGCCCCGGGCCCTCGCCGGGCTCGTCGTGGGCGTCGCGCTCGGGGTCTCCGGCGCCCTCACCCAGTCCATCGCCCGCAATCCGCTGGCCAGCCCGGACGTCCTCGGCATCACCAGCGGCGCCGGGGCGGTCGCGGTGTTCCTGGTGACGGTGTCGGGCGGTGCCGCGACGGCCGTGACCGACTCCGTGGGCCTGTCGGCGGCGGCGCTCGCGGGCGGCCTCGGCACCGGACTGCTCGTGTACGTCATGGCGTGGCGCCGCGGGATCGACGGCTTCCGGCTCATCCTCATCGGCATCTCGGTGAACGCCGTGATGCAGGCGATCACGACGTGGCTGCTGGTCACCGCCGACATCAGGGACGTGGCCCGGGCCCAGGCGTGGCTGGTCGGCTCGCTGGACGACCGGTCGTGGGACGAGGTCCACGTCGCGCTGTGGTGCACGCTCGTGCTGCTGGCCGTCGTGGCCTGCGTCGCCTTCCAGTTCAAGCCGCTGCACTTCGGCGACGAGGTCGCCGCCGGGCTCGGCGTCCGGTACGGCGCGGTGCGCGCCGTCCTGCTGCTGTGCGCGGTGCTGCTGGCCGGCGTGGCGGTGAGCGCGGCGGGACCGGTGCCGTTCGTCGCGCTGGTGGCGCCGCAGGTGGCGATGCGGCTGGCCAGGTGCCCGACCCCGCCGCTGGTGGCCTCCGGCCTGGTGGGGGCGCTGCTGCTGACCGGTTCCGACCTGGTCGCACGCACCGCGCTGCCCGTCTCGCTGCCGGTCGGTGTGGTCACCGCCGCCATCGGCGGGCCCTTCCTCGTCTATCTGCTGGTGCGGGCGAACCGCAGATAGCTGGTACAAAGTAAGGCGAGCCTAATCGAGGGGGCCTTGTGGTCGTTCAGTCCATCACCGGGACCGAAACGGGAGTTGTCGGCACGGGAGTTGACGGCGCCTCACGGCTGGCGGCCCGGGGCGTCACCGTCGGGTACGGGGCCCGGTCCGTCATCGACGGGCTCGACGTGGCGATCCCGCCCGGGGTGATCACCACCATCATCGGACCCAACGGCTGCGGCAAGTCGACCCTGCTGCGCACCCTGTCCCGGCTGCTCAGGCCGACCGGCGGAACGGTCGTGCTGGACGGCGAGGACATCGCCTCGCTCCGGACCCGCGACGTGGCGAAGAAACTCGGCCTGCTGCCCCAGGCGCCGGTGGCCCCGGAGGGACTGACGGTGTCCGACCTGGTCGCCCGGGGCCGCCACCCGCACCAGAGCTGGCTGCGGCAGTGGTCCTCCGACGACGCCGACGTCGTACGGCGGGCGCTGGCCATGACCGGCGTGTCCGACCTCGCGGACCGTCCCGTCGACTCGCTCTCCGGCGGACAGCGCCAGCGCGTGTGGATCTCGATGACCCTGGCCCAGGGCACCGACCTGCTGCTGCTGGACGAGCCCACCACCTACCTGGACCTCGCGCACGCGGTCGACGTGCTCGACCTGGTCGACGACCTGCACGAGTCCGGGCGCACCGTGGTCATGGTGCTGCACGACCTCAATCTGGCCACGCGCTACAGCGACCACCTCGTCGTCATGCGCGACGGCGCGATCCTGGCGCAGGGGCATCCGCGCGACGTGATCACCGCCGACCTGCTGCACGAGGCGTTCGGACTGCGCGCCAAGGTGATCGACGACCCGGTCGGGGACCGCCCCCTCGTCGTGCCGATCGGACGCACCCACGTCGAACTCGACCGGCCGGCCCCGTAGTTGCCACGGTGAGGGTAGGCTAACCTCACTCGGGCGCGACAAGGTCTGCTGCCCTCAGGCGGGCGCAGTGGACGGCGCGACAGCAAAGGGATCTCGGGATGCTCCTCAGAACGACGCGTACGAAGCCCTGGCGACGACTCGCGGCGGCCCTGTCCGCCGCCGTGCTCGGCGTCGGACTCCTCGCGGGCTGCGGTTCCGACTCGGACGACTCGGCGGACCGGTCCGGCGGCGACACCCCGGCCGCCGCCGGAGCCTTCCCGGTCACCGTGGAGCACGCGTTCGGCACGACGAAGGTCGAGAAGGCCCCCGAGCGGGTCGTCTCCGTCGGCTACACCGACGACCAGACCGTCCTGGCCTTCGGCATCAAGCCCGTCGGCATGGTCGACCAGTACCCGAACCCGGCCGGGCGGAGTCCCGACATCAACACCCAGTGGCCCTGGGTGAAGGACAAGTGGGGCGACACCAAGCCCGAGGTCATCATGAAGAACGGGGACACGGGCCCCAACTACGAGAAGATCGCCGCCCTGCGCCCCGACCTGATCGTCGCGGTCTACTCCGAGATCGACCGGGCCGCCTACGACAAGCTCTCCAGGATCGCGCCCACGGTGGGCCGCACCAAGGGCGAGAAGGAGCCGTTCAGCGCTCCCTGGCAGGACAACGCGCTGCACATCGCCAAGGCGCTCGGCAAGGCCGAGGAGGGCGAGAAGATGGTCGCCGGCATCCAGGGCAAGCTGGACGCGGCCAAGCAGGACCACCCCCGGTTCGCGGACCAGACCGCCGTGGTGCTCTCCTGGTACAAGGACTCGGTGGCCCCGTTCACCTCCACCGACGTGCGCGGACGGCTGGTGACCGGCATCGGCTTCGGATACCAGACCGAGATCGACAAGATCGCCGGCGGCGACTTCTACACCACGCTCTCGCCCGAGCGCGTCGACCTGGTCGACGTGGACCGCGTCTTCGTCATCAACGACAAGGCGGATCAGGACGCGTTGAAGAAGTTCGAGCTGTTCGGCAACCTGGACGCCGTCAAGAAGGGCAAGGTGTCGTACCTGCTGGACAGCGAGGGCCCGGCGGTCGGCGCGGCCATCTCCCAGGGCACCCTGCTGTCGATGCCGTACGCCGTCGACGAACTCGTCAAGGCGGCCGGGTAGGGGTGGGCGTGACCGACGCCCCTGCCGCCCCGCCCGTCCTGCGTACGGCGACCGGACGCGAGGCGGCCCGATGGGTCGCGGCCCACTGCCGGGAGGTGCCGTGGCTGACGGCCGCCACGGTGCTCACCACGGTGGCCGGGGCGGCGCTCCAGGTCCTCCCGGTGCTGCTGCTGGGTCGCGTGGTCGACGCGGTGGCCGGGGGCGAGTCGCAGTCCGTCCTGGTCACGATCGGCGCCCTGATGGTCGCCGCGGCGCTGCTCGGCGCGGCGGCGACCGCCGTGTCGACCTACCTGATCGGGCGGCTGGGCGCCGACCTGCTCGCCCGGCTGCGGGAGGGCGCCGTCCGCGCGGTCCTGGCCATGCCCAGCGCCCGCGTCGAACAGGTGGGCCGCGGCGACGTGCTGTCCCGGGTCGGCGACGACGTCGCCGTGATCTCCAAGGGCATCCGCACCGCCGTTCCCACGGTGTTCTCCGCGGGCGTCCTCGTCGCCATCGCCACGGCCGGCATGTTCGGCCTCGACTGGCGGCTCGGCCTTGCGGGCGCCGGGGCGCTGCCCGCCTACGCGCTGGCCCTGCGCTGGTACCTGCCGCGGTCCGCCCCGCTGTACCGCAAGCAGCGGGTGGCCCAGGCCGACCGGGCGCAGGCCCTGATCAGCGGCCTGAACGGCATCGACACCGTCCGGGCGTACCGGCTGGAGGACGCCTTCCGTGAGCGGGTCACCCGCGAGTCGTGGCGGGTGCGCGACCTCGGCATCGAGGTGTTCCGGTTCTTCGGCCGGTTCGTCGGCCGGGAGAACCGCGCCGAGTTCATCGGGCTGACCCTCATCGTCGTGGTGGGCTACGCGCTGCTGGAGGCGGACGCGGCCACGCTGGGCGAGGTGTCGGCGGCCCCGCTGCTGTTCCACCGGCTGTTCACCCCGCTGGGCGCCATCATGTTCACCTTCGACGAGGCGCAGAAGTCCGGCGCGAGCCTGACCCGCCTGGTCGGCGTGCTGGGGGAGGACGCGGCGGACCGGCTGGTGGGCGACGAGTCCGTCGGCGCGGCGGCCGGACCGTACCCGGTGACGGTGCGGGGGCTGACGTTCACCTATCCAGGGGCCGAGGAGCCGGTCCTCAGGGACGTCGACCTGACGATCCCGGCGGGTGGTTCGCTCGCCCTGGTCGGGGCGACGGGCGCGGGCAAGACGACCCTGGCCGCGCTGGTCGCGGGCATCGGGACCCCGCAGGCCGGGTCGGTGCGGGTCGGGCAGACCGACCTGGCGGGGCTCGACGAGGCCGGGGCGCGGGCCCTGGTGAGCATCCTGACCCAGGAGACCCACGTGTTCTCCGGGCCGCTCGCCGACGACCTGCGGCTGGCCGCGCCGCGGGCGACGGACGCCGAACTCCTGGACGCCCTGCGCACCGTGGGCGCCGGCCCGTGGGTCGACGCGCTGCCCGACGGGCTGCACACGCTGGTGGGCGAGGGCGGAGAGCGCCTGGACGTGACCAAGGTCGCCCAGATCGCGCTGGCCCGGCTGGTGCTCGGTCGGGCGCCGGTGGTGGTCCTCGACGAGTCGACCGCGGAGGCGGGCAGCGAGGGCGCCGCCGAGCTGGAGCGGGCGGTGCTGGCCGCGTGCGCGGGCCGTACCACGCTGTTCGTGGCGCACCGCCTCACCCAGGCGATGGCGGCGGACCGGATCGCCGTCCTGGACGCCGGACGGGTCGTCGAGGAGGGCACGCACGCGGAGTTGGTGGCCCTGGGCGGCCGCTACGCACGGCTGTGGCGGGCCTGGCGCGAGGGCAGTTAGGCGGGGTGTTAGGCAAGCCTAAGTTAGGTTAGCCTGCCTTCACTCCTTGGAAGGGGCGTTGAGTCTTCGATGATGGAACCGACCGCTTCTCTCATACGGCTTTCTCCCGCGCAGCTGACCGGTATACGCCGACGCACCGGCGACTTCTCCGACCGGGTGGTCGCTGAGGCGTGCGCCGTCGGACTGGCGTACTGGGCCTCGGGCCGCGGCCCCGCCGGGCTCGACCTCACCCCGGGCACCCTGTTCACCGACGTGCTCGGCTGGGCCGACAACGGCGGTACGGCCCCCGGGGGTTGGCGCGTGGGCGCGGACGGCCGGACCATCACGCTCCCGGACGACGTCGTACCGGACGACGCCCAGCGTGCCCTCGACGACCTCGCCGACTTCCCGGACCGCCCGCTCGGCACCATCGGCCCCTCCGGCCCGGCGGAGCGGCTGGCGCACCTCGCCCGGTGGAACGACACCGACGCCGACCGGGTCCGCCCCACCCTGGTGGAGATGTTCCGCGAACAAGCACGCGCCAGGCCGGACGCCGTAGCCGTCGTCGACGAACGCCGCACGCTGACCTATCGTCAGACGGCCGAGCTGTCCGCCCAGTTGGCCCATCACCTCATCGCCCGGGGACTCACCGAAGAGGACGTCGTCGGCATCTCCCTGGAACGCTCCGCCGAGATGGTGATCGGGCTGCTCGGCGTGCTCCAGGCGGGCGGTGCGTTCGTCCCGCTCGACCCGCACTGGCCCGCCGAACGCCGGGCCGTCGTCATCGAGGACGCGGGCGTCGTCGTCCAGCTCAACTCCTCCGGCGAGCACGCCCGCACAGAACCGGATGCCGTGGCCGTGGACCTCGGCGACTGGCGGTTCGCCGCCCACCCCACCGAGGGGACCGGGATCACCGTCCCCGGCGACGCCCTGGCCTACGTGATCTTCACCTCGGGTTCGACCGGGCGGCCCAAGGGCGCCATGATCCGGCACGAGGCGATCAGCGAACGCCTGTTGTGGCAGATCCACGAGATCCTGGGCTTCGGACCCGACGACGCGTCCCTGTTCAAGGCGCCACTGTCCTTCGACATCTCCATCAACGAGATCTTCCTGCCCCTCGTCAGCGGCGGCCGACTCGTGGTCCTGCGCCCCGGCGGCGAACGCGACCCGCAGCACCTGCTGAGCGTGATCGACGAACAGCGCGTCACCTTCACCTACCTGGTCTCCTCCATGCTGGACGTGCTCCTGGAGATGGCGGGCGACTCGGGGCGCCTCGACAGCCTCCGGCACGTCTGGTGCGGCGGCGAGGTGCTCACGCCCGAACTGTACGAGCGCTTCCGCACCCGGCTCGACATCCCCCTCTACCACGGCTACGGCCCCGCCGAGACGACCATCGGCGTCTCGCACGTCGTCTACCGGGGAGCGGCGGAGCGCCTGTCTACGTCGATCGGCCGGGCCAACCCCAACACCCAGCTGTACGTCCTGGACGACGAACTGCGCCCGGTGCCGGTCGGCGTCGGCGGCGAACTGTACGTGGGAGGACTGCTGCTGGGACGCGGCTACGTCAACGCGCCGGGCCTGACGGCCTCCCGGTTCGTGGCGAACCCCTTCGCGGACGACGGCTCCCGGCTGTACCGGACCGGCGACCTCGCGCGCTTCGCCCCCGACGGCTCGCTCGACTTCCTCGGCCGCGCGGACAACCAGATCAAGATCCGCGGCATGCGGCTGGAGATCGAGGACGTCGAGGTCGGCCTCGCCGAGCATCCTCACGTGCGCCACACCTGCGTCGTCGCGAAGACGAACACGGCGGGCGGCACCTACCTGGTGGGCTACGTCATCCCGGCCGCCGGACACGAGGACCTGCGTGCGGACGACGTCAAGGCGTGGGCCGGCGCGCACCTGGTGGAGTACATGGTGCCCACCCACATCGTCGTGCTGACCGAGTTCCCGCTCACCGCGAACGGCAAGCTCGACCGGAACGCGCTGCCCGAACCCGTGGTCGCCACGGCCACCGTCGCCGCGCCCACCACCGACGAGGAACGGACGGTGTGCGCCGCGGTCGCGGCACTGCTCCGACTGGACCAGGTGGGGGTCGACCAGGACTTCTTCCAGCTGGGCGGCGACAGCATCCTGGCGATCTCCCTGCTGAGCGCGCTGCGCGACGCCGGACTCCATGTCACGGCCGGACAGATCTTCGCCCACAGCACGGTGGGAGCGCTGGCGGCGGTGGCGAGCCGCGAGGACACCACGGCCGTGGACCACCGCGACGTGGCGACCGGCACCGTCGTCGGATCACCGGTCGTGCAGTGGCTCGGCGAGACCACGGACGCGATCGACGGCTTCGTCCAGTCGGTCGTGCTCAACACCCCGGCGGACCTGACCGCCGAAGCCCTCGACGCCGCCCTCACCGCCCTCGTCCGCCACCACCCCATGCTGCGGGCCAGGCTGGTGCGCGCTGACCGCTGGAGCTTCGACATCCCGGATGCGGACGCCGTCCCTGCCGGGCCCCTCTGGCAGGAGAGCGACGAGCCGCTGGACGCGTGCATCGCCCTCGCCACCGGGGAACTCGACCCGACGGGCGGCACGATGCTGCGCGCCGTCTGGCGCCGCGAGGCACGGCAACTGGCCGTCGTCGTCCACCACGTGGTGATCGACGGCGTGTCCTGGCGGGTGCTGATGAACGACCTGGCCACGGCCTGGCGGCAGCTCGCCTCGGGCACGGCGATCCAACTCCCGCCGGTCGGAACGTCGTTCCGGCGCTGGACCCAACTGCTGGAGCGCGCCGCGTTCGACGCGGACAGCACCTACTACCGGCGCCCCCTGCCGGGACCCGACGAACCACTGGGCAGACGCGCCCTCACCGAGGACGACACCGTGGCCCGCGAGCGGACCCGGACCGTCACGGTCGGCGCCCGGACCACGGCGGCGCTCCTCGGCGACACCCCCGCGAAGTTCCACGCGGGTGTCAACGACGTCCTGGTCACCGCGCTCGCCGTCGCCCTCGCCCGACGGCGCCGGGACCTCGGCCAGAGTCAGACCTTCGCGCACCTCGAACTCGAGGGCCACGGCCGCGAGGCCGCGTTCGTCGCCCCGACCGCCGGTTTCGAGCCGGAACTCTCCCGGACCGTGGGCTGGTTCACCACCCTCTTCCCGGTGACCGTCGACCCCGGCATCGCCACCGACCCCACCGCCCCCGCGTACCTGGCCGCCGCGCTCAAGGCGGTCAAGGAGGACCTCGCGCGCGTACCCGACCACGGCGTCTCCTACGGCGCCCTGCGCCACCTGGCCCAGGCCACCTTCGACGCGCCCGCACCCCAGGTCCTCTTCAACTACCTGGGCCGCTTCGACGCGGGCTCCTCCGGAGACTGGCAACGCGCCCGCACCACCGGACAACTGGGCGAGAAGCGCGACCCGCGGATGCGGCTGCCCCGCGCCCTGGAGTTCAACGCGATCGCCGAACCCGGCCCCACCGGCGGGTACGAGCTGATCACTGCCATCTCCTGGCCCGACGGCATGTTCACCGACGCCGACATCACGACCCTCGGCGCCTACTACGAGCAGGCCCTCACGGGACTTGCCGCGCTGGAGCAGGGCAGCCACTCGCCCAGCGACTTCCGCCCGCTGCCGCTCACCCAGGCCGACGTCGACGCGCTGGACGGCCCGGCGCTGCGGGACATCCTCCCGCTGACCCCGCTGCAAGAGGGCCTGTACTTCCACTCGGTCTACGACGGCGACGCCACCGGCAGCTACGTCGAGCAGCAACTGCTCACTCTGGAGGGCGAGGTGGACCCGCAGCGGCTGGCGACGGCGGCGACCCGCCTGCTCGCCCTCCACCCGAACCTCGCCGCGCGTTTCGTGGCCCTGGCCGACGGCCGGGTGGTCTCCGTGCTGGAGAACGGCGTCGAGGCACCCTTCACCGCGCTGGACCGCCCCGGCATCACCGACGACGAGATCCGCGCCCTCGCCGAACGGGACCGCCGCGCCGGATTCGACCTGGCCACCGGTCCGCTGATGCGGTACACCCTCATCCGCACGGAAGCCGGCCGGCACGTCCTGGTGCAGACCGTGCACCACATCGTCGCCGACGGCTGGTCCGTGCCGCCCATGCTGCGCACCCTGCTGGCCGAATACCACGCGCCGGGTTCCGGCCACGCGCTCGGCGGCTTCCCCGACCACGTACGCCGCCTCGCCGCCCGCGACGACGAGGCGAGCGACCGGGTGTGGGAGGAGCAACTGGCCGGACTCCCCGGCCCGTCGCTGATCGCCGAGGGCCACACACCCTCCGCGCACTTCGCCGACACCGCCGTGACGGCGGACACCGACGTCGACGCGGCCGCCCGGTCGGCCGGTGTGCCGCTGAGCGTCGCCGTGCACAGCGCCTGGGCGCTCACCCTGGGCGGCCTCCTGCACAGCGACGACGTGGTGTTCGGCTCCACGGTGTCGGGGCGGGAGGCGGACGTGCCCGGCATCGAGGACATGGTGGGCCTGCTCATCAACACGGTTCCCGTGCGCGCCCGCTGGTCCGGCACCACCACCGCCCGCGAACTGCTCGCCTCCGTCCGGGCGCACCAGAGCGCGGTACTGCCCCACCAGCACGTCTCGCTGGCCCGGATCGCCCGCAGGGCGGGTACCGGAGCGCTCTTCGACACCCTGGTGGTGTTCGACGTGGCGACCGACGTGGCCGGGCTGCGGCGCCCCGGCGACACCCTCGCCGTCACCGCCGTCGTCAACGAGGGCGCCCCGCACTACCCGCTGACGCTGGTGGTGGAACGCACGCCGGACGGCCGCCCGCGCTTCAACGTGATCCACGACGCCGAGCTGCTGGGACACACCCGCGTCCGCGAGATCCTGGACACCTTCACCCGGCACCTCACCGCCCTGCTCACCCGGCCGGACGCCCCGGTCGGCGACCTGACCGCGGCCGGTGGCGCCGGACACGTGGAGCCGGTCACCCCGACCACCCTGGGCGACCTGTTCGACGCCGCGGCCCGCCGCGACCCGGCCGCCACCGCCGTCACCCAGTGCGCCCTCGACGGCGCAACCCGGACCCTGACGTACGGCGAACTGGCCGCGGCGAAGGACGAGTTGGCCGCCAAGTTGCGTGCGGCCGGTGTCGGTCCCGGCAAGCGGGTCGCGGTCGCCGTGCCGCGCTCCGTCGAGCAGGTCGTCGCCCTGATCGCCGTCGTCGCCGCGGGCGGGGCCTACGTACCGCTGGACCCGGCGTACCCGGACGCGCGCCTGGAGTACGTCCTCGCCGACTCCGCCCCGCAGGTCGTCCTCGTGGACCCGGAGCAGCGCGACCGCTTCACGGGGCTGCTGGACCGCGCGGGCGGGCCGGCCCGCGTGCTCGTACCGGGGGAGGAGCACCCGCCCCCCGCCGCGGAGCCCGGACCCGCGGCCGACTGGCACGACCCCGCGTACGTGATCTACACGTCCGGTTCGACCGGGCGGCCCAAGGGCGTCGTCGTCCCGCACTCCAGTGTCGTGACGCTGCTTGCCCAGACCCGGCCCGCGATGTCCTTCGGCCCGGACGACGTGTGGGTCCAGTTCCACTCCTTCTCCTTCGACTTCGCCGTCTGGGAGCTGTGGGGCGCGCTCGCGCACGGCGGTGAGCTGCTGGTGCCGGAGTACGGACTGACCCGCTCCCCGGTCGACTTCCACCGCCTGGTCCGCGAGCGCGGGGTGACCGTGCTCAACCAGACCCCGTCGGCGTTCCACCGGTTCGCCGAGGCCGACCGGCACGCGGGCGAGCCGCTGCCCGCGCTGCGCCGGATCGTCTTCGGGGGCGAGGCGCTGGACCTCGGGCGGCTGCGCGACTGGGTCGAGCGGCACGGCACCGACTCGCCCGAGCTGGTCAACATGTACGGCATCACCGAGACCACCGTGCACGTCACCCACCGGGTGCTGACCGCCGCCGACTTCGCGCCCGGCGCGGCCACCACCAGCCCGATCGGCGGCCCGGTCCCCGGCCTGGTCACCCATCTCCTCGACGACCGGCTCCGCCCGGTGCCGCCGGGCCGGGTCGGGGCCATCTACGTCGCCGGCGACCAGGTGTCGCTCGGCTACCTGGGCAGGCCGGGGCTCACCGCCGCCCGTTTCGTGGCCGACCCGTTCAGGGCGGACGGGTCCCGCATGTACCACACCGGCGACCTCGCCCGCCGCACGCTCGACGGCGAGCTGGAGTTCGTGGGCCGCGCCGACGACCAGGTGCAGCTGAAGGGGTTCCGCATCGAGCTGGGCGAGGTGGAGTCCGCGATCCGGGACCTCGACGGCGTCGTCGACGCCGCCGTCACCGTCGCCGACAGCGCGGACCACCTGGTCGCGCACGTGGTGGGCCGGGCGCCCGCGGACCTCACCGCGCTGCTGTCGGCGACGCTGCCCGCGCACATGGTGCCGGGCCGGGTGCTGCCCGTGGACGCCCTGCCGCTCACGGTCAACGGGAAGCTCGACCGCGGGGCGCTGACCGAGCGCGCGGCACTGACACCCCCCGAAAGCGGCGATGCGTCGTACGGCGCTGCGGGGGACGGGGACGGGGGCGCGGTGGACGGCGGCGAGGACTCCGTGCTCGCGTCACTCGTCGACCTCTTCGCCGCGACGCTGCCGGGCTCCGACCCGGACGCCGACACCGACTTCTTCGCCGCCGGAGGCGACAGCATCGTCGCCATCACGGTGATCAACCGGGCCAGGGCGCTCGGCCTGCCGATCGCGCCGCGCGACGTGTTCCTGCTCAGGACGCCCCGCGCGCTCGCCGAGCACCTGGGCACGCGCGCCCCACGGCCCGCGGCCTCCGCACCCGCCCGTCAGGAGGACGGCCCGCTGCCGCCCACGCCGATCATCCTGCGCCAACGGGAACTGGGCGGATCGCTCGCCCGGTTCGCCCAGGCCAGGACGCTGGCGGCACCCGAAGGCACCGGGTTCGCCGACGCGGAGCGCGCCGCGCAGGCCGTCGTCGCCGCGCACCCGGCGCTGCGGCTGCGGCTGCGCGTCGACCACGGGGCGTGGTCCCTGCGCACCGAACCCGTCCGCGAGGTCACCGTGGTCCGGGCCCTGGGGACCGACGCGGCGGGCGCGGCCGACGAGGCGGCCGGCCGCCTCGATCCCGAGCACGGCGACGTCATCGCCTTCACGTGGCTGGAGGCGACCCGGACGCTGGTGGTCGCCGTGCACCACCTCGCCGTCGACGCCGTGTCCTGGCTGATCCTGCTGGACGACCTGGCCGACGCGATGCGCGGCGCGGACCCGGCACCGCAGACCACGCCGTATGCCGAGTACGCCCGAGCACTGACGTACCGGGCCGGGGAAGGGACCGACGGCCTGGCGCACTGGATCACCACCCTCCAGGCGCCCGCCCCGCTGCCCCCCGCGGTCAACCCGCGCGAGCGGACGGTCGTCCTCGCCCCCGACCTGAGCGACCGCGTCACCCGTACCGCGCCCACCGCGCTGGGCGTCGGTCTCACCGAGCTGCTGTGCGGGGCGCTGCGCACCGCGCTGACCCGCGTCCAGCCGGCGCCCACCGACCTGGCGGTCGACCTGGAGCGGCACGGCAGGGCCCCGGCCCGCGACGACCACGACTACACCCGCACCGTCGGCTGGTTCACCGCCATCGCGCCCGTACGGCTCACCGCGCACACCGACCCCGTCGCCGCGGCGCGCGAAGTCGCCGCACGCCAGCCGGACGAGCACGCGCACGTCGCCTACGGCGGCCTCAGGTACCTCAACCCGCAGACCGCCCCGCTGCTCACCGCCCGGCCGCAGGTCCTCTTCCACTACCTGGGCCGGGGCGGCGAGTCCGAGGCACCGCGGCTCACGGGCGGCGGCCAGGGCACCCCGTACGCGGTCGAGGTGAACGCGTGGACCGACGCGGCCACCGGCAGCCTGCACGCGGCCTTCACCCTGGCCGAGGGCGTCCCCGACGAGATCACCGAGCACTGGTGCCGCGCGCTGGAAGGGATCGCGGCGGCCGCCGCGACGGCCGAGCGCACGGCACCGGTCGGCCCCCTCCAGCGGGGCCTGTACTTCCAGGCCCAGTTGACGGGCCCGGCCGGGCACTACGTCGCCCAGAGCTACTTCACCTTCGAACGGCGCCTGGACGCCGACGCGTTGTCCCGGGCGACGGGGTACCTGCTGGCACGGCACCCGGCCGTGGGCGCGGGCTTCACCACGGACGAGGACGGGAACCCGGTGCAGGTCCTCGCGGCGGGCCGCCAAGTCGACGTCCACACCGTCGAGGCGGCGACGGACGCCGAGGTCGACGCCCTGCGGCTGGACGACCGGGAACGGGGATTCGACCCCGGCGAGCCGCCGCTGATCCGGCTGACCGTGGTGCGGCTGCCGGACGACCGCGACGGCCTGCTGCTCAGCTACCACCTGCTGCTGTGGGACGGCTGGTCGCGGGAGATCGTCCTGCGCGACCTGTTCGACGCCTACGAGGCCGCCGTCGAGGGCGCGCCCCTCGACGCCGTGCCCGCCACGCCGGCCTTCGAGGACCACACCCGGGCCCTCGCCGCCAAGGACCCGGCCGCGTCGGAACGCTTCTGGGCACGGCACCTGGCCGGACTGCCCGGCCCGACCCTGCTCGCCGGACCGGCACCCGCCCTCACCGACGACCTGCCGCGCGCACTCGTGCACACGCTGACCTTCGAGGAGTCCGACGCGCTGCGGGCTGCCGCCAGGACGTACGGCGTCACGCTGAACTCGGTGCTGACCGGCGCCTTCGGCCTCCTCCTCGGCGCCCGCACCGGCCGCGCCGACGCCGTCTTCGGCGTGACCGTCTCCGGCCGGGAGGGCGAAGGGCTGGCCGACGTCGTCGGCGTGCTGCTCAACACCGTGCCCCAATGGACGCGGGCCCGGCCGCACGACACGGTCCGCGCCTACCTCACGGCCGTGCAGGCGGCCAGGGTCGACGCCATGGAGCACGAGCACCTCGGGCTCGGCGAGATCCAGCGGGCCGGCGGCCACGACACGCTGTTCGACAACCTGTTCGTCCTCCAGAACTTCCTGGACCCGGACGCCTTCGCGGAGATGAACGCCCGGCACGGCATCACCTCGGTGCGGGCCGACGACTCCACCCACTATCCGTTCACGTGGGTGGTCACCCCGGGCGACCGGCTCACCGTCAAACTGGAGTACCGCGACCACGACACCGAGGGCGCCCGGCGCCTCCTCGACGACTACCTGCGCGTGCTCGACGACCTCGCCGCGCGCACCGGGTCCGAGGAGCCGCTCGGGTCCCTCCCCGGCCTGGCCCCCGCACCCCGCCCCGCCGCACGCACCGACATCGGCACGGACACCGTCGTGGACCGCTTCGACCGGGCGGCCGACCGCGACCCGCGACGGACGGCGCTCGTCGCCCACGGCTCCACCATGACCTTCGCGCAACTGCGGGATCGCAGCCGGGCGGTGGCCGGTGTACTGGCCCGGCGCGGCGTCGGACCCGAGGCGACCGTGGGCCTCGCCCTGCCGCGCTCCCTCGACTCGATCGTGGCCCTCTTCGCCGTCCTGCGCACCGGCGCCGCCTACGTACCGCTGGAGCTGGACCACCCGGACGAGCGGATCGCCGCGATCGTCGCGGACGCCCGCCCGGACGCCGTCCTCACGACCAGCGCGGTCTCGCACCGGCTCACCGGCGGCCTCGACCTGATCGAGCTGGACCGGCCGCTGCCCGAGGCCGAGCCGTTCGTGACCTTCGCGCCGGACGACCCGCACCGGCTGCGGCACCCCGCGTACACCATCTACACCTCCGGCTCGACCGGCCGGCCCAAGGGGGTGGTGACCGAGTACGCCGGACTCACCAACATGCTGGTCAACCACCAGCGCCGGATCTTCGAACCGGTCCTGGCGCGGCACGGCCACCGGACCTTCCGCGTCGCCCACACCGTGTCGTTCGCGTTCGACATGTCGTGGGAGGAGCTGCTGTGGCTCGCCGACGGCCACGAAGTGCACATCTGCGACGAGGAGTTGCGCCGCGACGCGCCCCGACTGGTCGCGTACTGCCTGGAGCACGGCATCGACGTCGTCAACGTCACCCCGACCTACGCGCAGCAACTGGTCGCCGAGGGCCTGCTCGACGACCCGGCCCGCCGGCCCGCGCTGGTGCTGCTCGGCGGCGAGGCCGTCACCCCGGCGCTGTGGCGGCGGCTGGCCGAGACCGAGGGCACCGTCGGCTACAACCTGTACGGGCCCACCGAGTACACCATCAACACCCTCGGCGTCGGCACCTTCGAGTGCCCGGACCCGGTGGTGGGCGTCGCGATCGACAACACGGACGTGTACGTGCTCGACCCGTGGCTGCGACCGCTGCCCGACGGCGTGCCCGGCGAGCTGTACGTCGCGGGCGCCGGCATCGCGCGCGGCTACCTCGGGCAGCCCGCCCAGACCGCGCACCGCTTCGTCGCCTGCCCGTTCGGTGTCCCCGGCGAGCGCATGTACCGCACCGGCGACCTGGTGGTGCGGCGGCCCGACGGGAACCTGATGTACCTCGGCCGCACCGACCAGCAGGTCAAGATCCGCGGCCACCGGGTCGAACTCGGCGAGGTCGAGGCCGTGTTCGCCGCCCATCCCGCGGTGCGGTTCGTCGCCGCCGTCGCCCAGCCCGACCCGCAGGTCGACGGCGCCCACCGGCTGGCCGCCTACCTCGTGCTGGACGGCGCCGGCCTGGCCGAGGTCGCCGCCGACGTGGGCGCCGGACTGCCGGACTTCCTGCGCCCCACGCACTACGCCCAGGTCGACGCCATCCCGCTGACCGTGAACGGCAAGGCCGACACCAAGGCGCTCCCGGCGGCCAAGCCGCTGGGCGCGCTGACCACGGCGGGGGAGCGCGCGCCGGAGACGGAGACCGAGACGACGGTGTGCGAACTCTTCGCCGAGGCCCTGGACCTGGACGACGACGAGGTGAGCGCCGTGAGCGACTTCGTGGCCCTCGGCGGCCACTCCATGCTGGCGGTGCGGCTGACCGGGCTGCTCCGCCGGGAGTACGGTCCAGTGATCACGATCCGCGATCTGTTCACCCTGCGAACCCCGGAAGCGATTGCCCTCCACCTCGATGACCACTCCTGACACACAGCGGCCCCGCGCGGGGTCCGACATCCTCCGCACCGCCCTGCGGCGCAACGTCGGCGCGATGGCCTGGGGCACCGTCCTCATGGGCCTCTACCAGGCCGGTGAGACGGCCTTCCCCATCGCCCTCGGCCTGATCGTCGAACACACCATGCGGGACCGGAGCCTCCACGCGCTCGGCGTCTCCGTCGCCGCGCTGGCCGTCATCATCACGACCGTCTCCCTGTCCTGGCGGTTCGGGATGCGGATCCTCCAGAAGGCCAACACGACCGAGGCGCACCGCTGGCGGGTCCGCGTCGCGGGCTGCGGACTCCAGCCGGTGGCCCGGGACGTCGACCTCAAGTCCGGCGAGGTGCTGACCATCGCCACCGAGGACGCCGACCAGACCGCCGACATCATCGAGGTGGTGCCGCTGCTGATCAGCTCGCTCGTGGCGGTGCTGATCGCCGCGGTCGCGCTGGGCCTGGCCGACCTCCGGCTCGGGCTGCTGGTCATCGTGGGGACCGTCGCGATCCTGTCCGTCCTGAGCGTGATGTCCAAGCGCATCGGCTCCAGCACCCGCGAGCAGCAGGCCCGGGTGGCACGGGCCGGCGCCAAGGTCGCCGACCTCATCACCGGCCTGCGCCCGCTGCACGGCTTCGGCGGCAACCACGCGGCGTTCCGCTCCTACCGCGAGGTCAGCGCGGAGGCGAAGCGCCAGTCCGTCACCGTCGCCCGGGTGAGCGGCGTCTACGCGGGCACCGCCCTGGCCCTCAACGCGGTGCTCGCCGCCGCCGTCACCCTCACGGCGGGCTGGCTGGCCTTCCGGGGCCGGATCACCATCGGCGAACTGGTCATGGCCGTGGGCCTCGCGCAGTTCATCATGGAACCGCTGAAACTGTTCTCTGAGATGCCGAAGTACGTGATGATCGCGCGCGCCTCGGCCGAGCGGATGGCCCTCGTCCTCACCGCACCGCCGGTGACGACACCGGGGACGGAGCGACCGGCCCCGGGCGGGGACCTGGAGGTCGACTGCGTGCGGCACGGCGCGCTGCGCAAGGTGCGGTTCCGGGTCCGGGCGGGTGAGTTCGTGGCCGTCGCGGCGTACCAGCCCCGGGCGGCGGCCGACCTCGCGGCGGTCCTCGCGCTGCACGTGCCGCCCGGCGGGTACGAGGGGACGGTGCGGGTCGGCGGACGGGACCTCGCGGACCTGGCGGTCGAGGGCGTCCGCGAGCACCTGCTGGTCAACCCGTACGACGGCGAGATCTTCGCGGGCACCCTGCGGTCCAACATCGACCCGTCGGGCACCAGCCGGACGGTCCCCGAGGCCGTCGAGGCGTCGATGCTGACCGACGTCGTCGCGCTGCACCGCGAAGGGCTCGACTACGCCGTCCGCGACCGGGGCGCCAACCTCTCCGGCGGGCAGCGCCAACGGCTGTCCCTGGCCCGCGCGCTGGCCGCCGACACCGACGTCCTGGTGCTGCGCGACCCGACGACGGCCGTGGACGCGGTCACCGAACAGCTCATCGCGCGCGGTGTCGCCAAGCTGCGCCGGGACCGCACCACCCTCGTGATCACCAGCAGCCCCGCCCTCCTGGACGCCGCCGACCGCGTCCTCGTCCTGGACGACGGCGTCATCACCGCCGAGGACACGCACCGCAACCTCCTGGCCACCGACGAGGCGTACTGCCTGGCGGTGACCCGGTGAGCTGGTGACCCGGTGACCCGGTGACCCGGTGATCCGGTGGCCGGGTGGTCCAGGTGACCCGGTGGGCCGGTGAGCTGGTGAGCCGGTGGCCGGGTGGCTCGGTGACCCGGAGGCCCGGTGGCCGGGTGGCCCGGTGGGCCGGGCGCGGTGACCCCTACCCGAGGGCCCAGGCCACGTCCCGGAGCAGGGCGTGCCGCCAGCCCGCGCGGTCGTGGCCGGAGGCCGACCTGGAGACCCGCACGGTCGCACCGGCCTGTTCGGTGAGGGTCTCCACCAGGGCGCAGTGGGGGAGCATCCGCGTCTCGTGCTCGCCCACGTCGAACGCGATCCGCAGCCCGGACAGGTCGGGACGCGCGCGCAGGCGTGCCGCGAGGGTGCCGCCGACCGGGCCGCCCAACGGGTCCGCCAGATCCTCGGCGCCGGGCGTCCACCACAGCGACGCCGACTGACAGGCGACACGCGACACCAACTCCGGGAACTCCAGCGCCGCGTACAGCGCGCTCAGCCCGCCGAGGCTCTGCCCCGCGACCACCGTCCGGCCGGGGTCGGCGGGTACCCCGCTCTGGGCCACCAGGGGCAGCAACTCGTCCCGCACCGCCTCCCACAGCGCGGGCCGGCACCCGAACTCGGCCCCGCGGTCCTTGGCGGGCAGGAACACCAGGGTGACCGGAGGCATCTCACCGCTCGCGACGGCCGAGTCGAAGGCGGCCGTCGCCGGGTGCAGGTACAGCCAGTCGTCCCCGTCCAGCAGCAGCACCAACGGCCCGCCCCCGCCCACCGGATGGACCCGCACGGTGCGCCGCCCGCCGAGCCGCTCGCTGGTCCAGCGCAGCCGGGTGCGGGGCAGCGGCAGGACATCGCAGGCGCCGACCGGGGGCCAGTGCGGCTGGGCCGGGGCGTCCGGGGTGGCGGCGATGGACCGGTCGCCGCCCGCGCCCGCCGGGTTGCACGGGTCGGCGTACGCCGCGTCGCCCACCAGGAACTGGTAGGTCACCCGCAGCCGCGCCGGCATCCGCACCTCGGCGTACCAGCAGTCCGTGTCGTCCCACCGGCGCAGCGGCACCGGGGCCGACCAGCTCTCGAAGACGACGCTCGCCGGCTGCACCCCGCGCCACAGGAACAGGGTCGTCCACCCGTCACCGTCGGGTACCGCCACGGGCGTTGTCACGGCGGCCCAGAAGGCGTCGGTGCCGGGCGCGCCGGGCAGCCCGAACGCGGCGAAGGGGTCCGGCCCCGACGGCGTCATGAACGTCTCCTTGTGGAGCGGAAATCCAGAAGGCTAAGCTCATCGCGCATTAGGCGAGCCTAACCTAATTCAGTGGGAGGTAGCGCGGATGAGCACCAACCCCTTCGACGACCCCGACGGCCGTTTCCTCGTCCTGGTGAACGACGAGGGCCAGCACTCGCTCTGGCCGTCCTTCGCCGCGGTGCCCGGCGGATGGACGACCGTCTTCGAGGAGAACACCCGGGACGCCTGCCTGGCCTACGTCGAGGCCAACTGGACCGACCTGCGCCCGCGTTCCCTGGCCGGGTCCGCGGACGCCTGAGGCCGGACCGCGGCACGCGTCGCCGTGCGGGCGGGAAATCGGTCGCGCCCACGGGACGTGAGTCGTTAGCCTCGGCCTCCGCCGGAGCGCCGCGTGGCGCGGGGCACGGGGTACCGCGGAAACCGTGGAAGGGGCCGGGCATGGAGATCGAGGGCGCGCGAACGGATCGGTTGGGCGTGCTGCTCGACCAGTTCGACCAGGCCAGGGAGATGGCCCAGGTGCGGCTGGCGGGACTCGGCGACGAGGAGTACCTGTGGGAGCCCGTGGCCGGCTGCTGGTCGATCCGGCGGCGGGGCGAGGCGGTGACACCCAGGGCGTACGGGCCGGGCGAGTGGGTGCTCGACAAGGGCGCCCCCGACATCCCGGCGAGCGAGTACGCGGAGGTGGCCCGGCAGGCCGCGAGCGGCATGCCGGTCGCCAAGATCGCCGACGACTGGAGCGTGAGCGTCGAGCGCGTCGAGCAGGTCCTCGCCCACACCGGCACGCCGGAGCCCGACGCGACGCCGGTGACCACCATCGCCTGGCGGCTGGCGCACCTGCACTCCTGCTTCGCGGGCCAGTGGGAGTGGACCTTCGGTGAACGACGCCGGGACCCGCGGCTGCTGGTCGACTTCACCCCCTCCGCCGCCCTGGAACTCGAACGGTTCTGGGCGGTGATCGACCGCTGGCGCGAGGACGTCGCCCACGTCACCGAGGAGCAGCTCGACACCGTCGGCTTCTCCCAGTACCCGTACGGCTCCGACCCCGACGACCCCTACATCGGCGTCGTGGCCGGGGACAACCTCGAGTTCATCCACCACATGTCCGAGATCGCCCTCCTGCGCGACCTGTGGCGGGCCCGCTCCACCGCCGGGTAGGTCCCTCTGCTCACTCCTCCGCGTCGAACCGCGCCAGACGCGCCGTCACGTCGTCGGCGAGGCGGGTGAGGAGGCGGGTGAGGTCCTCGCGGTCCTGTTGCGGCCAGTCGGCGAGCGCCTCGGCGAACCAGCCGAGCACGGACGTCACATACCGGTTGGCGGCCTCCATGCCCGCCCCGGTCGGCTCGATGAGACTCGCGCGGCGGTCGTGGGGGTCGGCGACCCGGTGGACCAGACCGCGCTTCTCCAGCGCCTGCACCTGGCGGGTGACGTGCGGACCCACGACCTGCATCCGGTCGGCGATCTCGCCGATCCGCAGCGGCTGGTCGACCGTACGGAGGGTCACCAGCACGCCCATGGCGGGACGGTCGAGGGCGAGCCCGGCCGCCTCGGCGGCGCGTTCCGTGAGCCGGCCCTTGTTGAAGGCCGCGCTGAGCTGGGTGATCCGCGGCAGCACGGCGAGCAGGTCGGAGTGCGGGTCGTCCGAGGCGGCCGGCCCGGCGGGTTCGGCGGGTTCGGGGGTCATGGGGGTCTCCATTTGCATACCTGACTTAGGTATCTATATCGTGGGGAGTGGCCGGTGTCTGGGAGGGTGCCGTATGGCCTCCATGAAGATACCTAAGGTACGTATGTTTTCCGTCTCTGTGACAGCACGTGCCTCCGTCTTCCCGGGATCCGTCCCGGGGAAAGGGTGAGAAGCCATGAACCACGCGTCCCGTCCCGCTCGTCGCGTACTGATCTCCGGAGCAAGTATCGCGGGCCCCGCGCTCGCGCACTGCCTCGACCGGTACGGCTTCGAGGTGACCGTCGTCGAGAAGGCCGCCGCCGTCCGTGGGGGCGGATACGCGATCGACGTGCGCGGCACGGCCCGCGAGGCCGTGGACCGCATGGGCCTGCTGCCGGCGCTGAGCAAGGCGCACGTCGACAGCCAGCGGATCACCTTCGTGGACGCGGCGGGGGAGACGGTCGGCTCGCTGCAGCCCGAGCAACTGACCGGGGGAGAGGCGGGGGTCGACCTCGAGGTCCGGCGCGGTGATCTGGCCGACGTGCTCTCCACCCCGCTGCGGGACCGGGTCGAGTTCCTCTTCAACGACTCGATCGCGACGCTCGACGACGCCGGGGACGCCGTGCACGTCGTCTTCGACAGCGGTGTGCGCCGCACCTTCGACCTGGTGGTCGGCGCGGACGGACTGCACTCGAACACGCGCAGGCTGGTCTTCGGCCCGGAGGAGCCGTTCCACCGCTATCTCGGCCACGTCTTCGCGGGCTTCACGCTGCCGAACGAGTTCGGGCTCGCGCACGAGGCCGTCATCTGGAACGAACCGGGACGCAGCGCCGTCCTCTACGCCCACGAGCCCTCCGACCGGCTGCACGGCTTCCTCACCTTCACCCGCGACACCCCGCCCTTCGAGGCCTTCCGCGACCCCCGGGCCCAGCGGGACCTGGTCGCGGCGCGCTTCCCCGAACAGGTCTGGCACCTGCCGCGCCTGGTCGAGGGCATGCGGGAGGCGGACGACCTCTTCTTCGACATCGTGAGCCAGATCCACATGCCTACGTGGTCCCACGGGCGTGTCGTCCTGGCGGGCGACGCCGCGCACGCCACGTCGTTCATCTCCGGCCAGGGGTCGAGCGTCGCGCTCGTCGGCGCGTACGTCCTGGCCGGCGAACTGGCGACGCACGCGGACCACGCCGAGGCGTTCGCGGCCTACGAGCGCCGCGTCCGTCCCTTCGCGGAGCGCAACCAGGCGCTGGCCACCAGCGGCGGCTCGGCGGTGACCCCGGCGACGTGGCAGGAGATCGAGGCCCGCAACGCCCTGCTGCGCGACCCGGAGGCGGCGGCGAGGTCGATGGTGACCGCGAGCGCGCAGGAGGGCCGCGCGGCCCACTCGGCCCTGAAGCTGCCCGACTACCCGCGGGCCGCCTGAGCGGACGCCGGACCGCCCGGCACGCCGGACCACCCGGCCACCGGGCTGGGCGGTCGCCGGGGCCGGTTCAGTCCGGCGCGTCGCCCGCCGTCGCGTCCGGCGGGCCGGTCTGCGAGTGCCAGCCGTGCAGGAGCAGGTCGAACACCGTCTCCACGGTCGCGCGGGGATCGGGCCGTCCCGCGGTCAGGGCGGGGACCTCCAGGACGAACCGGGCCAGTGCCGCGCACGCCGGATCGTCCGGCTCCCGGCCGAGTTCCTCCGCGATCACGGCGCTCAGTGTGTCGGCGTGTCGCATCCACATGCGCTCCCCGTACTCGCGGAGCGCGGGCGTGTCGCTGACCAGAGCGGTGAAGCTCGCCCGGCGCGGATCGGTCACGATCGGCACCCAGGTCTCCAGGGCGTGCGCGCGGAGCGCCTCGACCACTCCCTGCCCCCGGGGCCGCTCGCGGACGGCGGCGGCCAGCGCGGCGTCGACGTCCTGCTCACGGTCGAAGACCAGCGCCTCCTTGCTCGGGAAGTGCGCGAAGAGGGTCGTCGTCGAGACATCGGCCCGTTCGGCGACATCGCGGACGCTGACCCGGTCGAACCCGTGCTCCAGGAAGAGTTCGAGCGCGGCGTCGGCGATGGCCTGCCTGGTCGCGGCCTTCTTTCGCTCGCGACGGCCTGGAGTCGGGGAGTCGGGCATGGCTCCACTCTAACGCACCACTGGAACGACACAGAAACCAGATCGAGGGAGAAATCTGACCGACTAAGAAACTGGAACAGTTGCACTTTCTCACTCGTTTCTGCTTTGGTGGTTCCACGGGGCCCATCGACAGAAGGAACCACCATGAACTCTCCGACTCCCGCGACCGCGCGGATCAGCATCATCGGCGCGGGCCCGGGCGGGCTCACCTGCGCCCGCGTCCTGCGGCAGCACGGCATCGCGGCGACGGTGTACGACCGCGATCCGGACGCCGCCTCCCGGGACCAGGGAGGCTCGCTCGACCTGCACGAGGAGGACGGCCAGCTCGCGCTCCGCGAAGCGGGCCTGCTGGAGGAGTTCTTCGCGCTCGCCCGGTGCGAGAGCCAGGAAGAGCGCCGCTTCGACAGCGCGGGGCGCCTCCTCGCCCACCGGCTGCCGGACGCGGGCGAGACGGCCCGCCCGGAGATCGACCGCGGTCAGCTCCGGGACCTCCTGCTGCGCTCGCTCGACGCCGGGACGGTGCGGTGGGGACACGGCCTGGAAGCGGTGGGCGGGCCGGCCGACGGGCCGCGGACTCTGACGTTCACCGACGGGAGCACCGTGGAGACGGACCTGGTGATCGGAGCGGACGGCGCCTTCTCCCGCGTCCGGGCGGCGGTGTCCGACGCCGTACCGCGCTACACCGGCGTCGGCTTCCTCGAAGCGTGGTTCGACGCGATGGAATCCGCGCATCCGGAGCTGTCCGAACTGGTCGGCCGGGGCAGCGCCCACGTGGCCGACGGCGAGCGCGGCCTCTTCGCGCAGCGCAACAGCGGTGGACACATGCGCGTCTACATCATGCGCCGGGTCGCCCTGGACTGGATGGCGGCGAGCGGCCTGCGTCCGCAGGACACCGACGGCATCCGCGCCCGGCTCCTCGCCGAGTACGCGGGCTGGTCACCGTGGATACTCCGCCTGATCACCGAGAACGACGGCGCCTACGTCGACCGCCCGCTCTTCGCCCTGCCGGTGCCGCACACCTGGCGGCACACGCCCGGCGTGACCCTCCTGGGAGACGCCGCGCACCTGATGCCCCCGCTCGGCGTCGGCGTCAACCTCGCCATGCTCGACGGCGCCGAACTCGCCCTCGCCCTCGCCGGCTCCGCCACCGTCGACGACGCGGTGCGCACCTACGAGAAGACGATGCTCCCGCGCTCGGCCGAGATCGCCGGGATGCTCGAAGGCGGTGCGGGGTTCCTGCTGGAGGAGCCGGACGCCGAGGACCTCGCACGGCTCGGCGCGCCCGGAGCGGGCCACGGGCCGGGGGAGTGACGCGTGCCCGGCCGCTAGGCTCGTGCCCATGGCTGCGCTTCTGCCGTACGTGCTCCTCGCCGGTGGCCTCGCCGCGGTCCTCGGCTTCCTCACCTGGCTGGCGTCGCGCGTACGCCGCCGGGGCACGGCGGGCGGCGCGATGGGCGCGGCCCTGGCCTCCTACGAGGAGGCGTTCCGTGCCACGGCGTACGCGTCCCACGTCGAGAGCCGGGCCGAGGCGGATCGCAGGTCCCCGCTCCTGTCGCCCGACGACGACTGGCGACGCCGCCCGGGACGCCGGTTCGGCCGCCGGCGCGGCCCCCTCGCGACCGGGCGGCCCGGTGGGCACGAGGGGGCGGACGGCCCGGGCTCGGCCCGCTAGCAGCTCAGGTTGGCGCCGGGCTCGACACCGAGGAGCTGGGTGAAGCGCTCGTAGTTGTCGATCCGGCTCTGGACCTGCGCGGGATTGCGCCCGTCGCACTCCAGGCTGCCGTTGATGGACCGGATGGTCTCCCCGAACCCGGCGCCGTTGACCATGGCGTCGTGCGGGGTCATGGTGCCGGGCCCGGACTGGGTGTTCCAGTACCACAGGCCCGTCTTCCAGGCCACGGCCGAGTCGTTCTGGACCAGGTCGGGTTGGTTGAGCAGGTCGATGCCGAGGGCGTCCCCGGCGGCCTTGTAGTTGAAGTTCCAACTCAGCTGGACGGGCCCGCGCCCGTAGTACTTGTCCGTGCCGGCCGGACAGCCGTACGGCTGGGAGGCGTCGCAGTAGTGCGGGTAGTTGGCGGTGTTCTGCTCCACGACGTACACCAGTCCGCCGGTTTCGTGGCTGACGTTGGCGAGGTAGGCGGCTGCCTCCTGCTTCTTCACCGTGTCGCTGCCGGTGTTCGAGAACCCGGGGTAGGCGCTGAGCGCGGCGGTGAGGCCGCTGTAGGTGTAGAAGGAGTTCCGGTTCGGGAACATCTGGTTGAACTGGGCTTCGCTGACCACGAATTCGGCGGCGGCCCGGGTGCCGGGCTGCTCGGGCTTCTGGGCGACGGCCGACGGCGCCGTGGTCAGGGTGCACAGGGCGGCGGCCGCACCGGTGGCGGCCAGCAGTGCGAGCTTGCGGTGCTGCACGATAAGGCTCCTGCTCGATGTGGGGGGGAGGGAGGGAGGGCGGCGCGGGGAGGGGGAGGGGGGAGCGGCGCGTGCACCCGGGAGGGGGCACGGCCGCTCCAGGACCGCTCCACCCGGCCCGTCAGCCGCCGACGTTGACGTCGATGCAGGCGTAGAACGCGTTGGACGTGTCGGCGACGTTCCACACGGCCAGGACCTTCTGCTGTCCGGTGAGCCCGCCGAAGTCGACCTGGTGGTTCACCACCGCGCCCGGCTTCGCGCCGCCGTCGTCGAACAGCGCGATCCGCTGACCGCCGACGTAGTACTCCCAGGTACTGGTGGCGTGCTGCGCGGTGAGCCGCCACGAGAACGTCGTGGTCTTCGACACCGGGGTGACCTTCCAGCCCTTGCCGTCGTCGTCCAGCTCCGCGAAGCGGCTGTTGCCGCCGCTGCAACTGGTCAGGCCCTTGGGGCCCTCGACGCTCTGCGGCTCGTACGTGATGTCACCGCAGTCCACCGTGCCCGCGGCGCACTGGGCCTGACGGCTGGGCGGGTCGGAGATGTAACCGTGCGCGCTCGCCGAGGAGGCGGGCAGGCTCACGGCCACGACAGGGGCGAGGGCCGCGCCGATCAGGGCAGCGGTCTTCCGACGTGCGTGCATGGGAACTCCTTCACATCCGGCCGTCCCCCGGGCAAGCGCGGCCGTGTGTGGGGGGACCGCGCGCACGCCGAGTACGGCCTCTCGTGGGTGGGGCCAGGAGGCGCGAAGGTGACGCGCACTCACCGTCCCCACCGGGGCGTGGGACCCCGGCAGGGCTCAACTCCGCAAACGGAGCGGCGAGTTCTGTTGGCCTAGACCATACAAGCGGCCGACATGACCGTGTCAATACTGCGTCGTCAGTCGGCCGCCCTCTTGGACTCGAGCCGTCCGAGGGGATCGGTGTCCCCGGACAGGTCCCTCTGGGTCCTTGTCCAGGCGGTGCTGTCGATGCCGAGGGTGTGGCGGAGGTAGGCGAGGGTGACGCGCTGGACCAGGGCGACGTGGGCGGGGTTCTCGTCGGTGGTCTCGGCCGCCCCGTAGCCGGAGATGCCGCCGAGGAAGTGTTCCGCCCCGAAGAGCGTCAGCAGGCTCTTCTCGCCGGGGCTCAGGACGTACGGGTCGGCCGTCCAGTCCGCGCCGCGGACGGTGAACGGGAGGTCGTCCTTGTCACCCGCGACCACGAGGGCGGGGGCGGTCATGTGCGTGAAGTCGGGGTGCCGCAGCCAGGGGAGGTGCTCGGCGGCGAACGGCGTCAGGGCGTCGCCGCCGGCGCCGGCCGTGGCGAGCAGCACGCCTGCCTTGACCCGGGGGTCGGAGAGGTCCGCCGCCCGGCCGGTGGCGGGGTCGCGGACGCGCAGGCCCAGCAGGATGCCCGCCGTCTGGCCGCCGAAGGAGTGGCCGGCCGCCGCGACGCGGGTTCGGTCCAGCCGTCCGGCGAGGCCGGGGACGGACGCCTCCAGCACGTCCAGGTCGTCGAGGACCCGCTTCATGTCCTCGACGCGCGAGCGCCACAGGCCCGGCCTGCGTGGGTCGTCCTCGGGCAGGTCCAGGGTCCTGGAGTCGAGATGGGTGGGCTGGATCACCACGAAGCCGTGGGCGGCCCAGTGGTCGGCGAGCGGGCCGTAGCCGTCCAGCGACGAGCCGAAGCCGTGCGCGAACAGGACGACGGGCAGGCCGTGCCCGGTCACCGGCGCGGACACGCGCACGTGCAGGTCGGCGCCGCGCCCGGGTGCGGGCAGCACGACGGGTTTGACCGAGACGACCGGTGGGGTGGTGGCGACGACGCCGGCCGTCGCGCTGACGGGTGCACTCATGACGAGGCCCTTCTTTCTGCTGGCCGCAGGGGGTGGGGGAGAAGGCCCGGGACTGGGTGGGGCCCTCGGGAGTTACGCTAAAACCTGACGTTGACGTGAGGGGCAAGTCGTACGGCCCGGAACGGGAGAGGAGGCGCGGGATGCGCATCGGGGAGCTCGCCGCCAGAACGGGTGTCAGCGTGCGGGCGCTGCGCTACTACGAGGAACAGGAACTGCTTGTCGCGGAGCGCAGCCGCAGCGGCCAGCGGCACTACCCCGAGAGCGCGGTCGGCCACGTCCGGCTGATCCAGCAGCTCTTCTCCGCGGGCCTGTCGAGCAGGACCATCGTGGAACTCATGCCGTACACGGCCGACGGCAGGGCCACGCCGGAACTGCTGGACCGCCTGTCCACGGAACGGGACCGTGTCGAGGGCCGGATCACCGAACTGGTCGGTACCCGGGACCGACTCGACTCCGTCATCACCGGCGTCACGAGCAACCTCCGCACCGGTCGGCCCTGCGGCGCCGGGACCCCCTGACGCCGGCCGGCGGCGGCGTCGTCGGCCCCGAGGCCCGCGTACGTCGGCCGTTACGCTGCACCCCGTGATCAACTCTCCTGTGCGTCCTGACGACACCGAAGTCGCGATCGCCGCCGCCCTGGCCGGCGCGCAGACCGTGCGAGCCCGGTACGGACAGCGGCTGACCCGATTCGACAAGGGCGGCGGGGACTTCGCCACCGACGCCGACGTGGCGGCCGAGGCGGCGATCCTCGACGTCATCCGTGGCGTCCGGCCCCGGGACGCGATATGGGGCGAGGAGGGCGGCCGGCAGGGAGCGGCCGACGGAGTACGCCAATGGTTGGTCGACCCCCTGTGCGGCACCCTCAACTACGCCGCCGGCACCATGCAGGTGGCCGTCAACGTGGCGCTGCGCGACGGCCCGGCGGCGGTGGCCGACCCGTTCGGCGGCGAGGTCTTCTTCACCGACGGCACGAGCGCCCGGGTCCGGCGCGACGGCCACGACGCTCCGCTGGCGCCCACCGCGGCCACCGGGCTGACCGACGTCAATCTGGACCCGCCCTTCCCGAGCGCGCCCGCTTTCCGGGCGGTCGACCTGCTCGCCCACCCCGGGTTCGGGCAGCGCCTGCGGCCGCGGGTGGTGTCCACGACGCTGGCGCTGGCCTGGGTCGCGGCGGGGAAACGCGCCGCCTACGTCACCGACGGCATCGGCCTGACCGAGAGCGTGCACTTCGCCGCGGGCATCGCGCTGTGCCGGGCCGCGGGCTGCGTCGTCACCGGAGTCGACGGCGCCCCGGTCGGTCCCGCGGGCCGCGGTCTGGTGGCGGCGGCCGACGCCGAGACCCACGGGTTGCTGTTGTCGCTGATCGGCGAACGCCACTCGGCGCCCGCCCCGGCGGTCCCCGGCCCGCACCCTCGCGGGTAGGGCCGACCGGGGTAGAGGATGCCCCGCTCGGTGCCGCCCGCCCGGGAAACGGCCTCGTCGCTGCTAGTTTCGCCAGCCGTCGGAGGAATCCGGACGTCTCGGTCGGAGACGGGCGTCGGCTCGGAGAGGGAGTACGGGTGAGTGGTGTGCGCGAGGAATCGTCGGGGACGGGTGGCCGCTTCGGGCGACGGACCTTCGTGGCGTCGGCCGTTCTGACGGCGGCCGGCCCCGTCTCGGCCGCCGCCCCCGCCCGGGCGGCCGGGCGGAGGGAGGGCACCGTGTCCGGCTGCCGGTCCGTGGCCCGGCTGCTCGCCGTCCCCGAGGAGGGCCGCGGTGTCGACTGGCTGCGGGAGGCCCTTCAGGTCGCCGTCGCACTCGAACTCGCCACGATCCCGCCCTACCTGTGCGGATGGTGGTCCGTGGGGGACCGCCAGAGCCACGTCGCACGGCTGATCCGGCGCATCATCGGCGACGAGATGTACCACATGGGCGTCGTCTGCAACCTGCTGGTGGCCGTGGGCGGCCGGCCGCGGATCACGGACGCCGCCCTCGCCTACCCCGGCCCCCTCCCCGGCGGGGTGCGCGACGGGGTGAACGTCTACCTCTCGGGCCTCACCAGGCCCTTCGTGCACGACGTGATGATGGCGATCGAAGCCCCGGAGGAACCCCTCGCCCGCGGCCTGAACACCTCGCCCAGCATCGGCCACTTCTACGACGACCTGCTGCGCGCCTTCCGGTCCACGGCGCCCACGCTCTCGGCCCGTGGACAGCTGTCCCAGCACATCGGCTCCGACGTGTTGGAACCCGTCACCGACCTCGACGGCGTCGAGCGGGCGATCGAGATCATCAAGGAGCAGGGCGAGGGCACCACCAGCTCCCCCGAGGACGCCTTCGGCGACGACTACCCGGCCCACTACTACGCCTTCGGCGAGATCTACCACGGTCGGCAACTGCGCCAGGAGGACGACGGCTGGCGGTTCACCGGCGCCCCCGTGCCCTTCCCCGACGCACGCCCCATGGCCCGGGTCCCGGCCGGTGGCTGGCCCGACCCGCCGCGGCGGGTGGCGGGCCTCCTCGACCGGTTCGACACCGCCTACGCCAAGGTGCTGAGCACCCTGGAGGCGGCCTGGGCCCACGGCGACGCGCGCACCCTGGGCTCGGCCGTGCGGACGATGCGCGGGCTGGAGGCTCCCGCGCTGGAGCTGATGGAGACCGGCATCCCGGGCGCCCGGGGCACCTACGGACCCCAGTTCCGCCCGCCCCGCGGGTGACGTCCGCGGGACGACGGCCGCGCGGTCCCGATCGCGCCCGGAGGCGTGCCGTCCCGGAGGTGACCGACCTCCCGGAGCGACGCTAGCGGACCTGCATGATCTGGATCAGGTTGCCGCAGGTGTCGTCGAGGACCGCCGTGGTGACCGTGCCCGTCTCCAGGGGTTCCTGGATGAAGCGCACGCCGAGTCCGCGCAGCCTGTCGTACTCCGCGCGTACGTCGTCCACGGTGAAGGACGCGGCCGGGATGCCGTCCTCGGCCAGCGCCGTCCGGTAGGGGCGCACCGCGGGATGCGCGGAGGGCTCCAGCAGCAGCTCGGTCCCGTCGGGGGCCTCGGGCGAGACCACGGTCAGCCACCGGTCCCCGCCCGCTCCCACCGGCACGTCGTGCTTCTTCAGGAAGCCCAGCGTCTCGGTGTAGAAGCGCAGGGCATGCGCCTGATCGTCGACGAAGACGCTGGTAAGGCTGATCTTCATGGGGTCATCTCCGGTGCGTGGGTGCCGGGCCGTCGGGTCGAGAGGTGCTCGGGCGGGCCGAAACCCTCCGGGACACCACCTGCCTATCAAGGGCCCGCAGGTCCGGCAACGGCCCAGACCTGCGCCAGGGCCGAGTCGGTGAGGACGCGGCCGGGGTGGCCGTGTCCCGCGAGGGTGCCCTCGCGCAGCAGCAGACAGGCCTCGGCGGAGCGTGCGGCCTCCAGATCGTGCGTGGCGTGGACGACCGTCACGCCGTCGGACACCAGCTCCGCCAGGAGCGCGGTGATGCGCTCCCGGGCCTCCGGGTCGAGGCCGGTGGTCGGTTCGTCCAGGAGGAGCAGGTCGGCCTGCTGGGCGAGTCCCTGCGCGATGAGGACGCGCTGGCGCTGACCGCCCGACAACTCCCCGAGCTGACGCGGGGCGAGGTCGGCGACGCCGAGCCGGCCGAGCGCCGAGTCCACGACCAGCCGGTCCCGGCGGTTCAGCCGGCGCCACGGCCCGCGCTCACCCCACCGCCCCATCTCCACGGCCTGCCGGACGGTCAGGGGCAGGGCGTCCGCGACGGCGCCACGCTGCGGCACATAGGCGGGTGGCCGCTCGCCGTCCCGGTGGAGGTCTCCCGATGTCGGGCGGATCACACCGGCCAGCACACCGAGGAGCGTGGACTTGCCGCTCCCGTTCGGGCCGACGAGCGCCGTGACGGCCAACGCCGGTATCTCGCACGTGAGTTGCCTCAACACCGGTCGTCCCGGATAGCCGGCGCACAGCCCGGTCAGACGGGCGTGCGACGGCCGCCCCGGGGCGGCGGAAGGCGAAGGACGGGATTTATTGAACATGATTTTCATTGTAGTGTCCCCCGCATGGATTGGTTGACGGCCCCGTTCGACGTGACGTTTGTGCAAAGAGCCCTGTGGGGCGGCATCCTGGTGTCCGCCATCTGCGCACTGGCCGGCACCTGGGTCGTGCTCAGGGGGATGGCCTTCCTCGGTGACGCCATGTCCCACGGGCTGCTGCCCGGGGTCGCGCTGGCGGCGCTGCTGGGCGGCAACCTGCTGCTGGGAGCGGTGGCGAGCGCGGCCGTCATGGCGGCCGGCGTCACCGTTCTCGGCCGTACGCCGCGGCTCTCCCAGGACACCGGCATAGGGCTGCTCTTCGTCGGCATGCTCTCGCTCGGCGTGATCATCGTGTCGCGGTCGCAGTCTTTCGCCGTGGACCTGACCGGCATCCTTTTCGGGGACGTCCTCGCCGTCCGCGAAAAGGATCTGCTCCTGCTGGGCGCCGCACTGCTGGTGGCCCTGCTCGTCTCCGTGCTCGGCCACCGGGCCTTCCTCGCCCTCGCGTTCGACCCGCGCAAGGCCCACACCCTCGGCCTGCGCCCCCGGCTCGCGCACGCGGTGCTCCTTGCCCTGCTGGGCCTTGCGATCGTGGCCTCCTTCCACATCGTCGGGACCCTGCTCGTCCTCGGCCTGCTCATCGCCCCGCCGGCCGCGGCCCTGCCCTGGGCGCGCGGCGTGCGCGGCGTCATGGTCCTCGCGGCACTCCTCGGCGTCACCGCCACGTACGCCGGGCTTCTCCTGTCCTGGCATCTGAGCACCGCCGCCGGTGCGACCGTCTCGGCCGTGGCGGTCGCCCTCTTCTTCCTCTCCCACGCGGCGTCCGGCCTGCGGCACCTGCGTGCCCGCCCCGCCGCCCCCGTCCCGACAGTCGACTGAAGGAAATCCGAGACGATGGACCCCACCGTCCGCAGACACGCCACGCGCCGGCTCCCGACCGCGCTCGTCCTCACCGCCGCGCTGCTCGCCACGGGCTGCTCCGGGCGGGCGGACGACGGGCCGGAGCCGGCCGCGACCGAGCCGTCCGCCACCCCGCACGGCTACGTCGAAGGGGCGCGGGAAGCGGCCGAGGAACAGTCCCGGCTGCTCCTCGGCGACCCGGGCACCGGCGCGAGCCGGGTGCTCGACCTCGTCACCGGCAAGGTGCACGAGACCGCACCGGTGCCCGGTGCCGCCGGGCTCAGCACCGACGGCCGCTTCGGCTTCTTTCCCACCGACCGCGGCACGCATGTCGTCGACGGCGGTGCCTGGACGGTGGACCACGGCGACCACGTGCACTACTACCGGGCGGCGATACGCGACGTCGGCGACCTCCCGGCCGGCCGGGGCGCCGAGATCCGCAGCGACGCCGCGGTGACCGCGGTGACCGACCGGGACGGCCGGACGACGCTGTACGACCGGACGGCACTGGAGGAGGGCGACGTCGGGCCCGCCCGGACGCTCGACGGGGCGCACGCCGGCGCCGTCGTCCCGTACGGGGAACACCTCGTCGCGCTCACCGGCGACGAGGACTCCGCCGAGGTCACGGTGTACGACCGCGAGGGCAGCCCCGTCGCCTCGCCGGACGCGAGGTGCGAACGGCCCCGGGGGGACGCCGTCACCCGCCGCGGCGTCGTCCTGGGGTGCGCCGACGGGGCCCTGCTCGTGAGCGCCGAGCACGGGACGTTCACGGCCGCGCGGATCCCGTACGGACAGGACGTGCCCGAGAAGGAACGGGCGACGGCCTTCCGCCACCGGGCCGGCAGCGACACCCTGACCGCGCCCGCCGGGGAGCGGGCCGTGTGGGTGCTGGACGTGACCGACCGCGCCTGGACCCGGGTGCGGACCGGGCCGGTCCTGGCGGCCAACACCGCCGGGGAGGGCTCCCCGCTCCTCGTCCTGGAGACCGACGGCGCCCTGCACGGCTACGACATCGCCACCGGCAGGCACACGGCCCGGACCGAGCCCCTGCTGACCGGAGCCGGGAAGGCGGCCACCGGCGCGGTCGCACCCGTCGTCGAGGTCGACCGCAGCCGCGCCTACGTCAACGACCGCACCGGCAAACGCGTCTACGAGATCGACTACAACGACGACCTGCGCGTCGCGCGCTCCTTCGGCCTCGACATCGCACCGGGCCTGATGGCGGAGACCGGCCGATGAGGGGGACGACGCGCGCACGGGTCGGAGTGGCACGGCTGCGCCGCCTCCTGGCGGGACTGCTCGCCCTGGTCGCGGCCGCCACCGCCACGGCCTGCACCGGCACGGAGGAACAGCCCCGCATCGTCGTCACCACCAACATCCTGGGCGACATCACCCGCCAGGTCGTCGGCGACCAGGCCGAGGTCACGGTCCTGATGAAGCCCGACGCGGACCCGCACTCCTTCGGACTGTCGGCCGTGCAGGCCGCCCAGTTGGAGCGGGCGGACCTCGTGGTCTTCAACGGTCTCGGCCTGGAGGAGAACGTCCTGCGGCACATGGACGCCGCCCGCGAGGCGGGCGTGGCGACCTTCGAGGTGGGCAGGGCGGTCGACCCCCTCACCTTCCACACCGGCACGGACGGCGGACCCGAGGGGGAAGCGGGGCAGCCCGACCCGCACTTCTGGACCGACCCCGACCGCGTGCGCACGGCCGCCCGCCTCATCGCCGATCGCGTGAGCGAACACGTGAAGGGCGTGGACGACGAGGCGGTCCGGGCCAACGCCGCGCGCTACGACGCCCAACTGAAGGACCTCACCGCCTTCATGGAGAAGTCCTTCGACCGGGTGCCCGAGGAGCGGCGCAACCTGGTGACCAACCACCACGTCTTCGGCTACCTCGCCGACCGCTTCGGCTTCCGCGTCATCGGCGCCGTGATCCCCAGCGGCACGACGCTGGCCTCCCCCAGCTCCTCCGACCTGCGCTCGCTGACCCGGGCCATGGAGAAGGCCGGGGTCCGCACGGTGTTCGCCGACTCCTCGCAGCCCAAGCGGCTCGCCGAGGTCCTGCGCACCGAACTCGGCGACGGGGTGCGGGTCGTCGAGCTGTACTCCGAGTCCCTGACCGCCGAGAACGAGGGCGCCGCCACCTACCTGCGGATGATGCGCGCCAACACCACCGCCCTGACCGACGGACTGACCGTCGGCAGCCCGAAAGGAACGCACAGTTGAACACGTCCATACGCACCAGGGCCCTCACCGGTACGGCACTCGCCCTCGCGGTGTCCACGGTCCTGACCGCGTGCGGGGGAGACGACACCTCCTCGTCCGACGCCAAGTCCCAGGGCGCCGGGACCGCCACGCCCACGGCCTCGGTGCGGGACCCGCTGGTCGCCACCTTCGACGGCGGCCTGTACGTCCTCGACGGCAAGACCCTCGACCTCACCAGGACCATCGACCTGCCCGGCTTCAACCGCGTCAACCCCGCGGGCGACGACGACCACGTGGTCCTCTCCACCGACAACGGCTTCCGCGTCCTGAACGCCACCGCACAGACCCTCACCGGCATCGAGTACCGGGGCGCGAAGCCCGGCCATGTCGTCCGCCACGCCGGGAAGACGGTGCTCTTCACCGACGGCACCGGAGAGGTCAACGTCTTCGAACCGGGCGACCTGGGCGCCGGCGAGAAGCCGGACGGACGCACCTACACCTCCGCGCGGGCCCACCACGGCGTGGCCATCGAACTGAGCGACGGGCGACTCCTCACCACCCTCGGGGACGAGGAGAAGCGGACCGGTGCCCTGGTCCTGGACCAGGACAACAAGGAGATCGCCCGCAACGAGAACTGCCCGGGCGTGCACGGGGAGGCCGCCGCCCGGGGCGAGGCGGTCGCCCTGGGCTGCGAGGACGGCGTCCTGATCTACAAGGACGGCCGGTTCACCAAGGTCGACGCCCCCGACGACTACGGCCGGATCGGCAACCAGGCGGGCAGCGACGCGTCCCCCGTACTCCTCGGCGACTACAAGACCGACCCGGACGCCGAACTGGAACGGCCGACCCGCGTCTCCCTGATCGACACCGAGACGGCGAAGCTGCGCCTGGTGGAGCTGGGCACCAGCTACTCGTTCCGCTCCCTCGCCCGTGGACCGCACGGCGAGGCGCTGGTCCTCGGGACCGACGGCGCCCTCCACGTCATCGACCCGGACAAGGGCACGGTGCGCAAGAGGATCCCGGCCGTGGGGAAGTGGCAGGAGCCCCTGGACTGGCAGCAGGCGCGGCCCACCCTGTTCGTCCGCGGCCACACCGCGTACGTGTCCGAACCGGGGAAGAAGGCCGTGCACGCCATCGATCTCGACACCGGCGAGAAGCGCGCCTCGGTCACCCTGCCGAAGGGGACCAACGAGCTGTCCGGAACGGTCGCGGGCCACTGACGGCCACGTCCCCCCGGCCCGCGGGCCGGGGGGACGTGCCTGGACGGGCGCCCCCTAGGACTGGGGCCGCCGTCCGTGGTTGGCGGGGTAGTTGCGGCGTGCCTTCTTCTTCCGGCGTCGCTTCGAGGACATGCGGGCCTCCTTCGGAAGACGTCTGCTCCGTGCGCGTCCGTGTCAGCGGGCATCTGTGAATGCCGTCCGTCCACGATTCCACGCACGGCCGGGAGGTGCCATTCGGCGCGGTGCGGCCCCCGCGGCCCCCGCGGACCCCGTGGAGCCCGGGGGCCGCGCCGGTGACGTGTCCGGCCACGCGACGTCGTCGATCGCGAGCCACGGTGCGCCGGCCACGGCCGCGGGGGTCAGCCCGGTGAACGCCTTGACCTCCCGGTGCAGGTGGGACTGGTCGACGTAGCCGCTCTCGAAGGCGACGGAGGCCGGGGTCAGGCCGCCCGCGAGCAGGTGGGCCGCGTGGTCGAACCGCACCAGTCGGGCGGCCCGCTTGGGCGTGATGCCGAGCTGGGCGTGGAAGCGGGCCGACAGCCGCTTGCGGCTCCAGCCGACCTCCTCGGCCAGGCCGTCGACCCGTACGCGCCCCCGGCTGCCCAGCGTCGTCCGCCAGGTGTGGGCGACCTCGGGATCGACCGGCGGCCGGTCCGCCGCGCGCCGGCGCAGGAGGTCCGCCGCGCGCGCGAACCGCTCGTTCCACGACCCGGCGGCGCGCAACTCGTCCTGGACCCGCTCCGCCTCGCGGCCCCAGACGTCCTCGAACGACTCCACCCTTCCGCCGAGCGCCGCCGCCGGGCCGAGCACCGTGGCCGCCACCACCGGTTCCAGCCGGATCTGGAGGCACGCGCCCACCCGGCCCGCCGCCCTGAGCTCCCCCGGGGCGAGCCCGACGACGAAGCTGCCGTGCCCGCGCCGGTCCCGGGCGCTGTACAGGACGCCGTCGCCGTCGCTCAGGTCGATGAGCAGGGTGACGGACGGATGCGCGACCATGGCCATGTCCACGAAGGCGGACACGTGCTGGCTGAACCCGGCCATGGCGACCCCCGCGAGCCGGGCCGAGGGAGGCGGGACCGCGACGTCCACGATCGACCAGTCGGGCGGCGCCCCGGTCGGTGTCTCGGTGGACAACACGCGATCAGTCTAGGTCTCGGGGCCGACGGCCGGGAGGTCCGCGTCCCGGGCGGTGAAGCCCAGCAGCACCTCGCCGGTCGGTCCGGGCGCTTCCAGCGGCGGCAGGTGTCCGACGCCCGGCAGCAGCTCGAGCCGCGCGTCGGGCACGGCTTCGTACCGGTGCGCCGACGACGGGTCCCAGCGCGGGTCGGCGGCACCGAAGAGCACCAGCACCGGGAGGGTGAGGGCGGCGAGGCGCTCGGGCACGCCGCGCTCGGCGAGGTAGGCGGTGTTCCCGCGCGCCACCGTCCGGAAGGAGCGGTACGTGGTGCTCCGCAGGTCGTGGAGCAGGTCGGCCGGGATGTCGACGGGGCCGGCAGCCGTCGCCTCGATCGCCTTGCGGAGCATCGCGTCCGTGCGCCGCCGCCACAGCAGCGGGCCGAGGGGCGGGGCCAGCAGCAGCCGGAGGATCACCGGCTGGGGCAGGAGCGCGTCCAGAGCCGGACCCGTGCTGATGAGGGTGATCGCCGCCACCAGATCGGGGCGCCGCTCGGCGAGCGCCGTGGCCACGTAGCCGCCGCTGGAGTGGCCGGCCACCGTCACGGACCGGAGCCCCAGGTCGTCGAGGAGCGCCGCCACCCGGCCCGCCTGCTCCGGTACGTCGTACGAGGGGACGGGCGGGGACGTGCCGGAGCCCGGGAGGTCGACGCGCAGGACGTGATGGCGCTCGGCCAGTGCCGGGACCACCGGGCCCCACGAGGCGCCCGAGGCACCGGAACCGTGGATGAGCAGGAGGGGCGGCGCCTGCGGCGGGCCGTCGTGCACCACGTGCATGCCGTGCGAGAGATCGGCGTCGTACTGACTCATGCCGGAATGGTGCGCCGGGGGCCCGTCCCGGGTCTTGTACGAATGTCGCCGGACCCGTCGGACCGAAGGGACGCACCGGCGGTCAGGCGCGCGCGGCGCCGCGCACCGGGTGCTTGCTCAGGACCGAGACCCGGTTGAAGGCGTTGATGCTGATCGCCACCCAGATCACGGCGGAGATCTGGTCGTCCGACAGGACACCCCGCGCCTGCGCGTACGCGGCGCTCTGCGCGCCCGCGTCGGCGGGGTGCGTGGTGGCCTCGGCGAGGGCGAGCGCGGCGCGTTCCGCGGGCGAGAACAGTTCGGTGTCGCGCCAGGCGGGCAGCACCCCGAGCCGCTGGGTCGTTTCGCCGCCCCGCAGCGCGGCCCTGGTGTGCACGTTGAGGCAGTAGGCGCAGGCGTTGAGCTGGGAGACGCGGATGTTGACCAGTTCCACGAGGGTCCGGTCCAGCCCGGCCGCGTCGGCGACGCCCCGGACCGCCTCCGCCGTCGCGCGCAGTGCGGTGTAGGCATCGGGGCTCTGCTTGTCGACGAACACCCGCCGCTCGTCGGCGCCTTGGGGAATGCCTGCCTCGGTGCGTACAGGCGTCTGCGTCATGTCGGGTGCCCTCCGTTGCGCGCGGGTGAAGCTCACGTCCTATCATCGAACCATAGATGTTGAAAATGAAACTTTCAGGGTCGAGTGGGAGGACGAAGCGGTGAGCAACACGGAAGCGCATCCCGCCGAGGTCAGGTGCGGGGCACCGCAGGACGGGGCGCCCGCCGCCGGTGTGGAGATCCTGACCGCGCGGGACGTCCCGCTCGGTGGCCCGCGCGCCATGAAGGTGCGCCGCACCCTGCCCCAACGGGCCCGCACGCTGATCGGGGCCTGGTGCTTCGCCGACCACTACGGCCCCGACGAGGTCCCGGAGTCGGGCGGCATGAACGTCGCGCCCCACCCGCACATCGGCCTCCAGACGGTCAGCTGGCTGTTCAGCGGGGTGATCGAACACCGGGACAGCCTCGGCAGCCACGCGTTCGTCAGGCCCGGTGAGGTCAACCTCATGACGGGCGGCCACGGCATCAGCCACTCCGAGGTGTCCACGCCGGACACCTCGGTCCTGCACGGCGTCCAGCTCTGGGTGGCACTGCCCTCCGAACACCGCGACACCGCCCCGGACTTCCGGCACCACGTGCCCGCCCCGGTCACCCTGGACGGCGGCGAGGCGCGCGTCTTCCTCGGCTCGCTCGCCGGGGACACCTCGCCGGTCGGCACCTTCACGCCCCTGCTCGGCGCCGAGGTGACCCTGGACCCGGGCGCCACCGTACTCCTCGACGTCGACCCCGGCTTCGAGCACGGCGTCCTCGTCGACAGCGGCGACGTACGCCTCGACGGCACGGCCGTACGCCCCGCCGAACTGGCGTACACCGCACCGGGACGACGGGCTCTCACCCTGACGAACGAGGCGCCCGCGGCCGCCCGGCTGCTGGTGCTGGGCGGTCCGCCCTTCCCCGAGGAGATCGTCATGTGGTGGAACTTCGTCGGACGGTCGCACGACGAGATCGCGCGGGCCCGCGCGGACTGGGAGAACGACTCCGGGCGCTTCGGCCGGGTCGACGGCTACCCCGGTGACCGCCTCCCGGCGCCCGTGCTCCCCCACGCCACCCTCTCCCCGCGCGGCAACCCCCGGCCCTAGGGGACCCGGGGAAGGGTCACTCCGGCCAGGCGGAGTTCTCGATCACCTCGACGAAGTCCGTGCGCCGGAAGCCCGGCACGAAGTGCTCCAGGACGTCCGCGTTCACCGTGCCGAAGGTGGTGTCCGGGCGGTGCCGGAAACCGTCCGTGAACGCCTGGAGGATCTGCTTCTTGAAGTCCGGGCGGGGGTGGGCGGCGGTGACCGCGTCGATCTCCGCCCGGGAGATGCGGGCGAGGTGCAGACCGAGCACGTCCGTCTCGACGCCCGCGGTGGTCGCCGCGATCTCCGGCGCCAGCTTGTAGGGGACCTCCGGGGTGGTGTGCAGCGCGACGGCCGTCCACACGGTGGCCGCCTCCGCCTCGGGCACGCCGTGGGCCAGCAGGAACGCCCGCGCCTGGTCCGCGCCGTCCATCTCGAAGCGCTGGTCGTCGCCGCGGTAGGGCGGCACCAGACCGAGGTCGTGGAAGAGCGCGGCGACGTACAGCAGCTCCGGGTCCGGCCGCAGGCCGAGGGCGGCGGCCTGGAGACTGCCGAACAGGTAGACGCGACGCGAGTGGTGGAAGATCAGCGGCGGTGTGGTGTCACGGACGAGTTCGGTCGCCTCCCGCGCCAGCGCGCTGTCGGGGATGTCGATTCCGGCGATGGTCTGCGTCATGGTGGTCCTCCCGGGACGGTGCCGTCGTGTCGGTCCCACCCTGCGCCGGACGGCCGGGCCGCGTCCGCTGCCCGATGGCCATGAACCCCTCGGAACCGGTCATGACTCCCGCGCGGTGGTGCCGAAGCGCTGCTGGTACCGGATGGGGGACAGCCCGAGGTGCCGGGAGAAGGCCCGGCGCAGACTCTCGTAGCTCGCGAACCCCGAACGGGTGGCGGCCTCCGTGGCGTTGTGCCCGGCGTCGAGCAGGGCCTTGGCCAGGTCGAAGCGGATCAGCTCGACGTACTTCATCGGCGTCGTGTCCAGCTCGGCCCGGAACATGCGCGTCAGATGCCGCGGGCTGACCCGTACACGGGCGGCGAGCGCCTCCAGGCCGTGGTCCGCCGTGGGGTCGGCCTGCACCGCCTCCTGGACCAGGCGCAGTACCGGCGTGCGGGGAGCCGGGCCCTGGAGCGAGGCGGAGAACTGCGACTGGCCGCCGGCCCGCTGCATGTACACCACCAGCGAGCGGGCGACCTCACGGGCCAGGGCGGGACCGTGGTCCTCCTCCACCAGGGCGAGGGCGAGGTCGATGCCCGCGGTCACGCCGGCGGACGTGTAGGTGCTGCCGTCCCGTACGAAGAGCGCGTCGGCCTCGACCCGCGTCGCCGGACAGCGGCGGGCCAGCGTCGCGGTGTGCTGCCAGTGCGTAGTGGCGCGCCTGCCCTCCAGCAGCCCGGCCGCGCCCAGGACGAAGGCGCCGGTGCACACCGAGGCGACGCGCACGGCCCGGCCCGCCAGGGCCTTCGCGGCCGCGCGGAGAGCCGGGTCCACGGGGGAGCCGGGCAACGCGTCGCCGCCGACCACGACCAGCGTGTCGTAGACGGCGGCCCGCGCGTCCGTGTCCGCCGTGACCCGCATGCCGATGGACGAGGACACCGGCGACCCGTCCGCGGAGACGATGCCCAGCCGGTAGTCGGCGCCGAACCGGCTGGCCTCGCCGAAGACCTCCGCCGGTCCCGACAGGTCGAGCAGCTTCATCCCGTCGAACACGAGGAAGCCCACCCTGTGCGGCCCCGCTGCCATGGCTTCCTCCGTCATCCGGTTCTGCGCGCTCTGGTCAGTATGGGTGAAAAATGAGACATCCCGGTTTCCGGCGTAAGGTGGCCGACGGGGGCCAGTCGTTCACGTCGTACACGCGGAAGGATCACCCATGGGTACGGTCACCACCTCCGACGGCACGAACATCTTTTACAAGGACTGGGGCCCGCGCGACGGGCAGCCGATCGTCTTCCACCACGGCTGGCCACTCAGTGCCGACGACTGGGACACCCAGATGCTGTTCTTCCTCTCCCACGGCTTTCGCGTGATCGCCCACGACCGCCGTGGCCACGGACGCTCGGACCAGCCGTCCACCGGCCACGACATGGACACCTACGCCGCCGACGTCGCGGCGCTGACCGAGGCCCTCGACCTGCGGGACGCCGTGCACATCGGACACTCCACCGGCGGCGGCGAGGTCGCGCGCTACGTGGCGCGCGCCGAGCCGGGCCGGGTGGCCAAGGCCGTGCTCGTCAGTGCCGTCCCCCCGGTGATGGTGAAGTCCGAGGCCAACCCCGAGGGCCTGCCGATCGAGGTCTTCGACGAGTTCCGCGCGGCCCTCGCCGCCAATCGCGCGCAGTTCTACATCGACGTGCCGTCCGGTCCCTTCTACGGCTTCAACCGGGAGGGCGCGACGGTCTCCCAGGGCCTGATCGACCACTGGTGGCTACAGGGGATGATGGGCGCGGCCAACGCCCACTACGAGTGCATCGCGGCGTTCTCGGAGACCGACTTCACCGAGGATCTCAAGCGGATCGACGTCCCGGTCCTCGTCGCGCACGGAACGGACGACCAGGTCGTGCCGTACGCGGACGCGGCACCGAAGTCGGTCGAACTCCTGGCGAACGGCTCCCTGAAGTCGTACGAAGGGCTCCCGCACGGCATGCTCTCCACCCATCCGGAGGTCATCAACCCCGACCTCCTGGCGTTTGTGAGGTCGTAGTCCGGGCGAGGAAGTCCCTCATGTGGCCTGCGATCTCCTCCAGGTGGGTCTCCAGGGCGAAGTGCCCGGTGTCCAGGAGGTGGATCTCGGCGTCCGGGAGGTCGCGCCGGAACGCGTGGGCGCCCTCGGGGCCGAAGATCTCGTCGTTCGCGCCCCAGACCGCCAGCAGCGGCACCCGGGTGTCGCGGAAGTACTGCTGGAGCCGGGGGTAGAGGGCGACGTTGGACGGGTAGTCGCGGAACAGCGTGAGCTGGACGGCGTCGCTGCCCGGCCGGTCGAGCAGGGCCTGGTCGAGGGTCCAGGTGTCGGGGCTGACGAGGCTCGGGTCGGGGACCCCGTTCAGGTACTGCCAGCGGACCGCCTCGGGGGACAGCGCGGCCCGGGCGGGAGCCTCCGTCTCGGGGGTCGGGTCGTCGGTGTAGGCGAACAGCCCGTCCCAGAACGCCTTGACGAGGCCGTCGGTGTAGCCGTTGCCGTTCTGCGTGACGATCGCGGTGATGCGGTGCGGGGTCCGGAGGGCGATGCGCCACGCCACCGGTGCGCCGTAGTCCTGCACGTACACCGCGAAGCGCTCCACGCCGAGCCGGTCCAGGAGGCGGACGGTCACGTCCGTGAGGGAGTCGAAGCCGTAGTCGAACGCGTCCGCCGCGGGCATGGACGAGTATCCGAAGCCGATCATGTCGGGCGCGATCACGTGGTAGGTGTCCGCGAGCTTCGGGATCAGGTGCCGGAACATGTGGCTGCTCGTCGGGAAGCCGTGCAGCAGCACGACGGTCGGCGCCTGCGGGTCGCCGGCCTCCCGGTAGAAGACGTCCAGGCCGTCGACGGTGGTGGTCCTGTGGTGCACGAGGACACTCATGGCAACCCCTTAAGATGTTTTTGGTGGTTAGGTGGAGTCCAGCACGCTGGAGCTAACCTGTCAAGTGGGATTAAGAGGTTAGGTGCGCTTGTTGTAACCTGCCCATGCCGAAGAAGCGGTTAGGGGTGAAGGTGGTGACCGACACGGCCGCGGAGGACATCCTCCTGGAGCTGCTCAACACGACTCCCGTCGTGCGGGGCTCGGTGCGGGACGCCCTGGGCGCGCCCGCCGAGGGCCGCGCGTGGGTACGCGACCACGGCGGGGCCGGGTCGGACGAGGAGGTCGCCTTTCTGGTCGCCGCGCGGGACGCCCTCCAGGACGTCGTCCGGGGACGGCGGGGCCCCGAGAGCCTGAGCGAGTTCCTCGACGGCGTCAGCAGGGTGCCGACGTTCGCGGGCGGCAGCCTGGAATGGACCCTTCGGGCCCCCGACGCGCACCGCCTGGCCGTGGAGCTGCTGCTGACCTGGGCGCACGTCGAGGAGACCCGGCCGGGCCGGCTCAAGCCGTGCGGCAACCCGGACTGCCGGCGCTTCCTGCTGGACCGGAGCAAGCCCAACAGCGCCCGCTGGTGCTCCATGGCCGAGTGCGGGAACCGGATGAAGGCCCGCCGGCACTATCGGCGCGTCAAGGGCGCCCAGGCGTAGCGCGTACGGCCGGGGTCAGGCCGCGGCCATCGCCTCGTGCTTCCAGAACCCCGAGAAGGTGATGCGCTCCTTCGGCAGTCCCAGGCGGTGCAGGTGCCGGCGTCCCTCGGTGGCCAGGGTCGACTCGCCGACGACGAAGGCGTATCCCGCCGCGTCGGCGCGGGGCAGCCGGTGCAGCTCACGCAGCGCGGCGGTGCCGGGGACCGAGGTGCCGTCCCGCCGCACGACCCAGGAGACGGTCACACCGGCCGGGGCGTTCAGCTCGCGGCGGTCGGCGTCGGTGGGGATCTCCTGGATGAGGCGTCCCACGGTGCCTTCCGGGAGCGAGCGCATGATGCTCGCCGTGGCGGGCAGCCCGGTCTCGTCGGCCACCACGGTGACCTCGGAGGCGTCTTGGGGGCAGTCGAAGAGGATGTCCTGGTCGAGCAGGGCGAGCGCGTCCCCGGGGCGGGCACCGCAGGCCCAGAGCGCGGCCCTGCCCTCGACCTCGCCGGTGGGGCGCCGGTGCACGACGAAGTCGATGTCCAGCTCGGCCGGCGCCCGTCGGTAGTCGGCCACGGAGTAGTTGGCGCAGTGCGGCCGCTCGTCCTCCGGGATGGCGAGGTAGGGCTGCCACCACCGCGATCCGGTGAACTCCGGCAGGCGCAGGGCGCGTTGGTGGGGGAGGGGGAGGAACAGGCGGAACCAGTGGTCGTACCCTCGCCACGGAAAACCGCCGAGCGCCGGCCCGGTGACCGTGACGCGCTGCATGGACGGGGAGACCCGCTCGGTCCGCACCACGCGGGCGCGGAACATCTCCGGATGCTGGGGTGTGAGCCGCCGAACCTTCGCCATGAAGGTAAGGCTAACCTAAGTTGCGTTCGATTCCGAGCCGGTGATCTCCAGCCGGGCGCCCGTCGTCCGGTCCGACGACGGGCCCGTCTCCAGCTGGACCACCCCCGGCTCCACGGCGAGCCGCAGGTCGCGTCCCACCGAGGCCAGCGTGTCCGGGCCCACCTCGAAGACCGCCTCGGCCTCGTCGCCGGGCGCGATGCTCAGGCGGACGAAGCCCCGCAGCTCGCGCACCCGCGGCCAGGACGTGCCCCCGGACAGCCGGCGCACATACAGCTGCACCGTCTCCTCGGCCGGCCGGGCCCCCGTGTTGCGGACCGTGACCCGGCAGGTCAGACGTGGGGCGTCCGCGCCGACCCGGGAGCGCGACAGTCGCGGCGCCCCGTACGCGACGCTCGTGTACGACAGGCCGTGCCCGAAGGCGTGGCGCGGACCGGCGCTCTGGTCGGCGTAACCGCGGTAGCGGTGGTCCTTGCCGTTGTAGTGGACGGGCAGCTGGGCGGCCGACCGGGGCACGGAGACCGGCAGCCGGCCGCGGGGCTCGGCGTCGCCGAACATCACCTCGGCCACGGCACGGCCACCCCGCGGCCCCGGGTACCAGGCGCTCAGCACCGCCGCCGCTGGCGCGTCCAGCTCGGGCAGAGCGTGCGGGCGGCCCTGGACCAGCACCACCACGAACGGGGTTCCGGTCGCCGACACCGCGGCCAGCAGGGCCCGCTGCGCGGGCGGCAGCGCCAGGTCCGCCAGGTCGGCACCCTCGCCGCAGGTCATGCCGGACGGCGTTCCGGCACCGGTCACGGCGGCCCCGTTCGCGTCGAAGACGGTCTCCGCGGAGCGGGCGCTGGAACCGCCGAGCACCAGCACGGCCACGTCCGAGCCGGCCGCCAGACCGACGGCCGCCGGCACGTCCGCCACCTCGTCACCCACCAGGGCGCACCCCCGCCCGTGCACCACCTCGGTGCCGGGCCCCGCCGCCGCACGGATGCCCTCCAGGACGGTGATCCCCGCGCCGGGCCGCTGCGGCGCCGTGTAGTCGCCGATCTGCTGGGCGAGCGAGTCGGCGTTCGGGCCGAGGACCGCGATCCGCCGCACCGTACGGGACAGCGGGAGCACACCGCCCTCGTGGGCGAGCAGGGTCACCGACGCGCGGGCGACGCGCTCGCCCAGCTCGGCGGGGTCCGGCAGCCCCACGGACTCGGACCGGGCCGGCGGCAGCGGCTGTTCGAACAGGCCCAGACGGAACTTCAGCGCGAGGACCCGCGCCACCGCGGCGTCCAGCGCCGACTCGGACACCAGCCCGCGTTCCACCGCCTCGCCCAGCCGGGTGAAGGAGTGGTCCCACAGACTCAGATCGCATCCGGCGTTCAGGGCCAGCGCCCCCGCCGACACCGGATCGCCGGTCAGCCGCACCAGCCGGTCCACCGCGGTGCCGTCGGCCATGACGACGCCCTCGAACCCCCACTCCGCACGGAGCAGGTCGGTCAGCAGGTACCGGTTCGCGGCGCAGGGCACCCCGTCGAACTCGTTGTAGGCGGCCATCAACCCGGCCGCACCCGCCGCCACCCCGGCCCGGGCCGCCGCCAGATGCACCTCGTGCAGTTCCCGCGGTCCCAGCTCCGTCGCCGCGCTGTTGCGGCCGCCGACCGTGGCACCCTGCCCGGCGAAGTGCTTGAGGACCACGGCCACCCCCGCCCGCCGCGCGCCCTCGACGAGCGCCTCGGTCATCCGCGCGGCGAGGTACGGGTCCTCGGCGAAGCACTCCTCGCTGCGCCCCCAGCGCGGATCACGCACCAGGTCGAGCGCCGACACCAGCGCGAGGTGCGCGCCCCGCGCGCGCAGTTCGGCGGCCGCCCCGGCCACCGCGTCCGCGTACAGCTCCGGGTCCCAGGTGGCGCCGACCGCGAGGTTGACCGGGAGGACCGTGCCGTCCAGCGCCTGGTGGCCGTGCGGCATCTCCTCCACCAGCAGGACGGGGATGCCCAGCCGGGTGCGGTCCATGACGTACCGCTGCACCGCCGCCGCCGTGCGCGCCCCGTCCCCGGCGTCCAGGCCGTCCGCGAAGCCGACGCCGGACCAGGCGTCGGCCCGCTGGAGCCCGTACAGCGCGCCCATGCCGTCGAAGGCGGCGACCTCCGCGCGGAAGGCGTCGGTGAGGCGGTGCCCCTCCCCGGCGCGTTCGTAGGCGTCCCAGCCGTACATGCGCTGGTTGAGCTGACCGACCTTCTCCGCCAGGGTCATGCGGCCCAGCAGGTCGCGGACGCGGTCCGGCACCGGCGCGGCGGGGTCGCGGTAGCGGGGCGGGGTCATCGCAGCTCCAGCACCACTACGCCGTACGCCTCCAGCGCCACGTCCTCCACCGGGGCGCCGTCGGCCAGGCCGTGCAGCGTCCCGTCGGCGGCCGGACGGACCACGAGCCGCTCGGGACTCTGGCTGACCAGCCACACGAAGCGGCGGCCGTCGGCGTGGACGAGGACGTCCGCCGACACGTGCGGATCGGCGACCGTGACGGGCCGCCGCACGCCCGCCACCTGCGCCAGGGCCGCGTAGAGCCGCTGTGTGACATCGGGGTTGACGCGTGCCGTGCGGGCCGCCATGTGCTCCAGCGGATACGTGGCCAGCACCGTCCGGCCCACCCCCGTCTCGTGGACGATCAGGGCCGGCCGCCCGTGGGCGTCCACCGCGACGACCCGGCCCGCACGCGGTACGACCGGCAGATAGGCGCGGCTGTCCTCGTTCCCGGCGACCGGGAAGCGCAGCACCTCGCCGGCCCGCAGGTCGCCGAAGTCCTCGGTGAACGTCATCTCCAGCACGTCGTCCTCGATCGGCTCGGCGACGCCGTACGACAGTTGCAGCTCCACGCCGAAGAGCCCGTCGAGGTCGTCGAACCAGGGGCCGCGGGTGGCCGGGTGCTCGCCGGAGCAGAAGGACAGGTAGACGGTGGCGCCCTCGGCGGCCCGGCGGGCCAGCGCCCTGCGGGTGCGGGTGGTGAGCTGCCGGGTGGCGGGCAGCAGGTAGAGCGACGCCTCGCCCGGCAGTCCGTCGGCCTCGCGGGTCAGGGCCACCGGCAGGTCGGCGGCGCGCGCGGTGACGTAACCCTGGTGCAGGGAGGTGAAGATGAGCGGCCGGTCGGCGGGGCGGCTGTAGGGGTAGCCCCGTTCGAGGAAGGCGGGGACGACCAGGGCGGCGTCCGCGTCCGTGCGGGAGCAGCGCCGGAAGTCCACCGCCTTCAACACCTCCGCGAAGGCGGCCAGTTCCCGCAGCGGCTCCTTCGGCGCCCCGGTGGAGTCGGTGATGCCGAAGTGCATCTCGAAGGGGTGGTGGTCGTAGGGGGACCGGTCCCACAGGTCGTCGTAGTCGGTGTTGTTCCAGGCGAGCCAGCCGGTCGCCCCGCCCAGCAGCGAGTTGTGCAGGGTCTGCCGGTAGAAGATCCCCGCGTTGGCGGCCGAGACCGTGTCCGTGGACAGCCCGAACTCCTCCAGCACCACGGGCTGTCCGGTCACCGAGGCCAGCTCGCACTCGAAGGCGGCACGGTAGTGCTGCCGCGGCCGGTCGGTGTCCGAGCGGTACACGTGCGGGCCCACGAAGTCCACGTACTCGGCCGTCTCCCGCAGCGAGAAGCCGTTGTCCCGGCCGGTGACCTCGATGCCCCACGCGCCGTCGCCCAGCGACACCGGCTGCCGCGCGCCCGTCGCCCGCACCGCGTTGCACATCGCCTGCGCCCACGCGGTCACCACGTCCGAGGACGGCGGGTCGACCTGGTAGATCCGCCCGTACCCCGGCATCTCGTTGGTGATCAGCCAGCCCGTGACCGCCGGGTGGTCCTTGAAGCGCCGCGCCATGCGGGAGACGAACCACGCCTGGCGGCCGACCATCCACACGTCCTCGTACAGGTCACGGTTGCCGCGCCAGGCGGGGTCCCAGTTCTCGCCGGACATGTGGCCGACGATGAAGGTGGGTATGGTCCCCATGCCCGTCTCCGTGTGGGCGTCGAGGAAGTCCGCGAAGCGCGCGCACAGTTCGTCGTCGATCCGGTCGGGCTCCGGGTGGAAGTCCGGCCAGTAGAAGAAGGACCGGGTGGTGTTGAGGCCGTGGTCGGCGAGCACGCGCAGTTCCTCGCGGACGGTCTGCGGGTCGTAGCTCCGCCACATCAGCGGGCCGCCGGTGCGGGACCAGAAGTTGGCGCCGAGCCAGGGCAGGACGTCGGTCTGGTGGGTGAGCTGGGCGCTGTGGCGTCGCATGGTCCTTCTCGGGTGGTGGGGGTGCGGAGGGTGCGTGGCCGCGGTGACCCGCGGCCGGGGGCGGTGGTCAGGTGAGGGCGGGCCCCGTGGACTCGCGGACGACCAGGCGGGGCCGTTCGGCCAGCGCGGTGTCCTCGACCTCCTCGCCGCACAGGGCGAGGAGCATGCGCGCGGCGGCGGCGCCCACCCGCTGCACCTGCTGGTCGACGGTGGTCAGCCGCGGGTGGAGCCAGGAACCGAGCGGCAGGTTGTCGTAGCCGACGACGGACACGTCCCGGGGCACGACCAGTCCGGCGCGCTGCGCGGTGCCGATGCCGCAGACCGCCATCGAGTCGTTGGCGTACACGATCGCGGTGGGGCGGTCGGCGGCGTCGAGGAGCGCCTCGGTGGCGCCGACGGCGTGCCGCTCGCTGAAGTCGGTGGGCAGCACCGCGAACGGGCGCAGTCCCGCCTCGCGCAGGGCGCCCTCGAAGGCGGCCCGGCGTACCCGCGTGTGCTGGAGTTCGGGCGGACCGCTGACGTAGGCGACGCGCCGGTGGCCGAGGCCCAGCAGGTGTGTGACCGCCTCGGCGATCCCCGCGCCCTGGTCGCGCAGTCCGACGCGCGGGACGACGGCCGTGTCGTCGGGCGAACCGAGCAGGACGGCGGGCAGCCCGAGGCGGGCGAGCAGCGCGGGCCGGGCGTCGTCGTCGCGGGCGTCGGTGAGCACGGCGCCGTCCACCCGGCCCTCGGCCGCGAGCCGCTCGTACAGCGCGTTCTCCTCGCGGTGACCGCTGACCAGGTGCAGCAGCAGACCGTAGCCGCGCGGCGCCAACTCGCCCTCTATGCCGGTGATCAGCTCACTGAAGTGCGGGTCGGAGCCCAGCACGTCCGTGGGACGCCGCACCACCAGGGCGAGACTGCGGGTGCGCGCGTTGCGCAGCGCCGCGGCGGAGGCGCTGGGCGACCAGCCCAGCTCCAGCGCGGTGTCGAGGATCCGGCGCCGGGTCGCCTCGGCGAGCCGGCCCTTGTTGTTGAAGGCCTGGGACACGGCGGCCGTCGACACCCCGGCCGCCGCCGCGACCGCCTTGATGGTGGGCCGGCGACCGGCCCGCTCGGTGGGGACGCTCACATCTTCACCGCCCCGCTGACCAGGGCCTGCTGCATGCGCTTCTGGAGCAGGGTGTAGACGAGCCACACCGGCACCAGGGTCAGCACCGTGCCCGCCGTCAGCACGCCGTAGTCCGTGCCGGTGATCGACTTCAGCGTGGGCAGGGCCACCTGGACCGTGCGCTGCGCCGGGTCGGGGCCGATGATGACCAGCGAGTACAGGTACTCGTTCCAGAAGGTCAGGAAGTTCAGCAGCAGCACCGTGGCGATGCCCGGCAGGCACATCGGCGTGTACACGTGCCGCAGCACCGCGAAGGTGGACGCCCCGTCCAGCCGGGCGGCCTCCTCCATCTCCGGCGGGATGGTGCGCATGAACTGCACCAGGATCACCACCGACAGCGGCAGCGCCGTGGCCGGGAGGAACAGCACCATGAAGACACGGGTGTGGAACAGTCCGGTGGCCGCCGCCAGGAGGAAGGTGGGGAACAGCGCCGCGAACGTCGGGATCAGGAAGCCCAGCGAGAAGACCTTCTCGACCACGCCCGCCAGCCGCCCCGTCGAACGCGCCAGCGCGAACGAGGCCGGGATCGCCAGCAGCAGCGTGAGCGCCAGCGAGAACACCGTCACCAGCGCCGAGTTGACGACCGCGAGCCCGAGGTCGGCGCTCTCGAACGCGGTGCGGAAGTTGCCGAGCCCCAGGGAGGACGGCGGGGCGAAGGGGTGCGCGAAGATCTCGTCGTTCGACTTGAACGCCGAGGCGAGGAAGTAGTACAGCGGGACGACGAGCAGCACCGCGTAAGTCCACACCAGGATGTGGGCCGGGAGCCAGCGCTTGCCGAGCTTCATCAGTGCTGCTCCGATCAGTAGTTCTGGCGGAAGACACGGCGGATCGTCAGCAGCCCGACGAGTCCGACGAGGAAGAGGAGGACGCCGACGGTCTGGCTGTAGCCGAGGTCGGCGGCGATGAACGCCTTCTGGTAGACGAGGAACGACAGCGTGGTGGACGAGGTGCCCGGACCGCCCTGGGTGAGCAGCAGCACGTGCTGGGCGGAGCCGAACAGCGTCCACAGGAACTGGAGCATCGTCACCACGCCGACGTAGTCACGGATGACGGGGAAGTGCACCGACCACATCGTCCGCCAGTGCCCCGCCCCGTCCAGCTGCGCGGCCTCCCCCAACTCGTCCGGCACACTGCCCAGCCGCGCGGCGAACAGGACGGCGGTGAAGCCGATGCCGGCCCAGATGTCCAGGGCGATCAGACACGCCAGGGCCGTCGACGGCGAGGCCAGCCAGGCGTCGGCCAGGGAGCCGAGGCCGACGCTCTCCAGCCCGCCGTTGAGCAGGCCGTCCGGTGACAGGGCCGCGTAGAAGACCATCGCCTTCGCGGGGGTCGAGATCAGCCCCGGGATGAAGAGCAGGTACCGGATGACCCGGTGACCGGGCGGCCGCTGGGCTACGTAGTACCCCAGCATGTACGCGCAGACGATCATCACCGGGACGGCGACGGCCAGTTGCACGGCGGTGTTGCGGACCGCGTCCCAGAACACCGGGTCGTCCAGCACCACCCGCACGTTGTCGAGGCCCGCGAAGGACACCGGCTGGAGCATGCCCGGCCAGTGCAGGACCGCGATCACGAAGATCGCGACCAGCGGCCCGACCATGAAGACCAGGTACCACACCAGCGCGGGCACCGCGAGGACGGTGCCGCCCTGCCGGGGCCGGCGCGCGGCCGGGGCGGGGGATGCGGGCGGGGCGGACCCCGGGGCCGCGCTGCCGTCCGGCGTCGTGGTGAGCGTCGTCATGCGGTGACTCCCGGAGAACGGGTGGAACGGGGGAGGGGGACGAGGGGGAACCGGACGGCGCAGCCGGGGGCGTCCGGGCGGCTCATGCGGACCGGTACGCGGACTCGAGGGCGGCGCGCACCCGGGCCGGGGCGGTGCCCCGGGTGAACGACGTGCTGGTCGCGGTGATCAGCGGCTGCGCGGCGGCGGGCGGCACGTACACGTCGGGCAGCAGCACCTGGCTCACCTCGGAGCCGAGCCGCTGGGCCGCCCCGACCAGCGGGAAGCCGGTGGAGACGGCGTCCGTGCGCAGGGCCATGTCCCGGCCGCTCTCCGTCACGAACCGCGCCACGACGTCCGGGCGGTACATGAACCGCAGGAACCTCTCGACGTGCTCGATCTTGCGGACGCCGTTGGGGCTGATCCAGAAGCCGATGAGGGTGGAGGCGCGGATGACGGTGGGAGCGTCGTGCGCCGCCCCGTCGGCCAGCGGCCAGCCGCCGACCTCCGTGTGCCGGGCCACCTTCTCGGGCACCTTGGCCAGGGCGGAGGACATCGCCGACTGCACGGCCGCCTCCTCGGTGTTGAACTGCGTGGTCATCGAGTCGGAGGTGAGGCCCTGTGCCTTGTCCGCGAACACACCGGCGTCCCGCAGGTGCGTGAAGTACTCGATGCCCAGGCGCGCGCCGCGACCGCCGAAGTCACCGGTGGAGTAGACGTGCCGGGCCTCGTCCGGGGAGAGGAAGGTCTGGATGATCTGCGCCAGCAGCTTCTGGCCGGTCCAGTCGTTGCCGCCCACGGTCACCGGGGCGATGCCCTTGGCGCGCAGCTTGCGGGCGGCGGCGATCAGATGGTCCCCGGTGGTGGGGATCGTGTCGACCCCGGCCCGGTCGAGCAGGGCGCGGTTGTAGGCCACGGGCCAGTTCGTGGCGAAGTAGGGAAACGCCCGGAGCCTGCCCTGATCGTCGGTCCAGTCGGTCAGTGCGGCGGGCAGGACGCGCTCGCGTAGCCCCCAGTCGTCGAGGTAGGGCTTGACGTCGACCGTCGCGCCCACGTCCGTCCAGGCCAGCGTCTTGTCGTAGAGGTTGACCATCACGACGTCGGCCTCCTTGCGGGCCAGCCGTGAGGTCTCGTAGACCTGGGCGAGGTCGTCGCCGTTGACGAGGTTCTTGACCTTCACCCCCGGGTTCTCCTCGCGGAAGCGGTCCACCGCGGCGAGATACGTGGGGGAGCCCGGCGCGGTGGTGCCGAGCTGGGTGTGGACGACGAGGGTGTCCGGGTCGGAGTCCGCCGACGCCAACGACGAGCAGCCGGACAGAGCGGGCAGGGCAGCGGCCGCGGCCAGACCGGAACCGGCGGCGAGCAGCTCGCGCCGCGTCAGCGATGAGCGCACAGGGGTGGTCTCCAACCAAGCGGTTAACGATTGGTTAATCGATGTACCTCGTGAGGTGCGAGGACTGTATGGAGTGCGGGGACCACGGTCAAGGGGGTGGCGCGGGGAGATTCCGCTCCCCGGCATCCGGCGGGTTGCCTGGTCAGGCCGTCGCCGCGGCCTCCACGCAGACGCCGAGCCGGTCGGCCACGGTCGTCAGGGCCGGTCCCAGCGGGAGCGCGACCCGGGTGACGGCCAGCCGGTCGCCGCGGGTGGCGTCGCGGTTGACGATCAGGACCGGCTTGCCCGCGTCGGCTGCCTGGCGGACGAAGCGGAGCCCGGACATCACCGTCAGCGAGGAGCCGAGGACCAGCAGCGAGGACGCCCCGCGCACCAGCTCGCGGCAGTGCTCGACGCGCTCCGGCGGCACGTTCTCGCCGAAGAACACCACGTCCGGTTTGAGGATGCCGCCGCAGACCGTGCAGGACACCACCCGGAAGTCCCCGACCTGCTCGTCGGTGAGGTCGGCGTCGCCGTCCGGGTTGATGCCGGCGGCCACCGGCGCGAAGCCCGCGTTGGCCTCCTCCAGGCGCCGGGCGAGTTCGCGGCGGTGGCTGAGGTCGCCGCAGGTCAGGCAGACGACCCGGTCCAGGCTGCCGTGGAGCTCCACGACGCCCTCGCTGCCCGCGGCCTGGTGCAGTCCGTCGACGTTCTGGGTGATCACGCCGGTGAGCAGGCCGTGCCGCCAGAACGCCGCCACCGACCGGTGCCCCACGTTGGGACGGGCCCGCCCGAAGGTGCGCCAGCCGAGGTGACTGCGCGCCCAGTACCGGCGGCGGGCCTCGGGCGAGCCGGTGAAGTCCTGGTAGGTCATCGGCGTGTGCCGGCTCAGGCTCCCGCCCTCGCCCCGGTAGTCGGGGATGCCCGACTCCGTGGAGATGCCCGCCCCGCTGAGCACCAGCACACCCCCGGCGCGCAGCGCGTCGGCGACGGGTGCCAGGTCCGTGGTGCCCGGCGGCAGGTCCGCTCCCGGGGTCCAGCTCAAAGTGGGCCGCATGCGCATGCGGCAAGGGTACGGAACCCGCCGCGCTTTCCGGCGGCGCGGGGCGTGCCCGCCGGCTGCCCGCGGCCGAGGCGCCGTGCTCTCCGGCGTGGCTGCGGGGCCCGTCCGCCCGGCCGTGCGTTCCGTGCCTGCCGCCCGCCCGCCCGCCCGTCGCCGCCCCCGGACGGCTCCCGCATGACCTTTTCCCGCCCGGGTGACAGACTTGCACTGTCCGGGGGGCCGAGAGGCTCCTGCCGGGAGGCGGCCTGGCGGGGAGTGGTCGATGTTCCGCAAGCATCCCGCACCTGACGGAGAAGAGCTGCTCGCCCGGCTGGCCTCGCTGACCACGCAGGCGAAGGAGCTCGCCGAGCTGCGGCGGTCGCAGGTGGAGCTGGCGATCGCCCTGCAACGCGACATGCTCCCCGCGGCCCTGCCCGCCGTACCCGGCATCCACCTGGCCGCGTGCTACTCACCGGCGTACGCCGGACTCAACGTGGGCGGCGACTGGTACGACGCCTTCACCCTCCCCGACGGCCGGATCGGCCTCTCCGTGGGGGACGTCCAGGGCCACGCCATCGACGCGGCCGCCTTCATGGGCCAGGTTCGCGTCGGCCTGCGCGCACTCGCCTCGGTGACCAGCGAACCCGGCGACCTCCTCGCCTGCACCAACGAACTGGTCCTCTCCCTCAACAAGGACCTGTTCGCCACCTGCACCTTCATGCGCTACGACCCCGCGACCGGACTGCTGGAGAGCGCCCGGGCCGGCCACATCCCCTGCGTCCGGGCCACGGCGGACGGCAGGGCGGAGGTCTGCCGGGACGAGGGCGGACCCCCGCTGGGCGTCCTGGAGGGCACCGACTACCCGGTGACCCGGTACCGGCTCGGCACCGGCGGAGTGTTCGTCCTGGTCACGGACGGCGTGGTGGAAGGGCCGTCGCTGAACGTCGACGAGGGTCTGGAACGGGTGGTGCGGCTGGCGAGCCTCGCCGCCGCCGTCGGCATGGAGGCGCACGCGCTGGCGGCCGCCGTGCTCAAGAACGCCGAGCTGATCGGACACGAGGACGACGCGGCCGTGCTCGTCGTCGGCCATGACGGGCGGGGCGTTACGCCGGAGGGCGGGACGGTGCGCCTCTCACCTCGCTGACCCGGCCGCACCGGTGTCTGATGGCTGCGTGGTGGGTATCCGTGCATGGCCGCGACCGGTCGTCCTCGCCTGCGCGACGCTGCTGGTCGCCGGCTGCTACTACGCGGCGGGGCGGCTGGGGCTGTCGCAGCAGCTGACCGCCGACGGGTCGGTCGTTACGCCCATCTGGCCGCCCACCGGCCTCGCGGTGGCCTGTCTCCTCCTGTTCGGACCGTGGTGCGTGCCGGGCATCGCCCTGGGCGCGCTGCTGGTCATCCTCTCCCTGGGGGCTCCCGGGGCCGAGGCCGTAGGCATCATGGCCGGCAACACCGTCGCCCCCGTCTGCGCCTGGCTGATGCTGCGCGCCGTGGGCTTCCGGGTGAGCCTGAGCCGCCTGCGCGACGGACTGGCCCTGGTCTTCCTGGGCGCGCTGACCGCGATGCTGATCAGCTCGGGAACGGGCGTCGGCATGCTCGTGCTGTCGGACAAACTCCCCACCGACCACCTCGGGATCGTCTGGCTGGCCTGGTGGGTCGGCGACGCCATGGGCGTCGTCCTCGTCACCCCGCTGCTGCTCCTGCTGTACCGCGTTCGCCGGCCGCCCCCGTCCGTGCGCTGGACCGAGGCCGTCGGACTCACCGTCGTCGTCTGCGTCCTGGTGCCGCTGATCATGTACAGCTCGGTCAGCCTGCTGTTCCTGGCGTTTCCGATCCTGATCTGGTCGGCGCTGCGCTTCCAGCTGGCGGGCGGCATCCCCTGCGCCCTGTTCATGTCGGTGACGGCCACCGTCGTGGCCCGGCAGGAGGCCGGCTCCTTCGGCAGACTGACCGACATCGAGACGATGATGAGACTCCAGGCGTTCAACGGGTCCCTGGGACTGACCGCTCTCCTGCTCTCCTCCGTGATCAGCGAACAGCTCAACACCAGACGGTCGGTGGAGCGCGCCTGCCACGAACTGGTCGAGGCGCTGGAGCACCTGAACGCGGGCGGCTCCGGCAACCAGGGGCCGTCCGGAGGAGACGCCCGGTGAGCGCGGGGATCAGGAGTCGTCAGTCGTCCTGCGCGTCAGTCACGGTTCAGTCGCTCCAGCACGGCCATGGCCGCGATCACGGTCCGGCGCTCCTCCTCGGTGCACCGGTCCTGCAACCGCCCGGCGAGCCATTCCGTGCGGGCCTGCCGCCCCTCCTCCACGCGGCGGACGCCCTCCGCGGTCAGCGTGATCAGCAGGCGCCGTCCGTCGTCCGGGTCGGGGTGCCGCTCCACCAGCCCCATGGAGGCGAGCGCGGTGACGGTCGCCGTCATCGACTGGTGCCTGACCCCTTCGGTCGCGGCGAGTTCGCTGGCCGTGACGCCCCCCTGGTCGGACAGCCGGGCCAGCACCGAGGCCTGGCCCAGGGTGAGATCCTCGACCTCGGAGGCCTTGAGGATGCGCCGGCGCAGTCGGCTGATGACCGCCCGGACCTCCCGCGAGGCCCGGACTGCCGAGGGGGAGAGGCTCTCGTTCTCGCTCATGCGCTCCAGACTAAGCTGCACAGGATGAGCTGTACAGGTTGAGCTGTACAGCTGACTCCGTGTCGCCCGGAGCGTCGAGCGTCAGTCCGACGCCGGCAGGTGCGCCCTGGCCCAGGTCCTGAAGGGGGTGAGGGGAATGCCCAGGTCGCGGGCGAACCGCGGGTGGGCGGGCTGGGGGAACTCGTTGAGAGACGCCTGTCCGAACCCCATGTCCGGCATCCCGGCGGCGACCGCCTCGTCCTCGGTCATGTCGGGCGGGGTCAGGGTCGTGCCCAGGTGCGCGGAGAGGATCTCGGCGATCTCCCGCATCGTCAGCAGATCGCTCGCCAGCTCCAGTTCCACCCGGTCGAACCGCTCCGGTTCCGCCACGGCGGCCGCGGCGGCCGCACCGATGTCGTCGACCGCGATCAGCGCCAGCCGGGTCGAGGGCTTCAGAAGGCTCACCAGGCCGCCCTGTACGCCCCGGGGGAAGACGATGGCCTCCGAGGGGAGCAGGTTCTCCATGAAATAGCTCGGCTTGACGATCGTCCAGTGCGTGAACCCCGCCTCCCGCACCCGGTCCTGGATCCCGGCCTTCGCCGTGTAGTAGGGCTCCATCCATCCCCAGCGGTCCTTCACCCAGCTGGTGTGCTGTCCGGCGCCCGAGACGGAGGTGTGGACGAACTGGGGCACTCCGGCCTCCCGCGCGCCCTCGATCAGGTGGACGGCCTGGGCGACCTCCCCCTCGAAGCCGCGGCGCTCGAAGTCGGGTATCTGGACCGAGAAGACGGCGCGGGCCCCTTCGGCGGCCCGGACCACCGAGTCGCGGTCGTCCAGGTCCCCGACGACCAGCTCGGCGCCGAGCGCCGCGATCGCCGCGGCCCGCTCGGTCGAGGGGTCGCGGACCAGGGCCCGGACCGGAACGCCGGACTTCAGCAGGGCGCGGGCGGTCGCGCCCCCCTGCTTGCCGGTCGCGCCGGTGACGAGGACGGGTGCGGAGGAGTCGGGCATGGGTGAGCCTCCCGGGTGAGGGGTGGAATAAGTGGCGGGGTCCGCCACTTAGCTGCCGGGTACGATACGGAGGGTCCCGCCGTTTAGCAATGCCGAGAGGACGCCATGCCCCAGCACCAGCGCGCGGACGCACGGCGCAACTACGCCCGGATCCTGGCCGTCGCCGAGGACGAGGTCGCCGCGCACGGCGCCGAGGCATCCCTGGAGCGGATCGCCCGCGTCGCGGGTGTCGGCTCGGCCACGGTGCGCAGGCACTTCCCCGGGCGAAGCGCCTTGCTGGAAGCGGTGTTCCGCGAGCGGATCGAGGCGCTGTGCGCCCGTGCGGCCGCGTCGGCGGACACGGTGGACGCCCGCGCCGCCCTCCTGGACTGGCTGGAGGGGCTCACCGAGTACGCCGCGTCCGCACGGGGCATGGCCGAGGCGCTGGCTCAGGACCGACTGGTCGAACCTGAGCGGGTGAGCGCCTGCTCGGTCAAGCTCGAAGGGGCTGTCGAGCCGCTGCTGCGGCGCGCGGTGGAGAGCGGGGCGGTGGCGCCGGACGTCACCGCCGCCGACCTCCTCGCGCTGGTCACGGGCATCGCCCTGGCCACCGAACGCCATGCCGACCCCGCCGCCGAGGGGCGACGCCTGCTGGAGCTGACCGTCCGGGGGATCAGCCCGCCGAGGTGAGCGCGGCGGGCGGGTTCTTTCGCTCAGGCTGCAATGCCTTGCGCGCGTCAAGTTTGGCGATCCATCGTGCGACGGCCAGTGCGCGGACAACTCCTTTCTCCCGCAGGTGTGTTCGCCCCCCATGTCCTGCGGACTCCCCGCCGGACGCGCGCGAAGCGCATGAGGCGTCGCGACCGCACATGCCCTGACCGGCCAGCCGTCCCCCGGCCGCCTCTTCCCCACCCGGAGGCCGGACGTGAGCGTCCGTCAGCGGTCGACGATCGACTCCGCACGGGTGGCGGCTCTGCCCGGACCGGCGTCCGTCCGCGTGGCCTGCCAGGTCCACGGCGGCCTCGTCGAGTACGACGGCTACAGCAACGACGCCTGGCTCTCAGGAGTGCCCACATGCTGACCCTTCGCCCCCGGCGCCGCGGCCCCGCCCCGCGCCGCGGACCCCGCACGACCCGCGCCCTGAGCGGCACGGTGTGCCTGCTCGCCCTCGCCGGTACGACCCTCGCCGCCGCCCCCGCCCCCGCCGCCCCGAGTCCGCCCGCCGAGGTGTCGTGGCGTGCCGACCTGACGTCGACCGGCGCCGACGACGTCAACGTCCGCTACGACGCGGGCGCCCTGCGGGTACGGGACGGCTCCCTCAGCCCCGCCTCCCTCGGCCGGGACCGCGGCTACGCCTCCGCCGTGCTGGAGCCGCACCACGTGGACCGGCCCGTGAACCGGGTCGCCGTGGACCTCGACGCGACGGTGCCCGGCACCGCGAGCGTCGAGGTCGACGTGCGCGGACGCGCGGCCGACGGAACCTGGACCGAGTGGCGCCGGGCCACGGCCGACGCCCCGGCCGAACTGCCCCGCGACGTCGTCGACGTCCAGGCCCGGCTCACCCTGTGGAACGCCAAGGGCGAACCCACCGCGGTCGTACGGGCGGTGACCCTGACGGCGGACGACGCGGGCGGCGCCCCCGCCGATCCCGCACCGGAGACCAGGGCCTCCGCCTTCGCCGCCCCGGTTTACGCCACCCGCGAGGGCCTGGTCGGGTACACCACCGCCAACGGGCACATCATCCAGGCCGACGACCACTTCGTGGCGCTCCCCTCCCGCCGCGCCCTGTCGCCGAAAGGCAGCGGCCAGTACGCGGTGCAGGTGTGCGGGCCCGCCCGCTGCGAGACGGCGCCGGTGTGGGACGTCGGCCCGTGGAACACCCACGACGACCACTGGAACCCCTCGGCGCAGCGCGAGCAGTGGAAGGACCTGCCGCAGGGGCTGCCCGAGGCGCAGGCCGCCTACGAGGACGGGTACAACGGCGGACGCGACGAGTTCGGCCGGCAGGTCGCCAACCCGGCGGGCATCGACCTCGCCGACGGCACCTTCTTCAACGTGGGCCTCGACGACAACGGCTGGGTGACCGTCACCTATCTGTGGACCGAGGGCGGCGTCGACACCACGTCCTTCCCGACCCGGGGGACGGACGTGGGCGTCCGGCCGCAGGCGACGACCACCTCCACCCGCGTGGCTGGCCTGCGTGGCCGCCGCCCGGCTCCCGGGCGTCCCCACCTGCCGACCTCCAGCGGCTCGGCACCGGGAGGGGCGTAGACACACCCGTGACCCGGGCGACCGCACAATGGACGCATGACCTCCTCCTCCACCCGGGGCGCCGTACGGGACGATCCGACGCCCGCGCCGACGGGCACCCGCACGCGCCTCGTGGCCGCGGCGGCCGCGGCGGTGATCGCCGGTGCCGGGCTCGCGCTCAGGGCCGTGGCGGCGGGGGAGGTGGCCAAGTACGGCGGGGACGCGCTGTACACCCTGCTGCTGTTCGCCCTCGTCCTCGTGGTGGCGCCGAGGACGGCACCGGTGAAGGCCGCCGCGGTGGCCCTGGCGGTGAGTTGGGGCGTGGAGTTCCTCCAGCTCACCGACGTGCCCGCGCACCTCGCCCGGCAGAGCACGGCGGCCCGCCTGGTCCTCGGCTCCACCTTCAACGCACCGGACCTGTTCTGGTACGCGGTCGGCGCGGCGGCCGGCCCGCTCGCCGTCAGGCGAGCGTGAAGCGCACCGGGGTTCCGGCCGGGGCCTGGGCCGCCGCGGCCAGCGCGGGCTCCGGGACCACCGCGACGACCGGGTAGCCGCCCGTCGTCGGGTGGTCGTGCAGAAAAAGCACCGGCCGTCCGTCCGGCGGGACCTGCACCGCCCCCAGGACCATGCCCTCGCTGGGCAGTTCGCCCGCCGACGCGCGTTCCAGCGGCGGTCCCTCGGTGCGCAGGCCGATGCGGTTGCTGTGCGGGGAGACCCGGTAGGCGGCCGAGGTGAACGTGCGCAGTGCGGCCGGGGTGAACCAGTCGGCGCGGGGGCCCGGGCGGACCGGCAGGACCAGTTCGGCGGGCGGTCCGGGCCAGGGGGCGGCCACCGGCGGCGGCACCGGCCGCGCGGGCGTGCCCACCGCGACGACCTCCCCGTCCCGCAGGGGCGCCGGGCCGAGGCCCGACAGCAGGTCCGTCGAGCGGCTGCCGAGGACGGGTTCGGCGGCGATGCCGCCCGCGACGGCCACGTACGAGCGGACGCCCGCGGTGGCCGCCCCCACGTCCAGGACCGAACCCGCGGGCACCCGCACCGGGGCGCCCCAGGCGGCCGGTTTGCCGTCGACCGTCACCGGGCAGGGCGCACCGCCGACCACGGCGATGACGTCCTGGTCGGGCCGCAGGGCGCAGCCGGTCAGGGTCGTCTCCAGGACGGCGGCGTCGGGTGCGTTGCCGAGGAGGCGGTTGGCCAGCCGCATCGCGGGCGCGTCCAGCGCACCGGAGCGGGGCACGCCCAGGTGGGCGTGGCCGGGCCGGCCCGCGTCCTGCACCGTCGTGAGCGCCCCGGAGCGCACGGTCGTGAGCTTGGCCGTCATGCCCCGGCCTCCGGCCCTGCCCCGACCGCCGCGGCGCTGCCCGTCGCCGTGCCCACCGGCGTCGCGCCGCCCGCCGTGACAAACCGCACACGCGTCCCCGGCGTGAGGAGCGCCGCGCGCTCCCGCGCCGGATCCCACAGCGGCCGGGGGTCGGGCATGGTGCCGATCAGCTGCCAGCCGCCCGGGGTGGCGCGGGGATAGACCGCGCTGTACGGACCGGCGAGGGCCACCGCCCCGGCCGGGACGCGGGTCCTGGGCGTGGACCGGCGGGGGACGTGCAGGTGAGGGGGGAGTCCGGTGAGGTAGCCGAACCCGGGCGCGAAGCCGCAGAACGCGACCCGGTAGGTGTGCGAGCCGTGCAGGGCGCCGACCTCGTCGGGCCCGACGCCCCACCGGGCCGCCACGTCGGCCAGATCCGGCCCGTCGTAGCGCACGGGGATCTCCACCACGTCGCCCGTGTCGTCCGCGACCGGCGGCACCTCCCAGTCGGTGACCCGGCGGGCCAGCGCCGCCGGGTCCGGCACCCCGTCCAGCAGCACGGTCCGCGCCCCCGGCACGATCTCCTCGACCGGCGGCAGCGTCCCGGCCGCGCGCCGGCGCAGCACCTCGGCGTGGAAGGCGGCGGTGCGCTCCGCGTCGGGCAGCTCGACCAGCAGGGCGCGGCGACCGGCGGGACGCGCCGTGAGCGACCCGGTGGGCGCCGTGCGGCCGTCGTCCGTCATGCGAACGCCCCGATCCCGACCCCGGACGTCTCCAGCGCCTCGCGCACCCGGGCGGCGATCCGGGCGGCGTTCGGGGTGTCGCCGTGCACGCACAGGGAGCGGGCGGCCACCGCGACCGTCGTACCGTCCACGGCCTCGACGGAGCCCTCCACCGCGAGCGCCACCGCGCGGCGCACCACCGCGTCCGCGTCCGTCACCACCGAGCCCGCCTCGCGGCGGGGGACCAGGGTGCCCCCCGCGGTGTACGCGCGGTCCGCGAAGGCCTCCGGGACGCCGGTGAGCCCCGCTTCCGCGGCGGCCGTGAGCAGCCGCGAGCCGGGGAGCCCGAGCACGGGCAGCGCGCCGCCCGCCAGGCGTACCCCGGCCACGACGGCACGGGCCTGCTCGTCGTCGTGGACGGTGCGGTTGTAGAGCGCGCCGTGCGGTTTCACGTAGGCGACCGTGGCCCCGGCGGCCTCGGCGAAGACCCGGAGGGCGCCGACCTGGTACGCCACCTCGGCGGCCAGCTCGTCGGCGGGCACGTCCATGGCGCGCCGGCCGAAGCCCGCCAGGTCGCGGTAGGACACCTGCGCCCCGATCCGCACCCCGCGCTCCGCGGCGAGGTCGCAGACGCGGCGCATCACCGAGGGGTCGCCCGCGTGGAAACCGCAGGCCACGTTGGCGCTGGTGACGACGGAGAGCAGGGCGTCGTCGTCGGTGAGGGTCCAGCGGCCGAAGCCCTCACCGAGATCTGCGTTGAGGTCGATCACACCTCGAAAGTAGACGATCGTTGAACGATCCGACAAGAGATCGCCCACGCGGGGCGCTCCGGGGGACGAGAGAATTCACCTCTTGTTAGATCGTTCAACGATCGCTAGTGTCCGTGCATCTGCCACACATCTGGAGCTATGGTCCCCGGGACCGATGAGTCACGTTCCGAAGCTCCGGATCCGTGCCCTGCCCCCTCATGCCTGAAGAAGGCCACCGAATGATCGTTCTCCTCGGTGTGGTCGTGGTGATCCTCGGATTCGTCACGCGCCGCAACCCCGTCCTCGTGGTGGGCGTCGCCGGTATCGTCACCGGACTGCTCGGCAAGATGAACCCGCTGGAGGTCCTCGCGGCCTTCGGCCGGTCGTTCGCCGACAGCCGCTCGGTCACCGTCTACGCCATCGTGCTCCCGGTGATCGGGCTGCTCGAGCGCTACGGCCTGCGCGAGCAGGCCCGCAACCTCATCGGCCGCCTGGGCAAGCTCAGCGCCGGCCGCTTCCTCACCGTCTACCTGCTGGTCCGGCAGGTCACCGCGGCCTTCGGCCTCAACAGCATCGGCGGCCCGGCACAGACCGTGCGACCTCTGGTGGCACCCATGGCGGAGGCCGCCGCCGAACGCTCCACCGGGGCCAAGCTGACCGACAAGTGGCGCGAGAAGGTGCGCTCCTACTCGGCCTCGGCCGACACCGTGGGCGTCTTCTTCGGCGAGGACTGCTTCATCGCCATCGGCTCCATCCTGCTGATCACCGGCTTCGTGAACTCCACGTACCACCAGGACATCGAGCCGACCCAGCTCGCCCTGTGGGCGATCCCGCTGGCCGTCTGCGCCTTCGTCATCCACGGCGCCCGGCTGCTGCTCATGGACAGGCAGCTCGAACGCGAGATGGCCCAGGCCGCCGCCGAGCACGACCTGCCGCTTCCCGAGGGGGCCGACAAGTGATCAAGGTCGAATGGCTGTACTGGCTGATAGGTCTCGTCTTCGTGGTCATGGCCGTGCAGATGGCCGCGGACCGCAGCAACCCCAAGCGGTGGACGTCCGCCGCGTTCTGGGGCCTGCTCGGACTCACCTTCCCCTACGGCACCGGCGTCGCCAACGCCACCGCGGACAACGGCGGCTGGACCCTGCCCGCCGAGCCGCTCGGCGTCGCCGTCCTCGCCCTGATCGTGCTGGCCGGCTTCAACTTCCTCGGCAAGGGCGTCCCGGTCACCACCACCGGCGAGCAGCGCGAGGCCGCTGCCGCCCGGCTCGGCAACAAGATCTTCATCCCGGCGCTGACCATCCCGCTCGTCGCCATCGTCTGCGCCTCCGTCCTCGACGAGTCCGGGCTGTTCGAGACGGGCAAGGCCACCCTCCTCGGGCTCGGCCTCGGCTGCGTCGCCGCGCTCGTCGTCGGCATGCTCGTGACCGGCGAGAAGAAGCTCTCCGTCCCGATCCACTCCGGCCGCTCCATGCTGGAGGCGATGGGCTCCGCCCTGCTGCTGCCCCAGCTGCTGGCCGTACTCGGCTCGATCTTCGCCGCCGCCGGGGTCGGCGACCAGGTCGGCGACATCATGAACAAGATCCTGCCCGACGACTCGAAGTACCTGGCCGTCCTCGCCTACTGCGTCGGCATGTTCCTGTTCACCGTCATCATGGGCAACGCCTTCGCCGCCTTCCCGGTGATGACGGCGGCGATCGGCTGGCCCGTCCTCATCCAGCAGATGCACGGCAACGAGCCCGCCGTCCTCGCGATCGGCATGCTGGCCGGCTTCGCCGGCACCCTGTGCACGCCGATGGCCGCCAACTTCAACATCGTCCCGGCCACCCTGCTCGAACTGAAGGACCAGTACGGGCCGATCAAGGCCCAGCTGCCGACCGGCATCGCCCTGCTCGGCTGCTGCACCGTGATCATGGCGCTCTTCGCCTTCTGACCCCGCCCCCGATCCCCGCCCTCCGACCCGCACGGCAAGGAACGCCCATGACCCGTGTCCTCATCACCGGCTTCGCCCCCTTCGGCGGGGAGCGCGTGAACCCGTCCTGGCAGGCGGCCTCCCTGGTGGCCGCCGAACCGCCCGCCGGGCTCACGGTCACCGCGGCCGAACTGCCCTGCGTCTTCGGCGAGGCCCTCGACGCCCTGCGCGACGCCGTCCGGGCGGAGCACCCCGACCTGGTGCTGTGCCTGGGCCAGGCGGGCGGACGCCCCGGCGTCACCGTCGAGCGGGTCGGCATCAACGTCGACGACGCGCGCATCCCCGACAACGCCGGTGCCCAGCCCATCGACGAACCGGTGGTCCCGGACGGCCCCGCCGCCTACTTCTCTACCCTCCCCGTCAAGGCGTGCGTCGCCGCGATGCGCGAGGCCGGGGTCCCGGCCGCCGTCTCCAACACGGCCGGCACCTTCGTCTGCAACCACGTGGCCTACGGCCTCGGCCACCTCATCGCCACCGAGTTCCCGCACCTACGCGGCGGGTTCGCGCACGTGCCCTGGGCGCCGGAACAGGTGCCCGACGGCACCGCGCCCGCCCTCCCGCCCGCCACCGTCGCCCACGGCCTGCGCGCCCTGCTGGCCACCGCCGCCAGCACCCCCGCCGAGCGGGACCTCAAGGTCACCGAAGGAGCCACCCACTGATGCCGCTCAGCGCCCACGCGGCCCGCTTCGCCCAGCTCGCCCTGGCGAACATCACCCGCGAGTACCCCAACTTCCCCGCCCACCTGATCACTTCCGCCGACGAGCGGCTCGCACCGCGCTCCCTGCACCCCGCCTTCTACGGCGCCTACGACTGGCACTCCTCGGTGCACATGCACTGGCTGCTCGTCCGCCTGCTCCGCCGCCACGGCGGCACCCCCGCACTGCCGGACACCACCGCGGCCGTCGCCGCGCTCGACCGGCACCTCACCCCCGACCACCTCGCCACCGAGGCCGCCTACCTGTGCGACCGCCCCTCCTTCGAGCGCCCCTACGGCTGGGCGTGGCTGCTCGCGCTCGCCGCCGAGTGCCGGGCGCACGCAGGCGCGGAGGGCGAGCGCTGGACCGGGGCGCTGAAGCCGGCGGTGGACGCCGTCGACGGGCTGCTGGCCGACTGGCTGCCCAAGGCCACCTATCCCGTGCGCCACGGGAACCATCCCAACAGCGCCTTCGCGCTGGGCCTCGCACTCGACTCGGGGGAACTGTCCGCCGGGACCGACCGGGCCGTACGGGAGCGGCTGCTGAGCTGGTTCGCCGACGACCACGACGCGCCCGCGCACTGGGAACCGTCGGGGCAGGACTTCCTGTCCCCGGCGCTCACCGAGGCCGACGCGATGCGCCGGGTCCTCACGCCGGAACGGCTCGCGCGGTGGCTCGACCGCTTCCTGCCCGGACTCGGGACTGGCGCCCCCTGCGCCCTGCTGGAGGTGCCGGTCGTCTCCGACCACGCCGACCCGCAGATTGGCCATCTGCTCGGCCTGACGCTCAGCAGGGCCGCCGCGCTGCGCTCCCTCGCCGACGCCCTGCCCGACGGTCCGGTCCGCGCCCGCCTGGCCGAGGCGGCAGCCGCGCATCTCACGGCGGGCCTGCCGGCGGTGGAGCGCGGTGACTTCACCACCGACCACTGGCTGGCGACCTTCGCCGCCCTGGCGCTCGACCCGGTGGCCCCGGTGCCCGCGCGCCCCTGACGCCAGGTCAGCCGCTGCGCGCGTGTGCCCGCCTGACCGGCAACATCGTGTCGACCTCGCCCTGCGTGAGGTGGTCCCGGATCAGCCCGTTGACCAGGGCCGCCTTCTCCAGCGGCACCAGGTGGGAGGCTCCGGGCACGACGGCCAGCTGCGCCCCGGGAACGGCGCGGTACAGGGCGGTGGTGTGCTCCAGCGTCATCAGGTCGTCGTCCCCGGCCATCACGAGGGTCGGTGCCCGGACGCGGGCCAGGTCGTCCGTGGTGAGCGTCGGCTGGGTGCGCCACATGTCGAGCACCTTCGCCGCCACCACCGGCCAGTGGTCCGCGCCGTCCGGCGAGACGGCCTCGTACAGTTCGCGGAAGAACGCCAGGTCCGGACCCTCGGGCGTCATCGCGTCGAGCATGCCGGGCTCGGCGAAGCACTCGGTCCCGGGACGGAAGGTGGCTCCGATCACCACGGCCCTGCGCACCAGTTCGGGCCGGGCGAGGGCGACGAGCAGGGCGACGACCCCGCCGTCGCTCCAGCCGACCAGGTGGGCCGGGCCGCCCACGACGGTCTCGACGAACGCCACCGTGTCCTCGGCCATGTCCCGGTAGGTGAGCGGACCCGGCACGTCCGGCGTGTGGCCGTGCGCGCGCCGCTCGGGCAGGAAGAGGCGGTACGCGGCGGCGAGATCGGGGCGCTGCGCTCCCCAGGTGTCGTTGGTGCACAGACCGCCGTGCAGCAGGACCAGCGGCTCGCCGGTCCCCTCGGTCTCGTACCAGGTCCTGACCCCAGGAAGGTCCGCGTACTCGCCCATCGCCCAGGCCCTCTCGGCCGCCGTCCCCCACGGCCAGTCTCCGCCGGGGCCCGCACCCCCGCAACGCGGGGGAGGAGGGGTCAGTCCTCCGGGCGCAGGAGGCCGCGCCGGTACGCGGGCACCAGGTGCCGCGGGACCCGCAGGGTCACCCCGTCCACCGTCACGGGCACCAGGTCCGGCGCGGTGGCCTTCCACTGGGCCCGGCGGTGGCGGGTGTTGCTGCGGGACATCTTGCGCTTGGGAACAGCCACGGGGAGGGTCCTTTCGGCAGACGGCCGCCCGGCTCCGCGCGCGCTCGGGGAGCGGGGGAGCCGGGCGTGGGACCCCCAGACTACATGAAAACGATGTTCATTACGAAGTCGCTCCGCCCTGCACGGTGCCGCTCATGACCGCTCCGCGGCACCGAGCCGTCCCAGCGCCCGCACCAGCGCCCCGACGCCCGCCTCCGCCTTCGACCGCGGACAGCCCACGTTGAGCCGCACCCGTCCCGGAGAGCCGTAGGCCGCCCCCGGCATGACCGCCACCTTCTCCACCTCCACCAGCTCCCGTTGCAGCTCCTCGTCGTCGACGCCCAGCGGGCGCAGGTCGATCCAGGCCAGGTAACCCGCCTGCGGAGGCTCCCAGCCGAGCCGCGGGAACGCCTCGCGGAGACGGTCGGCGACCAGCGCGAGGTTGCCCGCGAGATACGTGCGCAGCGCGTCCAGCCAGGGCGCCCCCTCGCGGTACGCCGCGATGTGACCGACCAGCGACAGCACCGCGGGGGAGGAGAGCCCGTCCGCGTCCTTGAGCTGCCGCAGGTAGGCGTCGCGCGCGACCGGGTCGCCGATGATGCCATAACTCCCGGTCAGCGCGGGGATGTTGAAGGACTTGGACGCCGAGGTGACCACGGCCCAGCGACCGTCGCCGCCGTGCCGTACCCAGGGGCGGTGGACGTGCGGGGCGTGCACCAGGTCGGAGTGGATCTCGTCGCTGACGACCGCCACGCCGTGCCGTGCGCACAGCCGGGCCATCCGGTCCAGTTCACCGGCCGACCACACCCGGCCCGTCGGGTTGTGCGGCGAACACAGCAGCAGCACGGCCGTGTCGGGCAGCGCCAGCAGCCGCTCCAGCTCCGCCCAGTCGTCCAGGGGGCACTCCAGGAGCCGCCGCCCGCTCGCCGACACGGTCTTGGGGAACGCGTCGTACATCGGGGTGTGGGTGACCACCCCGTCGCCGGGCCGCGACCACAACCGCAGCAGCCGCGAGACCTGGTAGACGACGGAGGGCGCGTAGACGACCGACCCGGGGTCCACGTCCGTGCCGTGCCGCGACGCGTACCAGTGGACGATCGCCGACAGGAAGTCGTCCTGGCGCCAGCGGGAGTAGCCGAGCACCCCGTGGTCCAGACGGCCGCGCAGCGCCGCCAGCACCTCGGGGGCGGTCTCGAAGTCCATGTCGGAGATCGTGAACGGCAGCAGGTCCGGCACGCCGAAACGGTCCTGGACGTAGTCCCACTGCGTGCACCACGTGCCGCGCCGGTCCACCGGCGTGTCGAAGTCGTACGGCGACGGCGACGGCGAGGGCGCGGTCACGGTCGGCCCACCGGGAGCATCGTCGCGAGGGCGTCCTTCACGGACTGGACCTGCGGGCCGATGACGACCTGGACGTTGTGCCCGTCGAGCTTGATGACACCCACGGCCCCGAGCTTCTTCAGCCGTGCCTCGTCGACCTGTTCGGCGTCGGCCACCGTCATCCGCAGGCGGGTGATGCAGTTGTCCAGGGACCGGATGTTGCCGGCGCCGCCGATCGCGTCGAGCATGGCGGCGGCGTCGTACTTGCCCGCGACGAGTTCGCGCGCCCGCTCCGGAGCCGCCCCGCCCTGGTCCCCGTCCTGGTCCTCGTCGTGTCCCGCGTCATGCGCCTCGCCGTGCGCCTCTTCGTGCGCGTCGTCCGCCGGCGGGTCCTCCCGGCCGGGCGTCTTGAGGTCGAAGCGGGTGATGGCCCAGCGGAACAGGAAGTAGTACGCGGCGAACCACACCGTCGCGATCACCGGCACCAGGTACCACTTGGTCGTCGAGCCCTGGAGCACACCGAAGACGAGCCAGTCGATGACGTTGCCGTCGGTGTTGCCGATGAAGACGCCGAGCACGGCAGCCGTGAGGAAGCCCAGCCCCACGAGGACCGCGTGGATGACGTACAGCCACGGGGCGACGAAGAGGAACAGGAACTCCAGCGGCTCCGTGATGCCGCCGACCACGCAGGCCACCACGCCGGACACCAGCAGGGCCTTGATCTCCGGACGCATCCGGCGCCTGGCGCAGTGGTACATCGCGAGCGCGGCGCCGGGCAGGCCGCCCAGGTAGGCCGCCATCTTGCCCTGGGAGAGGAAGTGCGTGGCGTCGGTGACGGCCGAGTTGGGCGCCGCCGAGCAGTCCAGCTGGGCGTAGAACAGGTTCAGCGCGCCGGAGACGTGGTCGCCGCACACGGTTCCCGAACCGCCGACGTCCGTGAAGCGGAACATGGCGACGAGGATGTGGTGCAGGCCGATCGGGCGCAGCAGCACCTCGCCCATGCCGAAGAAGAAGGGTCCGAAGACCCCCGTGTGCCCGATGCCCCGGCCCACCGCGTTGATCCAGCCGTTGAAGGTCGGCCACACCAGCGGGATGAGCAGGCCGAGCACGCTCAGGACCAGGGCCGAGATGATCGGGACGAAGCGCAGCCCGCCGAAGAAGGCCAGCGCGTCGGGCATCCGCTGGGTGCGGAAGCGCCGGTGGAGCAGGCTGACAACGATGCCAACGGCCACCGCGCCGAGCAGCCCCGTGTCGATGGACTGCACGCCCAGCACGTCGGCTATGCCGTAGTGCCGGATCGCCTTCTCGTCCTCGAAGTCGACGCCCTTGGCGGTGAGGTAGAAGTTCACCGCGAGGTTCATGGCGACGTAGCCGACGAAGCCGGAGAACGCGGCCACGCCCTTGTCCTCCCGGGCGAGGCCGAGCGGAATGGCCATCGCGAAGAGGACCGGCAGGAACGTGAAGGCGACCAGACCGGTGTTGGCCATCCAGGTGAAGACGAGGTGGAAGCCCTCGCCCCTCAGGAAGGCAACGTTGTCAGTGACCGCGTCGCTGGACAGCGAGGAGCCGATGCCCAGCATGATGCCGCAGAACGCGAGCAGGGCCACCGGGAGCATGAACGTCTTGCCGAGCCCCTGGAGGAATTCCCAGAGGGCGGCCTTGGTCTTCTGCATGTGTACGGAACTTTCGAGCCTGGGGGGACGGGCCCGGCCGCCCTTCGTGACGACGTGGGGTGGGCCGGCGGGCGGTACGGGCGGCCGAGGGCGTGCCGCCGCAGGGATCACATCACAGCGGGTCGGTGACTGTCCACGGTGTCCCGCCCGCCGGTGACCCGGTGATCCGCCGGCCCGGGTCAGGAACTCCCCGGCGGCCGGAGGGCGTCGACGACGAGATCGAGCAGCCGGCCCGTCCGCTCCGGCTCGTCGTCGGCCGCCGTCGAGAGGAACACCCCGAGGAGCATCGCGGTGACGTCGTCGGCCTCGACGTCCGTGCGCAGCGAGCCCGTCCGCGCTCCTTCCACGAGCAGGGCGCCGATCGCGGCCGTGATGCGTTCCCGGGTGGCGGGTGTCGCGAGGCGTCCGGAGGCCCAGCCGGTGTGGAGGGTGTTGAGCATGGCGCGCTTGGTCGTGACGAACTCGGCGTAGCGCGCCATCCAGGCGCGCAGGGCCCGCTCGGGCGGCAGTTCGTTCAGCAGAGCCGGGGCGCTGTCGGTGACGGCGTCCAGTTCGGCGGCGTAGACGGCCTCTACCAGGGCCTCACGGGTGGGGAAGTGGCGGTAGAGCGTGCCGATGCCGACCCCCGCGTCGCGGGCGATGCCTTCGAGCGGAACGGTGTCGTCCGCGGCGGTGAAGGCGGCGCGCGCGGCGGCGACGAGGTTCTCGCGGTTCCGCCGGGCGTGCGCGCGCAGCGGGCGGCCGTCCGGGCTCGTCGGTTGCCGGGGCCCGTCGGCGGCGGGGGGTGTCGGTTCCTGGTGCGGACTCAAAGCGGAGGGTCCTCCGGTAGTGCTACAGTCGGCTTGACGGAGGCTCCTCCGTTTTTGCCATCTTCTCATGAGGGCGGACTTCCCATGACGTCAAACGGCACCTCTGTCCCGGTCACGGCCGAGGGCACCCCCCGTCCCGGTGGCGCGGGCACGCTCGCGGGCCGCACCGTCTCCCGGATCGGGTACGGCGCGATGCAGCTGGAGCGTCTGCACGCCGACCGCGGCGCCGCCGTCGCACTCGTGCGCCGCGCGGTGGAACTCGGCGTCGACCACTTCGACACCGCCCAGTTCTACGGCGACGGCTTCGTCAACGAGGTCCTGAGCGAGGCACTGGGCGCCACGGACGACGCCGTGGTCGTGACCAAGGTCGGCGCCACCCCGGACTCCGGCGGCCCCCTTCCCTTGCGTCTCGCGCAGCGGCCGGAGGAACTGCGGACCGACGTCGAGGCCAATCTCCGCAGCCTGGGCACCGACCGCCTCGCCGTCGTCAACCTGCGCCGCGCCGACACCGGCCCCGGACTCCGTGCCGAGGGCGATCAGCTGGTCGACATCGACGACCAGCTCGCCGTGCTGACCGAGCTGCGAGACGAGGGCAAGATCGGCGCCATCGGGCTCAGCGCCGTCACCCTGGACGGACTGCGCCGCGCCCTGCCGGTGGGCCTCGCCTGCGTGCAGAACTCCTACAGCCTGGTGAGCCGCGCGGACGAGGACATGCTCCGGCTCTGTGCCGCCGAAGGCATCGCCTGGGTGCCCTACTTCCCGCTGGGCGGCGCCTTCCCGGGCATGCCCAAGGTCGCCGACGAGCCCGCCGTCCACACCGCCGCGCGGGCGCTCGGTGCCACGCCGGCCCAGGTCGGGCTCGCCTGGCTGCTCCACCACGCCGCGAACGTCCTGCTCATCCCCGGTACGGCCGACCCCGGCCACCTGGCGGCGAACATCGCCGTCGGAGGGATCGCCCTGGAGGGAGCGGAGCTCGCCGCGCTCGACGCCGTGCCCAGCCGCTCCGCGGACCACGTGCGGCTCGGCTGAAACAGGGCCGCGAGACGGTCTCCGGTGCCGGCCTCACCTGGCGCGCAGGCCCCGGTCGGCGAAGGCGACGAGCCAGTCGAAGCTCTCGTCGACGTCCGTGCTCCACTGGAAGGCGTGTGCCGCCTCCAAGGTGGCGAAGCCGTGGCAGAGGCTGCGCAGCAGGCGCAGGGCGTGGTTCACGTCGGAGCCCTCGATCTCGTAGCCGCGCAGGACGGCGGTGAAGGCGCCGAGCAGCCGCTCTCCCGCCGCGGCCAGGGGGTCGTCCGGGCCGGACGGCTCCTGGCCGATCGTCGCGGCGTACCGGCCGGGGTGCTCCACGACGAAGGCGCGGAAGGCGCGCGCCGCGGCCGCCAGGGCGTCACTGCCCGCCCGGCCCTGCACCGCGCTGCCGACGGCGTCGGCGGTCTCGTCGAGCGCCAGCGCCGCGATCCGCCGGATCAGGTCGTCCTGACCCGCCACGTGCTTGTACAGGGACGGGGTGCGCACGCCGAGCCGGTCGGCCAGCAGCCCCATCGTCAGTTTCGTGAGGCCCACTTCGTCGGCGAGGGCCGCCCCCGCGCCGACCACGGCCGCCCGGTCCAGGCCCGCCCTAGGCACGGGCGGCGTCCGAGCGCAGGAAGGCGAGCAGGAGCGTCACCACGCGGTCGGGGAACTGGTGGTGCGGGTAGTGGCCGGCGCCCTCGATCATCTCCAGGCGGCCGAGGCCGGACGGCAGGGCGTCGACGACGGCCGAGCCCTCGGCGTGCGGGTCGGCCCAGTCGGGGTCGAGCGTGCCCATCACCACCAGGACCGGGCAGCGCACGTCGCCGAGCCGGGCGCCGGCGTCGGTCGGAGCGCTGCGGCCCATGGCCTGCATGGCCTTCATCCGGCCCGGCTCGCGCAGCCGGCTCTCGATGCGGCCCAGCCGCTCGGCCCAGTCGGCCGGTTTCGCCCCGGGGTAGGCGACGTCGAGGTACGAGCGCCAGAGTGGCAGACTGCCGAAGAGCCCCGCGCCGAGCAGCCGCACCATGCTGCGCCGGAACCGCCGTACCCGCAGGTCGCCGAGCCGGATCGACTGCTTGCGGGTGAACGGCGCCAGTTCGACCACGGAGGTGACCAGCGAGGGCTCCCGCGCCGCCGCGATGGTGGCCGCGCCGCCGGAGACCGAGTGGCCGACGAGCACGGCCGGGCCGCCGAGGTGGCGGATCAGGGCGAGCAGGTCCCCGGCGATGTCGCTGCGGCTCCAGGCCGGCCAGTCGACGCTGGACTCGCCGCAGCCGCGCAGGTCGACCGCGGCCACCCGGTAACCGGCCGTCACCAGCTCGGGGATGACGGCGCGATAGGCGTCGCGGCTGTCGCCCATGCCGTGCGCGAGCACGATGAGCGGGCCGGAACCCGCCACCTCGTAGGCGATCGTTCCGCCGTCGACGGTGAGGTACTCGGTCATGGCAACCCCCAGATGCGGCTAATGAAGTTAGCTAAAAGCTATTCTCGTTAGCCACACCTGTCAAGGGCCCGTGGTCCGGCGGTCGTCCGCCTCGGTTCCGCGGCCGACCGGCCGTCTGATCGCGGCGGCCGGCCGTTCAGTCCATGGAGAGTGGTGGCCGCATCGCTCGCTCCAAGGCCCGTTCCACCTCGCGGCGCGGCACGCCCAGTTCCTCCGCGCACTCGGTGATGCCCTGGACCAGGGCGGCGGTGGCGTCCGACCAGACCGCCAGGGCGACCGTGGCGTTCTCGCCGGCGTTGTTGCGGTAGCGGTTGTCAGCCGCCTCGACGGCTCGCTGGAGTTCGATGAGGCGTCTCGGGATGTCCATGGTGACGAGCCTAGAAGCGATGATCATGGATTTCAGGGGCCGGTCGAACGCGGTTCCCGCCCAGCGGGGGCAGTCGTTCTTGCCCTCGCCGCTGCCCGTCGTACCTCAGGCGTCCACCGCGCGTCGCCCACCCGCCGTGGACTCCCGCACCTCCAGCCAGTGCGGCGCCACGTGCACCTCGAACGGCAGGGGCGCCCGGGACTGTATCCGGGCCGCCAGGCACGTGACGGCGAGTGCGGCGATGGCGGCCTTGTCGGGAACCACGGTCGTCAGCGAAGGCGTGCTGTACAGCCCCTCCTCGGAACCGTCGATGCCCGCGACGGCGACATCGCCGGGAACGGCCAGCCCCGCCTCGTGCAGGGCGCGTTGCGCCCCCAAGGCCAGCAGGTCACTGAAGCAGAAGACCGCGTCGGGCCGTTCGCCGGCGGGCAGCGCGGCGAGGTGGCGCATCGCCAGCAGCCCGTTGCGGCGGTCGAACTCCTCGATGCGGGGCGCGAGCCGGGGGTCGAAGGGCAACCCGGCCTCGTACAGGGCCCGTTGGTATCCCTCCAGGCGCTGACGGCTGGTCGCGGAACCCTGGCGGTCCACGCCGATCGCGGCGATCCGGGTGCGCCCCAGGCCGATGAGGTGGGCGGTCAGGTCACGGGCCGCCGCCACGTTGTCGATCAGCACGTGGTCGGCGACGACACCGTTGCGCCCGTACGCGCGCTCGCCGAGCAGCACCAGCGGGAACTCGTCGGTGACGGAGGCGAGTTCGTCGGACGTGACGCGCAGCGGGGAGAGGATCACGCCGTCGAGCAGCGAGGCGCCGACCCCGCCCGCCAGCCGCAACTCCTCGGCGGCGTCGCCCAGTGACTCCTCGATCAGGACGGTCAGGCCGAGCAGGGTGGCCTCGCCGCGCACATGGTGGGCGAGTTCGGCGAAGTACGGCGTGGCCAGCTCCGGGACGACGAGAGCGATGAGACCACTGCGCCCCGTACGGAGCCCGCGCGCCGAGGGGTTGGGCCGGTAGCCCAACTCGTCCACCGCCCGCAGCACCCGCGACCGCGTGGCGTCGGACACGCGCGGGGCGCCGCGTACAACGTTGGACACCGTCTTGATGGACACCCCCGCGTGTTCCGCCACGTCCTTCAGTCTCACCGCGGCCACAGCCCGCCCCCTTGCCGACGTTTCCGCAGATTATGCTCCTGCGCTCCGCCCCTGTCAGTACGTGAACCGGGCGCCGACTCTTTGCGGACAGAGGGTTGACCTTGCGGACGCACGCCGGTTACAACGTTGGAACACCACGATAGCAAGCGGTTGCTGCGAGGCGGCGCCGACGACCTCCGCCCGCCCGCGCATCCCACCACCGCCTGTCGCGCGGCGCCCCGCCCCCGCCCAGCCCCCGTCCGGCTCACGAGAGGGTCCGCATGTCTTCGCACCTACCGAACGCGCCGCTGCGCACAGCAGTGGTCGGCACGGGGTCCATCGCCCGGTCCAGTCACCTGCCCGCCCTGACGAAACTGGCCGCCGAGGGCGAGGTGGAGGTCGTCGCCGCGGTCGACGTGGACGGGGCGGCGGTGCGGGCGTTCGCCGACGAGTTCGGCATCCCGCAGGCGTCCACCGACCTCCACACGACGCTGACCGAGGCCCGCCCGGACCTCGTCGTGCTGTGCACACCGCCCGCCGTGCACCGCGAGCAGGCCGTGGCCGCGCTCGCCGCCGGGGCCTGGGTGTGGTGCGAGAAGCCGCCCTGCCCCTCCCTGGCCGACTACGACGCCGTCGAGGCGGCCGAACAGGGCGACGGCGCGGGGCCGTACGCGTCCGTCGTCTTCCAGCACCGCTTCGGGTCCGGCGCCCGCCACGTCCGCGCCCTGCTGCGCGGCGGGGCACTGGGACGGCCGCTGGTGGCCCACTGCCAGACCACCTGGTACCGGGACCGGGCGTACTACGCGGTGCCCTGGCGCGGGCGCTGGGCCACCGAGGGCGGCGGACCGGCCATGGGGCACGGCATCCACCAGACGGACCTGCTGCTGGATCTGATGGGCCCGTGGACCGAGGTGCGCGGCATGGCCGCCCGGCTCGTGCACGACGTGGAGACCGAGGACGTCTCCACGGCGCTGGTCCGCTTCGCCGACGGAGCCGTCGCCACCCTCGTCAACAGCGTGCTGAGCCCGGACGAGGTGAGCCGGATCCGCATCGACTGCGAACGGGCCACGGTCGAACTGACCCACCTGTACGGCCACCGCAACGCGGACTGGCGCATCACCCCCGCGCCCGGCGTCCCCGAGGAGACCGTCGCGGCCTGGCGCGACTTCGGCACCGACGAACCCAGCTCGCACCAGGCCCAACTGCGCGTCCTGATCGACGACATCAGGAACGGCCGCCGCCACTCCACCAGCGGTGCGGGCGCCCGGCGGACCATGGAGTTCATCACCGCCCTGTACAAGTCCGCGTTCTCCGGAACGCCCGTACACGCGGGCGACATCGGCCCCGGCGACCCGTACTACACCGCACTGCACGGCGGAGCCCCGGGCTGGGCGCCGGCCGGCACCCGCGAGGAAGAGGACCGCGCATGACGCTCGCACTGACCCACGTCCACGGAGACCGCGTCACCGTGGCCCACGGGACGGCCGGAACCGAGCTGTTCTCCTACGTGTACCGCCCCGAGGCCGCCTGGGAGGCGCCCAAGCCGTACCTCCACCCGGTCAGGACGCTGTCCGGCGCAGTCGTCACCGACTACCGGCCCAACGACCACCGCTGGCACAAGGGGCTCCAGCTCACCGCCTCCCACCTGTCCGGGCAGAACCTGTGGGGCGGCAACACCTATGTGCACGGCGAGGGTTACCTCGCGCTGCCGGAGAGGGTCGGTTCGATGGCCCACGTGGCCTTCGAGGAGGTCGGCGCGGAAGGGGACCGCGCCGTCATCGCCGAGCGGCTGACCTGGCACCCGCACGGCGGCGAGCTGTGGGCCGAGGAGGAGCGCCGCATCGAGGTCCGCGACGTCGACCCGGACACCGGCAGCTGGACGCTCACCTGGACCTCGGCGGTGACCAACCGGCGCGGCGAACCCCTGCGGTTCGGCAGCCCCACCACCCACGGACGCCCCGCCGCCGGATACACCGGACTGTTCTGGCGCGGACCCCGCGCCTTCCGCGGCGGCCGGGTCTTCACCGCCGAATCCGCCGACTCCGACGAGTCCTCCGACGCCGACCCGATGGGCTCCCAGGCCCCCTGGCTGGCCTACGTCGGCGAGCACGACGGACGGGACGGCCACGCCACGCTCGTCTTCGAACACGCCCCCTCCAACGACCACCTGGGCGAGAAGGGCACCCACCCGGCGCACTGGTTCGTGCGCAGCGACCCCTTCGCGGCGGTCGCGCCGTCCTGGGCCTTCCACGAGGAACTGGTCCTGCCGCCCGGCGACACCCTCACCCGGACCTACCGCGTGCTCGTCGCCGACGGCGCCTGGGACCGCGCGCGGGTCGCCGCACACCTGGCGGGACTCGCGTGGTGAGCCCGACGTACGACGGCTTCCCGGCCGCGGTCGGCGTGTCGCGACTGACGGTGTACGACTGGCCGACCGTGGAGGGGCTGCCCGGCGGCGGCACCCCGCACCTGCACCTGACGTGCAGCGAGGGCTACGTCGTCACGGCGGGCCGAGGAGCCGTGCAGACCCTGACCACCTCGGGCTTCGAGGAGACACCCCTGGAGCCGGGCACGGTGGCTTGGTTCACGCCCGGCACGATCCACCGCCTCGTCAACGACGGCGGCCTGGAGATCACCGTCGTGATGCAGAACAGCGGCCTGCCCGAGGCGGGTGACGCCATCCTCACCCTGCCCCAGGACCGCCTCACCGACCCCGACACGTACGCCGACGCGATCCGCATCCCCGCCGACCAGCCCGAGGCCGAGCAGGCGAGGGCCGCGCGCGCCCGGCGCGACCTGGCGACCCGGCGCTTCCTCGCACTCCGCGAGGCCACCGAGAGAGGCGACCCGGAACCGCTGGCCGCGTTCCAGCGGGCCGCCGCCGCGCTGGTGCGGCCCCGGCTGGACGCGTGGGAACAGCGCTGGCGCGAGGGCGCGCACGCGGCCGCGGAGGCGACCCGGGCCCAACTCGACGCCCTGCGCGGCGAGGACGCCGATCATCTGACCGCGGCCCGGGTGTCCGCGACGGGGCCCGCGGCCCGCGGACGCTTCGGCATGTGCGGCAGGCTCGCCGTCTACCCGGGCATCTGAGCCCGAGCCCCCTACCTCCCCCCACCCATCCACGCACCCCGGGAAGGCCCCCCATGCCCGAATCCCGAAGCGGTCGGCGCCGGTTCCCCACCCGCCGGGCCGTCCTGGCCGCGGCCGCCGTCGGTCTCAGCACCGCGCTGACCGCATCGCTCGGCGCGTGCTCCTCCTCCGGCGACGTGTCGTCCGCAGGAGTCACCCTCACCTTCTCCTGGTGGGGCAACGACGACCGCGCCGAACGCACCAAGAAGGCCGTGGCGCTCTTCGAGCGGGAACACCCCGGCATCACCGTCCGCACCTCCAACGCCGACTTCGGCTCCTACATGCAGAAGCTGGCCACCCAGGCGGCCGGCGGCGGCATCCCGGACGTGGCCCAGCTCGACTACCGCCAGATCTCCCAGTACTCGGGCGGCGGCGCGCTCCTGCCGCTCGACGACGCCGTCGAGGACGGCACGCTCCGCACCTCCGAGATGGACGAGGAGTTCCTGCGCACGGGCACCTACGAGGGCCGGCAGTACGCCGTGCCGATGGGCCGCGGCATCACCGGCTACGCCTACGACTCCGAGATCTACGAGAAGGCCGGCATCCCCACCCCCGAACCCGACTGGACCTGGGAGGAATGGGCCGACGCCAACCGGAAGATCACCGCCCTGGGACTGAAGTCCCCGGACGGACGCACCGTGGTGGGCGCCAACGACAACGGCGTCAACGAGGACATCTTCGAGGACTGGCTGCGCGGCCGCGGCGGAAAGCTCTACGCGAGCCAGACGGAGCTGGGCTTCACCGAGGACGACCTCACCGAGTTCTGGACCTTCTGCGACGGGCTGCGCGAGGAAGGCGCCGTCGCCGGGGCCCCGGACACCGCACAGGCCAACACCACGGAGATGTCACCGATGGGCCGCGGTCTCGCCGCCGCCGACTTCACCTGGGACGCGCCCTTCCCCGGGTACCCGGCGCTGCTCGGCGACCAGGTCCACTTCGCCCCGGTCCCCACCACCGACGGGCGCCAGGGCGCGTACTTCAAGCCCTCCATGCTCCTCGGCGTCGGCGCGCACACCGACCACCCCGAGGAGGCGACCGCGCTCGTCGACTTCCTCCTCAACGACGAGCGGGCCGGCGACATCCTCGGCTTCACCCGCTCCACACCCCCCAACCGGAGGATCGCCGCCCGCGTCGCCAAGACCCTGGAAGGGGCCGAGCGGGAGATCTACCGGTACGCCCAGAAGATGGAGAAGTACGGCCTGGACGCCCCGCCCGCCGCGCCGCCCCGCGGCGACGTCGCCCTCCAGACCGCCTTCAAACGCGCCTACCACCGCGTGATGTACGACCTGACCTCCCCGCGCGAGGCGGCACGGGAATTCATCGACGAGGCCGACCGGGAGCTGCGGTCATGAGCACGGTGTCGACCAGGGCGCCCGCACGCGCCGACCGCACCACCGAACCACGGCCACCGGCCGGGCGCCGGCGCCGCCGTGAACAGCAGTGGCCCGCCTACGTGTTCCTCACCCCGTGGATGCTCGGCGCGGCCGTGCTCACGCTGGTGCCCATGGCCGTGTCGCTGTACCTGTCCTTCACGGACTACAACCTCTTCGACCCGCCCCACTGGGTGGGCCTGCGCAACTACACCGAGATGCTCACCGAGGACCCCCGCTTCTGGCGGTCGGTCGGCACCACGCTGCTGTACGTCGTCGTCGCCGTACCGCTCAAACTCGCCCTGGCGCTCGGGGCGGCCCTGCTCCTGAAGAACCTCGGCCGCGGTCGCGCCTTCTACCGCTCCGCCTTCTACGCGCCCTCGCTGCTCGGGGCGAGCATGTCGATCGCGCTGGTGTGGCGGGCGCTGTTCAACGACGGCGGCACGGTCTCCGAGATCCTCGGCTCCCTCGGCATCCACAGCGGCAGCTGGGTCGGCGACCCCGACCTCGCCGTCTACGTCGTCGTCCTGCTGACGGTGTGGCAGTTCGGCGCCCCCATGGTCATCTTCCTCGCCGGGCTCCAGCAGATCTCGCCCGAACTGTACGAGGCGGCGGCGCTGGACGGCGCGGGCCGATGGCGGCAGTTCGTGTCCGTCACCGTGCCGATGCTGTCCCCGGTCGTCTTCTTCAACCTGGTCCTGGAGATGATCCAGTCCTTCCAGGTCTTCACCCCGGCCTTCGCGGTCAGCGGCGGCGAGGGCGGCCCCGCCGACTCGACCCTGTTCTACACGCTCTACCTCTACGAACGCGGCTTCACCGCCTCCCACATGGGCTACGCGGCGGCCATGGCCTGGCTGCTGCTGATCGCCATCGGCGTCATCACCCTGATCCTGTTCAGGACCTCCAGGTCCTGGGTCTTCTACGCGGACGAGGAGGGACGATGAATCCCGCCACCCGGCGCTGGCTGCCGCACACGATCGCCCTCGCGGGACTGCTGGTCCTGCTGTACCCCCTGGCCTGGCTGCTCGCCACCTCCCTCAAACCCGCCGACGAGGTGGTGACCAGCCTGGACCTGTGGCCCAGCCACCTGGAGTGGTCGAACTACACGACGGCCCTGGACGGAGTCTCCGGGGTCCCGGTGAGCCGGCTGCTGTGGAACTCCCTGCTGATCGCGGGCGGCGCCGTCGTCGGCAACGTGCTGTCCTGCTCCCTGGCCGCCTACGCCTTCGCCCGGCTGCGCTTCCGGATGCGCAAGGCGATGTTCGCCTTCATGGTCGCCACCCTGATGCTGCCGCACCACGTCGTGCTGATCCCGCAGTACATCATCTTCAACCGGCTCGGCATGGTGGACACCTACTGGCCGCTGATCCTGCCCAAGTTCCTCGCCACCGAGGCGTTCTTCGTCTTCCTCATCGTCCAGTTCATGCGCGGACTGCCCCGCGAGCTGGAGGAGTCGGCCCGGATCGACGGCTGCGGTGCCTTCCGCACGTACTGGTCGCTCACCCTGCCGCTGAGCCGGCCGTCGCTGATCACCACGGCGATCTTCACGTTCATCTGGACCTGGAACGACTTCTTCACGCAGATGATCTACCTGTTCGCGCCGGAGAAGTTCACCATCACCCTGGCCCTGCGCAGCTTCGTCGACCAGTCCAGCACCTCCGCCTACGGCCCGATGTTCGCCATGTCGGTGCTCTCCGTACTGCCGATCGTGCTGTTCTTCTTCGTGTTCCAGCGCTACCTGGTGCAGGGCATGGCCACCTCCGGACTGAAGGGCTGACCCCATGACCCAGGTGCCCGCACTCCCGCCGAGCGACCGCAGGGAACCCGGCGAGGTCTTCTCGTCCGGCTTCACCCTCTTCGCCGACATGCTGCTGGTGGGGCTGCTCACCGCCGCGGCCTGCCTGCCCGTCGTCACCGCACCGGCCGCGTTCGCCGCCGCCTCGGCCACCCTGCGCCGGGCGGCCGAGGACGGAGTGCCCGTCGACACCGGCACATACGCCGGACACCTGCGCGCCCGGCTGACCCGCGGCTCACTCGCCGGCGGACTGGCCGTACCGCTCCTCGCCGGCGTGCTGCTGGTGGACTCCGCGCTGGCCCGCACCACCCTGCCCGGCGCGCACGTCATGGCCCCCGCGCTGACACTGCTCACCCTCGGCCTCGCGGTAGTGGCCCTGCGCACGACCGCGTTGCCGGCGCCGCACGCGCTGTCCCCGCGCGAGGGCCTCCTGCGCTCCCTCGCCGACCCCCGCGGCACCCTCCTGCTGGCCGGCGCGGTCGTCCTGGCCGCGCTGCTCGCCTGGTCGATCCCCGTCCTGATCCCCCTCCTTCCCGGCCCCCTGGTCTTCGCGGCCACGGCGGTGGACCTGCGGTTCACGAGGGAGGGGACGGACCCGGCCGCGGGCGGCGGTACTCGAAACTGAGTACACGCGATGGTCGGCGCGGACGACGACGGGGCGGGGTCCGCCCGATGAGGCTGGAGAGGTTCCCCAGATCAGATGCGGAGACCTCTCCATGGCAACTTTGTTGTACCGGTTGGGACGCGGTGCCTTCCGACGGCGCCGCTGGGTGACGCTGTCGTGGGCGGCCGTCCTCCTCGGCGTCGTGCTCGCCGCCCTGAGCGCCGGCGAGGCGGCCGACGACTCGGACTCGATGCCCGGCATCGAGTCCCAGCAGGCGTTCGACCTCATCAACGAGCGGTTCCCGGACGCCGAGGCGGAAGGCGCGAGCGCCCGGATCGTCCTCGTCGCGCCCGACGGACGGAAGGTCACGGCGACCGAGTACCGGGCGGCGATCGACACGCTGGTCGCCGAGGTGGCCGACGGCCCGCAGGTCGCCGCCGTCTCCGATCCCCTCGACGCGTCCACGGTCAGCGAGGACGCCACCACGGCGTACGCCACCGTCACCTACGAAGCGACCGACGACAACGTCACGGACGCCGCCCGGAAGGATCTCACCGAGGCGGTGGAGAAGGCCCGGACCTCCGGTCTGACCGTCGAGGCCGGCGGGGACGCCGTGGCCGGTGAGCCGCCGGCCGGGATCGGCGAGTTCCTGGGCATCGGCGTCGCCGCGGTCGTCCTGCTGATCACCTTCGGCTCCCTGGCGGCCGCCGGACTGCCGCTGATCACCGCCGTCGTCGGCGTGGCCCTCACCCTCGCCTCGATCATCGCTTTGGGCGGCGCCTTCGGCATGTCCACGGCCACCGCCGACCTGGCCATGATGATCGGGATCGCGGTCGGCGTCGACTACGCCCTGCTGGTGGTCTCCCGCTACCGCGAGGAGCGCGCCAAGGGGAACGACGCCCGGGAGGCGGCGGGGCTGGCCGTGGGCACGGCCGGTTCCGCGGTCGTCTTCGCCGGGCTCACCGTCGTCATCGCGCTGGCCGGTCTGTCGGTGATCGGAGTGCCGTCGCTGACGAAGATGGGCCTGGCCGCCGCAGGAGCCGTCGTCCTCGCGGTGCTGATCACCCTCACCCTGGTCCCGGCGCTGTGCGGGTTCTGGCCCGACGCCCTGCTGGCCCGCCGTATCCGCAAGGGGACGAACACGCGTCCCGCCCGCCGCTTCGGCAAGGGGGCGCCCGCCGGACGCGTTCGGGAGGCCGGGGCGTGGAGCGCCCGCTGGGCCCGCCTCGTACAGCGCCGCCCGGTGCCGGTGCTGCTCGGCTCGGTGATCCTCCTGGGCGCACTCGCCGTACCGGCGCTCGACCTGCGGCTCGGCATGCCGGGCGACGAGGCGAAACCCACCTCCACCACCGAGCGCCGCGCCTACGACGCCCTCGCGGACGGCTTCGGGCCCGGGTTCAACGGCCCGCTGACCGTCGTCGTGGACGCCCGGCAGGCCGACGACCCGCACGCCGCGGTCGCGGCCGTGTCCGAGCGGGTCGCCGGCACCGACGGCGTGGTGTCCGTGTCACCGCCCCGGTTCAACGCGGCCGAGGACACCGCGGTGCTCCAGGCCGTCCCGGCCACCGCGCCGACCAGCGAGCGGACCGGGCAACTCGTCCGCACCATCCGCGCCGAACGCCCCGCGGCCGAGTCCGCCACCGGCGCGACCTTCGAGGTGACCGGCACCACCGCACTGAACATCGACGTCGCCCGGAAGATGACGGACGCCCTGGTCCCCTACCTCCTGGTCGTGGTGGGCCTGGCCTTCCTCCTGCTGCTCGTCGTCTTCCGCTCCGTGCTGGTACCGCTCAAGGCCGCCCTCGGATTCCTGCTGTCGGTCGGGGCGTCCTTCGGGGTCCTGGTCACCGTCTTCCAGAACGGCCACGGCGCCGGACTCCTGGGCGTCGACGAGACCGGACCGATCATGAGCACGATGCCGCTCATGCTGGTGGGCATCGTCTTCGGCCTCGCCATGGACTACCAGGTGTTCCTCGTCTCCCGGATGCGGGAGGCCGTCATCCACGGAGAGCGTCCCGCCGAGGCCGTCGTCACCGGATTCCGCCACAGCGGCCGGGTCGTGACCGCCGCCGCGGTCATCATGACGTCCGTCTTCGCGGGCTTCATGACCGGCGGCGAAACCCTGCTCAAGATGGTCGGCTTCGGCCTGGCGGTCGCCGTGCTGTTCGACGCCTTCGTCGTCCGCATGGCGTTCGTGCCCGCCGTCCTCGTCCTGCTCGGCGAGCGCGCCTGGTGGCTGCCGCGCCGACTGGACCGGCTGCTGCCCCGGGTCGACGTGGAGGGCGAGGCCCTCGTCCGCCGGACCGCCGCCGCGCCCGGGCTCGTGGCCGTCCCCGACGCCGACCGCGTGCGCGCCTGATCCGCGCCGCCGGAGGGCCGCTCGTGCGGGACACGGGCGGCCTCCCGACGTGCGTCCGGCGCATCGGCGATCCTGGTCCCAGGAGGACACCATGCTCAGCAGTTGGCGGCGCTGCGCCGACAGCCACCCGCACCTCGTCGAGACGGCCTTCCTGCTGCTGGTGCTCGCGGTCACCAGCCGGCAGTACGTGCACGGAGACCTCGGCTGGTGGCCGGGCCAGCCCCTGGCGCTCCTGGCCGCCGCGGGCCTGGTCCCGCGCCGCGGCCACCCGCGCGCCGCCGTCCTCGTCACCGCCGTCAGCGCCGCCGTCTCCGTCGCCCTGGGCTACCTGGTCTTCCCGCTCCTGCTGCTGCCCGTCCTGATCGCGCTCTACGAACTGGCCGTCCGTACCCCGCAGCGCACCGCGTACGCCGGCTACGCCCTCACCCTGGCGCTGGTCGTCCCCGCCGCCCTGCTCTTCGAACGGAGCGACCAGCCGTGGGCGGACGAGAGCGTCGGCCCCGTCTTCTGGACCCTGCTGCCGGTCCTGGCCGGCACCGCGGTGCGCAGCCGGCGTGCCTACCTGGACGCCGTCCGCACCCGGGCCGAGCACGCCGAACGCACCCGCGAGGAGGAGGCCCGCCACCGCGTCGCCGAGGAACGCGTCCGCATCGCCCGGGAACTGCACGACGTCGTCGCCCACCACATGGCGCTGGCCAACGCCCAGGCCGGCACCGCCGCCCACCTCGCCCGCACCCACCCGGAGCAGGCCCGGGAGATCCTCACGCACCTCACCGGCACCACCGCGTCGGCGCTGCGCGAACTGAAGGCCACCGTCGGCCTCCTGCGCAGACCCGACGACGCCGACGGCGCCGACGACCTCCAACCGCCGCCCGGCCTGGCCCGGCTCCCCGAACTGGTCTCCGCGTTCGGCTCCGCCGGACTCCACGTCACCGTCACCGTCCGGGGCACGCGGCGCCCCCTGCCGCCCGGAGTGGACCTGACCGCCTTCCGGATCGTGCAGGAGGCCCTCACCAACGTCACCAAACACACCGACGCCGGCACCGCGGACGTGCACCTCGCCTACGCCCACGACCGCCTCACCCTCACGGTCACCGACGACGGCGGCGCCACCCCGCGACCGCCCGGCCCCGGCGGCGGTTACGGCCTGATCGGCATGCGGGAACGCGCCCGGACCTCCGGCGGCCGCCTCAGCGCGGGCATCCTGCCGGAAGGCGGCTTCGCCGTCACCGCGGAACTCCCCGCCCCGCCACCACCAAGGGAACAGCCCTCATGACCATCCGCGTGCTGCTCGCCGACGACCAGGCCCTGCTGCGGGCGACCTTCCGCATCCTGATCGACTCCAGCGAGGACATGGCCGTGGTCGCCGAAGCCGCCGACGGCCGGGACGCCGTGGCGCTGACCCGCGCCCACCGGCCCGACCTCGTCCTCATGGACATCCGTATGCCCGGCACCGACGGACTCGCCGCCACTGCCGCCATCTGCGCCGACCCGGACCTGCGGGACACCCGGGTCCTCGTCCTCACCACCTTCGAGACCGACGAGCACGTCGCCCGGGCCCTGCGCCTCGGCGCGAGCGGGTTCCTCGGCAAGGACGTCACGGCGGAGGAACTCCTCGACGGCATCCGCACCGTGGCGGCGGGCGACGCCCTCCTGTCCGCCGCCGCCACCCGCAGCCTCATCACCCGGTTCCTCGATTCCCCCGACCCCGCGGCCTCTCCGGTGCCGCCCGAGGACCTGGCCGCCCTCACCGCCCGAGAGCGCGAGGTCACCGCCCTGGTCGCGGACGGCAAGTCCGACAAGGAGATCGCGGCCGACCTGTTCCTCAGCCCGCTGACCGTACGCACCCACGTCCAGCGCGCCAAGACCAAGCTCGGCGCCCGGGACCGGGCCCAACTCGTCGCCCACGCCTACCGCTCCGGCCTCGTACGGCCTCCCCGCTGAGGGCCCGGGGCACGGCGGTGATGTGAGAAGATCCCGAACCCATGGGTGAAGCGACACAAGTGACGGATGCGACGGACGCGCCACGCGCCGATGTGGTCCTCGCCGGATACGGCCCGGTCGGGCGGGCCTTCGTCGAGCGGCTGGCCCGGGACGGCGACGCGCTCGCCCGCCGTCACGGCGTACGGCCGCGGGTGGCCGCGGTGCGCGCGAGCGCGGCGCAGTGCCGGCCGGGCGCGGACGGGGCGCTGCCGCCGCGCGCGGAGTGGGGCCCCGTGAGGCCGCTGGAGGAGACCTTCGAGCGCACCGGCGCCCGGGTGTTCGTCCAGGCCGTCCCGTCCTCGCCCGGTGTGCGGGAGCGCGCCGCGCGGGAGGCGGTGACCGCGCTGCGCCGGGGCGTCCACGTGGTGACCGCCACCAAGAGCCACCTGCTCACGCACTGGCGGGAGTTGGAGGCGGCCGCCCGGGCGGGCGGCAGCATGATCCGGATCTCCGGGGCCACCGGCGCGGCCCTCCCGGCGGGCGACCTGGCGCGGTCCTCCCTGCGCGGTCTGGACTGCCGGACGATCCGCGCCTGCCCCAACGGCACCGTCACCTTCGTCCTCGACCGCCTCGCCGAAGGCGACACACTGGACGACGCGATCGGCGCCGCGCGGCTGAGGGGCATCGCGGAGGCGGACCCGTCGGCGGACCTGTCGGGCGAGGACGCCGCCACCAAGGTACGGCTGCTGGCCGCGCTGGCCTGGGGCTGGGACCCGGCCGAGGTGCGGGTGCGGGCGCAGCCCGTGGACGGGAGCACCGGCGACCGGGCCCTGGACGCGGCGTCCCGCTCCCGCCGGCTGCGGGCGGTCGCCGGTGCGTCGTTGGCCGAGCCCGGCATCGTGCGCGTACGGCTGGAGGAGACCGGGCCGGGGGACCCGCTGCACGCACTGACGGGGCCGGAGAAGGCCGTGGTCTTCGGCTGTCCGGACGCGGGCGACGTGACCGTCAGCGGCGGACGGTCCAGCCCGGTGGGCGCGGCGCTGGCCCTGGTGAGGGACGCCGTCGAGGTCACGGCACCGCGCACGGGTTTTCACTGAGGCGCGGGCACCGCGACCGCCGCCGCGGGACGCCCACGACACGGTGATCACGGTCTTGCCGCGGGCGTGGCCCAGCCGACCACGGGCGTGAGCTGCCCGGCCTCGGCGAACGCGGTGACGGCCAGCAGGCCCTCGTGGACCGGACCGCCCGGCGTCGCGGGGAGGACCGGACGCGGCCGCAGCCGTCCATGGCCGTACCGGGTGCCTACGGGTGCCGACCGGCGGGGGTGAAGTCGTAGGCGCAGAAGTCGGCGAGCGGGACGTATCCGATGCGCCGGTAGAGGGCGTTGCAGGTGCGGTTGGCGGGGTCGGTGAACAGCACGACCTCCTTCGCGCCCGCCGCCAGCGCGGCCCGGGTGACCTCGACCGTCACCGCGCCCGCGTAGCCGCGACCGCGGTGGCGGGCCGGGGTGTAGACGGGGTCGATCCGGACCTGCCCGCCGACCAGCGGGTTCGCGCCCGCCATGGCGACGGGCGTGCCGTCCGGGGTCTCCCAGAAGGTGTAGCGCTTCTCGGCGAAGCGGGTGCCGGCCCAGGACGCGGCGTCGACGGTCACCGCCTCGCCGACGTCCGCGGCGAACTCACGGCACCAGCGCATGAGGTGCCCGTGCTCGCGCTCGCCCACGGGCCGGCCCCGGCCCGCCGGAACGGGCCGCGGCGGGGTGAGCGTGCCGAGCCGGTGGAGACGGGCGCCCCAAGTGCGCACGGGGGCGGCACCGGTGTGCCGTCGCCAGGCACCGGCGAACGCGGTGGCGGTCTCGTCGTCCGAGAGGACGCCGGAGGGACGGAGGTCGACGCTCACCAGGTGGGTGGCGAAGCGGTCGGCCTGCCCGGGGGAGAGGGCGGTGAGGGTCAGCCGGCCCGTCGGCGGGCGCAGGAAGGCGGCGCGGACCTCGCCGCCTTCCTCCAGCCGGCCGAAGACGGTGGTTCCCGCTCCGGACCCGGCCGCGCCCCCGCCGTGCGTGCGCAGCTTCTCGATCGCCGTCAGGGGCGTGGTGTGCGGGGCGGGGCGCGAGCACAGGAAGTCCCAGGCCCGGGCCAGGAAGTCGTCGAGGTCTTCGGTGAGGTACCAGCCGTCCGGTCGCATGCCTCATGGTCCCTGAACCGCCCGGGACCCGGGGGCGGTTCGTCCGGAAGCAGGCCGGCGGACTCAGCGGACTCAGCGGACTTCGTAGAGCAGGTGGGTGGCGTTCGGGGTGGGGTTCGCACTCCGTCGGACCAGGGTGCGCGGGGTCCCGCCGGTGAACAGCGGGGTTCCGGAGCCGAGCACCACGGGAGCCAGGTGCAGGGACAGCACGTCGACCAGCCCGGCGTCGAACGCCGAGCCGATCAGGGCGCCGCCGCCCATGAGGACGACGTCGAGGTCCGTGCCGCGGTCCGCCGAAGCCGCCTCGGCCCGTTCGCGCGCCGCGGTGACGGCGTCGGGCAGCCCGGTCGTGACGAACGTCCAGTCGAGGCCGGTGAGCCGGACCGAGGCCGGGGGCGAACTCGTCACGACGACGAACGGGGGCCTGCCGACCTCCGCGGCGCCGTAGCCGACGGTGTCGTCCCAGCCGCCCGGCCCGTCGACCAGGTCGAAGAGCCGGCGGCCGAGTACGACGGCGCCCGAGCGGGCGGTGCTCTCCCGCACGATCCGGCGCTCCTCCGGGTCGTCCGAGAACGCCCAGGTGTGCAGGGCCTCGCCGCCGGTCCCCAGACCGTTGCCCGGGCCGGGGTCCGGTCCGGTGACACAGCCGTCGAGGGAGATCGAGATGTCCGCGATGATCCGAGTCATACAGGGTGGACCCGATGCGTTCGCCGAACTCATCGCTCCCGTGCGAGGCGGATGCCGGACGCCGGATGCTTCCGGCCGTTTCCGGGGCGGGGCGTGTCGTTTCCCGCCCGGTGCGGGCGGTGGTCGCGCAGAGTACTTCCCATGACGACACCCGCGCAGTCGCTCCGCTCCCTCGCCCGCACCCGGGCCTCCCTCGACGGCGAGGAGGTGACGTACTGGTGGTCCGGAAACGTGTACGCGTGGGCTCCCGGCGAGCCCTACGAGCACCTCTTCGGCTTCGAAGGCGTCAACGTCGCCCGCCTGGTCCAGGACGCCGACGACGGCCCGGACGCGTATCGGCTGCTCACCCGGGAGGCCGCCTTCTACCTGGACCCCGTCACCCGGGAGATCCTTGAGACCTGGCGGGACCTGCCGGTGGTGCATGTCTGGAACGACCCGGCCAACCAGAAGTGGCGCCCCTTCCCGGTACCGACGACCGACCTCGGCGCCCAGGTCTGCTTCAGCCTGGAGATCCCGCTCGCCTACCCCTCCCCGCTGCCGGTGGCCCAGTACCCCCTCCACTCGGCCGGCGACACGTACCAGGCCCTGGAGCTCTTCCAGTTCTTCGCCCACCACGCGGACCTGGCCGGCCCGGCCCCCAGCGTCCCGGCGACCATGTCGTGGACCCGGATGTCCCCGTGGCTGCCGTGGATGGCCCGGGGGCAACGGCCCGGCGGCCTCACCTTCCACTGCCGGGGCCGCAAGCTCGGTTCGTACGCCGAGGTGCCCGAGCGCACCCGCGCCTACATCGCCGACCACCAGCCGCGGTTCGCGCGGGCACCGGAGCGGTGGAGCGAGCCGAACGAGACGAGCTGGACGTACTTCCGCACACTCAACCCGCCCGTGTGAGAGCCGTGAGCGCGGCCTCACACGGGTGCGCGTTTTATGGTGGCGTGATGCGATGTGTCCCCAGATGGGTCCTGCTGTCGTCGGGATGCGCACCCGTGCTGCTGATCGCCGGCTGGACCGGCGCGGCCTACTACGAAGGGTCCTCCTACGATCCCGTCACCCAGACGATCAGCGTTCTGGGGGCCTACGGAGCCGCCGGGTTCTGGGTGATGACGACGGCCTTCCTGGCCCTGGGCGTCTGCCACCTGCTGACCGCCTGGGGACTGCGGCCCGCCGCCACCGCCGGACGCGTCGCGCTCGGCGGGGGCGGACTCGCCGCGCTGGTCCTGGTGGCGCTCCCCGCGCCGAGCAGCGGGGGCTCCCTGCGCCACGGCGCGGTGGTGATCGTCGGGTTCACCCTCCTGGCGGTGTGGCCGGTGCTGGCCGTCAACGGAGGCGCGGCCGCTCCCTGGGCGCTGCGTCTGGCGCCCTCGATCGCCGTGACGGCCCTGATGGCCGCCGGCGGGGTCTGGTTCCTGATCGAGCTGGGACGACACGGTGACCCCGGGGTCGCGGAACGCGTCGTGACCTCGCTCCAGTCGCTGTGGCCCTTCGTGGTGGCCGCCTCCTGTCTTCGCCACGCCCGGCAGCGCGCGTGACCCGGCGGCGCGCGTGACCCCGCGGCGCGGGCGCGCTCACCGTCGCGCCAGCGCCAGCAGGCTCAGCCCGAACATCAGGACGCCCAGGGGGAGATGGACGGACGGGACGTGCGCGATGCCGAGCACGACCTGGACCGAGGCGAGGACCAGGAAGCCGCAGGAGTGCCAGACGGGCCGGAGCGGGCCGCCGCCCGTCTTCCACGCCAGCACCGCCGCCAGCACGTACAGCATCGACGCCCCGTACATCACCCGGGCTCCGACGCTGTGCAGCGTCTCCCCGTAGGAGGCGGTCAGCAACAGTCCGGCGGAGACCGCCTGGAGAAAGATGGTCAGGGTCTGCAGGGCGATCGCGATCTGCAGGAACGAGATCCGGTGCTGCGCCGTCGCCTGGGTTGCCATGCCGCGGTCCCCTTTTCCGCCCGGGGGCAGTAGATCGTAAGGTTTCACCAGCCCGACGAAACGGGTCGGCGAAAGGTAAGGCGAGGGGGCGGTCGGGCATGGGGACGGCGGGGGCGAGGACCGACGCGACGGTCGGAGAACGGCGCCAACTGATCAATGTCGCCTACCGCTTGCTCGGTTCGCTGGCCGAGGCCGAGGACGCCGTGCAGGAGGCCTACGCGCGCTGGTACGCGCTGCCGCGCGGCAGACAGGAGGAGATAGCGTCCCCGGGCGCCTGGCTGACGACGGTCACCGGCCGGGTCTGCCTGGACGTGCTCGGCTCGGCACGGGCCCGGCGCGAGCGCTATGTGGGCGCCTGGCTGCCGGACCCGCTGCCCGCCCACGCCGAGCGGGACCGCGGACACGGCGCCGACCCCGCCGACCAGCTGGTCCTGGACGAGTCGGTGACCATGGCCTTCCTCGTGGTCCTGGAGTCGATGACCCCCGCGGAGCGGGTGGCCTTCGTCCTCCACGACGTCTTCCGCTACCCCTTCGCCGAGATCGCGGGCATCCTCGGCCGGACCCCGGCGGCCTGCAAACAGCTCGCGGCCTCGGGCCGGCGCCGGGTGCGCGACGCACGGGTTCAGGCGGCCCCCGCGGTGCAGGCCGACGTGGTGCGGCAGGTGAAGGCGGCGTGGGAGACGAAGGACATCGCGGCGCTGGTCGACCTCCTCGACCCGGCCGCCGTCATGACCGCCGACGGCGGCGGCCTGGTGGGTGCCGTCCTGCGCCCGGTCGAGGGCGGCGCCCGCATCGCCCAGTACATGGTCGCCATCGCCGACAAGGCCCCGGGCCTCGAACTCCTGGAGCGCTCGGTCAACGGAGTGCCGGGACTGGTCGCCCGGCGCGACGGCGCCGTCATGACCGTGGCCGCCTTCGACGTCGCCGAAGGCCGTGTCAGCCGCATCTGGGCCGTCCGCAACCCCGAGAAGCTGCGGCCGTGGGTAGGCTGAGCGGGATCGCGGCAGGCGTGTCGCAGCAGAGGTGACAGATGGGGAGTTCCGTCATGACCACAGCGCACGACCTGACGATCGTCACTCTCGAGGTTCCCTCCGACTCCCCGGTCGAGCGTGGCGACCTGTCGCTGGCCCTGGCCGGAGCGGAACTGATCGACCTGCTGGCAGCGGGGACGGTCGAGCTGGACGGTCTCGACCTGCGGCCGGGGTCGCCCGGCGGCTCCGGCGACCGGCTGCTCGACGCGGCGGCGGCGTCCCTGGCCGGGCAGGAGCCGGCCGAGTCCGTGAGTGACTGGCTGTGGCGCCGGGGAGACGGCCTGGCGGCGCAGTACCTCGCCGCCGCGGGCGCGGACGACGGTGGCCGCGGGCGCCGGTGGCGGACCGCACGGCGCGGTGCCGACCGGCCGGCCCCGGCCGATCCGTCGGCCCGCCGGCGCGCCACCGACCGCTGGACCGGCGGCGACCCGGTGCTGGTGAGTCTCGCGGCCGCGGTCGGCGTCCGGCACGAGTCGGCCGACCAGTTTGCGGATCCCGAGGACGACCGGACCGCGACGGTCCTCGCCGCGGTGCACGACGCCGTGGTGGAACTGGCCGCCACCCGGCAGCGCCGCAGCATCGAGGAAGCCGGGTTCGACAACATCTGGCGTGGGATGTGACGACCGCACGGTGACGGCCTCGCCGGTCAGATGCGCCAGGAACGGAGCACGTCGGCGATGTCGTAGATGCTCAGCCGGGTCTCGCGGACCTTTCTGATCAGATCGGACAGGGCCCCGTAGGGCGGATCGATGCCCTCCCCGGACTGGTCCATGTACTGACCGGTGACGAAGGCCGCGAAGAGACTGTTGCGGTGGGGGAGCGGTTCGAGCCGCACCACGGTGTGCAGGAGGGCGGCCGCGCGCCAGGCGCTGTCGGGGTTCGACGCGGCCAGGGTCGGCATCCGGGTCTTGTGGCGTGCCACCGCCGCGACGAGGGCCGAGTAGTCCGTGACCGACACGTCCTCGTTGTCCAGAGCGGCGTCCTGGACGTCCAGGAGCCAGGGGACATCGATGTACAGGGGCTCGCTCATCAGGCGGCGCTGACTCCCTCGCCGCGCTGGGACGGTGGGATCTCGTCCGGGAACGCCTCGTCGAACTCGGCGCGCAGCCGGTCCGCCCACGAGACGGCCCCGGCGACGAACCGCTTGCGCTGCATCTCGCGGACACCGAGGTCGTGCATGTACTGCTTGAGGCTCTTGCCCTCGGCCGCGGCGGCAGCGCGGACGCCTTCCATTTCTTCCTCGGTGAAGGTCACGTTGAGTGATGGCATACCCGCATGGTACCTACTCGGTACCTGATGTGCGACTCGCCGGACGGGGAAGGGCGCCCCGGCATGTCGCGGCCCGCCCCGTCGCGGGGGTCGGCGAGGATTCCGTCGTTCGCCGTCCCCGGAGCGCGGCCCGGGAGCAGGGAGGCAGTGGTGACGATCGAGCGGGTCGGACTCGTGGTCCACGGCGGTCGCGAGGGCGCCGCGGAAGCGGCACGGGAGGTCCGGGAGTGGTGCGACCGCAACGCCGTGGCGTGCACGGACATCGACGTGTGGAGCGACGCGGGTCGGCACAGTGCCCGCGAGGAGGTGGACGCGGCCGGTGACCCGGACCTCGTCGTGACCCTCGGCGGTGACGGCACCTTCCTGCGCGGCGCCCGGCTCGCCGCGGAGAACGACGCCCTGATCCTGGGCGTGGACCTGGGACGGGTCGGGTTCCTCACCGAGGTCCCCGCGCCGGCGGTGCGCTCCGCCCTCGACGCCGTCCGCGCGGGCCGGCTGGAGCCGGAGAGCCGCATGCTGCTCACGCTGCGTGCCTCCCGGCTCCTGGAGATCCCAGCGGAGATGGAGGCGCTGCTGCGGTACGGGCGAGGACCGCTGCTGCCTGCCCCGCGGGTGCGGACCGACTGCGAGAGCGGGGGCGAGTGGGGCGTCGCGCTGAACGTCACGGCCCTCAACGACGTGGTGCTCGAGAAACTGTCACGGGACCGGCAGATCTCCGTCGGCGTCTACATCGCGGGCCGGCTGCTGGCCTCGTACTCCGCCGACGCGCTGCTCGTCGCGACCCCGACGGGTTCCACCGCCTACAGTTTCGCCGCCGGCGGCCCGGTCGTCTCGCCCCGCGCGGAAGCACTCGTCTTCACCGCGGTGGCCCCGCACATGACGTTCGACCGCTCCGTGGTCACCGCGCCGGACGAGCCCGTCGGCATGCGGATCCTCGAACGGTCCGGCCGGGCCGCCGTGAGCATCGACGGGCAGCTGCGGGGCGTGCTCGATCCGGGCGACTGGCTCGGCGTCTACGCCGCTCCCCGAAGGCTGCGGGCGGTGCGCCTCGGACCCATGGACTTCTACGGCCGCCTGCGCGACCGCATGCGGCTGACCGACGCCCCGGCCGCGGTCGCCGACGGCACGCCCGCCCCGCTGTGGCCGGTCAGCACGCCCCCGCCGGGAGACCTCGCCCATCTGGCGATGCCGGAGCCGGCGGCCGAGGACTGACGCCCGCCGATCTCTACGCGAAAACAAGTAAATATCTGTCAACGGCGTACAACCCCCGAAGGGGCGCAAAGGTCTCAACAGGTGGCTTCAGCAACACCATGGGGAGGCCGGCCGATTCACGGATCGAGGTGCCATGAAGCGTTCCATGCAAGCCGTAGGGGCGACGTTGACCGCCGTCGGGGCCATCGGGGCGGGGCTGTTGGTGTCGGCTCCCGCCGCCGGCGCGGCGACCGCCGGTGCGACCGCGTCGTACAACGGGGCCTGCGGCTCCGGCTACAAGGTGGTGAACTCCATGCCGATCGGTACCACCGGCACGGTGTACCTCACCTACAACTCGTCCACGGGCAAGAACTGCACCGTGACCATCCGCAACAGGACGGGCACACCGACGTACATGGTGGCCTACGTGCGCAACGTCGACAGCAGTGAGGACCAGTCCGACGCGGGCGACTACACGTCGTACGCCGGGCCGGTGTACGCGTTCGCGCGCGGCGCCTGCGTGGAGTGGGGCGGCGTCATCGACACCCTCCAGGCCTGGAACTACGGCTCGAACTGCGGCGCACTGGCGGGCAAGGCCCCGCAGAAGGACTGGTTCGCCGGCCAACGCTGACACGGCGCCGGTCACCCACCGGGGGCTCCTCCGTACGGCGGAGCCCCCTCGACGAGAACTCTCCCTCGGGCGGGGCGCCGTCCTCAGACCGGCTTGCGCCACACGGAGACGTGCTTCGCGGAGTCCTGCGTGAACGGGGTCCCGTCCCAGTCCCCGACCCGGCGTTCCCGCTCCAGTCCGGCGATCCGCGCCATCAGGTCCAGCTCCGCGGGCCAGGCATACCTGTGCCGGGAGGCGTCGCGGCGGTAGGTGCCGTCGGCCGGGTCGCGGGTGAAGTGGTGCGAGACGAGGACCTGTTCGACCAGGTCGAAGGTGTCGAAGCCGAGATGCCGCTCGGAGACGTCGAACGGCACCGCGACCTGACCCGGCGGCAGGAACCGCAGCGGGGGCACGCCCAGCTCGATGACGAACCGGCCGCCGGGGCTCAGATGGCGCGCCGCGTTCCGGAAGCACTCGACCTGCTCGTCCTGCGTGAGCAGGTTGGTGATGGTGTTGTAGACGAGGTAGACCAGCGTGAACTCGCCGGGGACGACGGTCGTGGCCATGTCCCCGAGGAACACCGGCAGCGTCTCCTCGTCGGTCTTGCGCCGCAGGACCGCCGCCATGTGCTCGGAGAACTCGATGCCCACCACCGGCACGCCGCGTTCCCGCAGCGGGACGCCCACGCGTCCGGTGCCGATGGCGAACTCCAGCGCCCGGCCGTCTCCGGCGAGTTCGGCGAGGAAGTCCACGGTCGGCCCGAGGACGGCGGCGGAGGCCATCCCGGTCGCGGCCTCTTCGGCGTCGTAGCGGTCGGCGGTCTCACGGGTCCACAGTTCGCTGCTCGTCACGGGCGGACATACTGCCGGGCCCGACGGTGCGCTGTCGACGCGATTACGCCCGGGACGTCACCGCGCCTCGCGCAGCCGGAGAAGGTACGCCGCGGTCAGCGCGACGGCACGGTCCCCGTCCCGCGACAGCTCGGTCAGCGCCCGGGACGCCCTCGGGCCCGGGATGCCCGCCAGCGCCTGGGTCAGCCGGCCGCGCGCGGGCGCCTCGGTGGTGTCGTGGGCGAGCCGGCCGACGAGCCCGGCCGCGATCCGGTCCGCCGTCGCGGTGTCGCCCGCCAGCACGCTCAGCACGTCCGCCGCGTCGGTGTCGTTGCGGCCCGCCACGATCATCTCGATGAGCGTCGGGACCGCGTCGGCCACCCCCTGCGCCCCGAGCGCCAGTGCCGCGTACCCGCGGACCACGGCGTCGGGGCTCGCGAGGGCGTGCCGCAGCCGCGCGGTGGCCGCACCGCCGGGCAGCTCGGTGAGCGCCTGGACCGCACGCTCCCGCACCGCGGCCACCGGTGACCCGAGGCCCTCCGCCAGCAGGTCCGCGGCGTCGTCGCCCGACCGCGCCAGCGCCCAGCGGAGGGCTCCGGCGACGTTGGTGTCCGTCTCGCTCAGCGCCGCCTCGACCAGGGCTTCCACCGGCACCGCCGCCTCGTGGACCGAGGAGAGGGCCGCCCGCTGGCGCGCGTCCGCGCTCTTCGAACCCAGCGCCTGGAGCAGCGCGACGGCCTGGAGCACGTCCTCCCAGCCGCCGGGCCCCGCGGCGTCGATCCGGCGCAGCCGGGTGAGCAACTCGGTCTCGGCCGCGATGCGTTCGCGGGTCCGGCGGATCAGGTCGGCGACGAGTGCCGAGGGCTCGAAACCGGGCTCGTCGAGCGCACGTCCGATCTCGCGCAGCGACAGCCCCAGCGACCGCAGGCTCTCCACATGGAAGATCCGCCGGATGTCCTCCCGGGAGTACTCCCGGTAACCGGAGCCGGTGCGGCCCGAAGGCCGCACCAGGCCGAGCGACTCGTAGTGCCTGAGCATGCGGGCACTGACCCCGGACCGTCGCGCCACCTCACCGATCAACACGCTCTATGGTCCCTCGGGACCGGACCCGCCGAGGGCCACGACGCGCTTCGCCTCCTCGATCGCCGACGCGAACCCCGCGTCGGGATCGCGCAGCAGCCGCAGCGTGGCGAGGGCGTGCGCCCGCGTGTGCGGGGCAGGGGCGGTCGTCGCGGCATCGAGAACCTCCACGACCGACTCGCCCAGCGCGACCAGCGCCCGGCTGAGACTCAGCTGCGTCTCCCGGCCACCACGTCCCAGCTGCGTCGACAGCACCGCGGCCAGGGCGGGCTCCTCGCCCTCGGGCACCAGGACGACCGCGGCCCGCCAGGCACTGCGCGCCACCTCGTCGTCGGCGTCGCAGAGCACCGCCCGGGTGATCACCGGCCACGCCCGCCGGTCCCCGATCTTGGACAGCGTGTGCAGCGCCTGGCTGCGTGCCTGTGAGCGGTCCGAGCGGACCTCACCGACCAGCCGGTCGAGCGTCAGGGACACCGGATGACGGGTGAGCGCCCAGGTCAGCATGTCGCGGACGAAGAACTCCGGCTCGATCGCGGATCGTTCGACGAGCTTGTCCACGAAACGCGGGTCCGGCGCCGATCCGGCCGAGAGGGCCGCCCGCAGCCGCACGGACGCACGCCCGTCCTCCAGAGCCCTGAGTGTTCGCATCGGCTCCGCGTCCTGACTCGTCATGGTCATCGGGACCACCTCCTCGTCCGCAGTGAAGACCTTGTCACCGTGTCAAGGTCAAACAAGTGGTGGCCGGGGCTCCTCGGCACGGGAGAGGATGGGGGCCATGACGGGAGACAGTTCCTCCATCGACAGCACCAGGCCCAGCATCGCCCGCGTCTACGACTACCTGCTCGGCGGCAAGGACAACTACGCGGTGGACCGGGAGATCGGTGACGTGTTCAAACGCGACCTCCCCGGTTCGGTGGCGATCGCCTTCGCCAACCGCGCGGCGCTGGTGCGGGCGGTGCGGGAGATCGTGACGACGACCGGGGTGCGGCAGTTCATCGACCTGGGCAGCGGCCTTCCCACCGCCGACAACGTCCACCAGGTCGCGCAGCGCACGGCACCCGAGACCCGGGTGGTGTACGTCGACACCGACCCCCAAGTACTGGTCCACGGGCGGGCGCTGCTGGAGGAGAACGACCGGACCCGGGTCGTACCGGTCGACGTGCGCGACCCCGAGGGCATCCGCGGCCATCCGGACACCCGGGAGCTGATCGACTTCGACCGCCCCGTCGCCGTCATGTTCAGCGCCATCCTCCACCACGTCAACGACGAGGAGGACCCCGCCGGGATCGTCCGCCACTGGCGCGACCGCGTGCCCTCCGGGAGCTACTTCTTCGTCAGTCACTTCCGCTCCGGGAACAACCCGGAGACCGCGGAGGCCGAGAAGGTCCTCCAGGGGACCTTCGGCCGCGGCCGGTGGCGGACGGACGCGGAGATCGAGGCCCTGCTGGACGGCCTGGAGATCCTCGAACCGGGGATAGTGCCGGCCCCCCGATGGCGTCCCGAGACGGCCGCTGATCCGCAGCTCGGCGGTGGTGAGCGGGAGTTGACCGTCTGGGAGCGCCTCATCGCCGCCGGGATGGCCCGGAAGCCGTAGGCCGCGCAATGGCCCGAACCGGCTGTTATCAGGCCGACCGGAACGACTACGGTGGGCTGGACCCGAGAGCGGTCGGCGCGCCGGCCGGCGAGCCGGGTGAAGCGGGGGAGTGGGCGAGGACGTGGGAGAGCACGACAGGTCGCCCGGGGGCGGTGGACGGGTGACCGGCCGGCCGGGGCCCGCGGTGCTGCCGTCGTCGCTGCGCGTGGGGTGCGCCCTGATCGCCGCCCTGGCCGCGCTGGTGGTCCTCGTCGTCGGAGTCACGTACACCGGCGACAGCGAGCCGGGCGCGGCGGACGCGCGGATCTGGGCGGTGGTGGACGGGGTGGGGCCGCCGTGGCGGCACGTCGCCCTGGTCACGGACTTCCTGGGGGAGCCGGTGGGAGCGGTGCTGCTGGTCGCGGCCGTCGTGACGGGCTGCCTGCTGCTGCGGCGCCCGCGCGCCGCCGTGTTCGTGGTGACCGGCGCCGGTCTGACCGTGGGGACGACCACGCTGCTCAAGCCCGTCGTGGGACGCACCATCCACGGCGACAACCTGTCCTTTCCGAGCGGGCACACCGCCTTCCTCACCGCGCTCGCCCTCATGGTGTCGCTGCTCGCGGCCGGCCGCCTCGGCCTCGGCCGGGCGGCCGGCACGGCGTTCGTCTTCGCCGCGGGGCTGGTGGCCGGTGCCGCCATGGGCTGGGCGCAGGTGGCCCTGGGCTCGCACTACGCGACCGACACCCTCGGCGGCTGGTGCACCGCGCTGGCGGTGCTGCCGGTGAGCGCGTGGCTGGTCGACCGGACGTCCGACCGGCTGGCCAAGCGTGCGACCGCCGACCGGCCGGCGGACGAACCCGCCGACCGGAGAGCCGGCGCCGGCCGGCAGCAGGGCCGCTGACCCGGCGCCGGGTCGCGTACGGCGTCGCCCTTCGGCGCGCCGTGCGCCTCGCCTCACGCCAGGCGGCGGAACACCGGCTTCACCGCTCGTCCGCCCATCCAGGGCGTGGGATCGGCGGCGTCCAGCGCCTTCCGGTACACCGCACAGGCCTCGGCCACTACGTCCACGGTGTGTGCGATGTCGGCCTCGTCGAGCGCGCTGCTCACCACGAACGACGGGGCCAGCACCCCGCCCGCGAGGAGCCGGCGCAGGAACAGGGTGCGGTACGGCTGCGACGGCTGCCGGTTCTCGTCCAGGGTGGCGAAGACCAGGTTGCTGGCCCGGCCCCGGACGACGACGTGGTCGCCGACGCCCATGCTCGCCGCGGCGTCGCGGACCCCGGCGGCCAGCCGCTCGCCGAGGGCGTGCAGCCGCGCGGTGACCCCCTCCTCGGTGTAGGTGGCCTGCACGGCCATCGCGGCGGCCAGCGCGTGCGTCTCCGCGCCGTGGGTGGTGGACAGCAGGAACACCCGGTCCCCGGAGTGACGCAGCCCGCCCCGCTCCATCAGCGCGCGGCGCCCGGCCAGCGCGGAGACCGCGAACCCGTTGCCCAGCGCCTTGCCGAACGTGGAGAGGTCGGGCACGACGCCGTACAGGCCCTGGGCGCCCGCCTCCGACCAGCGGAAGCCGGTGATCATTTCGTCGAAGACCAGCACGCAGCCGTACCGGTCGGCCAGTTCCCGCAGACCGGCGAGGTACCCGGGCGGCGGGTCGGCGTGGGTGGCGGGCTCGAGGATCAGGCAGGCGACCTCGTCCCGGTACCGGACGAGCAGTTCCTCCGTGGCGGCCAGATCCCCGTACGGGAACGCCACGGTGAGTTCCCCGGTCGCCGCCGGGACACCGGCGGACATCGGCGTGGTGCCGATGAACCAGTCGTCGACGGAGAAGAACGGATGGTCGGCGCAGACGGCCACCCGCGGGCGCCCGGTGGCCGCCCGGGCCAGACGCACGGCGGCGGTGGTGGCGTCGGAGCCGTTCTTGGCGAACTTCACCATCTCCGCGGTCGGCACCGTGGCCAGGAACCGTTCCGCGGCCTCGACCTCCACGACGGACGGCCGGACGAAGTTGCCGCCCCGGTCGATCTCCCGCCGCACCGCCTCCGTCACCCGGGGATGGGCGTGGCCGAGGCTCACCGACCGCAGCCCGGAGCCGTACTCGATGTAGCGGTTGCCGTCGACGTCCCACACATGGGCGCCCCGGCCGTGGCTGATCACCGGCGCCAGGTTCTCCGGATACTGGTCGTCGCCCTTGGCGTAGGTGTGCGCGCCCCCGGGGACCATGGCGTGCAGCCGCTCGTTCGCCCGGCGCGACCGGGGCAGTTCGAACTCCTCCGTGTTCACCGCGGCCTCACCCTTCCAGGTGCTTCAGGACCTCGGCGAGGCTCGGCGCCTGCCGGTCCCGCGCGGAGGTCGAGGTGACCGGCAGCGGCCAGGGGACGGCCAGCTCCGGGTCGTCGAAGGCGATGGTCACGTCCTCGGCCGGATCGTGCGGGCGGTCGATCCGGTACGACACGTCGGAGGTCTCCGTCAGCGACTGGAAGCCGTGCGCGCACCCCGCCGGGACGTACACGGTCGCCTGCGTCTCGCCGGACAGCTCGAAGTAGGCCCGGCCCAGGTACGTCGGCGAGTCCGCCCGCAGATCCACGACGACGTCGAAGATCCTCCCGTACGAGCACCGCACCAGCTTGGCCTCGCCCGCGCCGGAGCGCAGGTGCAGGCCGCGCAGCACGCCCCGGACCGAGCGCGAGACGCTGTCCTGGACGAAGGCGGCCGGGTCGAGGCCCACCGAGCGGACCACGTCGGCGTCGAAGGTGCGGCAGAAGAAGCCGCGTTCGTCGGCGTGCGGCGTCGGCTCGAACAGGTACGCGCCGGCGATCTCCGGCACTTCGGTCGCCTTCATGGTGCCTCCCGAGGGGCGTGGGTGGGACCGGCCGCGGGGAACAGGGCCGCGGCCAGGGCGGCGAACTGCTGCTCGACGCGCCGGGCGACGACCAGGTTCCGCTCGAAGAGGGCCTGCCGCACCTCGGCCGACCGCCGCTCCAGCTCGCGGAACTGCTCCAGCAGCCGGTCGGCGTCGGCCTCGCGGGCCGAATGGCAGTACGCGCCCATCCCCATCTCGGCCATGAGCACGTCGCTCTTCGCCGAGTAGCTGAGCGCGAGGGTCGGCGTACCGACCTTCAGGGCGCACACCAGGTTGTGGTAGCGGGTCGCCACCACGCTGTCGGCGCTCGCGGTCTCCTTCATCAGGTCGGCCAGCGAGGCCGCCTCGGCGACGGTGACCAGCGGCGAGCCCACCGCGTCGACGATCGCGGCGGCCACCGGCCGGTCGAGTTCGTCGCCGGTGAGCAGCCGGACCGGCCTGCCCTCGTCGACCAGCGCGCGCACGAACCGCGTCGTCCCGTCGAGGTAGCGCCGGTGGATCTCCTCGGCCCGGTCGCGTTCGTCGTTGCTCCCGTGGAAGTCCATGATGCCGACGCACACCGGGCCCCGGGTGTCCGCGGGCTCGCTCGCCGACGGCGCCGGCAGGGCGAACACGAGGTCCGCGTAGACCTCGTCCCGCGCGGTGTTCACGCCCATCGCCCGCATGGCGTCGCGCGACTGGCCGTCCCGGTACGACCGGTACGCGGCCAGCCGCGTCGACCAGCGGGTCAGCACCCGGGTCGGCCGATCGCCGATCGGACCGGCGCCGACGCTGACCAGCGCGACGCGGGTGCCGAGCAGCCGGCCCGTCAGACAGAGCAGGAACAGCGAGTACGGGAAGCCCCACGGCCTGAGCGGCAGCGTGGTCTCCAGCACGCCGGTGCCCGGCACGACCACCGCGTCGTGCCGGCGCACCCAGGCGGCGGTCCGGACGACGTCGACGAGTTTGCCCAGCGCCTTGGCCGCGATCGCGCCGACCCGGGAGGCGGTCCGGTACTCCCCGCGGTACCAGTTCAGCCGCGTCGCGGGAATCCCGTACCGGGTGGCGACGATCTCGGGCCCGCCGCACATCGCGTCCAGGACCGCGTCGGGACGGGCGGCCCTGAGGTGGTCGAGCACTGCCTCCAGCGACCCGTCGTTGCCGCTGTTGCCGACGCCGAACAGGCCGAACACGCCGACGTGTAAAGGCTTTTCGCTTACGGAGGTCATGCCCGCCCTCCCTCGCGGCCGGCGACCAGGTCGTCGACGGAGACCGTGAGCCGGTCCGGGTCGACGGGGGCGCGGTCCTCGACCCGCTCGCCGGCGCCCGGCCGGACCCGGCTGGTCAGCCACGCGGCCAGATGACGGTGGCACGCGCGCCGGTCGGCCGAGGACAGCGGTGCCCGCCCGATCGCCGAGGCGAAGCCCCAGACGTACTCGGCGAGCAGCCGCGGCGTCGGATGCAGCGGGCCCGCCCGGCGCGGGTCCAGGTTGACGCACCGGGCGCGTTTGGAGGGGTTCGCCCGTTCTGCCCGGGTGGGGTGGTCGCGGCGGAAGTACAGCAGCTCCGGCACCTGGTGGAAGGGACCGTGCAGGGTGATCTCGGCGACGAAGGTGCGGTCGGCGTGGTGGTAGCTGTCGTGCGGCTTCACCCGGCGCAGCACGGAGGCCCGCATCACCCCGTAGAAGTCGTCGCCCCCGGGCTCGAACAGCAGGCTGCGGAACCGCTCCGGAGCACGCGGGGAGTCGGTGGCGAGCCCGTACTCGTAGGGGACCTTCACCTTGCCGTCGCCGTCGATGACCGCCTGGCCGCTGTGCGCGAGAACCACCTCCGGACGCTCGTCCAGTGCCTCGACGCAGCTGCGCAGCAGGTCCCGGGCGTACAGGTCGTCGTGCGAGGCCCACTTGAACAGCTCGCCGCGGCACTCGGTGAACACGTAGTTGTGGTTCGGGGCGGCACCGATGTTCCGGGGCAGCCGGAGGTACCGGATGCGGGAGTCCCGCGCGGCGTACCGGCGGCAGATGTCCTGGGTGCCGTCGGTCGACGCGTTGTCGGATATCACCAGTTCGAAGTCCTCGTAGGTCTGGCCGAGCAGGGCGTCCAGCGCCTCGGCGAGGTATTCCTCGCCGTTGTAGACGGGCAGGCCGATGCTCAGCCGGGGGTGGGGGGTCATGTGTTCCTCACTTCGGGGAGGGGATGGTCGTGGCGCTCGCGCAGGGCGGCCCGCAGTTGCAGCCACCACACGGCCGAGCCGCAGGCGGACGCGGCGGCGGCGCCCCAGGCCGAACCGACCGTGCCGCCCGCGACCGCGCCCGCGAGCCCGCCGGTGACATAGCAGGCGGAGGCGAACAACTGGCAGCGCAGACTGCGCCGGGCCGCGGCGAGCGCCCGCAGCCCGGCCGCCGCGCCGGTGCCGAGCCCGGCGCCCGCGACGCTGAGCGTGACCGGCACGATCAGCTCCGAGGCCCCGCTCCAGACGTCGCCGAGGACGAACTCGCCGAGCCGGTCCGGCACCAGCAGCAGCGCCGCGCCCCACGCCAGCGCGGCGACGGTCTGCCCGGCGCCGAGCAGGAAGCAGAACTTCCCGAGCCGCTGAGGGGCCTGCCGCAGCACCCGCGCCGACTCCGCCACGGTGACCAGCGACAGCCCCATCAGCACCGCGAGGAACGGCCCGAGCAGCAGCTCCGCGCCGCGGAGCACGCCCACCGCGCCGACACCGACGATCGCGCCGAGCCCGTAGGCCCGTATCTGGCCCGCACCGCTGACGCCGACGTTCTCGACCAGGTACCGGTAGCCGAGGTCGCGGTGGTCGCGGTGCCACTCGCGCGCTCCGGTGGGCCGGGGCCGGATGCCGGACTGGAAGCAGCCGTACACCGCCGCCACCGCGGCGGACCCGCCCCAGGCGAGCAGGAAGGCCGGCACCGTGCCCACCCGGGCGGCCACCACCATGGCCGGGACGAGCGCGACGGCCCACACCACGTCGTTGACGAACGCCTTGCGGCCGACGCCGGCGGCGAAGAACGAGTAACGCCAGGCGTCCTGGAGCAGCAGCCCCGGCAGCACGACGCCGAGCGCGGCGAACGCGGCCCCCACCTGGCCGCCGATGCCCAGCCCGGCGGCCACGGACACGGCGCCGATACCGGTGGCCACCAGGAGCGCGGCCCCCGACGCCCGGGCCACCGCCCCGCGCCAGGACGGCTCCGGCACACCGCTGAAGCGCACCACGAGCGGGTCGGTGGCCAGCCCGCGCGAGACGTTGAGGACCACGCCGTAGGTGACCCAGGCCAGGCTGAACACCCCGAACGCGGTCAGTCCGAGCGAGCGTGCCACGTAGATGCCCACCACGAAGTTGGACAGGCTGGAGGCCGCCTGGTCGGCCAGCCCCCAGGACAGCCTGCCGACGACGCCCCGCCGGGCGGCCCCCGCCGGTGTCGTCGTCTTCTCCCCTTCGACGGCCATCGGCGTCATGCCTTGATCAGTCCGGCGCCGTGCAGGGCGTCGGCCGCCGCGGCGACGGTGGCGAACGGCAGCCCCGACCGGTCGGCCACGTCCAGCAGACCGTGCTCGCCGTCGGCGAGGCTGAGCACCCAGAGCATGGCCATCTGGGCCTGCTTCGCGTCGCTGCGGCCGCCCAGCGAGTCGTACAGCCCGCGCCGCCCCAACTGCGGCTCCCCGTAGGGACTGAGGTTGACGTACCGCCGGTTGCGGTCCAGGACGGCGAACGCCTCGCGGCACACGGCGAGCGTGTCCGCCATCGCCGCCGGGGAGACGAAGTCCAGGTTGTCCGCCGACGTGTGGTACTCCGGGTAGCCCGCGTACGGGGTCCGGGTGAGCGAGCCCACGCCGAGGTCGAACCCAGGCGAGCAGTACTGCCGCTCGTCGTAGCCGTACGGCGTGAACTCGGTGACGCGGTGCGGGCGTTCGGACGCGGTCAGCACATGCCGCAGCACCCGGTCGATCTCCGCGTCACCCCGCCTGCTCTGCTTGTACGTCAGCTGCCCCGGGTCGCCCGCGCAGGCCAGCACCAGGCCGTGCTTGACCCGCTCCACCCGCTCCCGGTTGCGGGCCAGCCAGGTGATCGCCCCGATGGTGCCGGGCGCGAAGATGAACCGGTAGGTGTAGTAGGGGTTTTGCTCCGCCAGCTCCCGGGCCAGGAACGTCGCCACCGCGATGCCGGCCAGGTTGTCGTTGGCCAGCGACGGGTGGCACGTGTGGCAGGAGACGATCACCTCGTCGGGCACCTGTCCGGGGACCACGTGCTCGGCGTAGGTGAGGTGGCCGTCCGCCAGGGTGGAGTCGATGCGGACCTCGTAGTCGCCCTCCGGCAGTGCGTCGAGTGTCTCCTGGGCCAGGCAGAAGCCCCACTCCGGCCGGTAGTAACTCGTGCGGTACGGCACCCAGGACGGCTGCTCCGGCAGGGTGTGCAGGTGCGGGCGCAGCTCGGCCAGCGGCATGGTCGCCGACACCGGGACGCTGTATCCGAGCACGTGGAGGCTGGAGGCGGCGAAGTCGACGACCCGGCGGCCGGCGGCGTCGGCGACGTACGCCTCCCGGATGTTCCACTCCTGCGGCACCGTCCAGTCGAGCACCTGCGTCCCGGTCGGCACCTCGTGCACGTGCAGAGGGATGTACTCGTCGACGATCCGCAGGGTGGCGCGCACCCCGTCGCCGGTGATGCTCCGGCACAGCGGGTACATCCGCTCCACCAGGGCGTACATCTCCTCTCCCGGCTCGGTCATCGGCGCCACCGCAGGGTGTCGTCGACGGCGCCGGTCTCGGAGGCCGCGCGCAGCACGGCGAGGCGGGTGAAGCGCCGCTCGAAGTCCTCCCGGGTCAGCCCGTGCTCGCGGTAGGCGTCGGCGAGTTCGAGCGCGCCCTGCTTCACCGTCCACTCGCAGTCGAAGCCGGGGATCGCGGCCCGGAACCGGGAGAAGTCCACCCGGTACGAGCGCGGGTCGGCCCCCGTCTCCCCGGTGATCACCACCTTCGAGCCGGCCACCGCCGCGGCCACCTCCTCGGCGATCTCGGCGACCGTGACGTTGTTGACCTCGCTGCCGATGTTGAACGCCCGGTCGTGCACCGCCTCCCGGGGCGCCTCCAGGGCGGCGGTGAAGGCCCGCGCGATGTCGGCGGCGTGCACCAGGGGGCGCCACGGGGTGCCGTCGGAGAGTACGAGCACCTCGCCGGACAGCAGCGCGTGACCCACCAGGTTGTTCAGCACGATGTCCGCGCGCAGCCGGGGCGAGTAGCCGAAGGCGGTGGCGTTGCGCATGTACACCGGGCTGAAGTCGCCGTCGGACAGCGCGTGCAGATCGTCCTCCACCCGCACCTTGGACTCCGCGTACGGCGTCACCGGGCGCAGCGGGGCGTCCTCGGTCACCAGGTCGCCGCCGCCCGCGGCGCCGTAGACCGAGCACGTCGAGGCGTACAGGAAGCGCTGCACCCCGGCGTCGCGGGCCAGCCGGGCCAGCCGCACCGACGCGTGGTGGTTGATGTCGTAGGTCAGCTCGGGTGCCAGCGATCCCAGCGGGTCGTTGGAGAGCGCGGCCAGGTGGATCACGGCGTCCACCCCGGCCACGTGCTCGGCCGTGAGGTCGCGCAGGTCCACCCGCCGTCCCGGGGGGTCGGCGGGTGCCGGTCCCAGGACGCAGTCGGCGAACAGGCCGGCGTCCAGCCCGACGACCTCGTGTCCGGCGGCCGTGAGGACGGGTGCCATCACGGTGCCCAGGTAGCCCTGGTGTCCGGTGAGCAGTACGCGCAAGGTTCAACCCCCCAGGTTGAGAGTGAGTTTGGCGACGTCGAACGCTTCCGCGTAGCGGGCGTGGCATTCGATGCCGCGGATCCGGGCGAGGCCCAGGAAGGCCTCCCGGTCGTACCAGGGGCGGTGCCGCTGCGAGGGGTAGTGCTCCTGCAACAGCCGCACCTTCTCTTCGGCGACCTCCGGCGTCAAGGGCTGGTACGCCGTCGGGCGGCCCAGGTCGCCGTCCCACTTGACGATCTCGTACCGCAGCACGAGGTGGTCGCGGAACGCGGTGGTCATCAGCTTCGCCAGGCCGCGGTGGTCCTGGTGCGCGTCGTCGGTGCGCGGGGCCAGCACGAGATCCGGTTCGGTCCGCTCCCGCAGCTCCTCGACGGCGGTCTTGGCCTCCTCCCAGTGGGCCGGCATCCGGCCGTCCGGCAGCTTGAGCACCGTCAGCCGCAGATCGGCGCCCGGGCAGAAGGCGGCGAGCGCGGCCCGCTCCTCCTGCTCCCGTTCACCGCCACCGCCGGACAGCACCAGCGCGTCGACGCGCACGCCCGGCCGCGCCAGGCACAGCGTCAGCAGGGTGCCGCCGGCGCCGATGGCGATGTCGTCGCAGTGCGCGCCCACCGCGACGATCCGGTCCGCGCGTCCGGCGCCGAGCCGGATCACGCGGACCTCACCCCGGCACGCCCACCGGCACCGTCCCGCTCCCACACGGCCCACGGACGCTCGCCCCGGGCGTAGGCGGTATCGAGCGCCGCCCGCTCCTTCACGGTGTCCGTCGGCTTCCAGAAGCCGCGATGCTGGTGCGCCACCAGCCGTCCGCGCTTGGCCAGTTGCGTGCACCCGTCGGCCACCAGGTCACCGCCCTCCGGGATGTGGTCGAAGACCTCCTGGCGGAGCACGAAGTAGCCGCCGTTCTCCCACAGCGGCAGGTCGCTCACGGGCGTGATGCCGCCCACCAGACCGTCCTCGCCCAGGTCCACGCAGTGGAACGAGGACTGCGGCGGCACCACCATCATCGACGCCCCGGCGTCCCGCCGTGCGAAGGCGTCGATCATCTGCGGCAGGAGCGCGTCGGTGAGCACGTCCGCGTAGTTGGCGAGGAACATCTCGTCCCCGTCCAGATGGTGCCGCACCCGGCGCAGCCGCTCCCCGATGGGCGACTCGATGCCGGTCTGCGCGAACGTGATCGTCCAGTCGGCTATGTCGGCGGACAGCAGCTCGGTCCGCCCGCCCCGCAGCACGAAGTCGTTGGACGTCGTCTCCTCGTAGTTGAGGAAGAACTCCTTGATGTGGTGGGCCCCGTAGCCGAGGCACAGGATGAACTCCTTGTGCCCGAAGTGCGCGTAGTAGCGCATCACGTGCCAGATCAGCGGCCGGGGCCCGACCATCGCCATCGGCTTGGGCACGTCGTCGGACGCGCCCTCGCGCATCCGCATCCCGTAACCGCCGCAGAACAGTACGACCTTCATGCTGTGACCTCTCGGGACGCGGCCTCGACGATGCTCAGTTCCGGGATGGGAAACACCAGCCGGCCGCCCCACTCGTGCACGAACGAGAGCTGCTCGGCCAGCTCGGCCCGCAGGTTCCACGGTAGGACGAGGACGTAGTCCGGCCGGTCGGCGGCGATCCGCTCGGGCGGCAGGATCGGGATGCGGGTGCCCGGGGTGAACCTGCCGTGCTTGTAGGGGTTGCGGTCGACCGTGTAGGCGAGCAGGTCGGGCCGGATACCGCAGTGGTTGAGCAGGGTGTTGCCCTTGCCGGGGGCCCCGTAGCCGACCACCGTCTCGCCGCGCTCGGCGGCCTCGATCAGGAACCGCAGCAGGTCCCGGCGCACCTTGGCCACCCGGGCGGAGAACTCGGTGTACCCGGACAGCTCCCGCAGCCCGGCCGCCTTCTCCCGGTCCAGCACCTCCGCCACCCGCCGGCTCGGCTCGCCGGCCACCTCGGCCGGCCGGGCCCACAGCCGGATGGAACCGCCGTGCGTGGGCAGCAACTCGACGTCCACGAGGGCCAGTCCACCACTGGCCAGCGCCCGGATCGCGGACGCGACCGTGTAGTACTGGAAGTGCTCGTGGTAGATCGTGTCGTACTGGTTCTCCTCGATCAGCGTCAGCAGGTGCTGCACCTCGATCGAGACCCAGCCGTCGTCGGCGACCAGGGCGCGCAGCCCCTGGGTGAAGCCGATGACGTCCGGGATGTGCGCGTACACGTTGTTGGCCACGACCAGGTCCGCCGGGCCGTGCTCGGCGCGGACGGCCGCGCCGGTGTCCGGGCTCAGGAACTCCGTGAGCGTGGGCACGCCCGCCTCCCGCGCCGCGGCACCGACGTTCACCGACGGCTCCACGCCGAGGCAGCGGATCCCGCGGTCCACCAGGTGCCGCAGCAGATACCCGTCGTTGCTCGCGACCTCGACCACGAAGGCGTCCGGGCCGAGGCCCAGCCGCTCCACGGCGCCGGTCACGAAGGTCCGCGCGTGCTCCACCCAGGAGGTCGAGTAGGAGGAGAAGTACGCGTACTGCGTGAACGTCTCCTCCGGCGTGATCAGCGCGGGGATCTGCGCCAGCCAGCAGTCGGTGCAGACCCGCAGGTGCAGCGGGTACGCCGGCTCCGGCCGGTCCAGTTGGTCCGCGGCGAGGAAGCTCTCGCACGGCGGAGTCGCTCCGAGATCGACGACGCTCTCCATCGCCGCCGAACCGCAGAGTCGGCATCGTGTCATCTACTTGCCCCCATCCCCCCTGCCCGCGCGGGTGTCCCCGCCACGAGCCTGTGCCGACCGCCCCGCGATCGCGGTGCGGTACCCCTCCAGCAGGCGCTCCAGCCCGACGGCCGGGCTGAACCCCTGCTCGTAACGGCGCCGGGCCGCCCGGCCCATCTCCTGGTTCCGGTCCGGCTCCGCCGTGATCCGGCGCAGGCACGCCGCGAGCGACGCGGGCTCGCCCGGCCGGTGCAGCAGCCCGGTCACCCGGTCCTCGACGAGTTCCACGAAGGCGCCGTGTCCGGCGGCGACGGCCGGGACCCCCGCCGCCATCGCCTCCACGACCACCAGGCCGAACGCCTCCAGCCAGGTCGAGGGAGCCACCACGGCCACCGACCGCGCCAGCGCCCGCCTGCACTGCTCCGGGTCGTACAGACCGACGTACCGCACGTCGTCCCGCCCGGCCGCCCAGGCGGTCACCTCGCCCTCCAGCGGTCCCGTGCCGGCGATGACGAGCGGGACACCCACCCCGCCGGCCGCGGCGACCTCGTCCCAGGCGGCCATGAGCAGCCGCACGCCCTTGGCCTCGGCGAGCCGCCCCAGATACAGCAGGTGCTCGCCGGTACCCGCGCGGCGCTCCTCCGGCTCGGGCACGAAGTTGTGCTTCACCGACAGCCGCCCGGCCGGCATCCCGGACCGCACCAGCACCTCGCGCTGTGCCGCGGAGATGCAGAAGAACCGCTCCACACCGGACCACCAGCGCCGCCGGTTGGCCGCCAGGCTGACCGCGAGCGGGACCGTCGCCAGGCGGGAGCCGCGGTAGCAGCCGTGCCGCACGGCGGGCAGCGGCGTCGACCCGACGCACTCGGTGCAGGGCCGCCCCTCGCGCTGGAGCGTGCCGGGCGGACAGACCTGCGTGTAGTTGTGCAGCGTGGCGACGGCGGGCACCCCGGCGTCGGCGCAGGCGGCCAGCACCGCCGGGGACAGGAGCGGGAAGACGTTGTGGACGTGCACCACGTCCGGCCGCTCGGCGCGCAGCCGGGCGGCCAGCTCCCGGCGGACCGCCGGGTTCCACGGCACGAGGAGCGGCAGCGCGGCCTTTCCGGGCAGTGACCGGGCGGCGATGTCGTCGCTGCGCCGCTCGAACACCCCGACCCGGTGGCCGGCCGCGCGCAGCAGCGCCACCTCCTGGTCGACGACGTTGTTCTCGCCGCTCGGCTGGGCCGAGTTGTACCGGTTGTGCACCACGAGTACGTGCATGCTCAGATCACCTCCGAGGTCCGCGCCCAGCGCGGGACGCGTCGTCGAGGGGGGTCGGGCGCCGGCGGGGGCGCGGCCGGGGCGGGCTGCGCCAGCAGGGAGGCGGCCACGGCGAGGTGCAGCAGGTACGGCGAGGCGTCGCCGAGACCCGCCTCGGTGTACGACGCGAGGGCGCAGTAGCTGATCAGGAAGATCGCGCAGGCCCTGGCCAGTGACGGCGGCCGCAGCAGCGCGACGCCGCCCAGCGCGACGAAGACCGCCGCCACCAGGGCGACCCCGATCAGGCCCTGCTCGTGGTAGACGGCCAGCCAGCTGTTGTCGATCGGCAGCCCGTCGAAGGACTTGTCGCCCAGGCCCGTCCCGAAGACCTTCTCCCCGGTCGTCCGGGGCGCCGCCAGCAGGGCGTCCCAGACCTTGGCCCGGCCGGTGAGATTGCTGAAGTTCTCCTCGCTCTGCCCGCGCAGGAACCACGACTGGAGCGCCGAGGCGAACACCACGGCGGCCACCGCGGCGCACAGCACCGCCCAGGAGAAGAACCGGCGGGCCGCCGCACTGGTCAGGGTCAGCGAGGCGATCGCGAGCGTCAGACCGACGAGCAGGCCGAGGGTGGCCGTACGGGTATGGGTGAGCAGGAGCAGGACGAGCGAGGGCACGACGACCAGCGCCGCGCTGCGCCGGTCGGTGCGGTGGCCCAGGACGAGCAGCACGGCCAGCCCGATGATCACTGCGGCGTACTGTCCGATCTGCGGCGGGGTGAGCGGCCACAACGCGCCGACCAGCCGACCGCCGTAGAGGTCGGGCATGGCCGCGCCCGGCGAGACGAGCGCGCCGGCGGCCACCGAGCACAGGACGGCGAAGTACATCCGGATGTGGTGCCGGACGAACGTCGGGCCGCCGTCCCACCAGCGGCTGAGCAGCCACAGGGTGCCGACGAAGAGCGCCATCCGGGCGCAGCGGAACAGCGCGCCGAGCCCGGACTGGAGGTCCGCGCTGGAGATCAGGCTCGGCACCAGCAGCAGGGAGAGCAGGAACAGGAAGGCACTGGCGCGCACCCGCAGCCGGAGATTGAGCGCGAGCGCCAGCGAGAACGCGGCGACCAGCGCGCCCATGGTGACCATCTGGATGAGCGACCGGGGGAGCGGGACGACGGTCTCCGCCCCCGCGGAGCCCAGCGTGTTGAGGACCAGCAGCCCCCAGACCGTCCCGACCAGCTTCGGCGTGCGCTCCGCGTCCATCTCAACCACCGTCCCGAGTACGCAGGGTGCTGCCCGCGTCCTGCCGGTAGGGCGCGCCCTGCCACTGTCCGAAGTCGAGGACCCGGCTCGGGTCGTGGGCGACGAACGTCCACGGTCCGACGTAGACGTTGTCGTGCCAGCGGTTGCGCTGCCGGTGGGTGACGGCCTCGGCCACCCGCTCGCCCTGGTACGGAGACCAGTCCGGATAGGTGCCGTAGTTGGCCAGCAGCGCCATGCGGTCGCAGTTCGACGTGCACTCCACGACGGTCTTGTCCAGGACGAAGCGGTTGTCGTGGACGTCCACCCGCTGGGTCTTCCAGCGGCAGTCGGCGTACAGCGGCGCCTTGGCGATCGCCGGGCGCGCGCAGCGCCCGATGTCCTTCACCAGCAGCGTGCAGTCGCCGGAGGAGGTGTTGGCCGGACTGTTGCAGAACCGGTCGGCGTTCTCCCACAGGGTGATGCCGGACCAGTTGTCCTCCAGGACGTTCCGGTAGATCTCGATCTTGTCGGTGCGGGCCGCGACCCGCGGTTCTCCGCCGGACTCGGAGATGTAGACGGTGGCGAACGGGAAGGTGTCGCCGCCGTCGGTGTTCTCCCGGCCCTCGACCCAGTTGTTGCGCCGGATCGTGTTCCCCCGCACGACCGCGTTGTAGCTGGTCTCGTAGATCAGCGCGGCACCGTCGTTGCCCTCCAGCACGTTGTCCTCGATGAGGAAGTCGTTGTTGTTGGTGTCCGCCCACAGGCCGGTCCCGCGGTTGTGGTGCACCCAGTTGCCGCGTATGTCGGCGCCCTGGACGGCCCAGAACTTGACGCCGCCGGTGCAGCCGCAGCCCGGCCGCTTGCGCTCCCAGTCGCCGGTGTTGTTGCCCGTGATCTCGTTGCCCTCGATCACCAGGTCGTTGATGGTGCCGTCGCCCTTGTACGCGTTCAGGCCGTACTGGCCGTTGTCGCGCAGGCAACTGGCGCGGACCTCCTGGCGGTCGCCGGCCATCAGCCCGGCGCCGGAGTTGTCCCGGACCGTGGCGTGCTCGATCACCCACCCGTCGGCCGAGTCGTGGTTGACCACGCCCTCGTCGTGCGGCGCGGCGAAGCCCCGCACGGTGAGGTGGCTGATGGTGACGTCGCGCGCGCTGCCGCCGAACGCGTACCGGTTGGTCTCCCGCCCGTCGAGCACCGCGCCCGGGGCGCCGAGGTAGCGGTTGCCTTCCTTGGGGACGACCTGCGCGTACCGGTCCGCTTCGAGCCGGTGCCTGCCGGGCCGCAGCCAGAAGGTGGTGTGCGCGGGGCTGGTGCGGGTCTTGGCAGCCAGGTCGCCGACGACCGCCGGATCGACGGCCACCGCACCGGCCGGTGCCTTCGCCGGTCCGGCCGCGGGTTTCGCGCACACCCGGGCCGCGGGCGGCCCACCGGACGGGGCGGAGGACGCGGACGACCCGGACGGCCCCGGCGACGGCGCGTCCGACGTGCCGACACAGCCGGCCGCCAGCAGCGCCAGCGCCAGTGGCGCCGCGGCCCACAGCCCGCGGCTCCGCCAGGTCGTCCCCATGCGTCCTCCCCCCTTCCTGTGCCTAGTCGGCCTGGTCGGCCTGGTCGCGGAACCCGAGTACGGTCGTGAAGCCCTGCGTGCCGTCGGTGAAGCCGGTGCCGACCAGCGTGGTGGCCGGTTCCTTGCGCCCGAAGCCGGGGGAGTACCAGCCCAGCGGCGGGTCGGTCTCCCCGCGATGCGCCCGCCAGGACAGCTCGCCCGGCAGGTCCAGCACCGCCGAGCGCTCCTCGCCGTCCCGGGCCCAGGTGAGCACGGCGCGGCTCCCGGACAGGTCGGCCGAGATCGCCGGGCCGAGGTGGAACGCGAGGCGCACGGCCCGGCGCGGTCCGCGCACTTCGTCCACCACCCGCAGCTCACGGCGCGCGGCCGTCAGCTCCACCCGGCGGCGGTGCACGGAATCCCCGTACCCGTCGTGCTCGGCACACCAGCGGGACACCGCCTGGTCGGAGGCGTCCACGGCCAGCACGCGGCTGCGGGCGTGCCGGGTCCACAGGAACGGGCCGCCGGAGACGGACTGGTCGGTGCCGTCCAGCTCCAGGGTGTTGTGGCCGAGGGTGGAGCGGAAGTACCGCCGCCACCCGGGCTGCCCGTGGTAGCAGTACGTCCCCGGGTCGGCGAGCACGTCGATCCCCTCGTGCCGCACCTCCACCGAGAGCGCGTCCGCGTGGGCGTGCGCGGCGATGGACAGGAAGCCGTGCGGACCGCCGTCGCAGCGGCACCAGATCCCCGCCGGACCGCGCAGGACCGTGAGCCCCGCGTCCGCGAAGTGGGCCGGCCTGCGCGCCGGACGGCTCACGGCCGGACCGGCGCCCTCCTTGCCGTACGGCCGGACCAGCGCGGCCAGAAGCGGCGTGCGCACATCGGTGCCGGTCACCGTCGGCCACCAGGGGAGGGCGCCGAACACGGCGTCCCCGGTGGCCAGCAGGGAGGCCCAGCGGTCGGTGCCCGCGCCGTCCAGCACCAGGCCGTGCCCGTCGTCCGCGTCCCCCTGGCGCGGTGGACGCAGCGAGTCGTCCACGACGGCGGCGAGCGCGTCGGTCATCCGCAGCAGCACCAGCCGGACCGTCGCTGGCACCGGCACACCGGCGGCGTCCGCCTCCGCCACCGCGGCCAGGCCGAGTTCCAGCACCAGACCGTGGTACTCGGTGGCCAGCTCGCGGTTGAGACCGGAGGGGAACGTGTTCGCGCGCAGCTGCCGCTCCAGCGACCGCAGCGCGTCGTCCCGCCAGCGCGCCGAGGCGGGGAACCAGTCGAAGGCGCAGGCCGCGGCCAACTGCCCGGCCGCCTCCGCCACGACGTGGTTGTTCGCCGACGATCCCCGGCTGGGGAAGGCGGCCAGCCAGCGCTGGTGGTGCCAGATCTGCTTCAGGGCCACCGGATTGTCCTCGAAGAGACCGGCCGCGCCCGGCCAGCCGTCGAGCAGCCGGCGGACCCACACCCACGACAGCAGCCGGATCCCCAGCTCGATCCCGCTGACCCAGTGCACGCCGCGCAGCGGCGCGTTGGACGCCCACCAGGACCGCAGGTGCTCGGCCACCCGCTCGGCGTACCGCTCGTTCCCGGTGACCGCGTAGGCGGCGGCGAGCACCGTCAGGTACTGGTGCCGGGACGGCTCCCAGATCTGCTTGATGTCCCCGACCGCGTCCTCGTCGCGGTAGGGCACGTCGAAGGCGTAGCCGTCCGGCGCCCGGCGCCCGGTCTTCGGGTCGTACCACCAGTCCGGGTCGGTCAGGTCGTCGCGGACCACGCCGAAGTACTCGACCTGCCCGGCCATCAGGCGGTCCGCCTGGGCGACGAGGCGCTTGGCGGCGTCCGGCGGCACCGCGGCGAGCGTCCCGGCGGGCAGGGCCGCGGTGAACCGGGCCCCGGTCACGCCCGGGACGTCCGGCCGCGCCGAGCGCCACCGGCGCCTGCGCAGGGTGTCGCCCACCCGGCCGCCCACCTCACGCGGCCCCATCCGGGACAGCCGCCGCAGGTACCAGCCCGCACTCCCCGGGGTCACGGTCATCGCGCCTCCGCCAGGGTCACCGGAGCGCCGCCGGTCAGGGCGGCCCGCACGGCCAGGGTGGCCGTCGTGGTGGCGACCAGCGACCGGAGCGGCACCGGCATCGGCCCGCCGGTGCGCACCGCCCGGACGAACGCGGCCAGTTCGGCCGACTGGCCCTTGTCCCTGGCCTTGGGCAGCCGGGAACTGACCCACCGCTTGCGGCCGTCGTAGACGGAGGTACGGACGAAGTCGTCGAGTTGGAGCACCTTGCCGTCCGCGACCAGGTCCAGCGTCTCCTTGGGGAAGCCCGCCGCGCCGGTGGTGACGTAGCTGATGGTGGCGGTGGACCCGTCCGGATAGCCCAGCACCACCTGGAGGTCCTCGTCGCCGGACGGGGCGAGGGCGTACACCGAGACCGGGTCGGTGCCCAGCAGCCAGCTCGCCGTGTCGACGAAGTGCCCGCCCTCACCGGCGAACCGCGAGCCCTCGGTGCCCTGCTGGAGGTACCAGCTGCCGTGGTCGAGCCGCCCCGCGTTGACCAGGTAGCGCAGGCTCGCCGGTCCGGTGCGGGTGCCGAACCGCTTCCTGGCCTCCTGGAGCAGCGGCGCGAACCGGCGGTTGAAGCCCACCTGCAACCGGTCGTTGCCGGACTCCTCCACCGCGGCGAGCACGCCGGCCAGCTCGTCCTCGGTGAGCGCCAACGGCTTCTCCACGAACACGGCCTTGCCGGCCAGCAGTGCCCTGCGGGTCAGTTCGGCGTGCGAGCTGTGCCGGGTGACGACGAACACCGCGTCGACGGAGGCGTCACCGAGCACGGCGTCCAGATCGGTGGTCGCCTTCCCGAAGCCGAACTTCCGCTGCGCGTTGGCCGCGGACAGGGCCGTCGTGGTGACGACCGTCGACAGTTCGACGCCGTCGCGCCGCGCCAGGTGCGGCAGCAGCATCGACGTCGCGTAGTTCCCCGCGCCGACGAACGCGAGGCGCACCGGCGTCTTCGCCGCCCGCAGCGGTGCGGAGCGTTTGCCGCCGCTCGGCACCGCGGGCACGGTCAGCACCGGTGCCTCGGCCGACGCCCCTTCCTCCGCGGTCGGTTCGGGGTACCGGAACAGCACGGCCACGGCCTTCAGTTCGCCGTCCTTGAGGCTTTGGTACGTCTCCACCGCGTCGTCGAAGGCGGCCGTGCGGGTGATCAGCGGCTCCACGTCGACACGGCCCCGGGCGACGAGATCGAGGAAGCACGCCAGGTTGCGCCGCTCGGTCCAGCGCACATAGCCGATCGGGTAGTCCCGCCCCTCGATCTCGTACTCCGGGTCGTAGCGCCCGGGGCCGTAGGAGCGGGAGAACCGGACGTCCAGCTCCTTCTCGTAGTACGCGTTCCACGGCAGGTCCAGGCGGCACTTGCCGATGTCGACGACCCGGCCGCGGTCCCGGCACAGCCGCGCGGCCAGCTCGACGGGCTGGTTGCTGCCGCCGCCGGCGGCCAGGTACACCTGGTCCACTCCGTGGCCGTCGGTGAGTTCGGCCACGGCACTCTCCACGGCCGGGGACTCCGGGTCACCGCAGGCCGCCGCGCCCAGCCGCTCGGCCAGCTCGCAGCGCACCGGGTCGGGGTCGGCGCCGACGACCCGGACGCCCGAGGCGGCGAGCAACTGCACCACCAGCTGCCCGATCAGCCCGAGGCCGACGACCAGGGCCACCTCGCCGAGCCGCGACTCGCCCTGGCGGACCCCCTGGAGCGCGATCGACCCGACGGTGCCGAAGGCCGCGTGCCGCGGCGCGAGACCGTCCGGCACCGGGGCGTAGAGGTTCTTCGGGACCCAGTTCACCTCGGCGTGCAGGGCGTGCTCGTTGCCCGCGCAGGCCACCAGGTCGCCGACCTTCACGTCGTCGATCCCGGCGCCGACCTGCTCGACCACCCCGCACAGCGAATAGCCGAGCGGGGTGTAGGAGTCCAGCTTGCCCATCACCTTGCGGTACGTGGCGGGCACGCCGTTGGTGGCCACGCTCTGCACGACCTTGGCCACCTGGTCCGGCCGGGAACGGGCCTTGCCCAGCATCGACATGCCGGCCTCGGACACCTTCATCAGCTCGGTGCCGGTGGAGATCAGCGAGTAGGCGGTCCGCACCAGCACACCGCCCGGCTTGCAGCCCGGCACCGGCACGTCGAGCAGCGCCAGCTCGCCGCTCTTGTAGTTCTGCACAACCTGTTTCACCCGAAGTCCTCTTGTCTCTGTGCCGGTTGTCTCCGTGCCGGTCCGTGCGCCGGAGGTTCTACACCGTCGATGGAGGGTCCTGGTCGGCCCCCGAGGTCGCGCCGCGGTACCAGTACTCCAGGGTCAGCACGTGCCACAGGTGCTTGGAGTAGTCCCGCTGCCCGGCGGCGTCCTCGGCGACGAGCCGCCGCAGCGCGTCGCGCCGCAGGAAACCGGAGCGCACCAGCTCGCCGTCGTTCACCACCTCGCGCACCAGCGGCGCCAGATCCCGGCTCATCCAGGCCCGCAGCGGGGCGCTGAACAGGCCCTTGGGCCGGTACACGATCTCCCGGGGCAGGACCGACGTGGCCGCCTCCTTCAGGACGGCCTTGCCCTGCCGTCCGACGATCTTGCGGTCGCCGGGGACGGCGAACGCCGCCTTCACCACCTCGACGTCCACGTACGGCACCCGCACCTCGGTCGACGCGGCCATGCTGGAGCGGTCCGTGTAGGCGAGGTTCAGGCCCGGCAGGAACATCCGGGCGTCGCCCAGGCACATGCGGTTCACAAAGTCGTCGAGGTCGTTGTCCGCGTAGACGTCCGCGTGCTCGGTCAGCACGTCGTCGACCGTCCCCGCCAGGTCCGGGTCGATCAGGGCGAGCAGCTCCTGACGGTCGTACATCGTGTAGCTGCGCCGGAAGGCGGTCTCCTCCGGCAGGTCGGCGAAGGAGAGGAACCGCTTCGCGAAGCGCACCGACCGGTAGCCCCGGCGGCTCGTCGCGACCGGCAGCCGGTCCACGGCCGCGGACACCCCGCGCCGCAGCGGGCGCGGGACGCGCTGGTAGCGCAGCGCCAGCACGTTGGCCAGGTGCTTGCGGTAACCGGCGAACAGTTCGTCGGCGCCCATCCCCGAGAGCATCACCTTGACCCCGGCCTCCCGGGCGGCCGAGCAGATCAGGAAGGTGTTGATCGCGGCGGGGTCGCCGATCGGCTCGTCCAGGTGGTACGTCATCCGCGGCAGCAGGTCGAGCACGTCGGGGGCGATCTCGATCTCGTGCAGGTCCACGCCGAAGCGCTCGGCCACCTGCCGGGCGTAGCGCAGGTCGTCGGGCATCGCCTCGAACCTGGCGTCCTCGGCGCGGAACCCGATCGTGTAGGCGGAGATCCCGGGCCGCTCGCGGGCCGCCAGCGCGGTCAGATAGCTGGAGTCCAGCCCGCCGGAGAGGAACGTCGCCACCGGCACGTCGGAGAGCAGGTGGCGCCGGGTGGACTCCTCGACCACGGCGGCCAGGTCCGGCCGCTCGCCGCTCAGGGCACGCTCCCGGCCCTCGGCGGCGACGTCCTTCAGGTTCCAGAACCTGCCGCGCTCCACCCGGCCGTCGGGCCGGCACCGCAGCCAGCTCCCCGGCGGCAGCTTCTCCGCCTCGCGGAACGCGCAGCGCGAGTCCGGCACCCAGTAGTACAGCAGCGAGGCCACCAGCGCCGCGTGGTCCACCTCCAGCTTCCCGCCGGTCACGGCGGCCAGCGCCTTCAGCTCGGAGGCGAACACCAGACCCCCGCCGCGCCGGAGCAGGAACAGCGGCTTGATGCCGAGCTGGTCGCGGGCGAGCACCAGTTCACCGGTGCGCTCGTCGAACACCGCGAACGCGAACATGCCGCGCAGCCGGGCCAGGCAGTCGGTGCCCCAGCGCCGCCAGGCCTCCAGCACCACCTCGGTGTCGGAGGTACCGCGGAAGCGCACCCCGGCGGACTCCAGCTCACCGCGGAGTTCGGGTGCGTTGTACAGCTCGCCGTTGTACGTCAGGGCGAGACCGTCCGAGACCATCGGCTGGGCGCCGGTCCCGGACAGGTCGATGATGGCCAGCCGTCGGTGCCCGAGCTGCACCTCGCCGTCACCGGCGGGGTGAGCGTAGCGGCCCGCCCCGTCCGGACCGCGGTGGGCGAGGACGTCGGTGAGCCGGTCAGTCACGGCCTTGCCGGCCGGCCAGTGGTACGTGCCTGCGATGCCACACATGTGCTACCGCGCCTCCTGATCGCTGTCCGGGACCGTCGCGGCCGGCATCGACGGCCGTTCCGCGCGAAGCCTCCCCGTCCCGTTGTGCCGCCTCGGCCGTTCCTCGTGGCCGCGCGGCACGAGGCGCGGACCGTCCCACAGGGTGCCGTCGGTCCGGTCCCGCGGATCGGGGTCGATCAGGACCACCCCGGTCACCGCGATGCGCTGGTCCGCGAGCTGCCGCGCCACGGTGTGCAGCCAGGCGGCGCTGCCGTGCCCGGCCCGCACGACGAGCACCGTCCGGCTGCCGAGGTGACGCAGGTCGGTCCACGCGGTGCCGGGCGCCACCGAGCCGACGCCGAGCCGGCGTACGTGGTGCGGTTCGGCCGCGGCCCGCTCGCCGGTCAGCACGGTGGGGCCCCCGGACTTCGGGCGGGCGCCCGCGAGGTCCGTGCCGGGCAGCGCGTCGACGACAACGACGGGCCCGTCCGCCTCCAGTGCTCCGGCGACGTCCAGGGCGATCAGGCCGGTGCCGCGCGCACAGCCGAGTTCCAGCAGTGACACCGGTTCCGCGGAGCCGCGCACGATGCGGGCCAGGGTGGTGGTGAGCCGTTCGCGTGCCGCCCGGGTCCGCCGGCGCTGCCACGACCGGGCCGACCGGCGCGGCCGGTGACGCAGCTCCGCGAGGACCGAGGCGCCCAGGTTCGCGGCGATGTCCCGGCGCAGCACGGGGCGGTCCGCCACCACCGCGCCGACCGCGGCCAGCGCGAGCCCGAGCACGAGCCCGAGGGCCAGCCCGATCGCGGCGTCGGTGCCCACGGCCCTGGGCAGGGAGTGCCGCACCGCGTGCGGGGCGTCCACGATCTTCGTACCGGCGACGACCTCGGGCGTGCCGGTGAGGGCCTCCGCGGCCCGCTGGTCGAACTCGGCTATCCGCGAGTCGAGTTCGGCCCGGCGGGCGAAGAGCGACTCGATGCTCGCCGACGCGTTCGGTGTGTCGTCCGGTGAGCGGTCCCCGATCGACCTGTTGACCTCGGCGAGTTCCTTGCGCATGCGGTCACGCTGGTCCAGCAGGGACGCGGACTCGGCCTCGGCGGTCTCCCGCATCCGCCGCACGTGGTCCGCGACGAACGCCTCGGCCAGCGCCTTGGCCCGGGCCACCGCGTCCGCGTCGCTGTCGCCGGTCACGTCGATCCGCAGCAGGTTGTTGGTCAGCCCGGTGCCCCGGTAGTCCTGCATGAAGTCCTCCGGGTCCTCCCGGGAGCCGAGCGAGCGCAGGGCCGCGGCGGCGATCCGCGTGGTGTTCAGCAGCTCGACGTCGGTGCGGATCAGCGTTCCGGTGTCGTTCGGCTGGTCGTCCTTGTGCGCGACCAGCACCTTGGTCACCGCGGCCGGGCGGGGCGGCAGCAGGACCGCCACCGCCGCGCCGGCCAGCAGGCCCAGCAGGGCGAGGGAGGCCCACAGGCGCCGCCGCCTGCGCACCGCCACGACCAGTGCGTGCAGGTCCAGCAGCGGAGCGGAGGCGGACGACGGGGAAGCCGTACTCGTCGTCATGCGGCACCTCCCGTCGCGTTCTCGTGCACCGGAGCCGGCGCGCCGGCGTTCTCCGGAGGGCGGCCGGACGAGTCCGTGGGACGGGCCCGGACCTCGTCGGCGACGACGACGCCGACGACCTCGTGCCCGCCGTCCGCACACGCCTCGGCGACGCCGGCGAGTTCCTCCGCGGTGCGGCTGCCCGCGCCGAGCACGACCAGGACACCGGACTCGGTGTCGCGGTCCGGCACCATCGGCCGGGACACCGAGACCTCCACCACCCGCAGCAGCGGGCCGCCCCCGGCCTCGGCGGCGAGCCGCTCCGCGGCCCGCCGGGCGGTCTCGTCGTCGTCCGGTACGACGACCAGCAGCCGCCGGGCGGCCGGCAGCCGTTCCCGCAGGCGCGCGCACACCCTCCGGTAGCGGGTCCGCCGCCCGGCCTCGTCACCGGAGGACCGCGGGGCCGGCAGGTCCCACCGGACGTCGGTGCCCAGCAGCCGCCGCAGCCGGGCCCGCGCGCCGCGTGCCTTCGGCCGGTGGGCGCGCCGGTCACCGGGGACGTCGACGGTGCCCAGCAGCGTGGAGCGCAGCGCCGCGGCGACCTCGGCTTCGGAACGCAGCCGCCGGTTCACCCGCGCGGCGGCCAGATGACCGACGACGGCGAGCACGAAGAACAGCAGCGCGCCGCCGCCCACCAGCTGCGGCCTGGTCGGCGGAGCCTCGCCGGACGGCCGGGGCGCCGGCCCCATGACGACCAGGCCGGCCCTGTTGTTCGCCGGGTCGGCCTCCTCCAGCTTCTGCATGGCCTCCTGGAGCGTGGTGCGCAGCTTCTCCAGCTCGGTGCGGGCCTGCACGCTCTCCACGGTCTGCCCCGGATCGGCCGCGTTGGCCAGGTCGGTGATGCGCTGGTTGGTCCGCTTCACCTGCTCCCGCAGCGCCTCGGGCCCCGCCGCCTCGTCGGGATCGGTGCTGCCGCTCGCGATCCGTGCCGCGAACGTCACGAACTGCCGGGCCACTTCGTCGGAGAGCCGCTGCGCACGCTCCGGGGTCTCGGCCGTCCCGGAGATCTTGACGACGTTTCCGTCGGCGGTCTCGGCGCTCACCCGGTCGCGCAGCTCGCTGTCGCTGACGCCGCTCCAGGCGAGCGCCTCGCCCGCCCGGTCGACCACCGACGAACTGGTCGCGATCTCGACCTGGGTGACCAGCTCGCGCTCCTCCCACTGCCCCGGCAGCAGCACCGAGGCGGACGCCGTGTAGCGCGGCGGGAACAGCACCGAGGCGCCGTAGCCGACGAGTGCGCCCACCACGACGAGGACGGCGAGCAGCCGTCGCCGCCGACGGAGAATCCGCCCGACCGTGACCAGGCGTATCGTGTCATCGCTCAACGGCGCGGCCTTCTCCCTGCTGTGCGGCAGGCGGCGGCGTACGCGTCCAGCAGCGCCGTCTGCGAATTGCGCCAGGAGAGCTGCCCGTTGAGGCGCTCCTGGCCGATCTTGCCCATCCTGGCCCGCTCGTCCGGGTCGTCCAGCAACCGTGCGACGAGCCTCGCGAACGCGGCCTCGTCGTTGGCGGGGGCGTAGAGGGCGGCGTCACCGGCGGAGACGCGCGCCTCCCGGAGGTCGAACGAGACGATGGGGCGGCCCATCGCCATGTACTCCAGGACCTTGTTCATGGTGGACACGTCGTTGAGCGGATTGCGCGGGTCGGGGGAGAGGCACACGTCCGCCGTGGACAGGTAGCGCACCAGGTCGGCGTCCGGAATGCGCCCGGTGAACCGCACCTGCTCGTCGAGCCCCAGCGACCGGGACAGCTCCACCATCGCGTCGAAGGCGTCACCGGAGCCGACGAACACCGCGTGCCAGTCGGTCCGCCCGACCTCGTCGCGCAGTTTCGCCAGGGCCCGCAGGGCGTAGTCGACGCCGTCCTGGGGGCCCATGACGCCGAGGTAGCACAGCAGATGGGGCTTGCCCCGCTTCAAGTCCGGTTCGGCCGGCACCGGTTGGAAGCGGTCGGTCGCGGGCGCGCTGCGCACCACGAAGACGTCGTCCGGGCGCCGGCCGCCGCGGCGTATCGCGACGTCCTTGTAGCTCTCGTTCGTGGCGAGCACGATGTCCGCGGCCCGGTAGGTCATCCGTTCCAGGGCGCACACGGCGCGGTAGAGCAGGTCCTTGCCGCGGCCGAACCGGGAGAGGTACAGCTCGGGTATCAGGTCGTGCTGGTCGAAGACGAACCGCGCGCCGCGCCGCTTGAGCCACAGGGCCGGCAGGAACAGCAGGTCGGGCGGGTTGCAGGCGTGGACCACGTGGACCGGGCCGACCCTGCGGGCCAGCCGGAAGGTGTGCCAGAGCGCCGCCCCGTACTCCCGCAGGTAGCCGGCCGGTCCTCCGGTGGCCGCGCGCAACGGGTAGCGGTGGATGCGCACGCCGTCGACGACCGCTTCCCGTTCCGTGTCCCGCTTGGCGCCCCGGGGACAGATGACGTGCACGTCCCAGCCCGCGTCGCGCAGGGTGGTGCACTCCTGCCACACCCGCCGGTCGAAGGGCACCGACAGGTTCTCCACCAGGATCAGCGCGCGCCGTCCCGGCCGGTCGCCGGTGCCGCCGCCGAGCGGCGTGGCACCGGGCGTCGGGTCACCAAGCAAGGCCCACGTACCCCGGTTCGGTCCGGCGCGTGTCGGCGTCGGGAAGGTGGACGAGGTCGATCAGCGCCGGTTCCCCGCCGTGCGGGAGTGCCGCCAGCACGGCCGGGTCCCTGGTCCCGACCAGGCACACCTCGGCGTGTTCGAGGACCTCGTCGACGGAGTCCGCGAGCAGCTGGGCGAGGTGCGGCAGCCGGGTCTCGACGTACTCGCGGTTCGCGCCGAGCAGCCGGGACAGGCTCACGTTGGCGTCGTGGATCTTCAGGTCGTAGCCCTTGCCGAAGAGCCGCTCCGCCAGTTCGACGAGCGGGCTCTCCCGGAGGTCGTCGGTGCCGGGCTTGAAGGACAGCCCGAACAGCCCGACCCGGCGCTTCCCGGCGCGCTCCACCAGCTCCACCGCGCGCTCCAGGTGCGCGGAGTTGGAGGGCAGCACGTGGGCCAGGATGGGCACCGACACGTCGGCCCGCTGCGCCGCGTGGACCAGGCTGCGCAGGTCCTTGGGCAGGCAGGAGCCGCCGAAGGCGAAGCCGGGCCGCAGGTAGGCGGGGCTGATGTTCAGCTTGCGGTCGGCCAGGAAGACGTCCATCACCTGGTGCGAGTCCACCCCGAGCGCCCGGCACACCGCGCCCAGCTCGTTCGCGAAGCCGATCTTGAGGCCGTGGAAGGCGTTGTCCGCGTACTTGATCGCCTCGGCCGTGGCGACCGGCACCCGGAACACCTCGCCGGGCAGGCTGTCGTACAGGGCCAGCACCGCGTCGCCGCTGGCCGGGTCGAGTTCACCGATGACGGTCTTGGGCGGGTCGAAGAAGTCCCGCACGCTTGTGCCCTCGCGCAGGAACTCCGGGTTGACCGCGACCCCGAAGTCCACCCCGGCGGTGCCGCCGACGTACTTCTCCAGGATCGGCACCAGCAGGTTCGCGCAGGTGCCCGGGAGCATGGTGCTGCGGAACACCACGGTGTGCCGCCCGCCCCGCTCGGCGAGCGCGGCGCCGATCTCCTCGGTGACCCGCTCCAAGTACGTCGTGCACAGGCTGCCGTTGGGCTCCGACGGGGTGCCCACACAGACCAGGGACATCTCGCTCTCCCTGATCGCCTCGCGGACGTCACCGGTGGCGCGCAGCGCTCCGGTGCCCACGACCTCGGCGATCAGTTCGCCGATCCGCTCCTCGACCACCGGGGCCTTGCCGTCGTTGACCAGGTCGACCTTCACCTGGTTCACATCCACCCCGATGACCTCGTGCCCCATGCCGGCCAGGCACGCGGCCGACACGCAGCCCACGTAGCCGAGGCCGAAAACGCTCACCCTCATGACCCGTTCCTCCCCCCAGGCAGACCTCGACGGCCTGCGATCCGCGCGCCGGCCCGGCGGCCCCCGCGCATCAGTACGCCCCCTGTCCATGGAGCACGGCGCGCAGCGTCTTCCACAAGATCACTGTGTCCAGCGCGAGCGACCAGTCCTCCACGTACCGCAGGTCCAGCCGGACCGCTTCCTCCCACGGCAGATCGCTGCGTCCGCTGATCTGCCACAGGCCGGTGAGCCCGGGCTTGACCAGCAGCCGTCTTCGGATGTCCGGGCCGTACGCCGCGGACTCCTCCGGCAGCGGGGGCCGCGGGCCGACGAGCGACATCGATCCGGTGAGCACGTTGAACAGCTGCGGCAGTTCGTCGATCGAGTACCGGCGCAGCACCGCCCCGACCCGGGTCACCCGCGGGTCCCGGCGGAGCTTGAACAGCAGGCCCGCGCCCTCGTTGCGGTCGGCCAGCGCGGCGCGCGCCCGGTGGGCCCCGGCGACCATGGTGCGGAACTTGAGAATGGTGAACTCGCGGCCGTCCTTGCCGACCCTGCGCTGGCGGTAGAACGCCCCGCCCCGGCTGTCCACCATGACGAGCAGGGCGACGAACACCATCAGGGGAGCGAACAGCGTCAGCAGGATCGCCGCGCCCAGCCGGTCGACCACGGCCTTCACGGCCCGGCGGCCCCCGGTGAAGGTCGGCATGCTGACCCGCAGCAGCGGAATCCCGAGCACTGCGTCGACGTGCAGCCGCGGACCGGCCACCTCCATCAGCACCGGCGCCACGATCATCTCGGCTTCGCTGCCCTCCAGGTTCCAGGCCAGCCGTTGCAGCCGGTGCGGTGACCAGTGCGGGTCCGGGGTGACCGCGACCACCCGGTAGCCGTCGCGGCGGACGTGGTGGGCGACGTCCTCCAGCGGGCCGACGACCGGCACTCCGTCCAGTTGGTCGTCCTCGAGTCCGGGGCCGAGCGTCGTGCAGACCGCGTCCACGCGCCAGCCGAGGTGCGGGAACCGCCGGGTCCGGGCGATCAGATCGCGCACGGTGGCCGGGCTGCCGGCGGCGAGCACCGGTCTCAGACAGCGTCCTTCCTTGCGCTGCCGGTGCAGCCGGACGCGCAGCGCGTAACGCGCGATCATGGTGACGACCGCGATCGCGGGAACGGCGACGAATATCCAGAGCTTGATGTTGCGCGAGGTGAGGGCGATTCCGCCGAGCGCCAGCACGACGGTCGCCATGAACAGTGAGCGTCCGAGCCGCCGGAACTCCTCGGCGCCCTGGCCGAGCACGGCCGGTGACCACGACCGGCTCACCGCGAGCGCGCCCAGCACCAGCAGCCAGGTGCCGAACGCGAGAATTCCCCATTTCTCGTGCCAGTTGGCCGCGTCCCGGACGCCGAAGAAATTGCCGATGCCCGCCACCACTAAGGCGGTGGTCACGGTATCGCTGGTGATCACGGTACGGCGGTAGCGCTGCTCCCAGTCGCTCGCCGGCCGGCTGGTTGCCCCGTCCGCCAACTGCCCGCGGGCAGACGGAAACGGGCTGACCAATCCCCCTTGCCGCACAGAACCCCCCAGGTTCCCAGTGGTTCGACGTAGTCGCCTAGCACTGTGCTTCCCCCTCGGGAGACCCCCGCCTCCCGCGCCGCGCTGTTCCTCCCCACGGACGGCCCCCCGGCCTGTCCGTTATCGGTCGCCTCGTGCCTGAACAGCTGAAGCACGGTCAATCTAGACCATCGGGGCCACCGTGTAGAGGGGATGTGTGTAATTCGTGCTCAAGCTTTGGGAGTTGATCAACCAACCGGTGAAAGCCCGGGGGCGTCTTCCCGCCACCGCGTGCTCCGCGCCGTCGGGTCCCACCGTGATTCCGGCGCCGCCCGGGCGTTCGCGGACCGCCGGTTCAGGCCACGAGCAGCCGGAGGCCGAGCTCCGCGGCGTCGAGATCCAGGAGGTCGCGGTTGCGCTCGGTCCAGCGGCCCGAGGAGAGGTCGTCGCGGAGCCGGGCCACCGCCCGCCGTTCGGCTTGTGGCCCGACTCGGGTCCACGCGGAGACCGCGCGGCGCACGTGTTCCTCCAGGTACGCCTCCGGCCGGCGCCAGTAGGCCTCCAGGAAGCCGTCGGCGCAGTCCCAGGGGATGAGCACCGGCTCCATGCGGGCCCCGATCGCGCGGGCCAGCTCGTCCACCGGGGGCCGGCCCGCGACCAGGTCCGCGACCTCGGGCAGGTAGTCGCGGGTCAGCCAGAACCGGTGCCGCCAGCCGGTGTCGCTGGCGTCGTGCGTGAACACCACCACGCGACGGGCGACGCGGCGCATCTCCCGCAGCCCGGCGATCGGGTCGTGCCAGTGGTGCACGGTGCTGAAGGCCATCGCGGCGTCGAAGGACCGGTCCTCGAACGGCAGGCTCTCCGCGGCGGCGGCCACGCACCGCGCCGCGTCGGCGGGACGCTGCGCCCGCATGACCGCCGACGGTTCCACCGCGGTCACCTCGCGGTCCGGGGGTTCGTAGGAGCCGGTGCCGGCGCCCACGTTCAGCACCGTCCGGGCGTCGCCGAGCGCCTCCCAGACCTTCGCGGCGATCCGCGGTTCGGTGCGCCGCGTCGCCGGGTAGTCGCCCCCGATCGACTCGTACAACTTCGCGCCGAACACCTTCAGTTGGTCCTCCGGCGTCGTTCTGATACCCATCGCCCGTGCCTCCAGTTCGCTGTCGATGGCCGTCACCATGGAGGCGGCGCGGTCGCGCCGTTCCACCAGCAGGCCGCGCAGCCGGTGCAGGTGCGCGACCGCGTCGGTGGCCGGGTCGTCGACCAGGTCCGCGATGTCGCGCAGCTTGAAACCGAGCCGCCGGTAGGCCAGCACCTCCCGCAGCCGCTCCACGTCGTCCGCCGAATAGGCGCGGTAACCGGCCGCGGTCCGCGCGGACGGCCGCACGAGCCCGATCTCGTCGTAGTGATGCAGCGTGCGGACGCTCACGTCGGCCAGCTCGGCCACGCGCCCCACGGTCAGGTGTTCCTCCACGTCACCAACGATGCGGCATCACGCCGCGTGAGGGTCAAGCGCTGCGCTCCCGGCACCGTGTCGGTCGGCACCACCGAACGTGCCCAGCAGACGCAGCCCGCCCTCAGCGGACAGGACCGGCAGTTCCCTGCCCGGCCCGCCGGGGTACTTCCCGGCCGCCAAGCGCAGGTGTCCGACCGCGTCGAGGGTGGGCGTCTCCCCGTCGGCGTACAGGCCGCGCGGCGACCGGTCGTAGAGGAGGCCGGTGAGGCGGTGGCCCGCGGCCACGCCCAGCCGGTGGTCTTCGCGGCGCAGCCCCGCGGCGCGGCGACGGCTGTCGGCGGAGATGCCGACGGAGGAGGGGCCGACCCGCGAGCGCCGGGTGCACAGGAGGCCCGCGAGATCGTCCATGGCCCCAGTATGGCTGCGGCGCCGGGGTCCGACGGAAGCGGCGCCCCTGAACGACGCGGCCGCCGAGGCGGAGCGTCGGCGATGACAGACCTCGTCGGTTCCGGCGGCAGAACTCCGGTGACTACGAGATCCCGCCCCTGCGGCTGAGGCAGGGCCTCGAAGCGCCGGGCCGCAAAGGCTTCGGCCTGTACGTACGGGGCCGGGGCCGGCCGTTCGGGTCGGGCCGGCGTCAGCTCGCGAGGAGGTGGTCGCGGCCGAACATGGCCGCGGCGGCCCGTGCGGTCGGCGTACCGGAGTCCAGGTCGGCACCGGCCCGGAGCAGTACGGTCACCACGTCGTCGGCACCCTTGAACAGGGCACCGGCGATAGGGGACTGGTCCCTGTCGTTGCGGAGGTCCGGGTCGCCGCCGTGCCGGATCAGGGCCGCCACGGTGTCGGCGTGACCGTGGTACGCGGCGAGCATGAGGAGGGTGTTGCCCGCCGGATCGCGTACGTCCACCGGCAGCCCGTGTGCCACGAACTCCAGCAGCTGCTCGGTGCCGCCCTCCCGGGCCAGGTCCATCGCGATGGCCACGACGCGCTCCGTCTGCTCGGGCGTCAGACCACCGTTGTTGCTCATGTCCATGATGTCTCCGTGGCGGTACGCCCGCGCCGGCGCGGGCACCTCAGGGGTGCCCGCGCCGGCGCGGTGCGTGTGTACCGCTCGTTCTTCCGGCCGGCCGGGTCAGCGGTTGCCGGCGGCCAGGGCCTCGATCGCCTTGCGGACGCCCTGACCGTAGGCCGGGTCGGCCTGCGTGCAGTTGGCGATGTGCCGCTCGATCGTCTGCTCCGAGGCGCCGTCGATCGCGCGTGCCGTGTTCTCGAAGAGCACCTGCTGCTGCTCCGGGCTCATCAGCCGGAACAGGTTGCCGGGCTGCTCGAAGTAGTTGTCGTCGTCCTCACGGAAGTTGAACCGGTCGGCGACGGCGCCCACGGCCTGGCTGGGCTCGCGGTAGGCCGGCTGCTCCCGCCAGCGCCCGTAGGAGTTGGGCTCGATGCCCGGGGTGGCTCCCTGGTTGCCGTCGACGCGCATGGCACCGTCGCGGTGGAAGGAGTTCACCGGGCTCTTCGGGGCGTTGACCGGGATCTGGTGGTGGTTGACACCGAGGCGGTAGCGCTGGGCGTCGCCGTAGGAGAAGAGCCGGCCCTGGAGCATCCGGTCGGGGGAGAAGCTGATGCCCGGGACCACGTTGGCCGGGCTGAAGGCGGCCTGCTCGACGTCCGCGAAGTAGTTGTCGGGGTTGCGGTTGAGCTCCCACTCGCCGACCTCGATCAGCGGGTAGTCCTTCTTCGACCAGACCTTGGTGAGGTCGAACGGGTGGAAGCGGTAGTTCTCGGCGTCGGCCTCCGGCATGACCTGGATGAACAGCTTCCACTTCGGGAAGTCGCCGTTCTCGATCGCGTCGAAGAGATCGCGCTGGTGGGACTCGCGGTCCTTGCCGACGAGGGCCTCGGCCTCGGCGTCGGTGAGGTTCTTGATGCCCTGCTGGGTGCGGTGGTGGAACTTGACCCAGAACCGCTCGCCGTCGGCGTTGATCAGGCTGTAGGTGTGCGAGCCGAACCCGTGCATGTGCCGGTAGGAGGCCGGGATGCCGCGCTCCGACATCACGATCGTGACCTGGTGCAGGGCCTCGGGGAGGTTGGTCCAGAAGTCCCAGTTGTTCTCGGGGTTGCGCAGGTTGGTGCGCGGGTCGCGCTTCACCGCGTGGTTGAGGTCCGGGAACTTCAGCGGGTCACGGAAGAAGAAGACGGGGGTGTTGTTGCCGACCAGGTCCCAGTTGCCCTCCTCCGTGTAGAACTTCACGGCGAAGCCGCGGATGTCCCGCTCGGCGTCGGCGGCACCGCGCTCACCGGCCACCGTGGAGAACCGGGTGAACAGCGGGGTCTGCTTGCCGATCTCGGAGAAGATCTTGGCGCTCGTGTACCGCGTGATGTCGTGGGTCACCGTGAAGGTGCCGAACGCGCCCGAGCCCTTGGCGTGCATCCGGCGCTCCGGGATCACCTCGCGGTCGAAGTGGGCGAGCTTCTCCAGGAACCACACATCCTGCAGCAGCATCGGACCGCGCGGGCCGGACGTCAGCGAGTTCTGGTTGTCGGGAACCGGTGCACCGGCAACCGTGGTCAGCGGCTTCTGGTTGTTCTCAGGCAAGGCTTGCTCCTCGGTGTGGTTCTTCGCGGACACCACCCTACCTTGGACAGGATCTAAAGCAAGGTGCCATCCAGAGCCATATCCGCTCTCGAGTTGATGCCGGACCCTGCTAGGGTGCTGCGCATGAGTGATCTCCTGGGGCGGCTTCGCGAAGGCGGCTGGCGCCTGACCGCGCAGCGACGCGTGGTCGCCGAGGTCCTCGACGGAGACCACGTGCACCTGACCGCCGACGAGGTCCACTCCCGCGCGGCGGAGCGACTGCCCGAGATCTCCCGGGCGACCGTGTACAACACGCTGCGTGAACTGGTGCACCGGGGTGAAGTCCTCGAGGTGTCGACCGATGGCCGCGCCAAGCGCTACGACCCCAACGCGCACCGCCCCCACCACCACCTGCTCTGTGCGCGCTGCGGCTCGATCCGCGACGTGCACCCGACGGGCGACCCCCTCTCGGACCTCCCGGCCTCCCAGTCCTTCGGCTTCACCGTCTCGGAGGTCGAAGTGACCTACCGCGGCATCTGCCCGGACTGCGCCGCCTGACGCCGTCGGCGCTCCGGTCCGCCCTCATCCCTTCGGGGGGTTCGAAGCGCCGCCTTCCGCGCGTACCGGCACAGTGGTTCCTGGACCACACGGACCCGGAAGGAAGCGAGGCACGCCGTGCAGATCGCGGTCATCGGCTTCTGGACCAAGGCCGCGGATGTGCGCGCGGCGGCGGAGGGTGACGTCCGCACCGGCATGGACGTCAACCCGGCCCCCAGACACGCCGGCCGGCCGTCCTGAATGGCCGAGCGCGCCGACCAGGGCCCGGCCGGGGGCGCTGCGCCGCGAGGACTGCTGCGGCGCCGGCCGGAGGGGTGGCTGTTCAAGGGAATCTACGGCCTGGTGCTGGCCAGCGCGTTGGTGGCCGCGCTGGACGTCCCGGGCGGGGAGGCCGATCCTGGCCAGGACGCGCTGTGGGTCCTGCTCACGGCACTGACGTCGGGCGCCGCCCACGGCTACGCGCACGTCATCGCCCAGCGCGCGGCCGGCGGTGGGCGGGCGGGACCGGGTCGAGTGCGCGCGGTGATCGCCGAGTGGCCGCTGGCCGCCGCCGTGCTGCCGACCGTGGCGATGCTGCTCGCCGCGGCGGCCGGGTGGTGGGCGGAGGACGCGGCCGCCGACACGGCCCTCGTGCTGAACACGGTCCTGCTCTTCGCCCTGGGCGCCTCGGCGGCCCGCGCCGCCGGGCTCGGCCGGCTGTCCTCGTGCCGCGCGGGACTCCTGGACATGCTGATCGGCCTGGTGATCATCGCCGCGGACGCACTGATCGAGTAGCTGATCGAGTAGCGGGGCGGGCGTGCCCCGCCCGCACGACGCCGGCCCGGTGCGCGGCGGCCGGACGCGCCACGGCTCAGCCGTGGAAGGCCGCGACCTCGTCGAGCGCGGCCCGCCCGGCCGTGACCCGGTTCACCGCGGCGGTCTCGTCGGCGTAGCCGAAGGAGACGCCCACGAGCAGCCGCCCCTCGTCGACGCCGAGTTCGGCGCGGACCGTGTCGGCGTAGAAGCTCAGCAGCCCCTGCGGGCAGCTCGCCACGCCGTAGGCGGTCATCGCCAGGAGGAGGGTCTGGAGATAGGCGCCGACGTCCGAGGCCAGCCGGGGTCCGCCGTCCCCGGCGACGAACAGGAACGCGGCGTGCGGTGCGCCGTAGAAGCGCAGGCTCTCCGCGTTGTAGGCCGCCCGCGACGCCTGGTCGTCCGGAGCGATGCCCAGCGCTCCGTACAGTCCGGCGCCGAACGCCGACCGGCGTGCCTGCTGCACCTCGGAGTACATGTCCTCGGAGTACGGGAAGTCGACCGAGGTGCGGTTCGCGGCGTGAGCCGCCTGCAAGGCGTCCGCCAGTCGCTCGCGCGTGGCGCCGCTCGCCACCTCCACCCGCCACGGCTGGGCGTTGGAGTTGGACGGTGCGGCGCCCGCCAGCGAGAAGATCGCCCGCATCGTCTCCTCGGGCACGGGGTCCGGACGGAACGCGCGGGTCGCGTGCCGGCCGCGTATCAGCTTCTCCGCGGCGCCACTCAGTTCGGTGGGGATCGGCAGGCTCATGGATTCCTCCTCGACGGCGGTCTCAGGTAAACGCAACCGTTTACATCGAGGACCCTACCAGCCCTTTCCGGGTAGAAGTAAACGCGGTCGTATACTCACTCCATGAGCGCGACCATGACATCCCCGGCACGTGGGCGCGGCGGGCGGGAACGCATCCTGACGGCCGCCGCCCACCTCTTCGCGACCCAGGGGATCAACGCGACCGGCATGGAACAGATCGCGGAAGCGGCCCCCGTGTCCAAGCGCACCCTCTACGCGCACTTCCGGACCAAGGGCGACTTGGTGATCGCGCACCTGGAGGACCTCGTCTCCTCGGGCGCCACTCTCGAAGGCGTGCTGACCCGCGACGACATTCCACCGAGGGAGCGGATCCTCGGGCTGTTCGACCTGCCCGCGCCCGACGGGACTCCGGTGCGCGGATGCCCGTTCATCGATGCCGCGGCCGAGTTCCCCGACCCGGGCAGCACGGTCCACTCCTACGCCCGCGAACAGAAACTGCGGATGGTGCGGCTGGTCACGGCGCTGGTGACGGAGCTGGGCTGCGAGCGGCCTGCCGTCCTCGCCGAGCAGCTGGTCACCCTCGCGGACGGGGCGGCCAGCCGTGCCATGGTGCTGGGGGAAGCCGACTACGGCCGACACGCACGGGCCGCGGCGGAGACCCTCCTCGCGCACGCCCTGCCCGCCGGGGCCTGACGCCCGTCACTCACCCGTCTCCCGGGCGCCGAGGCCGCCGCCCTCGCGCTGGTGGCCGCGGCGGGCGTCGCGGTCGAAGATGCCCAGGATCTCGCAGGGTCCGCCCGCGGTGCCGATCGCGTGCGGCAGCATCGTGGGGAACTCGGCGGCCTGGTGGGTCTCGACGCGGAAGCGGCGGTGGCCGAGCATGAGGACAGCGGTGCCGGACAGGACCACGAGCCACTCGCGTCCCGGGTGGGCGCGCATGCGCGCCGGATTCTCCGGCGGCGGCTGGGTCATGCGCTGACGCACCACGGTCATGCCGGGATCACCCTTCACGACCCAGCGCATCAGACCGTGGGCGTTGTCGATCATCGGACTGGTGATCACGTCGTCGTCGGCGGACTCTACGAGCTGGTCCAACGTGGTGTCCAGGGCGCGGGCGAGGGTGACCAGCTGGTCCAGGGCGAGGCGGCGCCGGCCGTTCTCGATACGGCTCAGCGAGGACTGGCTGAGGTTGGCGCGCCCGGCCAGCTCCTCCAGGGACCAGCCCTGCGCGACCCGCAGGGCGCGGATGCGCTTGCGCACCAGGCTGTCCAGATCACCGTCTTCTTGCGTCATGGGCAACATCGTATGCCCTGGACGCATAGCAGGCTTAGCTTCGGACGCAGTCGAGCCGCGCTCCCCGACACCTCCACGCCCCGTCGGGCCGACGGCTGCCCTGCGAAAGGAACCCATGAGCACCAGCCCACCCGTACAGGCCGCCGCAGCCGGCGGCGGGAACACCCCCGACGCGCGTCAGCTGCGCACGATCCTGATCGCCGTCTCGGTCGCCCTGATGGCCGTCATCGCCTCGGTGTCCGGTCTGAACGTCGCGCAGACCCACATGGCCGTCGAGTTCGGCGCCTCCCAGAACACCGTCCTGTGGATCATCAACAGCTACACGCTCGCCCTGGCCGCGCTGCTGCTCCCGCTCGGCGCCGTCGGCGACCGGCTGGGCCGCAAGCCCATGCTCGTCGCCGGGCTGGGCGTCTTCGGTGCCGCGAGTGTCCTCGCGGGACTGGCCCCGTCGGCCGAGGTCATGCTGGCCGCCCGGGTGGCCGGAGGTGTGGGCGCCGCGATGATCATGCCCGTCACCCTCGCCGTGATCACCTCCACCTTCCCCGAGGAGCAGCGCGGCAAGGCGATCGGCGTATGGACCGGTGTCGCCGGAGGCGGCGGCATCCTGGGCATGTTCCTCTCCGCCCTCCTCGTCGACGTCGCCGACTGGCGTCTGCTGTTCGTCCTCCCGGTGGTCCTGGTCCTCGTGGCCCTGGCCATGGCCCTGAAGTCGGTCCCCGACTCCCGCGAGACCCCGGCCCACCGGTTCGACACGGCCGGAGCGCTGATCTCCACCGTCGCCGTGACCGGCCTCGTCTTCGTCCTCCAGGAAGGCCCCGAACGCGGCTGGACCGCCCCGGTGACGCTGACCGGCCTCGCCGTCGGCAGCACCGCCGCCGTCGGCTTCGTCGCCTGGGAACTGCACCGTCGCGACGCGGCACTGCTGGACGTGCGCCTGTTCCGTGAGCGCGGTCTGGCAGGTGGGTCGATCACGCTCCTGGTGGTCTTCGGCGTCCAGGCCGGCATCGCCGTGGTCCTCTTCCCGTACTTCCAGGCGGTGCTCGGCTGGTCCGGCCTGCTCTCCACGGTGGCGTTGATGCCGATGGCCGTCATGATGATGGCGGCCTCCGGTCTGGCCCCCGGGCTCGCCGTACGCCTCGGCGCCCGCGCGACCATGGCCGCGGGCATCGCCCTGGCCGGGGTGGGCCTGGCGCTCATGGCCCTGTTCGTCTCCGTGGACGACGGATACCTGGCCATCCTGCCCGGCATGCTGGCCATGGGCATCGGCATGGGCCTGTCGATGACCCCCTCCACGGAGGCCATCACCGGCTCGCTGCCCCACGGGAAGCAGGGCGTCGCGTCCGCGCTCAACGACGTCACCCGCGAGTTCGGCACCGCACTCGGCGTCGCCCTGCTCGGGGCGTTGCTCGCCAACGGCTACCGCGGTGCCATCGACGGACGGCTGGACGGCATCCCCCAGGGGCCCGCGGAGGCCGCCCGGGAGGGCGTGGCCAACGCCGTCGAGGCCGCGGCCGGCGCCGGCCCGCACGGCCCGGACCTGCTGCACGCCGCCCAGCAGTCCTTCGTCGACGGCTGGCAGCAGGCCATGTGGGCAGGCGTCGCCGTCATGGGCGTGCTGTTCGTCCACGTCGCGTTCCGCGGGCCGGGGAGAACGGTCCCCGCGAACACGGACGCGGACGCGGACCCGGACACGGACGCGGACGCGGACGGGCCGGAGACCGCCGAGGCCCTCACGACCCCGTGACCACGGGCGGGTCAGCGGTCCTGGGAGAGTTCGAGGAGTTCGGCGAAGGTGCCACCGGCGTGGACGAGGTCGTCGTAGCGGCCCTGCTCGGTGATCCGGCCGTGCTCCATGACGATGATGTGATCCGCGATCTTCGTGTTCTCCAGGCGGTGGGTGACCACGATGGTGATGCGCTCGCCGGCGATCGCCTTGATCCGCTCGAAGATCTGGTGCTCACCGCGCGGGTCCATCTGCGACGTCGGCTCGTCGAGGATGAGCAGCCCCGGGCGGCGGTACAGCGCCCTGGCGCACGCCACGCGCTGCCACTGGCCGCCCGAGAGCTCGGTGCCCCCGAAGACGTCACGGGAGAGCAGGGTGTCCAGGCCCGCCGGGAGGCTGTCGACGGCTTCGCGCAGACCGACCGCCTCCACGGCCTCCCACACCGGCGTGTCGTCGTCGCTGCGGGGCTGGCCGAGGGTGACGTTCTCGCGGACCGGCATCGGCCACTGGGCGAAGATCTGCGGCACCAGACCGATGTGCGCCCACACGCTTGCGGGGTCCACGTCGGCGAGGTCGGTGCCGTTCCAGGTGACCCGTCCCTTGTCCGGCAGGTAGACGCCGGTCAGCAGACGGGTCAGGGTGGACTTGCCCGAGCCGTTCGCCCCGACGATCGCGAGGATCTGACCGCGCTCCAGCGTGAGGGAGACGCCGTCGACGGCGGGCTTGTCCTTGCCCGGGTACTGGTAGACGACCTCCTCCAGCCGGACCCGCTCGGTCGGCGCACGGTGTCTGCCGGGTCCGCGCCGTGGGACGCGGGCCGCGGCGTCGTCGAGGAAGGCCTGCATGTCGCTCAGGTAGAGGCTGGTGTGGAAGACGGCGGCCCCGTTGACGACGACTTGGGAGAGTGCGGCGAGCGTGGTCTGCACGGCGATGACAGCCGTGGCCGCGACCGCGAGTTCGATCCGGCCCGAGACCGCCAGCCAGGCGAGGGCTCCCCAGGTCGCGACGAGGAACACGCCGCCGGCCACGGCGGAGATCAGCGCGATCCGCAGGGTACGCGGCGCGGCGGCCAGGGTGCGCCGGTCGCACCGGTCGGACAGGGACCGGTACCAGTGGACGAGGTAGTCGGTCATCGAGTTGGCGCGGACCTCGTCGCCGTACTTCGACGTGGTCGCCCACCAGCGCATCATGCCGCGCACGTTGCGGTCGGCGATGTTGGCGTAGTGGACCTCGTAGTCGACCCGGGCGGTGAGGACCGCACCCACACCGGCCGGCAGCACGGCGAGCAGGAGCAGCGGCAGCATCAGCGGGTTGAGCGCCGACAGCACGCCGCCGGCCGTGACCATCCGGATCAGCGCGGACAGGAACCGCTGGGCGTCGGTGACCATCACCTGGGTGCGGATCACCCCCATCTCGGCGGCCTCGTGCCGGTCCGAGAAGCCCTCCTGCGCGTACGCGGACGCTTCCACCCGGCACACCGCCTCGACCAGGGCGCTGTCCGTCTCCGTGGTCAGCCGCGGGGTGATCCGCCGCTCGGCGTAGGTGGCCACCGCCGCCGCGCCGCGGCCCAGCGCGGCGGCGAGCGCCACCACCGACAGCGCGGGCAGCGCGCCGTGCAGACGGTCGGCGGCGGAGCCGTCGCCGAGCACGGGCTTCATGGCCCGGGCGGTGGCGGTCAGCAGCACGGCGGCGGAGACACCGGTGATCACCTGGCAACCGAGCAGCAGCTGCACGGCCCGCCGGTCGGTCCGCCACGACAGCCGTGCGATCCGGCCCAGGACGGCCGGGATCTGCGCGCACATCCGCCGGAAGGAGACCTCGGCGAGTGGATTGACGGCATACCGCCCGCGGTAGGTGATCTCCGCCGGTGGTGGCGGTGGCGGCGGTGTGGGGGGCTGCTTTCCGTTCGCGGCGGTCGAGGTCAATGGGTCCCCCTTGACGGTCGTTGAGCGTAGTCGTGAAGCTCAACGACCGGACCGGCGTATCGAACACATGTGTTTCGGTCGCGCTCAGGGCCCCGAAGTACGGCGCGTGTCGGTTCGTGCCGGATGCACGGACCCGTACGGGACAACAGGGGTGCGGAGCGGGCACGTTGGCCGAATCGCCGACAACGGGGGGAGTGATCGTGAGCCGACCGCGCGATGCCCGAGCGGGAAGGACGCGGAGGGCAGGGGACGGCGGGCTCAGTCCTCGATCCAGCCGTGGCCCTCGCTGAACTTCAGGAGCGCGCCGCGGATGGTGAGGATCTGCTCCGCGGTCAACTGCGGACTCGCGGTCAGCAGCAGTTCCGTCACGTCACGCCGGTACTCGTCGGAGCTCAGTACGTCGCACAGCGGCTGCCCGTTCTCGTCGGACATCACGGCCCTGGGCGCGGCCTCCTGATGGCGGCGAGCGGGCTTGAGCCGCTCTCCCTCGGGGAGCCGGATGCCCGACGCCTTGAGCCCTCGCTCACCGGTCTCCACCTCGAACTCCACCACCAGACCGGCACGCACGTACTCCTCGGGGATGAGCAGATCGTTCACGTGCAGGAAGATGTCCTCGCCGCCGTCCTCCGGCGTGATGAACCCATAACCCCGCGTACTGTCGAAACGCACCACACGACCCGCGACCATGCGGACCCCCAACCTCTGAAAACCACACGGCTCCGGGGCCCTTCCCCGGAACGTGTGCATGCTATCCGGTGCCATCCGGTCGCCCCGTAGCGGTGCCGTCGGCGGGGTCCGCGACGACCCGGTCCAGTTCGTCGCCGATGGCCTCGCGCAGCGCGTCGTGCCGAGGGCCCAGCCTGAACTGTTCCTCGCTCCACCGCTCACGCGGATAGAGCCACACCGGAAGAGCCACCACCTCCGCCGGCTCCCACGCGTACCGCGGCCAGACATGCGCGTGCAGGAACGGATCCGTGTTCCCCAGGATCTCCAGGTTGACCCGGCGGAAGGCGGGGTCCAGCCGTCGGCAGGCGCGCTCGACGGCCTCCCCGAGCCGGTCCATGTCCGACAGGAACGACAGCCGCCTGGCCCTCGGCAGGTCCGACAACCGCTGCACACCCGGCTCGTCCACGAGCAGCACCGAGTAGCCCGGCAGGAACTGGACATCCCCGATCACCGCGAACCCGGCCGTCAACCGGCGCAGCACGGTGGGGTTCTCGCCCCTGAGCGCGGTACCGATCCGATCCGTCCGCCAGTCACCCGTCATCGCCTCAACCTACAGCGGCCGGGCGGTGTTGGATGGGCGCATGAACGAGACGACGGCGGCCCTGCGCCTGCGGCGGGCGATCACCCGGACCCGGCAGGCGACGCGCGACCGCGCCCCCGCCGGATGCCGGCCGGAGGAGGCCGACGGCGTGCGGGGCACCTTCGCCACGGACGGGGCACTCGGCTTCGACCCCTTTCCCTTCCTCCGGGCGCTGCACGACGCCGGATCGCACGCGGTGGTCATCGGACAGGTCGCCGGCATCATGCACGGCTCCACCGAACTGACCGGGGACCTGGACCTGTTGTGGGACGGCACCCCTGACGAGGCGCGTGCCCTGCGTGCCGCCCTCGCCGCCTGCGGCTGCACCGAACTGCCGGATCTCGAGCGCGAGCAGACCGGGTATCGGGTCACCGACGCCTGCGGAGACCTGTGCACCCCCGCCCTCCGCTGGGGCGACCTCGATGTGACCCCCTGCCTGCCCCGGGCCGAGGCCACGCGCGACCCGGAAGGCTTCACCGTCCGCTACGCCGCACTCGACGACCTGATCCGGATGCGGCGGGCCCTCGGTCGCCCGAAGGACCACCGTCGCGCGGACGAACTCGCACACCTGCGGCGGATGGACCGCACTCCCGCTGAACGTCCACCCGCCGAAGGCGGCGGCATCAGCCCACGGAGAGCCTGACCAGCCCGTCGTGCGGATGCGGCGTGCCCTGCACCGTCACCGCGACGTACCGGGCCGAGCCCGCACGGGTGAGCCGGCGGACGCGTCCGCGGCCGTCCAGGGTCCCGGCACGCTGATAGCGCACCCCGTCGGTGCTGAACTCCACGCGGGCCGCCGGAGCCGATCCGGTCCTCCACTGCGCCTCCACCCAGCGCACCTCGGTGGGCGCCCCGAGGTCGACCACCATGCGGCCGTCCCGGCCGGGCTGCCACGCCGTGTCCGGGTCGCCGTCCACGGCGGCGTCCGGACGGGACATCCCCGACGGCAGCGGGCTCGTCGGGAACGTCGTACGACCCAGGGCGTGGTCGTGGTGCGGGAAGGGCTGTGCACCACGCAGCGTCACCCGGGTCTCGCGCCCGCCCCGCACGACGGCGTCGGTGCTGCGGCCCTGCCCCTCGATCCGCAGCCGGCAGTCCGCGCCGGACAGGAGCAGGGTCGCCCCGTCGGTCACCCGGACCCGCAGCCCGGACGGCAGGCTCCGGCCGGACAGCGCGGTGAGGACGAAACGCGGCGCGAGCAGCGAAGCCGAGGCCGCGTCCAGCCGCGCACGGTAGTCGACGCCCTCCCCGGTCACCGTCTGCTCGCCCTCGTAGACCTCTCGGCGTCCGCCCCGCTGCGGCACCACGACCCGCGTCTCCACCTCGTCCGCCGACAGGTTGAACAGGCTCAGGTACCCGTCCACCCGCGCCGCGCGGACCCGGCCGTCGTCGGCGGCGGGCGTGGCGCTCCCCGCCAGCCCGCGCAGCTCGTCGGCGGACACACCGCAGTGCCCCTCGATCACGACCGGTTCCCGCGCCCCCTCGGCCGGGACGATCGTGTCGCCGTACACGGCCAGCGTCTGTTCGTCCCCGCCGCGTACGACCAGCCCGGCACGGCCGTCGACGTCGAGCCAGCCGCCTCGGCTGCGCAGCGACGGGGCCGGGCCGGTCGCCAGGTCGGTCCACCGCTCGCCGTCGGACGAACCCTGGACCCGGTACGAGCGACCGGCGGCCGCCTCCCAGCGCAGGGTGACCCGGTCCAGCGCACGCTCGGCGCCGAGATCCACCGCCCACCAGCTGTCCGCGCGCTTCCGGTCCTCGCGGGAGACCGCCCAGCGGGTCCGGGCGTCGCCGTCCACCGCCAGCCCCGGCCCCATGCCGGCCGACTGCGAGGACGCCGTCGCCGTGCCGCCTCGCGCGAGGTCGGCGCCCTCGGCACCGTCCCGCACCTCGACCGCGTACAGCGAGTACCCGTACGTCGGGTCGGGCTGAACGCCCAGCATGCGCAGGTGCCGCACCGTCGTCCGGGCGAAGGTCAGTTCGTCGACCCGCCCCGCCGCCGAGTCCGTGGCGTCCTGCGCGCGGACCGTGGCCGAACCCTCCGCGAACCGGTAGGTGCGGCTGCCGTCCAGGCCCGCCACACCGGGCATCGTGAGGTTGTGGACATCGAGCCGCGAACCGCCCGCGACCGGCCCGTCGGGCGCGTAGACGACCGCGCCCGTGGGAAGTGTCGCGTACCCGGCGAAACTCTCGCCCAGGCGCAGCACCGTGGCGCTGCCGTCGAAGCCGTCCCGCAGCGCGGTGTGCACGCGCACCGTCCTGCCGGTGACCTCGGCGGCGGTCGAGGGCAGGAACATCGGGGTGTCGCCGCCGAGCCGGAACAGCCAGTCGTCGTGCGCGGGTTGCCAGGCGAACTTCACGAAGCCGGGCTTCGTCACCGCACCGGCCCAGGCGGCGGGGGACTGGTGGGACACCAGACCGGGGCCGGTCCCGAAATCGGTGACCCCCGACGCGTGCGCGAACAACTCCTCGCGCGACAGGGGACGCACCCGCGGCCCCGCGTCCGGCCACACGTGCAGCAGATAGCTGATGGCGAGTTCCGCGCGCGCCTCGGGCTCGTACTTCGGCTCACCCGAGAACTTCGCCAGCCGGTACTCCGGCGGATACGCCTGGTAGGCCTCGAGCCGCGAGGCCAGCTCCGTCTCCGCGCGGGCCGCCGCCCGGTCTCCCACGACCCGGGAGAGGAACGCCAGCGGTATGACGTCCCTGCCGTACAGGTGCTCGCGGTCGTCCACCATCGGCATCAGCGGCTCGCCCGCGTCCGACATGACGCCCAGCAGCGTCCGCCACAGCGGCTCCGCGTTGGGCTGCCTGGTCAGCACCTCGGGCATAGGCCGGCCGGCCGCCAGGAAGTGGGCCGCGTTACGTCCCGAGGTGCGCCACATCTCCTCCTGGTAGTGCGGCCCGAACGAGCCGTGGTTCTCGACGATGAAGGTGTCGTACGTGTTGTGCGCGGTGTTGCGCGAGACCGGGACCCCGTCCACCCGTGCCGGATTGGCCAGGTCGGCGGGCGGCAGGCCGCCCTCGTTGCGCGACCAGGTGCCGTAGTCGGTCGCCCACTCGGAGTGGCGCCGATCGTCCGGTGCCCAGGCCAGCGCCGGAGCGAGGGTCTGCGCGTAGAGGCCCATCTCCTCCAGCTTGGTGTCGCCGACGTACCCGCCCTTGAGCCCGTTCGGCGTCCAGTCCCCGGAGGCCGGGTCGTCGCCCGTGCCCAATGAGTGCGTGTACGCCGCCTGTTCGCGGGTGATGGTGTCCACCGCGGAGCGGGTGGCGGCGTCGAGCTCGTCCCACAGCAGGTGCGCCGCGAGAATGAAGTACGACTGGAAAGTGGTGTCGAAGAACAGCGTGCGGCCCCATTGGGTGCCGCCCGTGAGCCGGTTGGAGGCGGCGAAGTGGCGCAGGGTCGCCAGAGTGCGGCGTCTGAGCGTCTCCCGGTCGATGCCGGCCGCGTCCTCGTCGAAGGTCCCGTGCGTCAGCAGCACGGCGTGCCCGAGGACGACGGCGAAGCCGAAGTACCGGTCGGTGTATGCGCCCTTGGCCTCGTCCCACTGGGTCTCGGACCAGCGGGTGTGCCGCAGGAGCACGCGGTGGTAGGTGGCGGCGACGTCGTCGGGTGGGTCAACGGCCCGCACAGGGCTGGAGGATGAGGAGGACGCGGAGGTGGAGGCGGCGGCCGAAGGGGACCCCAGCGCCGGTTGGAGGGCGGCCGCGGCGCCGGTCGCGCCGAGGAGCCGCAGCAGGAGTCTGCGGTCGAGAGGGACGGATATGGGGCCCATGATGGTCCTCTTCACCAGACGACAACGTTGTCAACCGGGTCATCCTCGAACGACCCGGAGCGGCGTGTCAATGGGCGCGGACCAGGCGGGTCGACGCTCAGTTCCGCTGGAGCGAGCGGTCGTGTTCCCGGACGGCGATCCTGGCCAGCTTGGTCAGCATCATGCCGTTGCGGACCTCGACGAGGTAGTCCACGGGCAGTCCGTGCATCCGGATGCCGGGCCCCCGCAACGCGTGCCAGTCCAGCACGAAGAGGGTGGCGTCGCCCCAGGGCATCAGCTTCATCGCGATGCGGGCGGCGCCGAACGGCTCGGCCTTCGCCTCCAGTTCCAGACGGCGCTCGGGTTCGCAGACGCGGACGACACAGGTGTCGTCGAGGACCAGCGGGCCCACACCGACCCTGACGCGCAGCCTGGCGCCCACCTGCGGCCAGTGCGGGTCCGCGGCGAGGATCCGCTGGGTGCCGGTCACCCACTCCCCGTAGCGGTGTCCGTCGGCCAGCAGGCTCCAGACCTCGGACGGGCTGCTCAGGATCAGGCGGCGGTTCCGGGCCAATCCGACCACGCTCCCTCAGGACGACGGAGCCTCGACACTAGCCCGGTGATCCGGCCGCCCCGGGGAACGCGCCGGGACATGGGTCCGTCCGGAGGAGCGGTCCTCCGCCCCGGCGAACCGTCGCGCGTGGTCGCGATGCCGCGCCGGCGCCGACGATCCCCTCAGTTCTCCTCGGGCCATTCGGCGTCCGGGCGCCGGGCGGCCGTGGCGACGACGCGGGCTCCACCAGGTCGAGCCCGGCCAAGAAAGGCGGCGAACTCCTGCGGTCGCTCAGGGTCAGCCAGCTGCCCGGAGGCAGCGCCGCGAGCAGCCTGTTCACGGCCTCGCCGCACTCTCCCGCCTCGCTGTCGACGGTCAGGACGGCGTGGACGGGGGCCGCCGGCCGAGCCACTGCTCGGCGTCCCAGGCCCGGAACCGCTCCACCTCGGTGAACCCCAGCTTCGCCGCGAGGCGCATCGAGCCGGAGTTGGCGGTCTGGGTGGCGAGCATCACCGGCTCGCCGGGGAGGGCGCCGTCGAGCCAGTCGAGTGCCGCCGCGCACGCCTCGGCGGCGTACCCGTGTCCCCACGCCCGCGGCAGGAACAGATAGCCGAGATCGAGTTTCCCCGCGGCGGCCGGACGAAGATGCTCCGTCGCCCGCCTGAGCAGGATCTGACCGATCATCACCCCGTCCAGAGCGACGACGAAACTCCCCGGCCACCGCTCGGGCACCACGGGCAGGTCGCGCTCGAGTTCGTCCCGGGGCCGGGGGCCGCCGAGATAGGTGTGCACCTCCGGCGACGCCAGCAGCTCGACGAACGCCGCACGGTCCCGGGCCTCGGGCTCACGGAGCACGAGCCTCTCCGTCCTGATCGGCGCGGGCGGCCAGGCGACGGGTCCCAGGGCTGACATGCGCGAAGGCTAACAGCCCCGGAGCCGTGTCAACCCTGACGATCGTCAGAGGCGGGTGTTGCCGTTCGGCGCGGGTTTCCGGTCGTACGCGCTCCTACGTTCGGGCTCATGGAACGAGAACAGCGAAGGAAGGTCCGGGCCGCCGGTCGGGCGCTCGGTGTGCCCGCCGCCCTGGGAGCGGGAGCGGGGGTGGTGGCGTGGCTGTCACCCGGCGGGCTGGGTAGGGCCGGCGCCGTCGAGGTGACCGGTGGTGCTTCGGCGTCCGCGTACCGGTCGGTGACGGGGGCGTTGGCGGACGCGCCGTCGTGGACGGGGTCCGCCCTGGAGGCGGCCACCGAGGCCACGTTGGTGATCCTCGGAGTGCTGCTGCTCCTGGTGTGGTGGACGGCGGTGCGCCGCAAGGACGCACGAGTGGTCGCCGGGACGGTACTGACCGGCCTGGGCACCGTCGCGGCCTACGCGGTGAGTGAAGCGCTGAAGCTCGTGGTGGACGAGGAGCGTCCGTGCCGTGCGCTCGGCGCGGGGGCCGAGACGGTCGCGGAGTGCCCGGGGCTGGGGGACTGGTCGTTCCCGAGCAACCACGCCACCCTCGCCGCGGGGCTGGCCGTCGGTCTCGCCGTGCTGCGCCCCCGGCTTGGCGTGATCACGCTGCCGCTGGCCGGGGCGGCCGCGCTGCTGCGCGTGCTGGTGGGCGTGCACTATCCGCACGATGTGCTCGCCGGTGCGGTACTCGGCGGCGCCGTCGTGGCGGCGGTGCTCCTCGCGCTGCTGCCCCGTGCCGAGCGGACGGCCTCACGGCTGGGGAGGCTGCGGCGGAATGATCCCGGCCTCGTGGGCCACGACAGCGGCAGCGGCCCGGTTGCCGACGCCCAGCCTCGCCAGGACGGAACTCACGTGGGCCTTGACCGTCCCCTCCACCACATGGAGGCGCCGGGCGATCTGCCCGTTGGACAGGCCGCTGCCGAGCAGGGCCAGCACCTCTCCCTCCCGGGCGGTGAGCGCGGCGACCCGGCGGCGGGCCGCGGAACGCCGGCCGGCCAGCGTGCCGGCGCCCGTGGCGGCGAGGTGGGCGACGACCCGGGCCGCGATCTTCGGTGACAGGTAGGCGGCGCCCTCGGCCACCGCGCGGACCCCGGTGATCAGCTCCTCGGGCTCACCCGACTTGGTCAGGAAGCCCGCGGCGCCGCCGCCGAGCGCCTCGAGGATGTAGTCGTCCTCGCCGAAGGTCGTCAGCATGATGACGCCCGTACCCGGCACGGTAGCGCGGATCTCCGCGGCGGCGTCGATGCCGTTGACGCCCGGCATGCGGATGTCGAGTACGGCCACCGCGGGCCGATGGCGCCGGACCAGTTCCACGGCGGCGCGCCCGTCGGCGGCCTCGGCGACGACGTCGATGTCCGGATCGGTGGTGAGGACGGAACGCACCCCGGCGCGGATCATCGGCTCGTCGTCGGCGATCAGCACCCGGATCATCGCGTCCTCACGGGGTGACCGTGCCCAGGGACACCAGGGTGTCCTGCCGGAAGCAGAGCCGGTAGGCGTCGCCGGACCGGTCGTCGAACCGGTCGGCCGTCATCGCGTAGTACTCGCACGTCGTGCCGTCTCCCGTCGGCTCGTCGGTCAGTGGTCGGTGGTCGGTCTGCCGCTCCGGCAGAAGACGCCGTACCTCGGAACGAGGTTGCCCCACGTGCAGGCGGGCGTAGTCGCGGGGGTCCAGGACCGACCGCGACGCCGACAGCGTCTCCCAGACCACGAGCGCTCCGCTCAGCAGGGCTCCCGTCACGAGGGGCACCATGACCGCGGCGACCAGGGTCCGGCCGGCCCGGCGCCGGGCGCTGCGGTGCTCCTGCGGCAGGGGGTCACCGTGCGAACCCGGGGGAGCGGGCGGCGGCGCGGACGGCGGAGGCGAGGGTGCGCGCGGGATGCGCGCGACGACCGCGTACCCGCCGTCGCGCGGTCCGTGGTCGAACGAACCCCCGGTCAACCGCACCCGTTCCTCGAGGCCGATCAGGCCACGCCCACCGCCACCGGTCCGGGACCGCTCACCGGCGGCGGCCGACGGCGGGCCGTTCTCCACGACCACCTCGGTTTCCGTCGCCGCGTGGGTCACGCGGACGGTCGCCGTCGCGCCGGGCGCGTGTTTGACCACGTTGGTGAGGGCCTCCTGCACGACCCGGTGAGCCGCCCGCTCGGCCACGGACGGCAGGCCGTCCGGCTCGCCGTCGACCCGCAACTCCACCGTGAGCCCGGCCTCACGGGCCTCGCTGGTCAGTCGGGCGAGACCGGAGCCGTCGGCGTCGAGCGCGGTGGTGCCGGTCTCCTCCCGCAGCACCCCGATCACCTCGCCGAGGCGGTCCACCGCGGCCGCCGCCCGGGCGCGGATGTCCGCCGCCGCCTTCTGGTGGTGCTCCGCGAGGTCCGGCGCCAGCTTGAGGGCCCCGGCCGCCAGCGCGATCAGGCTGAGGTCGTGGCCGAGTACGTCGTGCATGTCCTGCGCGATGCGCGCCCGCTCGCGCGACCGGGCCTGGTCGGCGATCAGCCGCTGCTCGCGCCGCAGTTGATCGGCACGCTCCCACCCGGCCCGGACGAGCAGCCGGTACTGGCACCAGAACCGGCCCGCGAACCACGGCAGCATCGTGGCGGCGACCACCACGGTCACGAACCTGCCCGCCAGCGGGAGCCAGGCGGGAACCACGGACAGCGCCGTCACACCGGCGGCGAGGATCGCGACCAGGACCAGCGCCGTCGGAGCCGTCCGCCCGGGCCGCCGCCCCGCGAGGAACGCGGTGACGGCGGTCGGGACGGCCCACCACAGGTTCGTCGCGCTCAGACCGGCGGTCAGCGCGGTGGCCGCGGTGAGCAGGGTCCCGGGATCACGTGTCCACCGCGGGACGGCGGTTCCCCTCGTAGGTTCGTTACGGCCGTTGGCCGTTGTGCTCTCCACCGAGGTGACGGTACGGGCCACGGGCGTCAGCCGACCACTGCCGAAAGTCGCATCCGGGCGACCCCTGGGCGACCCGTGGGCGCCCCCCGAGGGGTATTGCCTTGACCTCACCTATCGAAAAACGATAGATTACCATCGTGGTTCGATCGAAGGAGTGGCGATGGGAAAACTGACCGTGCTCGCCCTGCGCGCCGTGCTCGTGGCACTGCTCGCCGGCTCGGTGTTCGTGCAGACGGTGATGGCGGTCCTGCAGGCGGTCGACGTCGAGGACAGCGCCCTCTCCGGCCGGCTCGTCCCGATCCTCACGATCGTGGTGCTCGGCGTGGTGGCGGCCCAGGTCGTGCTGGTCTGCGTGTGGCGGCTGGTGACGATGGTGCGGCGCGGCACCGTCTTCTCCCTCGCAGCGTTCCGGCACGTGCACCGGATCATCGGCGCGTTCCTGGCCGCCTCCCTGCTGGTGTTCGCACTCGGGGTCGTCCTGGCGCCGGGCGAGGCCGTCGCCCCGGGCATCGTGCTCCTGCTGGGCGGAGCCGGGCTGGCCGTCTTCGGCGTCGCGCTCGTCGTCCTGGTACTGCGGATGCTGCTCGCCCAGGCGGTCGCGCGGGACGTGGAGGCGTCGCGGATGCGGGCCGAGCTGTCCGAGGTGATCTGATGCCGATCGTCGTGGACATCGACGTGATGCTGGCCAGGCGGAAGATGTCCGTGGGCGAGCTCGCGGACCGGGTCGGCATCACCCCCGCCAACCTGGCCGTACTCAAGAACGGCCGCGCCAAGGCGGTGCGGTTCACCACGCTCGCGGCCCTGTGCGAGGTACTGGAATGCCAGCCGGGGGACCTGCTGCGCTGGGAGGGCGAAACACCGGCGGACGCCCTACCCTCCCGGACGGCGTCCGCCGGCCCCGGCTCCTAGCCTCCGCCCGCCTCGACGGCGGCGGGGCTCACTGCCCGGCGGAGTCGGGCGCGGTCCGCCGCCCGCCGGCGTGCAGGGAGCCGAGGAGGGTCAGGGCGTGGGCCGACGGGCTGCCCGGCTCGGCGTGGTAGATGACGAGTTGCTGCCCCGGCGCGTCGCGGACGTCGAAGGACTGGTACGTCAGGGAGAGGGCGCCGACGTCCGGGTGGAGGAGCTGTTTGGCGTCCCGGGTCTTGCCGCGCACGGAGTGCTCCGCCCACAGGCGCCGGAACACGGCACTGTGCTCGGTGAGCGTGTCCACGAGCTCGCCCAGCCGCGGGTGTTCGGGATCGAAGCCCGCTGCCTGGCGCAGGTTGGCGACGACGGCCTGCGCGGCCCGGTCCCAGTCCTGGTAGAACTGCCTGCCCGCCGGGTCGAGGAACGTCATGCGGGCCAGGTTGTCCGCGGGGCTGAAGGGGGCGTAGAGCGCGTCGGTCAGGGCGTTGGTGGCCAGCAGGTCGAGGGTGCGGCTCATGACGAAGGCGGGGGTGTGGGCGTAGCCGTCCATCAGCTGACGCAGCGCGGGACTGACCTGTTCGGTGACGTGCAGCGAGCCCCGGGCGGCCGGTGCCACCCCGGCCAGGCGGTGCAGGTGGAGGCGAGCGTCCGTGTCGAGGAGCAGCGCGCGCCCGAGCGCGTCGAGTACTTGCGGTGAGGGGTGCCGCTCGCGTCCCTGCTCCAGCCGCGTGTAGTAGTCGGCGTTGACCCCGGCCAGGACGGCGACCTCCTCGCGGCGCAGCCCGGCCACCCTGCGCACGCCGTGAGTCGGCATGCCGACGTCCTGCGGCCGCAGTCCGGAGCGGCGCGCGCGCAGGAATTCCCCGAGGTGGTTGTCGTCCATGCCCCCAAGGCTAGGCGGTGGTGCGGAGGTCTGCCCGGGTGTGTCACACCCAGGCAACGCACGCCCGGGACGAATCGCCGCCCGCCTCGCTGCGCACCGGGACGATTGCCGTGGGGATGCTCCTCCTCGCGCACCCTTCTCGCGCACCCTCCTCAGCCGACCCGGACGCTAGCGCCCGGCGCCAGCCGGTGGTAGCGGGCCGGAACCCCTGGACCCCGTTCGCCGAGGAAGCCCTCGACCATCGTCGTGCCGACGTCGTCCACTGACCCGCGGCGCCCGCACGCATCCGAACTGTCGTCCGACGGTGTCCAGTTGAACCACACCGCCGACTACGCACACGACCGGCACCTGTCCGCCGAGTTCCTTGCCGCAGTCCTGGGACTGAAGATCGGGGCCCCCTTCGGACCGTTCCTGCCCCTCGACCTCGGCAACGGCGTGACGCTCGACTTCTTTCCTCGTGACTGTCCGTCACGATGAGACGCTCTTTTCGCTCCGCTGCCCGGGACGAGCGGATCCCGTCCCGGCCGAGCGCGGTTGCACACCCGTCATGCCCTGACGATACGTACCGGGCGTCCGGCCGCATGAACTCGCGACGGACGACGCACGACGGACGATGTCGAAGGCTCAACACGCCATGTCGGCCGAGGGGTGGTGCCGGCACCCCTCCTGATTCGGGGCCTGGGTCACCTGCTTCGCCGGCGATGGCGGAGGAGGGTTGTTCCCGTCACCACGCATCCGGTCACAGCCGGACACCGACCTAGGAAACGGGGAAGCAGCATGACCAGTCACACGCGGCGGAACGTCCTCAGGGGTGCCGCGGTGGCGGCAGCGGGCAGTGTGGTGGGGAGCGGCCTCGGGCCCGGCTTCTTCACCGCCGCGGCACAGGCGGCTCCCGAAGCCGCGACGCACGGCGGGGCCGGGACCACCCCGTTCCTGGAGGGGGCCTTCGCACCGGTCACCGAGGAGCTGACCGCCTTCGGCCTGCACGTCATCGGCCGCATCCCGCGCGACCTGGACGGCCGCTACCTGCGCAACGGCCCGAACGCGCTCGGCGTCGAGGACGTCCGCGCACACCACTGGATGATCGGTGACGGGATGGTGCACGGGGTCCGGCTGCGCGGCGGGCGCGCGGAGTGGTACCGCAACCGCTGGGTGCGGTCCTCACAGGTGACGGCGAAGCTGGGGGAGACCTACCCGGGCCAGGTACCGCCGGACGACTTCGCGTGCAACACGCACGTGATCCCGTACAAGGGCCGCATCCTGGCGATGCAGGAAGGCGGGCCACTGCCGTACGAGCTGGACGGCGAACTCGGCACCGTGCGCCCGTACGACTTCCGCTCCACGCTCGACGGCCCCCTTGCCGCGCACACCAAGTACGACGCGGCGGCCGACGAACTGCACGCGATCGCGTACTACCCCACCTGGGACCATGTGCGGCACATCATGATCGACCGGACCGGCAGGGCGAGGCCGGCCACGCGGATCCCCGTCGCGGACGCGCCGATGATGCACGACTTCGCGCTCACCGAGAAGTACGTCGTGATCGTGGACGTTCCCATTACCTTCGACGGTGCCGCGGCGGAGGCCGGCGCGATCGTGCCGTATGTGTGGAACGACAGGCATCCCATGCGCATCGGGCTGCTGCCGCGCGCCGGTGGCACCACGCGCTGGTTCGAGATCGACCCGGTGTACTACTCGCACACCCTCAACGCCTACGACCACGGTGACACGGTCGTGTTGGAGTACATCGGTTTCCCCGCGCCGTTCTACGCCGCCGGGCGCGGCAGGGGCGGTCCCTCCGCGACCGGGTCCCCCACACTCGACCGGTGGACCATCGACCTGCGCGCCGACCGGGTCCGCGGCACTCGGCTGGACGACCGTCCGCAGGAATTCCCCCGCATCAACGAGTCCCTGGTCGCGCGACGCCACCGCTATGCCTACACGGCGAGCGCGGCCGAGATGTGGCGGGCATACGACGCCGTCGACGGGGCGTGCCCGGACGAGAAGCTGGGCAACCACCTCGTGAAGCACGACATGCTGCGGGGCCGCAGGCAGGTCCACCGGTTCCCCAGGGGCGCGGCGGTCAGCGAGCCGGTCTTCGTCCCGCGGCGCGGCGCGCGCGACGAGGACGACGGCTATGTCCTGTCGTACGTGAACGACCCCGACCGCGGCGCGACCGACCTGGTGATCCTCTCCGCGCAGGACTTCGACGGTCACCCGCTGGCCCGCATCCAACTGCCCGGCCGGGTACCGCTGGGATTCCACGGCAGCTGGGTCGCGGACGCCTGAGCCCCGCGTAACGCCCACCCCTCCGGCATGGGCGCGTCGAGGGTGGCTTCAGCGGTGCCTGATGCCGGTCCTGGCGCCGGGGGCGAGGGTGGGCTCGGTGACGGGGGCGTCGCCGAGCGCCCGGTCGACGGCGGCCAGCAGATCGTCGGACAGCTCGACGCCGGAAGCGGCGGCGTTGGCGTGGACCTGCTCGGGGCGAGAGGCGCCCGTGATGGCGGAGGCGACCTCGCCGCGGCGCAGGACCCAGGCGAGCGCCAGGGTGGGCATGCTCATCCCGGCCTGCTCGGCGATCGGAACGAGGCGCTGGACCGCTTCGAGGGTGGCCTCGCTGTAGACCAGGTCCTTGGACACGGCCATGTCGGCGGAGGCGAAACGGCTCCCCTCCGGCACCGGCTGTCCGGGCTTGTACTTGCCGGTGAGCACGCCCTGGGCGAGCGGGGACCAGACGATCTGGGAGATGCCGTTCGCGGCGCACAGGCCGAAGACCTCGGCCTCGGGGGCCTGCCACAGCATGGAGTACTGCGGCTGGGAGGAGACGAACAGGTCGGGTCCGGCGATGTCGACCGCGGCCCGGATCTGCTCCGGGGTCCACTCGCTGAACCCGATATAGCGGGCCTTCCCCTGGTCGACGACCTTCTGGAACGCCTCGACGATGTCCTCGACCGGCACCGACGGGTCGAAGCGGTGCGCCTGGTACAGATCGACGTGGTCGGTGTTCAGACGGGTGAGGGAGGCATCGATCTGCTGGGAGATCTGCGCAGGGGACAGGCCCTGGTCGGCCGGGTCGTCCGACATCGGGAAGTACACCTTGGTGGCCAGGACGTAGGAGTCGCGGGGGTGGGCCGAGAGGATCTCGCCCCAGGCCGTCTCGGCGGCGCCCTGTCCGTAGACGTTGGCGGTGTCGAAGAAGGTGATGCCCGCCTCGAACGCCGCCTCGGTGCAGGCACGGGTCCGGTCGGCCTCGATGCCGCCGGAGTAGGTGAGCCAGGACCCCAGGGAGATCTCCGAAACCTCCAGGTCCGAGCTGCCGAGCTTGCGGTAGCGCATGGTCGCTCCTTGCGTCAGTGGGTCACGTGATCAGTATGGGGACGTCTGCTCCGTTGCGCGAAGCGGAGTTTCGTGGCTTCTCCGGGAGGCCGTTACGGTCCCGGTTCATGGACTGGAAACTCTCGACGGCCCACGAAATCGCCGCTGCCCTGCGTGCCGGTGAAGTGACCTCGGCGGAACTGACCGACGAGGCCATCACCCGTATCGAGCAGGAAGACAAGGAGATCAACGCGATCTGTGTGCCGGACTTCGACCGTGCCCGGGCCGCCGCGCGCGGCGCCGACCAGGCGCGCGCCCGCGGTGAGGACCGGCCGCTGCTCGGCATCCCGGTGACGGTCAAGGAGTCCTACGACGTCGCCGGGCTGCCCACCACCTGGGGCATGCCGCAGTACCGGAACCACATGCCCGCCGAGGACGCGGTGCAGGTGTCACGGCTGAAGGCCGCGGGCGCGGTGGTGCTCGGCAAGACCAATGTGCCGTTCGGGCTCCAGGATGTGCAGACCTTCAACGAGATCTACGGCACCACCAACAACCCGTGGGACCACCGTCGCACCTCGGGCGGGTCCTCCGGTGGATCAGCGGCCGCCCTGGCGTCCGGATTCGGCGCGCTGTCCATCGGCTCCGACCTCGCCGGTTCGTTGCGTACCCCCGCGCATTTCTGCGGTGTCTACGCGCACAAGCCGACGCTCGGACTGGCGGCGATGCGCGGAATGGTCCCGCCGCCCACGCAGGCACTGCCGGTCGAACCGGACCTCGCCGTCGTCGGTCCGATGGCACGTAGTGCCCGCGACCTCACGCTCCTGCTCGACGTCATGGCGGGACCGGACCCGCTGACGCTCGGCGTGGCGTACGACGTGACGCTGCCGCCCGCGCGCCACGAGCGGCTCGGCGATTTCCGGGTCCTGGTCCTCGACGAGCATCCGTTCCTTCCGACCGGGTCCGCTGTACGGGCGGGCGTCAACAGGGTGGCCGACGCGCTTGCCGACGGCGGCGCCCGCGTCGAGCGGCACAGTCCGCTGCTGCCCGATCCGGCCGAAGCCGCGCTGATCTACACGCAGTTGCTGTTCTCGGGTTCCGTCGCACGGTTTCCCGTCGAGGCGTACGAGGAACTGCGGACCCGTGCCGCCCGGTTGAGCGCGGACGACCGGAGTCTCGACGCCGCACGGCTGCGCGGCATGGTGTTCAGCCACCGTGACTGGATCGAGGCGAACACCCGTCGCGAACTCCACCGCCACGGGTGGCGGCAGTTCTTCGCCGAGTTCGACGCCGTGGTGTGTCCGATCACGCCCACTCCCGCGTTCCCGCACGACCACGGCCCCGATCCGAGGGAACGCCGGCTCGACATCGACGGCGTCGAGTACCCGTACTTCGATCAGCTCGTCTGGGCCGGTCTGGCCACCATGCCCGGCCTGCCCGCCACCGCCGTACCCGCCGGCCGGTCTCCCGAGGGCCTGCCGGTGGGCGTACAACTCATCGGGCCGATGTACGAGGACCGCACGCCGCTGCGACTGGCCGAACTGCTCGAACCGAGGATCGGCGGCTTCCAGGCGCCGCCGGACTAGGGAGTAGGGCGCCGCGCAGTCGGGGCCGGTACCCGGATCGCCTGTACCCGGGTCCGGCTCTCCACCGCGAGTGGGGCCGGGCAGGCCGTCACGGCCGACAGGGGATCTTCTTGATCACCGTCGCCGGTACCCCCGCGACGACGGTCAGGGCGGGGACATCACGGGTCACGACGGCCCCGGCGGCGACCACGGCGTCATCCCCGATGGTCACCCCTTGCAGGATCACGGCGGACGCCCCGATCCAGACGTTGCGTCCGATGCGGATCGGGGCCGAGGTGACCCCGGTGCGCCGCTGTGCCGGGTCCAGCGGGTGCCCGGAGGTGATCAGGCTGACGTTGGGGCCGAGCATCACGTCGTCGGCAATCTCGATGCCGCCGACGTCGTTGAAGCGGCAGCCCTGGTTCACGAAGACGTTGCGGCCCACCCGGATGTTCACACCGTGGTCGGTGAAGACGGGCGGGATCAGGTGGAAGGTCTCGTCCACCGGCTGCCCGGTGAGTTCGCTCCACCGCTCCAGAATCTCCGCCTGCTGGGCGTACGCGAGCGTGTTGATCTGCTCGGCCATGCCGATCGCCCGCTGCACCTTCTGCACAAAGTTCATGTCATCCTCTCCGCGACAACCGTCCCGTGACCACCGCGAGTGAACCAACGCCGCAACCTCCCGGGCAAACAACCTCAGGAGCATCGGCCACAACCTCCGGTTGTGTGTCGCTACGCTCTGGACATGGATGTCGAAGTGGTCCGGACCTTCGTGGCGGTAGCCGACGGCGGGCAGTTCCAGGCGGCGGCCGACGAGCTGGGCATCAGCCAGCAGGCGGTGTCCAAGCGCATCGCGGCCCTTGAGAGGTATCTCGAAGTCGCCCTCCTGGTGCGGACCTCGCGCGGGTCTCGGCTGAGCCTGGACGGCCAGGTCTTCCTGCCCCATGCCAGGAAGATCCTGACCGCCGTCGAACGGGCCGAGCACGCCGTGCAGCCGGGAAGCAGGCCCCTGCGGGTCGACGTCCTCAACCGGCGCATCGCCCCGGCCCAGGCCGTCTACCGCTTCTACCGCTCCCGCCCCGACACCGACCTCGACGTGGTCGCCCTGGGCCGGGAGAACGCGGCCCAGGCGGCCCAGGCCGTGCTGGAAGGAACGATCGACGCCACCTTCCGCGCGCTGCCGGCGGACCAGGTCCCCGCCGGCATCAGCGCCGAACGCATCCTGGACGCCCCTCTGCACCTCCTCGTCGGGCCCGCCCACCCGCTGGCGAACGCTCCCGCGATCAGGCCGGCCGACCTCGCGGCGCACCGCATCTGGGTTCCGGGCATCCGGCCCGGCACCGAGTGGTCGGCGTTCTACGACGCGCTGTCCGAGGAGTTCGGACTGAGCGTCGACGCCCTCGGCCCCAACTTCGGCGACGAGGCCCTCATGGACGCGCTGGCCGATTCGGCCTCGCTGGCCACCCTCGTCGGCGCCGGGGACCGGTACGTGTGGCCCCAGAGCCACGACCTGCGACGCGTCCCGCTGCGCGACCCGACCCCGGCCTACCCGCACACGCTGCTGCTCCGCACCGGAGACAGACACCCGGTGCTCACCGAACTGCGCCACTACCTGCGCACGACCGCACCCGATCCGTCCGGTGGGCTGTGGGTGCCCCCTTGGGCGTGCCGCCGACCCCAGGAGACGCCCAGGTCGAGTCCGGCCGACGTGCGTGGTGGCTGCCGGGACGAGTCCGGACGCCTCGGCAGGTCAGGGGAAGGAGGCGGGGCGGGAGCGCGATGAGCCGCTTGATACGGTGCAGATCCACGTCGTCAAGCTGGGTGAGGAGCACGACGGTGCCCCTGGTTTCCGTGGTGATGCCGGTACACAACTCGGCCGCCACTCTCGGTGCGTCGGTGCGCTCCGTCCTCGCGCAGACCCACACGGACGTCGAACTCCTGGTCACCGACGACGCGTCCACCGACGACTCCATGGACCTGCTGCGGGACTTGGCACGCCAGGACGAGCGGGTGCTCCCGCAGGCGGCACCCGAGCAGGGCGGCGCCGCCAGGGCCCGCAACCTCGCCCTGGCGCGGGCCCGGGGAGAGTACGTGGCGTTCCTGGACAGCGACGACATGTGGCTCCCCGAGAAGCTGGAGCGACAACTCGCCTTCGCCGCCGCAGGCGACGCTCCGCTGACCTTCACCTCCTACTACAAGGTCGCCGGCGACTTCACGGGCGAGGCCCGCGACTTCACGCCCAACGGGCGCGTGGTCGCGGCAAGGGAACGTGTGACCTACAAGGACATGCTGGTGCAGGACCACATCGGGGCCCTGACCGCCATGTACGACCGGACGGCGCTGGGCACGAGGCTGATGCCGGACATGCCGAAGCGGCAGGACTACGCGCTGTGGCTGTCGATCATGAGGGGCGGGCACGCCGCCCGGGGCCTGCAAGAACCGCTGGCGGTCTACCGGGCTGGCCGGGCGGGGTCGCTGTCCTCGAACAAGCTGGCGCTGGTGGAGCACAACTGGAGGCTGTACCGAGAGCACGAACACCTCTCCGTCCCGCGGTCCACGCTGGCGCTGTCCGGGGCCGTGTGGCACTCGCTGCGCAAGTCCCGGATCTGAGCCGGCCGACGGACCGGCCCCGGCCTAGTAACTGTCGTAGCTCGGCTCGCCGTTCGGCCGGTAGACGCCGACTACGGTGCCGCCCTTCGTCGTCGAGACGCTGACCGGCTCCAGCGCGGTGGGGACCGTGCCGTCGGCGAACAGCCGCTTGCCGGTGCCGATGATCACCGGGTGGATGGTCAGCCGGTACTCGTCGACGAGGCCGTGCCGCATGAGGGTCTGGGCGAGGTCGCCGCTGCCGACGACGCTGATCTTGCCGCCGTCGGTCGCCTTGAGCTTGCGCACGGCGTCGACGACGTCGCCCTCCAGCAGGGTGGAGTTCTGCCACTCGACGGACGTCAGGGTCCGGGACGCCACGTACTTGTCCATGCTGTTCATCCGGTGGGTGAACGGGTTGCCGGGATCGGCGGTCGGCCAGTACGACGCGAAGATCTCGTACGTCTTGCGGCCGAGCAGCATCGCGTCGGTGTCCTCGTACCAGCCGGCGATGGCGGTGCCGACCTCCTCGTCGTCCACCGGCTTCTGCCAGCCGCCGTGCCGGAAGCCGCTCTCGGCGTCCTCGTCCGGACCACCCGGCGCCTGCATGACGCCGTCCAGCGTCAGGAACGTGCAAACAATGACCTCGCGCATGGTGCGCTCCCTTCGTCTAACGGGGTAGACCAGGCAACGACCGGAAACTCATCGGCGGCACGTCCCCGCCGGGGATATCGGCCAGGACGACGCGCCTCGGCCGACCACGGTCATCCAGGCGAAACCGAGGTGCCTCGGCGGGTTCCGGTCGGGTAACGTGCCGGCCATGTCGAGTCCCGAGTCGGACGAGGTGGGGGCTTTCGGTCACGCCGTCAGCCCCTGAACCACTGAGCGAATGACCCTCTCGTCGCGCCGCGATCCGCGGTGGGACGAGCGCCCCCTGGGGGCTGACCGCGGTGACGAGAAGACTTCCCCGTGCCTCTCCTCACCTCGGAGCCACTCGATGCCTTTCCCGCTGTACCTGCTTGCCCTGGCGGTCTTCGCCATGGGCACCTCGGAGTTCATGCTCGCCGGTCTCCTGCCGGACATCGCCTCGGACCTGGACGTCACCGTCGGGGGAGCGGCCACGCTCACCTCGGCCTTCGCGGTCGGCATGGTCGTCGGCGCCCCCCTGGTGGCCGCGCTCGCCCGCACCTGGCCCAGGCGCTCCAGCCTGCTGGGGTTCATCCTCGCCTTCGCCGCAGCTCACGCCGTGGGCGCCGCCACCACCAGCTTCCCGGTCCTGTTCACGACCCGCATCGTCGCCGCGCTCGCGAACGCGGGGTTCCTCGCCGTCGCCCTGACGGCTGCCGCCGCTCTGGTCCCGCCCGACAAGAAGGGGCGTGCGCTGGCCGTGCTGCTCTCGGGCACGACGGTGGCCACGGTCGCCGGTGTCCCCGGCGGATCGGTACTCGGCGCGTTGCTCGGCTGGCGGGCCACCTTCTGGGCCGTAGCCGCCCTCTGCCTGCCCGCCGCCATCGGCGTTCTCGCCGGGCTCCCCGCCCACCGTGCGCAGAACGACACGGCTGACGGACCCGCCCTGCGAACGGAACTGGCCCAGCTCACCGGGCCGCGACTGCTCCTGGTGATGCTGCTCGGCGCGCTGGTCAACGCGGCGACGTTCGCGAGCTTCACCTTCCTCGCCCCCGTGGTGACCGGCACCGCAGGGCTGGGGGAGCTGTGGATCTCTGTCGTACTGGTCCTCTTCGGTGCGGGGTCCTTCGTCGGCGTCACCGTCGCCGGGCGGCTCTCCGACCGGCGCCCCGGGCTGGTCGTCGCGGTCGGCGGTCCGCTGCTGCTCCTCGGCTGGCCGGCCCTGGCCGTACTGGCCGACGAGCCGGTCCCCCTGTTCCTTCTCGTGTTCGTGCAGGGCGCGCTGTCGTTCGCGTTGGGCAGCACACTGATCACCCGGGTCCTCTACGAGGCCGCTGGAGCCCCCACCATGGCCGGCTCGTACGCGACCGCGGCCCTCAACACCGGCGCCGCCGTCGGCCCCCTCCTCGCCGCGACCACCCTCAGCACCGCGGCCGGGGACCGCGGACCGCTGTGGGCGAGCGGACTCATGGTCGCTGTCGCGCTGCTCATCGCCTTCCCCCTCCGCGCCGTGATCACGTCAGGCCGAAGCGCCGAAGTGCTTCAGTGACACGCAGGCGCGCAACCGCCTGTCGCGGCGCGCGACCAGCCGGGCCGGGGCGGCGGCCCGCCCACCCTTCGAATTCGAAACAGTAGACTCCGTCCATGTCCGATTCACCGCCCTCGCTCGACCCGGTGCAGCTCGGCGCCTACTTCGACCTCATCGAGGTGACGAGCCTGCTCCGGCATGCGGTCGAGCAGCAGCTGCGCGACACCGGCGACCTCAGCTATGTGCAGTTCCAGCTGCTGGCCCGCCTCGGAGACTCGCCGACGGGCAGCCACCGCATGACCGACCTGGCCGACGGCGTCGTCTACAGCCGCAGCGGCCTGACGTACCAGGTCGGTCTGCTCGAAAGGGGCGGCCTGGTCGTCCGCGCCCCCTCGCCGGACGACGAGCGGAGCATCACCGTCACCCTCACCGACACCGGGCGTGAGCTGCTGGCGAAGGTGCTGCCGGGCCATGTCGAGGTGGTCGGCGGCCTCCTGTTCGCACCGCTTTCGCGTGAGGACGTCCAGACCCTCGCCGGCCTGCTCGCGCCGGTCCGCGACCACATGCGCTCGACGCCGCCCCGCTCGGCCGCTCCCCGCCGCCGCACAGGGGGAGCGTGAACCGCGCAGCGCCTCACACGGTGAACTCTCTGATCACCACGTTCCGGAACACCGCCCTGCCGTCGATGGTGAACAGCGCGAGCCGGTCGTCGATGAGGTACGGGAACGCCTCCGAGGTATGCACGTAACGGCCGTCGTCCACGAACATCTCCACCGACGTGCGGTCCACCAGAACCCGCAACCGCACCCGCCGCGCCGACGGATCGAACGGGCTTTTGCTCTCCTGCCAGCGTCCCGAGGCGTCCGGGTTGACGGTGGGCCTCCGGTTGAGGAAGGCGTAGTCGCGGTACACCCCCGCGTCGACGTGGCGGCCGCCGTCGTTGGAGCGACGCAGCTGGAGACCCGCACCGGTGAGCTGGTCCCAGCCGATCTCGCAGCTCACCTCGTAGGCAGTGCCGCGGTAGTCGAGTAGACGCGTGCCCTCGACCGCGAGGTCGCCCAGTCGCACCGTGCGCGAGACATACCGGTCCAGGGCGGCGATCGGGCGGGAGGCGAGATAATAGGCGCCGGTGGGGGCGCGCTTGAGGGTCACCTCGCGGACGATGGAGTCGGTGCCGTTGAAGCCGTCGGTGTCGATGGTGGGCGTGATGTTGGCGTAGTCCCAGTTGTTCAGCCAGCCGATGGCATAGCGAGCACGCTCGTCCACGACGCCGCCGCTGTCCCGTTTCTCGAAGGTGACGGCGCCGTACCAGTCCCAGCCGTGGTCCAGCCACCGCGGGTCCGGCAGGTCGGGGGCGAAGGCGCTGCCGTCGAAGGCGCCAATCCAGTAGGCGTAGGTGTTGGGCAGCCCGGCGCCCTTGGCGTTGGCGCTCACGCCGAGCACCCACTTCACGGTGCCGTCCTCGGCGGTGATCCGGAACAGGTCGGGGCACTCCAGGACACCGATGCCGTCCTTGATGAACCCGCCGGCGTACGTCCACGCCTTGAGGTCGGCCGAGTGGTAGAAGCCCACCTTGTTGTTCTCGGCGAGCGCCATCACCCACCGGCCGCGCTCCTCGTCGCGGATCACCTTCGGGTCGCGGAAGTCACGGCCGCCCGGATTGGGCAGCACCGGGGCGGTGCCGTGAGGGCGGAAGGTGCGGCCGCCGTCGGTGGAGTAGTACAGGTACTGGGCCTGCGCACCGCCTGCCGGCTCCATGGTCGCGAGCACGATCACCGCGCCGGCACCGAAGCCCGCCGTGTTGCGCGTGTCCACCACCGCCGAGCCCGACCAGACGTCCCCGTTGGGCGTGGTGTCCTTCGGGACGGCGATGCCGCGGTCGGTGAAGCGGACCAGGTCGGTGCTGGTGACCAGGCGCCAGGCGGTGCCTGACGTGGTGCCGCCGGCGAAGTAGTCCGGGTTGTACAGGTAGTAGTAGTGGTACTCGCCGTCGATCCAGACCGGGCGCTGCGGGTCGTTCTTCCACTGGTCGGGGACCGTGACGTGGTACGCCGCCCGGTAGCGGGCGCAGGCCGGGGCGGCGGCCCGGGGTTCCGCGGCGGCGGAGCCCGCCATGGGCAGAAGTGCGGCGCCCGCACCGGCGGCGGACCCGGCGAAGAGCGCTCGTCTGGACAGTCCACGCATCACACATCGTTCCTCTCGGTCGAGCGAGCCCTGGAAGCCGGGGCTCCGAACGGCGGCTCTCGTGGAACCAGGACTGTAGACCTAACTCGTTAAAGGTCAAGGGGTTCCCGAGTCTTGACAGGGCCGCTGCGCGGTTCCCATCATCATCGGCATCAGCTCTGGACTAACACGAGTTAGGTACGTCCGATGACCGACTCGCACACCCGCCGCAGCCTGCTGCGGTACGGCGCCTACGGTGCGGCGGCCGCCGCACTGGCCGGTGCCGCCGCTTCTTGGGACCGGCTCACCGCGGCCGACATCCCCGGCCGCGACGACGGCTCCCTCGTCGTAGCCACCCTGGGCCCCGCCTACGGCCCGGCCGCCGTGCGCGCCCTCACCGAGGGCTTCGCCGAGCAGTACCCCGACATCAAGCTCCGGATCAACGCGGTGCAGGCCGTCGACTGGTCGGACTTCTTCGCCAAGATCCTCACCCAGATCGCCGCGGGCATGGCCCCCGACCTGGTCTACGTCGCGACGGAGGGCGTGCAGCTGTTCGCGCAACGGCTCGGGGTGCCCCTGGACCACTGGGTGCGGCGGGACGCCGACGAGCTGCGGGAGTACTTCGCCGACGTCCACCCCTCACTGGTGGAGTCGATGATGTACGAGGGCAGCCTCTACCAGCTCCCCGTGGAGTTCAACGCGGCCGATATGTACCTCAACCGGCAGGTGCTGCGAAGGGCCGGCGCGGACCGGCCGCCGGCCGACTGGACCCGCGAGGACTTCACCGCACTGCTGCGCCGGATGAAGAAGTCGAGCGACTCCCACTTCACCCCGTACTTCTGGACCAACCGGCTGTGGGGCGGTGTGGTGCCCTGGCTCTTCGCCAACGGCACCAACCTGCTGGCCGAGTCCAAGGCGCCCGGCGGCGACTGGCTGTGGGACGCCTTCTACCCGGCGCGACAGCGACAGGGGCGCGGCGGCGGCTTCCGCTGGACCACACCGCAGGCGACCGGCGCCCGCTTCGAGGAGACGTACGAGTACCTGGCCTCCCTCATCGAGGAGGGCCTGTGCACCCGTCCCGAGGGCGGCAACGGGCAGAACCTGGTCGGCGTGTTCTCCACGGGCCGGGTCGGCGTGACGCCCGCCGGCGGCTTCTGGGCCGGCGGCCTGCACCAGGCGGGGATGCCCGCCGACCGATACGACGTGCAGTACTTCCCACGCTGGCGCACCCGGCGCCACCAGTTCGGCGCCGCGGGCTACGCGCTGCTGCGCACCTCGAAGCGGCAGGAGGAGGCGTGGGAATTCATCAAGTACGCCGCCCGCAAGGACACCCTGACCCGGCTGTTCACCACCAACCAGACCACCCCGGCGCGCCGCTCGATGCTGACCGCCGACCGCTACCGGGAGACCGGCCCCGAGGGCTGGCGGGTCTTCTACGACACCCTCGACCGGTTTCCCGACACCGGTCCCGTCCCGGCGCCCCCGCAGGTCGCCGAGGTCGAGCAGGTGCTGCTGAAGCACACCGGCACCGCCCTGTCGTCCCCGCGCGCGGTACGTCCGGCGCTGCGCCGGCTCCAGGGCGACCTGGAGAAGGCCATGGAGCGTGACGTATGACGAACACCCAGATCCCCCCGGTCCGGCCTCAGTCGGCGCCCAGGCCACCCGCGGCCGTGGCCCGTCCGTCCGCGCGGGAGCGCGGCACGCGGCTGCTCGCCGCGCTGTTCCTGGCACCGACGATCGTCGGCATCATCGTCTTCACGGTCGTCCCCATCGTCGGCTCGGTGGTGCTGAGCCTCTTCCATTGGAACGTGATCGACGATCCGACCTTCGCGGGGGCGGCCAACTACCGCGAGGTCTTCGGCGACTCGACCGTGCTGGTCTCCTTCCGCAACACGCTGCTGTTCATGGTGCTGGCGGTCGCGCTGCAACTGCTGATCGCGCTGGTGCTGGCGATCGCGGTGAACGGGCGGATGCCGGTGTGGCTGCGGTCGGTGTTCCGGTCGGCGTTCTTCTTCCCCCTGGTGCTGTCCGCGGCGTCCATCTCCGTGGTGATGAAGTACCTGTTCAACCAGGACTTCGGCCTGGTCAACTGGCTGGCCGGCCTGGTCGGCATCGCTCCGGTGCCCTGGCTGACCTCGGAGAACGGGGCGATGGCCACGGTGATCCTGGTCTATGTCTGGCAGCAGTTCGGGTTCTCGTTCCTGCTGTTCGTGGGCGGACTCAACAACATCCCCAAGGAGATCCACGAGGCCGCCGCCCTGGACGGCGCCACCGGACCCCGCAAGCATCTGCACGTCACCCTGCCGCTGCTGTCGCCGACACTCCTGGTGGCGTCCGTGGTCGGCATCATCAACGCGCTCCAGGTCTTCGAGCAGCCGTACGTCCTGACCAACGGCGGTCCCGGCGACTCCACCCGCACCGTCGTGATGGTCATCTACGAGACCGCCTTCGAGCAGCTGCGCTTCGGCACCGCGTCCGCGGTGGGCGTGCTGCTGTTCGTGTTGATCATGGCGGTGACCGCTCTCCAGTTCCGGCTCAGCCGGCGTTTCGTCCACTACCAGTGAGCCGGGTGAGTCCCATGAGCCACACGACCCTGACCACCGGCCGGGTGCGTCATTCCCTCGCCCCGTGGGCGCGGATCGCCACACTGGCCGTCTGCGCCCTGCTGACCCTCGGCCCGGTCATCTGGACCGTCTCCACCTCGCTGCGCACCCCCGCGCAGTCGTTCGACCTGCCGCCGCAGATCATCCCCTCACAACCGACCGTCGAGGCCTACCACGGGGTCTTCGCGCAGATCGACGTCTGGCTGCTCGCCCTCAACTCGACGCTTGTCACGGCGCTGATCGCGGTCGGACAGATGATCACCGCGGGGCTCGCCGGATACGCGTTCGCCCGCCTGGAGTTCCGCTTCAAGAAGTCGCTGTTCGCTCTGGTCCTGGCCACCATGATGGTGCCGCTGCAGGTCACCATCGTGCCGGTGTTCCTGGTGCTGAAGTCGATGGGGCTGACCGACACCCTGCTCGGCCTGATCGTTCCGGCGTTCCCCACCGCGTTCGGCACGTTCCTCATGCGCCAGTACTTCATGGGTATGCCGAAGGACCTGGGCGAGGCGGCGATGCTCGACGGGGCGGGACCGTGGCGGGTGTTCCGTTCGGTGTACGCCCCGCTCGCCGCGCCCGGCCTCGCGATCGTCGGCGTACTGGCCTTCAACTACCACTGGAACGAGTTCTTCCGCCCGCTGATCCTGGAGACCTCCGGCCAGAACTACACCCTTCCCCTGGGACTGGTCTCCCTCCAGGGCAACCTCGGCACCGGCTCCGTATCGGTGGTGCTCGCCGGTGTGGTGCTGTCCATGATCCCCGCCGTCGCCGTGTTCGTCGTCGGCCAGCGCCCTCTCCGCGAGGGCATCACCTCCGCAGGAGTCAACCGTTGAGCCTCGACAGCAACGCGCCGCGCTTCAGGGTCCGACCGCCCGCCAACTGGATCAACGACCCGAACGGCCCGTTCCGCTGGGGTGACCGCTACCACCTCTTCTACCAGCACAATCCGCACGCGCCGGTGCACGCCGACGTCCACTGGGGCCACGCCTCCAGCCGGGATCTGGCCCGCTGGCGGCACCATCCGGTCGCGCTCACGCCGACACCCGGCGGGCCCGACGAGGCGGGCTGCTGGTCCGGCTGCGTGGTCGACGACGACGGAGTCCCGACAGCGGTGTACACGGGCGTCGACCACCACCACACCGGCCTCGGCACCGTCTGCCTGGCCCGCGCGGCCGACCCGGGCGACCCGGCGCTGACCGAGTGGAAGCCGCTGCCCGAGCCCGTGGTGCCCGGCCCGCCGCCCGGCCTGGACGTGGTGATGTTCCGTGATCCGTTCGTCTTCCGGCACCTCGGCCGACGCTGGGCCCTGGTCGGCGCGGGCCACGCCGACGCCACGCCCTCGGTCCTGCTGTACGCCTGCGACGACCTGACGGACTGGCGGTTCGCGGGTGTGCTCCTGAACGGTGCCGACCCGGTGGTCGTGGACGCGTTCGGCGACAAGGCCGTCGGCTGGGAGTGCCCGCAAGTGCTGGTGACTCCGGGAGGGGACTGGGTCCTGTTGGTGTCCCTGTGGGACGGCGACCCGAGCACGACCGGATACCTGACGGGCAGTCTGGAACCGTCCTCCGAGCACGGGTTGCGGTTCGTCCCGCGCACCGGCGGCCCGCTCGACTACGGTCGTGACTTCTACGCGCCCGCCGTCCTTCAGGAGCCGGAGCGCGCCCTGATGTGGGGCTGGTCCTGGGAGTCCCGCGGGCCGGGCGAGGCCGAGCGGGCAGGCTGGGCCGGCGTGCTCACCGCGCCACGTGTCGTCGACGTCCACACCGACGGCGGCCTGCGGATCGCGCCCGCGCCGGAACTGAACACGTTGCGGGCGCCGGAGCCGTTCGTCACCGAACCGGGCCCGGGCACACGGCTGCCGGACGCGTACGACCTGACGGTCACCGCCCGCACGGTCACCACGGTCCGCCTGGGGGAGGGGCTGACGCTCCGGATCGACCCCACGACGGGCACCCTGACCGTACGGCGCTCCGGGCGGCCCGCGCCGCTGGAGGTCCGGGTGGCGGCCGGTGCGGAGCTGGACGTCCGCGTCCTCGTCGACGGTTCACTGTACGAGGTGTTCGCGGGCGACCTTGCCGTGGTGACCGAGCGGGTCTACCGCGCCCCGGGCGACGCACCCGACCTGACCGTCATGGGCGTGGACGCCACCGTCGCCGCGTGGGAGCTGGTCGGACCGACCCTGAACTGAGCACCGGACACCGCTGCCACGCCCGCCCCTACACGGTCGGGACCGGACCCACCGACGACCGGGTCACCACCGGGCACGCCAGGCGGCGGACCCTGGCCGGCGGGGTGCGGCCGGTGGTGATGGCGTCGAGGAGGAGGCGGGCGGCGGACTCGCCCATCCCGCGGTGCGGGAGTGCCACCGTGGTGAGGGACGGCGTGAGGAAGGCGGCCATGTGCTCCTGGTCGTCATAACCGATCACCGACAACTCGGTGGGGACGGCGATGCCGAGTCGGGTCGCGGCGTGCAGGACGCCCGCCGCGACCCGGTCGTTGTAGCAGAAGACGGCAGTGGGACGGCGGGCCGGTTCCGCGCCGTCGAACAGCCGCAGGGCACCGTCGTATCCGGCCGCGATCTCCCCGCCGGTGCGCACCACCCACTCCTTGGGGACGGTGACCCCCTCGGCGCGCAACGCGTCACGGAAGCCGCCCAGCCGCTCCACCGACGCGATGTCGTCCAGTCCCCCCAAGTAGGCGATCCTGCGGTGCCCGTGGTCGAGCAGCAGCCGGGCCGCCGTACGGCCGCCGGCCCGCTCGGCGGGAATCACGGCGGACAGGGAGCCGTCGTCGGGCAGACAGTTGGCAAGGACGGAGTGGGTACGGTGCAGCCCCTCGGGGACGCGGACCCGGCGCAACGACATGGCCGCGTAGATGATGCCGTCCACGCGCCGGTCCAGGAGTTCGGCGACGGCCGCGTCCTCCTTGGCGGGGTCGCCGCCGGAGTCGATGGTGAGCACGAGGTGTTCACTCGCCCAGGCCGTCTCCATCGCGCCGCGCAGCAGCCGGCCCGCGAACGGGGAGGACGCGATCTCATCGGTGACCAGTCCGATCACCGCCGTGCGCCGGCGGCGCAGGCCGCGGGCGACGGGGTCGGGCCGGTAGCCGAGCTGAGCGGCGGCCAGCCGAATGCGTTCCTGGGTGGCGGGGGAGAGGTTGCCCTCGGCGCGGCCGTTGAAGACGAAGGAGACGGCGGTGTGCGACACACCGGCGAGCCGGGCGACGTCCCGTGAGGTGGGACGCCCGGAACCCGTCGTGGGTTTGCCTTCTGCGTTCGTCATGGCACCCGCTGTCCTCTGCTTCCCCCCGCCCGTGCGGTTGATCGCTGCTCAGCCTAACCGGAGGGGTCATGGTGCCGACGTCTCCGTACGCCGTCCTGCCCGCGGCCGTGCTCGAGGTGACAGGGCGGGGCCGGGGCCGGGCGGCCGGATCGATATCGGATCGCGTGAAGTGACCGCCCGCTGGCACGCTGCCCCCATGGAACACGCGGAAGTTCTGCTCATCGGAGGACGGGCCGGTGTCGGCAAGACGACGGTGGGATGGGAGGTTTCGGCGCTCCTGCGCTCCGAGGCGGTCGCTCACGCGATCATCGACGGTGACTTCATGGGGCAGGTGCATCCGGCGCCGGAAGGGGACCCTCACCGCGCAGAGATCACCGAGATCAATCTGACCGCCGTGTGGGCGAACTACGCCCGGCGCGGCTGCCCACGCCTGATCTATACGAACACCATGAGCGTGCTGCCGGCGGCGACGGGCATGTTCGAGCGTGCCATGGGAGCCGGGGTGGGGATCACCCGAGTCCTGCTCACCGCCTCGGACGCCACCGCCCGAGAGCGGCTGTCGGGACGCGAACTCGGCTCGGAGCTGGAGCAGGAGTGGGCGGGAAGTGTCCGCAAGGCGCGGCTCCTGGACCATCAGGCCCCGGCGGAGACCGTGCGCGTGGCGACGGACGGACGGCTCGTCGCGGACATCGCGCGGGAGGTGGTCGCCGCCACCGGTTGGACCGGGCCGCACTTGCATGTGCCGTAGCGGCATGTGGTCCAGTGGGCGGCGAGCACGACATCGAGAGGTTCCCCCGCATGTCCCTTCCCGCGATTCCCCGCCGGGTCAAGATCGGCGATGCCGCCGCGTTCGCCGGGACCACAGCCCGCGCCATCCGCCACTACCACGCCATCGGGCTCCTCGCCGAACCGGAACGCGGCAGCGACGACCGCCGCCGCTACGGATACGACGACATGGTCCGCCTGCTGTGGATCCGCAGGATGGCCGATGCGGGTGTCTCCCTGGATGACATCCAGGCCGCTTTCCAGGGCACCGCCGACATCGAGCCGTCCCTGGCGCGGCTGGAGGAGGCCCTCGCCGCCAAGGCGGCCGCCATCGAGGCCCAACGGGCCGCCGTGGACCGTCTCCGCGAGGTGGGCAGCCCGATGGGCCTGCTCTCGCCCCTGGTCACCGGCCTCCTGCGCGACCTGCCGCCCCGGGCCCTGCGCTCCGCCGACCTCGACACCCTCCTGGTCACGGAGCGCGTCTTCGGCCCGCTGGGCGCCGCCGCCCAGGCCGTCCGGTTCATCGTCCTGGCTACCCACCCCGAGCTGCGGGCCGAGGAGGACCGACTGGCCGAGGCCGAGGCGGCCCTGGACGACACCACGCCCCCCGACGACCCCCGCATCGAAGACCTGGCCGCCCGGCGACGCGACCACGAGACCGCCCTGGCGGCCGCGACGGAAGGGTCCGGCCTGGAAGCAGCCCTCGATGTCCTCCTGGACCGGGAGGACGAGCACGCCGACGAGGATGGGGACGGGGCGAGGATGAGCGCGATGGAGGCCATCGGCAAGATGCCGTACGACTTCTCCCCGGCCCGCGTCCGGTACGAGGAGCGTGTCATCGACCTGCTTCACCCGTCCGATCAGGAGGGCGACACGGACCCACCGGCCTCCTGACCGGCATCGGCGCCCCGCGCCCCGCCACCCCTGGTCCGGCGATCGTTGGTGGTCGGCCGGGCGGGGTTCACCGGATGCGGTCGTAGACGAGGGCGAGGGTGCCGTGCTCGCCGGCCGCTTGGGAGGCCAGCGTCCAGCCCCCTCGCGGCAGGCCGTCGTCGAAGAGGCGCGGCCCGTCGCCGAGGGTGACCGGGAAGACGGTGAGTGCGAGCCGGTCGACTTCGTCGGCGGCCAGCAGCGCCTTGATGACGCTCGCGCTGGACAGGACGAGGATGTCGCCGCCCTCCGTCGTTCTGAGGTCCGCGGCCACCTCGGCGGTCGGCTTGTCGACCAGAGTCGTCCGCTCCCAGGGCGCCTGGCCGAGGGTGGAGGAGAGAACGACCTTTTCGGTGTCGACGAGCCACTGCGCGAAGCCCTCGTCCCGCGGGTCGGCGCCGTCCATGCCGATGACGGTCGGCCAGAAGCCCAGGAAACCCTCGGCGTTGACCCGGCCGAGGAGCGCGGTCGTGGCCGACTGCCAGAGCGTGGTCAGGTGGTCGCGGGCGACGTCGGTGACGGCGTAGGGCATCACCCAGCCCATGTCCTGAGGGTCGCTACCGGCGTAGCGGCCGTCGAGGGAGAGGGCCATGTTGGTGACGATCCGGCGGCTGCCGCTGTGCTGGCTCACTTCGTACTCCCGGTGGTGGGGTCGGTGTTGACGTTGGCGTTGATGTTGTCGTGCGCGTCCGCGGTGAGGGTCGCCGCGAGCTTGTCGAGGCTCTGGCCGAAACCGGTCTCGATGCCTGCGAGGAAGTCCGCCGCCTCGACCGTGGTGTCGGTGATCCGCCAGCTGACGTCGAGATCCGTGCCGGTCCCGGTGGGCCGGCAGGTGAGGGTGACGTGTGCGGTGAAGGCCGGAGCGCCGTCGGGAAGCAGGGGAGAGAGCCGGTAGGCGAGGCGCTCATGCGGGTGCACCTCGTCCACGGTCCCTTCGGCACGTCCGACGATCACGTCGCCGCCGGCCGCGTCCTCTGCGTCGCGGTAGGTCTGCCGGATCCGCCCGCCCGGCCGTGCCTCGAAGACGAGCTCGCAGACGTGCAGGTCGTCGGGGCTCCACCAGTGGGCGAGCAGGGCGGGCTCGGTCAGGTGGCGCCAGACCAGCTCGGGGCGGTCCGCCAGCCGCCGGTGAAACCGGAACGAGCGGCCGTCGGCCCACCCGGCCCGCGTGGCGGCCTGCCGCTCCGTTCGCATGGCGGCCCCGTAGTGCTCGTGGGTCGCGCCCGGGCCGCCTGCCTGCTCCGCGATCTCGGCGAGCCGGCTGAGCTCAGCCGCCAACTCCCGCAGCACGGCGGGCCTGAGCGTGTTGATACGGCGTTGGCCGATGCGTTCGGAGACCACGACACCGGCGCGTTCCAAGGTCTGCAAATGCTTGGTGGTCTGAGGTTGACGTGCCCCGGCCAGCTGGGCAAGGACACCGACCGGGCGGGGTCTCTCTGCCAGCAGTTCCACGAGCCGCCAGCGAACCGGGTCCGCCAGCGCGGTGAGGAGTGCGTCCATGGGAAGTAGTATTCCTGTAAGCGAATATTCGTGTCAAGGAATAATCTGTGAGAGAGTCCCGCCGCAGGTTGAGGTGGGCGAAGACAGGGCGGAACCGGCAGGTGCGGGGTGAGCGCTAGTGCGGCGTGATCCGCCGCAGGGCGAGGAGAGTGGCGTCGTCCGTGCGGTGCGGGCCGTCGAGGCGCGTCACGAGGTCTTCGGCGTAGCGGTGCAGTTCGTCGCGGCCGGAGCCCGGGGCCGTGGTCCGGTAGGCCAGCGTGGCGGCGTCGAGGAAGCGCCGGGTGTCCTGGTCCGGGTCACTGCCCCGGCGTTCGGTGAGGCCGTCCGAGTACATGAGGACGACGTCGCCGGTGCGGAGCTGTGCCCCAGCGGCGGTGTAGGCCGTGCCGGGCAGGACGCCGAGGGGGAGGCCGGGTCCGCCGGCGGGAGACGGCAGGGGCGTGGCACGGCCGTCGCGGATCAGCACCGGATGGGGATGCCCGGCGCACGTCCAGCGCAGCAGCGACTGCTCGGGGTGGTACCCGGCGATGATGGCGGTGGCGGTGGACTCGATGCCGTCCGCGCAGGCGGTCTCGTTGAGCCAGTACGTCAGTTGCTCGACGGGTTGCTCCGTATAGGCGAGCCCGGCCAGCGCATAGCGCAGTTTCGCCATCAGGGTGACCGCGGCCAGCCCGTGTCCCCGGGCGTCTCCGAGCGCGACGAGGAGCCGGCCGTCGGGAAGTTTGCGGGCCTTGTACCAGTCGCCTCCCACCCCGGCCTCGCGGGCATCGGGCCGGTACACGACCGCCGCCTGCAACCCGTAGGAGGCCAGCTCGTCGTGGAAGTGCGGGAGCACCGCTTCCCGCAGGGCCTCCGCGACCTCACCGAGTGTCTTGGCGTGCTGGCGCTGGCGGCGTGCTTCCCGCTCGGCGTGGTCCGCCGTCTCGCGGCGTCGGCGCTCGGCGGTGACGTCGGTGAACACGGCGCGGACTCCCCAGACCAGGCTGCCGGGGGCGATCCGTACGGGCTCGGCGGTCATGCGGGTGACCCGGCCGGGCGTGCTGCGCAGGCGCAGGGAACACCCGGTCGTCCGCTTGCGCAGGATGACCTCGTAGAGCATCTGGTAGAGGCCGGGCAGGCTGTCGGGCGTGGCGGCGCCGGCCAGGTCGGACAGCGTGGGCGGCGGGGCGTCCTCCGGCAGCCCGAGGACCTGGTGGAACCCCCGGGAGGGCTCGACGCCGTCGTCTCCGAGGTTCCACTCCGCCCAGCACGTGCGCACCAGACGCTGGGCCGCGGCCGCCATGAGGAGGGGGTGTCCGCGTTCCCAGGTGAGCAGCAGTTGGTCACCGCAGGGGCCCACTCGGACGTCGGCGATGAGCCGTACCGGTCCTGACGTGCCGTCGGCAACCCACTCGACGGCCTGGGGCCCCTGATGCTCGCGGTCGCGGTGCGCGCGGCTGATCATCCTGGGAAGGGGCGTCCGGTACAGGGAGGGAAACCGCTCGTACAACGACACCGGCCCCGACCACTCGGGGACCGGACTGTCCGGAAACCGCTCGGCCGCGTAGGCCACGGCTGCCGCGTTGTAACCCGTGCAGTGCACGTCGACGATCTCCCCGTCCTCGCCGGGCACAGGGGTCAGTAGCAGGGCCGGGACGGGGAGGGCTTCGAGCACCTCGCGTCCGGTGGGGAGCCCTGCGGTCGGCAGCGCCCTGGGCCGGGCCCGCCCCTCGGACGGGGGCCGGTCTTCCCGGGCGTAGGACCGGATGCGCCGACGCTGGGCCTTCAGCAGCTCCCTGATCGCCGTCAGTTCCAGACGGGCACGGGCGTCGGGTCCCGAGGGGAGATCATCCATGGACGCTCGGGCCTCCAGCACGGTGCAGCGGGGCAGTACCGAACAGTTTCGGCACCGGAGACGCGGTGGACCACCGGGAGTGGTCCGTGCGGCGGACCCGGCACGCCGGGGGAGCAGCCCGTCGGACCCCCACCGCGAGCGCGGTCACGTGCAGGCCAGGCAGGTCTCCTTCACCCCTCGGCCATGTATCCGTCGTCCACAGGTCGCCCGGGTGATGCGCGCCCTCCGCCTGCGTTCTCGATCATGTGACGTCGTCCCAGTGGTGGACGCGGACGCGAGCCCGACGCCGGACGCGCGTCGGCTTCACCCGCTCCCTGACGAAGGAGACCATTCGTGTACGCGTTCACAAGACGCCGTTCCGGCGTCCTCGCGGCGACGGCAGCCCTGGTGTGCACCGCCGCCGTCGCAGCCGTACCCTCGGCGGATGCCTCGGCGCTCGCCGCACCGCCCGAGGTCGTCCCCCGGGCCGAGACCGCCGCGCTGTTCGACGACGACGAGGGCGGGAACGCGAACGCCGACGACCCGGCGATCTGGCGCAACGCCGCCGACCCGGACGCGAGCCTCGTCATCGCCACGGCCAAGGAGGGCGGCCTGCGGGTCTACGACCTCGACGCCCGGCAGGTGCAGTCGGTCCCCGCCCCCGCGGCGCCCGGAGCGGACGACGCTCCCGGCCGCTTCAACAACGTCGACCTGGTGCACGGGATGCCCTTGGGTTCCGGCGCCACGGACCTGGCGGTCGTCAGCGACCGTGGCAGCGACAAGCTGCGCATCTACCGCGTCGACGGTGACCGGCCGGACGCCCCGCTCACCGATGTCACGGCCGCCTCGGCGCCGTGGATCTTCTCCGGCTCGCAGGAGGAGGTCAACGAGGAGAGCACCGCCTACGGCCTGGCCACCTACACGGACTCCGCGACCGGCAGGTCCTACGCGCTCGTCAGCCAGAACGCGACCACCCGCATCGCGCTGCTGGAGCTGACCGCGACGCGTGACGGCACGGTGTCCTACCGGAAGGTCCGCACGCTGGACCTGCCCGCCGCCTTCACGATGCCCGACGGCACGAAGTGGTCCCCCTGCGCGGAACCCGGCGAGGGTCCGCAGGTCGAGGGCATGGTCGTCGACCCGGAGACCGGCGTGCTCTTCGCCGGGCAGGAGGACGTGGGCATCTGGCGGCTGCCGGCCGCTCTCAAGGGCAGGCCGGTCCTCCAGGACAGGGTCCGCGAGTACGGTGTGCCGGCCACGTACGACGAGGCGTCCGACGAGTGCGTGGCGGGCGACGACCCCGGGTTCGGGGGCAGCCGCGTGTCCGCGGACGTCGAGGGCCTGACCCTGGTGCAGCAGGACGACGGGGACGGCTACCTGCTCGCCTCCAGCCAGGGCGACGACACCTTCGTCGCCTACGACCGCGAACGGTCCGACGACTACGAGTACGAGGGCGGCTTCCGGGTGAGTGCCGCGTCCGAGACGCTGGACGGTTCCGAGGAGTGCGACGGCGCGGACGTCCTCGCCGAACCTCTGGGCAGCAGGTACCCGAACGGCCTGCTCGTCGTCCAGGACGGCCACATGGCTCCGGAGGACGGCGACCGGGAGGCCACGGGCTTCAAGTTCGTCGACCTCGCCGACGTCCTGGAAGCGCTCGACGACTGACAGCCGCCGTGGGGCCCGAACCGGCACCGCCCCACTCGGTACCCGCCATGAAACCGCCCGGGCACGGCGGCCTCATGGCGGAGTGCCGAGGCGGACCACGCGGACCAGGCGGGCCCCGAAACAGGCCGATCCACCCGACGGCCACCCGGGGCGCGGCGCGCGTCTACCGGAAGCCGTGGTGCGGGTCGGCGCCGGTCAACTCACCGCTGACGGCCCACAGACGAGCGGCGACAGCTGGATCGGCCATGTGAGCCGGGACGGGCTCACGCCTCGGTATGCCACGCAGGCCGAAGACGCGCGGACCCCACAGCTGCCCGCCCCGCACCTCCGGGTCGAGGACAGCACGGACGACGGGCCACGCTCCGGCGTCCTTGCCCTGCACCAAGAGCCCGGCGGGCGCGGCGCGCAGCCGTTCGCCGGTACGGGTCACGTGTACCGGCGGGCGGGACGGGGTGAGAGAGTCCAGTGCGCCGCCGGGGTGGGCCACCACACTGAGCACCGTGCTGCCCACGGCACGCAGACGGCGGTCCAGTTCGAATCCGAAGCACATCTGCGCCAACTTCGACCGGCCGTAGGTGCGCTTGGGCCGGTAGTCCCGGGTCGACTGCGGGTCGTCCAGGTCCAGGCGTTCGGACCGCGCCGCGAAGCTTCCCACAATCACGATGCGGCCCGCCGGCGCCGCGGACAGCAAGGGCGCCAGCCACTGGGTCAGCGCGAAGTGGCCGAGGTGGTTGGTGCCGAACATCAGCTCATGGCCGTCCCCGGTCTCTCGACGCGGCGGGTGATCGAGCGCGACTCCCGCGTTGTAGACCACCGCGTCGAGATGATCGAGGCCCAGTCTGTCCACGGCGGTCCTGAGGGACGCGAGGTCGGCGAGGTCCAGTTGCAGGTGCCGCACCTGCGCGCCGGGGACGCGCGAGCGGACCGAGGCCATGGCGGCATCGGCCTTCGCGCGGTCCCGGCTGCCGAGTACGACGACGGCGCCGGTGGCGGCGAGCTGCTCGGCGGCAAAGTAGCCGATCCCGGCGTTGCCCCCGGTGACCAGGAAGATCCTGCCCTCCGCGGACGGCAAGCGGTGAACGTCCCACGATCGGCTCGGGAATGCGGAAGACACGACGACAGGCTCCTTGCGCTCTGGGGCGGCGTGCTCGTGGAGAGCACCGACCAGTCCAAGGTCGCAGCCTCCACCGACATATCGCCGACAGATCACATCCGCCGCCGACACATGCCCGACACCTCTCCGAGCGCTGCGGAGACCGGAGTCCCTCCGACGGCGAGGTCGGGTGCGGACGGCAACCGGCAGGGCCGACGAGACCGGTCCTCCCGTGCCGTCAGGCGCCACAGGGACGTGGTCTCGGCGCTGCGTGCCGAGTGGAGCGGGTCGGCGGCGTCCTTGGAGCGTGGGTGCCGGGGCTCGGTGTCCATCCTGCCCACTACGCGGAGCCCCGCCGCGTGGACGGCGTCGAGCAGCTGCCGCCGTGTGCGGAGGCCGAGGTGCTCCGCGAGGTCGGACAGGACCAGCCAGCCCTCGCCACCCGGTCGCAGGTGGCCGGCCAGTCCGGCGAGGAAGCCGCCGAGCATGGCGCCGTCCGGGTCGTAGACGCCCTGCTCGATGGGGCCGGCCGGCCGGGCGGGAAGCCATGGCGGATTGCACACGACGAGGTCGGCGCGGCCCTCGGGGAACAGGCCGGGTCCGTACACCTCGACACGGTCGGCCAGTGCGAGCCTGTGGGTGTTCTCCCTGGCGCAGGTCAGGGCGCGTGAACTGATGTCGGAGGCCACGACGCGGTTGATTCCGCGACGGGCCAGCACCGCGGCCAGGACCCCGGTTCCGGTGCCGAGATCGAACGCCGTACCGGTGGCGGGACTGCGCCGGATCGCCGACGGCAGCGGCGCGCGGGCGACCAGGTCGACGTACTCGCCTCTGACCGGGGCGAAAACACCGTAGTGGGGGTGGATACGGGCGCCCAGCGCAGGCACCTCGACCCCTTTCGTCCGCCACTCGTGGGCGCCGATCACTCCCAGCAGCTCCCTGAGAGAGACGGCCATGGGTCCCTCCGAGGGACCGTAGGCCGCCAGACATGCCTGGCGGACATCGGGGGCCCGGCGCAACGCCAGGATGTAGTCGTCGTCCAGCAGCACCAGGAGCTTGCCCAGGACTCGGGCGCGGTGGCGGCTGTGACGCCGGTACAGATGGAAGGCCTCGCTCGGGGAAGAACCTGACCCGGGCGCTTTGCGGTCGATACGGCGGCCGATCGCTGCCAGCAGTTGCCGGGCGTTGTGGAAGTCGCCCCGCCACAGGAGGGCTGTTCCTTCGCAGGCCAGACGGTGGGCGTCGTCGGCCTTCACCCGGTCGTCGGCGACGACGGTTCGCCGGGGGAGGGGGGTGGCGTTCTCGGAATGCCACCGGGCGGACTGGTGGGTGCGGTCTTCGGTCCAGCGGATGGTGGACACCGCGTACTCCTCGTGGTCGAACGTGCAAGGGCACGAAGAGCACTTCGACGAGGAGCAGCCCGAACCCACGCCCGGCCGAACGACAGCAGTGACGGGCGTATGCGGTGAAGCAGGGAGTCGTTACCGCTCTGGCGTCGAAGCGCGAGAGCGGACGTCCCAGACGACCATGCCGAGCATCAGGGTCAGACCTTCCGGAGGAGTGCCAAGCAGACTCGCACACGTGCTGCCGTACGTCCAAACACGGTCACCGCCCGCACGCCGGTCCCCGCCCGCGTACCCGGCGCGGAAGCAGGCGTCCCGCTGCTGGGGCGCGCACTGGAGACGCACATCGTTCCGGCCCTTGCCGCAGCGGCCGAAGCCGCCGGCCGACCCGCGCCGAGGATCGTCGCCCACGGGAGAAGGCCACCGATCAACTCGCGTTCTGGCGGAGGACGCCGGGCGGGGCGCAGCCCGCGTCGCGGGCCCGTGCTCGCCGCGGCGATGAGTTTCCGGGGCGACGCAGGTCTGTACGGATATGGAGACTTACACGCTCAAGACCGCCGGCGCGGACCTCGTCTATGACGTACGCGGGCCACTGCCGACCGCAGACGGACGCCCGCCGCTGTTCATGATCGGGCAGCCCATGGACGCCACCGGCTTCGCCGCGCTCGCCGCCCGCTTCCCCGAGCGGACCGTGGCCACCTACGACCCGCGCGGGCTCGGTCGCAGCACGCGTAAGGACGGGCGGACCGACCACACGCCGCAGACCCAGGCCGACGACGTGCACGGCGTCATCGAGGCGCTCGGGGCCGGACCGGTCGAGATGTTCGCCAGCAGCGGCGGAGCGATCACGGCGCTCGCGGTCGTGGCGCGGTATCCCGCGGACGTGACCACGCTGGTCGCGCACGAGCCGCCGCTCATCACCCTCACCCCGGACGCCGCCGCGGCCGTGCGGGCGCGGGCCGCAGTGCGGGACGTCTACGAGAAGCGGGGATGGGGAGCGGGGATGGCCGCGTTCGTGGCGATGACCTCGTGGCAGGGAGAGTTCACCGACGCCTACTTCGAACAACCGGAGGCCGATCCCGCTGCGTTCGGGCTCCCCACGGAGGACGACGGCTCACGTGACGATCCACTGCTGTCCGACCGGTCATGGGCGGTCAGCAGCTACCGGCCGGACCCCGGCCCGATCGCCGCCGCGCCGACCCGCGTCGTGATCGCCGTGGGCGAGGAGTCCCAAGACCTCCTGACCGGACGCACATCCGTTGCGACCGCCGAACTGCTCGGGCAGCGGGTGAGCGTGTTCCCGAGCCATCACGGTGGCTTCTGCGACGGCGAGTTCGGATACCCGGGCAAGCCGGACGAGTTCGCGCATCGACTGCGCCAGGTCCTCGACGGCGCCTCGTAAGCCGACCGCGGACGGAGAAGCAGCCGGTCAGTTGTAGGGCTTCCACCGGCGTCCGAGGGTGTCGTACATGTACCGGGGCAGACCCTCGATGGCGCTGGTGCGGAACGGGCGGCCGTCGTCGTCGATGCGGACGGTGCCCGTGCGGCCCTGGGAGGACCAGTCCAGCTCCAGATACCAGCGGCAGTCGCACGAGCTGGTCCCCGCCGTGACGAGCAGCACCTCGGGGTCCTTCGCGGAGACGCGGTAGGGCATGCGCACGGCCGGGATCGGCGTGCCGGTGTCGTCCCCGGCGACCGCGCGGGCGATGGGGCGGTCCTTGTCCAGGTCCACCGCGAAGGACCGGGGAGTGATCGAGCCGCCGCAACCCTGGTCCATGGCATACGCGTTGCCCTCGGCCGGCGCCGTACGGCCCACCACGCGCACGCGCAGCGCCTCCAGCACGACGGCCGTGTCGCTACGCCCCTGCACCGACAACTGCACCAGCGTCTCACCGCCGTGCACCGCGCTCTGCGTCGCCGCCCAGGGCGCTGCGTCCTGCGCGGCAGGGGGAGGGGGAACCTGGCTCGGCGGCTTGGCGATGACGTAGTCGTGACCGCACCCCAGCTTCCAGGCATGGGAGTTGACGGACCAGGTGAGTGGCAGCCCGGCGGGCTGTTCACCGCGGGGCGGCGCGGATGTCGCGCCGGGCGGGCGAGAGGTGCCCGGCTTCTTCTTCGGAGCGGCGGAGCCCGAAGGCCGCTCGGAGGCGCCGGAGCTGGCGGAGCTGGCGGCGGCGGTGTCGGTGCCGCTCGGACTGGCGGAGGCGCCCCGCCGCTCACCAGAGCTGGCTTCCGCCGTACCGGATGCCGTAGGGCCGGCGACCGGCGCGGGACCGTCGCCGGACGACCGCCGCCCGTCCGGCAGCGCGGACAGGGCACCGAGCGTCGCGAGCACGGCACCGACGGAGGCCAGCCCGACCACGAGACGTCTACGGCGGTACCAGGGACGGCGGGGGAGCGGGGGCGGGGGCACGGACGCCCAGGACGGTCTGGGCGCGGGGACCGTCCCGGCGCCCGAGTCGCTGACGTCCTTCGGCGAGGCGTCCCCCACGGCCACGGATCCGCCGGGGTCCGTCCGCGCCGCGCCCGGTGTGGTGACGCCCGCCACCCCTGGGTCCGGCCCGTCCGCCGCATCGTCCACGGCGTCCGCTGCCGCAGCACCGGACGCGCTCACCGCCGCCTCCGCCGTACGAGGCCGACGCCGGGCCGCCACTGCCGTGAGCCAACGCCGGTGCAGTTCCAGGCGTTGCTCCGAGGTCGCCCCGCACAGGGCCGCGAAGCGTTCCACGGGGGCGAAGTCGAGCGGCACCGCGTCGCCCGCGCAGTAGCGGTGCAGCGTCGAGGTGTTCATGCCCAGACGGCGGGCCAGCGAGCCGTAGCTGCGGTCCGTGTGCTCCTTCAGCGCCCGCAGCAGCGCCGCGAACTCGGCCACCTCGTCGCCGATGCCGTCGCCGTCCTCCTGTGCCGACACAGGTCCACCCGTCCTCGTACGACCCATCCGGCCCGGGACGGTATCCCAGGCACCTCATGTACCTGCACGTCGGACGGGCTGGGATGGTTCCACCCTGCCGGATCGGCCCTCGGCTGTTGCGCCGGGCCGCCGTGACCGCAGATGCTCTTGGTGCCGCACCGACCAGGCCCGGACCGACCAGCCGGCTCCCCGCGGTATCCGCATCCACGCTTCCTCCACGGGGGACCACTCATGTCCATGCGTATCCGAACGAGCACGCTCATCGCCCTCACCGTCTCCGCCCTCGCGGCGGCCACGGCCCTCACCGCACCGGCCGCCGGCGCCGCGCCGAAGACCGCCGCGCCCACCTTCTTGTCGGCGTCCCAGCTGCCACCGCACCCGACGTCGTCCTGGACCGCCGGGCCCGTCACCGACGGGTTCCCCGAGGAACTCGGCCTCTGCGTGAGCACGGAGGGGGTGTCTTCCTACACCTACCGGCACCGGCAGTTCCGGACCGACCTGGACACCGGCGCCGTGCAGTTGACCGTCGTGACGGGCGCGGCCGGCCAGGCCAAGGCCCTGGCGAAGCACTACGACGACCTGATCCGCACCTGCGCCGACCGCATCGAGGCGTCCTCGCCCGACGTCGAGGCCGAGGGCCGCGACTACGGCAAGCTGCCGGTCGAGGAGGGCGCCCGCGTACGCGGCCTGCACACCGAGACGTCCTGGGGCGCCACCGACATCGCCCTGCTGTCGGTCGGCCGGGACGGCAGGACCGTCACCGTCGTCAAGTGGGGGCAGATGGGCGACTTCCAGAACGCGCCCGTGGCCGCCTTCAAGAAGACCACGAGCACGGCCGTCGACAAGCTGTACTGACCGGACGGCCGCCCAAGGACCGGGGCCGTCCTCCCGCCACGGGGGTCGGGAGGACGGCCCCGTCATCGGTCCCCCGCCGAACGAGCCTGCCGCGGTCTGACGGGCTGTGACCCTACGTGTTTCCCCTTGGTTGTCCGGCGGGTGCCGGGGAAGAGGGGGAAGCATAGAGGCTGAGAAGGGCCGCAGCTCAGTTTGTTGAGGACAGGAGAGGGACCAATGGGAAGTGTGTGGATGTACGCGCCGGAGATCGGACACGGGGCCCAGCAGTCGTTGGTGGGGTTCACTGTGGAGGCAGCCGACGGCGTCATCGGACACGTGGACCGCCAGCAGGACCAGCCCGGCATGCAGCACCTCGTCGTCGACACCGGAGTGTGGAAGTTCGGCAGAAGCGTCCTGATCCCGGCCGGCGCCGTCACCGGTATCGACACCGAGGCGCAGAAGGTGCAGGTCGCACCGTCTCGGGAAGAGATCAAGGCCGCTCCCCGCTTTGCCACCGACAGCGAGACAGCGGACCCCGGCTACCTGGCCGGTGTCGGCGACTACTACTTGTCCCTCCGCACCTGAGCCCCTGCCTTCCGGCCCGCCTGCGGTCAGAGCGAGCGGGCCGGTGCCGCCCGCGCCGGTCTGACGGGGCCGACCGTGGTCGAACACCGCTGTCGCCGGATCGGCCCTCTCAGTGTTCGTCGTCGCCCTATCCGTCGTAGGCGTACACGCGGTGAGGCCCAGCACGAAGTGCCAGAGCTCCTGCCCACGGCACTCGATGAGCTGGGCCTCACGTGCTGTCCGACTGACGCCAACTGCTTGACGTCGCACGCCGCCACGACCGTATCGACTCAGCACGTACGTCCGGTCCGGCCAGGTCACTCGCGTCGAAGCCATGGAAGAGCCGGACGACCGGGAACCGGCCATGTCATCCTGGCGGCCCACGCCGCCTGCTCCCGTTCCCTGGTCCGCACCCCTGGAGCCCGCTTTGCCCTTACGCACGGCTTGCAGCCGACCTATGTCCCTTCTCCTGGCGACCGTGCTGGTGACCTCGGCGCTGACCGGCTGCACGCTGATGGATCTCGCCCAGGACTGCGAAGGGACCGACGCCCGGGTCGAGGAGATGGCGGCGCTCGACATCCTCGACTCCCGGCCCGACGAGGCCACCGTCCCCCGGGGCTTCGAGGACGTCGACGCCGGCTGCTGGACCGACAGCGGCGACGTCATGGTGTACGCCGAGCGGACCTACGCCTTTCCCGGCACCCGGGCCGACGTGGCAACGCAGTACGCATAGGGGTACCGAGGCGAGCTGCTGGAAGTCGATACCGACGAGTCATGGCCTCCATCAATAGCGAGGTGAGGGTGACCCGTGCTCTTGCTTTTTCGTCACCGAGGGTGTATGGCAGCGAAGCGGGGGTAACTATCCGTGCACCCCACACCCGCACGGAAAAGATCACTGGAGCGGAGAGTGAGAACCGTGAAGGGATCCCTCGGTCATCGCCCACCCCGACTGTCTCATGCCCGCCATGCGCCCGGGATCGGTACAGCCCCAGAATCCGGCCCGCTGCCGGAGACGGCATGTATCCCCGGCATGTCAGAGCTGGCGAAGATCACTCCGTCTGACGCCCGAGCCATGTCCAAGCCGCTGTTCGCCCGCTTGGACGCTCTCCAGGAGGGGACCGCGGAGTATTCGTACGTCCGCAACACCCTGGTCGAACTCAACATGACGCTGGTGTACTTCGCGGCGCGACGCTTCCGCTCACGGACCGAGTCGATCGAGGACGTCGTCCAGGCGGGCAGTATCGGACTGATCAAAGCGATCAACCGGTTCGATCCCTCGCGCGGCGTCGAGTTCGCGAACTTCGCAGTCCCGACCATCATGGGCGAGATCAAACGCTTCTTTCGGGACACCACCTGGGCCGTTCACGCTCCGCGCCGGCTCCAGGAGCTGCGCCTGACCCTACAGAACGCGAGTACGGACCTGGAACGGGAGTTCGGCCGCCCGCCGACCGTCACCGAACTCGCCGCCTACGTGAAGCGGGTCCCCGAAGAGGTACTGGAGGGCCTCGATGCCGCCAACAGCTACTACACCGCGTCCCTCGACGCATCCCTCGACGAAACGGAACGTGACGACATCCTGGCTGACCAAGTCGGCTTCGAGGACTACGACTTGGAACTGGTCGAGGAACTGACCGCCCTTCAGCCGATCATCGCGCGACTACCGGAACGCGACCGGATGATCCTCGCCATGAGGTTCGGCCGCGAGATGACGCAGTACGACATCGGTGCCGAACTCGGCATCTCACAAATGCAGGTCTCTCGTCGCCTCACACACATCCTGAACCGACTGCGCTCTCACCTCACCGCTCAGTGAGATAGCCCAGCCGATCGGGCGGGACGACGCCTTCTCGTCACCCGCCGGCGGAACCCGTCCGCGTGGGCCACGGGCAACTCGTGGAGCAGCCGTTCCGGGCAGAGGCGAGGACCCAGCACCTCGTCACCGCCTGCCCATGAACAGCCCGGTGCCCCTCTCGGAGGGGTGAGCGGTTAGCCCGGCGCCCCGGAGAGGTCAGGCGCCCGGTGCTCGCGCTGAGATCTTCGGGGCGGGTCCGTGCCAGTCCAGGCACAGGACCGTGGCGTCGTCCCTCACCTCGCCCCTGCACGCGTCGGTGACGGCGTTGACCATGGCACGTACGGCCTCGCGGGGATGCTCACCAGCGGTGTCCCGGACGATGCCGGGCAGGTCGACGTTGCCTGCTTGGCGTTCCTGCATGCCGTCGGTGTAGAGCACGAGGCGGTCACCGGGGCGCAGGTCGAAGTCCTGCACCCGGTAAGGGGACTGGGCGGGCACGCCGAAGGGGAGGTTGATGTGCAGCGGAATCTCCTCGACGGTGCCGTTGCGCAGCCGTAGGGGCCAGACATGACCGGCGTTCACGAGCTGCGCGCTGGACCCGTCCAGGGCGATGCGCAGGAGCTGGCCGGTGGCGAAGGTACGGCGGCCGTAGTCGAGGACGGCCTGGTGGGTCTGGCGGGCCTGTTCGGCAAGGCTGGCACCCGCACGGCGGGCACCGCGGGAGGCGTTGACCAGGAGAGTGGCGATGAGTGAGGCGTCGACATCGTGGCCCATCGCATCGGTGATGGACAGGTGCAGGGTCTCCTGGTCGAGGCTGTAGTCGTAGGTGTCACCGGCGATGTCGGAGGCGGGGACCAGAGCGCCGGCGAGGTCGAACTCGGGGGCCTCGCAGGAGGGCGCCGAGGGCAGGAGCTGGCGCTGGATCTCCGCGGCCAGGGTGACCGAGCCGGCGCGGTTGCCCCAGTAGTAGAGGTCGGTGAAACGGCGGTCGGTGACGATGATGTACGCCAGCGCGTGCGCGACCTCTTCGACCTGCGCCAGCTCGTCCGGTGTCACGTGGTCGAGATAGAGCTCCAGGACCCCGATGGTGTCGCCGCGATTGCTCACGGGGGCGAGCACGCGGTGCCCTTGCGCGCCTTCTGATGTGCGCACCAGTTTCTGGGTGCGCAGCACCTCGTCGTACACACTGTCAGCCAGGGGGATCTGATCAGCACCACGCTCCTGTGAGCTGGCCTTCTCCTCGCTGACCCGCAGCAAACGGCGGCCGACGACGTCAACGAACAGGAACGACACGCGACGCGCGTCGAACCGGTCGCGCAGGTTCCGTGCGATGACATCGAGGGAGTGCACCGGTGCGGCGTCCTCCGCCGCTGCAAGCACCTCGGCAAGCCCGATCTGAACATGTTCCATAATCAGCCTCCCTTGGTTAGGGACCCTCCTTCCCGCAGAGCCCCCATCCATCACCGCCGTGATGGATTCCAGGCGGCTTGGTCCCACCAGTCGGGGGAGTCGTCGTCTTCCTCCTCGGACGCTTGCCGCTGTGCGGCCTTCTCGCGGGCGCGCAGGCATGCACAGGTGAGGGCGGCTGCGGCGGTGAGGTACCAGGGCAGGGGCCACAGCGCGTGCCACCAGGTGCCTTGCGGGGCGAGCAGCGCATCGGCGGCGGCGGTGGCCATGCCGGCGGCGAGGCTCCAGCACAGCAGGCGACCGGCCCACTGGGCGGCAGCAGTGGACCGGCGCGTGGGGGAGCGGCGCCGGGTGGGGTGGGAGCAGGGCATGCGTCTGCCGGGTGTGTTCATCGCGGGGTGTCCTTCGACAGCGGGGGCGGTTGCCGCGGGCTGGGGGACCACGCATGCAGGGCGGGACAAAGGTGCATTTGGTACAGGAGCGCTCACAGTCCCCGCCGTCTAACTTAGTTGTCATGAGACAAATAGACGATCCGTTATGCCAGCGTGTAACACGGAAGAAGTCCGAGCAACGGGGATATAGAGGGCGAATTACCCTCCCTGGATCTGGCCTGAAGCTGGTGATGACGCCGCCGCTCTCCAGGCGCTGAAACGCGCCTGCACCGCCCAGGAGGCCTGGCCGAGTCAGCCCTCTGAGTGTGAGCGTGAAGCCGATGCTGTAGGCATCGGCTATCCAGCGCAGTCCGTTCTCTGCAGTTCCTTGGTTCATCAAGCCGCCCTCTCCGCGTGGGGTGGGCGGCGGGTTGCCGGCCCTCGTTGTCGACGTGGCAGCACCCGTTCAGGCGCCAGGGTCGACTTGGGGGTGTGTGAACCGCACGGGCTTGCCCAGCGACCGGGCGTAGGCGATTTCGGCTCGGGTGCTGTCTCCGATGTAATCGCCGGCTACGAGCACCTCATCGGCGAGCCGGATCTTCGCCCGGTGCAGATCGCCGAGTCGAACCTTCAGCGCCTCGGCCTCTACGGGATCGGAACAAAGAACGTGCGGCGACTTCATGTCCCAGCTCGGTTTGACGACGATCTTTCCGGCTTTGGTCTCCCGTAGATCGGCCTCGTCCATCTCGGTCATGAAGCGAGTGGAGCCGCAGATCACGACGATACGCGGGAGGCTCAACTGCCCCTTCGCGTCGGCGAGCAGCTCCTCGGGCGTGAGCCGTGGCGGGCATGACACTGGTTCCTCCTGGTGGTGTGGTCCAAGGGGTGCCTGCGGGGACGAAAACGAGGGCCTCCAAAATCCTTCTGTGACGAACGACGTGGACACCAGAAGTCTTGCAGCAGTTCTCTAGCTCGCAGCTGACGGGCTGGAAAATAGCGTGCGGGCGGCTGAGTTGGGGTGATAGCCAAGCGATGTGACAGAGAGTCTTGAGTATTCCGCCCTGCTGCAACTGATCGAAGAGCGGTCGGCCGCGTTCCGGAGTGCGGTCGCCGCCGCGCCCAGCCTTGCCGCGCCGGTGCCGTCCTGCCCCGAGTGGACGCTGTTCGATCTGGTGCACCACTTGGGTACGGGCCAGCGCTGGTGGGCCGCGATCGTCGCCGCGGGCCCGGCCGAGGCGCCGCCGGCCAAGGACGCCGCCGAGGCGCCGCGCGAACTCGAGGCGCTGCTGGCCTGGTACACCGAGTCGAACGAGCTGCTGCTGAGTGCGCTGCTCAAGGCCGGCCCTGAGCGCGGGTGCTGGACGTGGTGGAGCGCCGGTGTGTCGCCGGCGAATGCCTGGGGCGTTGCCCGGCGCCGGGTGCACGAGGTGCTGGTGCACACCTACGACGCCCAACTCGCCGCAGGCGCTGTACAACCGATGCCGACGGACGTAGCGATCGACGGCGTCTCCGAGTTTCTCGACACCTGCAACTCCACCCCGGCGGCCTGGCCGCACGAAGCCGCCACCATCCACTACCACGCCACCGAGGGTCGCTCCTGGCTCCTCACGCTGGACAGCACCGGCGCCTGGCCCGCACCCCTTACGGACGAGGCCGCGCCCGCCTCCGCTTCGGCCACGGGCACGGCCGAGCAGCTGCTCCTCTTCGTCTGGGGCCGCCTCACGCTGAGCGACCTGAAGATCGAGGGCGACCAGAAGGTGTTCGAGCAGCTGATTGCCTGGGAGCCCGAGGAGTAGGCAATCACTCCCGCCAGCGGACGGCCAGTACGGCCTCGTACAGTTCGGGCTCGCTCGCCTTCCGCAGCCTTGCCGACTGGGACATCGATCGTCGGCCGTGTGGCCGGACCAGCGGCCTCGGCGTGCTCGAACGGCACAGGGAGCCGCCTGCGGCGGAAGAAGAAACGGCTAGAGCCGGAGCCGTCTGGGGCGCCAAGACCATCCCGCGTCGAGGACCGACTGGCGCAGGGCGTTGCTCATCTGGCGTGTGTCCCTTGTCTTGACTCTGCGGCGGCGGCCGTCAGGCCCCCGCTCGTACATCCACTCCACCGAGAACCCGCCCCCTCGTCCGTACGAGCGCGACGTGGACGACCTTCCCCTTGTACGCGTGCGCTGCTCCTGCAAGACCCGCACCTCGTGCCGTTCCGGGTCCAGGCGCATCCTGATCGTCAGACGCTGGTCGACCTGTTCACCGAACGAGCGGTGCGAGATCCGCCAGTCGGCCACCAGGTCGGCCTTCTCCGCAGGGCCGGCCGACCGCACACGGTAGGGGACACCCGGCCCGTTCACCGAAAGCAGTGCGTTCTGGACCTCGGCAACAGCGAGCGGTGCGACGCCGTTGGCGGGGTACCTGATTCCGGTCAATCGTTCGAAGAAGCCCACCGCTTGAGCCTACGACAGGCAGGCCACGGCCAAGGCGAGCGCCCGGCAACTCGTCCATGAGTGATTCAGCAGTCTTCATCCAGAGTGATGACCACTTTGATGTCTCCCTCTTGGGCGGTGAAAGCCTCCGCGGCGCGCTCCAGCGGCACCCGCCCGGTGATCATCCGCTCCAGCCAGCCGCGGTCCGCCTTCGCGAGGGCGTCCGCTGCTTGTCGGTAGTGACGCAGGTTGGCGTTCACGGAGCCCACCACGGCGTCGTTCCCCAGCACGAGCTCTCGGTTGATGCTTCCGGCATCGACCGAGAGCCGCCGCCCCTTGGCGGAAACACCGGTCAGGCAGACGATCCCGTAGGTGGCCGTACCGGCCATGGCGTCAAAGACCAGATCACCCACCCCGGTGGCCTCGATCACCACATCGGGAACGACCTGCGAGGTGACCTGCTCGATGTCCTCACAGTGATAGGTCGCGCCCAAGTCCTTCACCAAAGCAGGCTTGGGGCCGGTGGCGACCCGGTCCAGAACGTGCACGTCCAGTCCGCGCTGCACGCCCAGCAGCGCGGCCAGCAGGCCGATCGGCCCGGCGCCGGTCACCAGGGCACGTCGGGGCTCGAACCAGGCACGGCTGCCGACTCGTTCAATCTGCTCCCATGCCTTGGCCACCACGGTGGTGGGCTCGAGCAGCATCCCGACGCGCTCGAGGGCTGGATCCAGTTTGACGGCGTATTCACTCTCCACGGTCCAGAGTTGGCTGGCGTAGCCATCGTGCTCCTTGATGCCCCGCTCGGTGTAGCGGCCGTTGCGGCACATGTCGAACTCGCCGCGCGCACACGCCCCGCAGGGCACCGGATCGGGGCGGCGCACGACGCCCACCACCAGGTCACCGGCCCGGAACTCGCTGTTCGGAGGTGCGGTGCGCACTCGGCCCAGTGATTCATGGCCCAGGACCAGCCGGTCGTGACCGGGTGGTGCCCACCCGTACTCGCCGGCCACGATCTCTTTGTCCGTGCCGCAGACACCCACGGCCAGGCCGTCCACCAAGAGTTCGCCCTCGTGGGGAACGGGATCAGGAACGTCACGTACCTCCAGGGACCCAGCAGTCAGGGGGCGAACGGTTACCGCGCGCATGCGCTTCCTCCAAAGACCGTCGGGCTCACTTTGCCGCGCCTGTACGACATCGCTCCTGTGAGTCCCCGGGTCTCGGTCCGCTATACGTCCGGCCACTCATTCAGCGGACGGAGACGCCCTGGCTACTCCGGGAATCGCCGGCGCTACCACTTCGGGATCGGAGACCGCAACGCCCTGCCGGGGATGAGGTTTCACTGTGTTCGGGTGCGTAGCTGCTCGTTGATGCGCTGGGCCTCCTCGAGCTGGTCTTCGAGGACGATGATCCGGCAGGCGGCTTCTACGGCGGTACCGGCGTCGACGAGTTCGCGCGCGCGGGCGGCGATGCGCAGTTGGTAGCGGGAGTAGCGGCGGTGGCCGCCTTCAGAGCGCAGGGGCGTGATCAGACGGTGCTCGCCGAGGGCGCGGAGGAAGGCGGGGGTGGTGCCGAGCATGTCGGCGGCCCGGCCCATGGTGTAGGCGGGGTAGTCGTCGTCATCGAGGGGGACGGCGGGGCGGGTACTGAGAGGGGGCATAGACCTCTTCTTCCGGGGGATGCGTCGAGGGGCCCGGGCGCCGTACGGCGCCCGGGCCCCGAGCTTTCAACACCATCTGCCGACTGACCTCAGCCGACCTTCTTTGTCCGCTGCGATCCGCCTGGGAGGGCGGGGCTGCGGGGATCGCGGATGCGTGACCGGGGACCACCTTCCAATCCGGGGCCTGCGGTACCCGGGCGGTCTTTCCCGGCCCGGGCGATCCTGATGGCGTTCGGCTCCTTACCTGTTTCGGTTGATCCGTCTTTACTGCGGTTGCACGGTACTGCTGTGCGCGACCCCTGGGGCCGCTCGGCCCGGCAGCCAGTAGAGGAACCCACCACTTCCGGCTCCGCCACTCCGCTGCCGTGCCGCTCCTTCGATTTCCTTGCACGGCAGTTCGTCTCTGCCGTGCCCGTCGACTTCTGGCTACGACGAGAACACTAGCCTCTGCCGAGAGCAATGTCTACAGCGGTGACGACAGATTTACTCCATCTGAAGGTCCTGGAACTCTGTCTCTCTTACGCCTGGAAGAGGGCAACCTGCCAGGCAGGGTGCTGCGCGTATGAAACAATGCAAACCACCGTACTGTTGGTCTCCGAACTGGCCACCAGCGGCTGAGAACCTCTGTGTCGCCCCTGCGTCACCGTGCTGTCGCCCCACTCGCGCACCGAGCGGAGAGTGCGGCCACGCAGTGAGGGCCCGACCGGCGCGCGCCGGTCGGGCCCTCACTGCTGTTCTGGTGTCAGCGCGTGTCAGCGCGCGCCTGCCGCGTCGGTCAGACGGACAGGGGAGCGCCGAGCATCGTGGAAGCCCGCTGCAAAGGGCTGTTGACGGGGGCGGGCGCGGTCTCCGGCCGGGAGCGGCAGGTGAAGCCGAGCAGGGCCATGGCCCTCAACACCTCGCCGGCGCTGAAATCGCGGCGGTCCTGACGGGTGATGACCTGGCCGACCTGTTTGACGGGGTAGTGGCGTCGTCCGATGATCACGGAATCGCCGGTGACCGGTTCGGGCTTGATGCCCTTCATCGATTCCAGCACGCCGCTCTTGGTCAGGTCGAACGGGAAGCGGGCAATGACACAGCGCATGATGCCTCACAGGCAGGAGAGGAAACGGGGCCGACCGCCGTCCGGCGGTTCAGCGGGAGAGCGCGAGGGCGCCCGGGACGCTGCCGTGTTCGCCGGCCACGGACACGGGCCCGAGCCGCCCGAAGGACATGACGTCCCCGGCTTCCGCCCTCGGGGCCAACGGTGAGACGAGCGGCTCGCTGCCGCTGCTGCTGTCACTCAGACGGATCCGGTCGGTGTACCCGGAGCCGTTCCTCACGGCGGTGAGCCGGGCCCGGGTGACCAGGCCGACACGCCGGCCGTCCTCATCGCAGACGACCAGTCGCTCGGCACGCGCGGCGGCCATGACGGACAGCGCCACCTCGACGGTCATGTCGTACCAGAGGTGCGGCGCGGCCGCGTCCGTGGCATCGGCCACCGCACTGTGCGCGGGGCGAGTGCTCAGGGAGCGAGTCTGCAACTGGACCAATGCCAAAGGGTGCCTCCTGGGAAGACGGGACGAATTCCTGACCACGACTGCTCTACGCGACCGCACCTGCGGGGGACTGCGGTGCGGGGGAACGCCGGGGGGCCGAGGTGGGCCGGCGTCGGCCGCGGGAGGTGGCCCCGCGCTTCTTGGGGCGTTCGGCCACCGGTGCGGTGATGACGACCGGGATGCCGGTCGGGGCCTGGGCTCCGGTGATCCGGCTGAGGGCTTCGTCGCCCGCGCGGACCTGGGTCGTCTGCGGCATGATCCCCGCGTCCGACATGAGGCGGACCATGCTGCGGCGCTGGCTCTGTGTGACGAGCGTGACGACGCTGCCGGACTCACCGGCGCGGGCCGTGCGGCCGCCGCGGTGGAGGTAGTCCTTGTGGTCGGTCGGCGGGTCGACGTTGACGACGAGGTCGAGGTTGTCGACGTGGATGCCACGGGCAGCGACGTTGGTCGCCACCAGCACGGTGACGTGTCCGGTCTTGAACTGCGCCAGGGTGCGGGTGCGTTGCGGCTGGGACTTGCCGCCGTGCAGGGCGGCGGCCCGCACTCCGCTGTTGAGCAGGTCCTGGGTCAGCCTGTCGACGGCGTGCTTGGTGTCGAGGAACATGATCACGCGGCCGTCGCGGGCGGCGATCTCGGTGGTGGCCGCGTGCTTGTCGGCGGCGTGGACGTGGAGTACGTGGTGCTCCATCGTCGTGACGGCGCCGGCCGAGGGGTCGACGGAGTGCACGACCGGATCGGTCAGGTAGCGGCGCACGAGCAGGTCGACGTTGCGGTCGAGGGTGGCGGAGAACAGCATGCGCTGGCCCTCGGGGCGGACCTGGTCGAGCAGGGCGGTGACCTGCGGCATGAAGCCCATGTCGGCCATCTGGTCGGCCTCGTCGAGGACGGTGATGGAAACCTGGTTCAACCGGCAGTCGCCGCGGTCGATGAGGTCCTTGAGGCGTCCCGGAGTGGCGACGACGACCTCGGCTCCACCGCGCAGCGCGTGCACCTGCCTGCCGATCGACATGCCGCCCACGACGGTGGCCAGCCGCAGCTTCACGGAGCGGGCGTAAGGAGTGAGCGCGTCGGTGACCTGCTGTGCCAGTTCACGCGTCGGTACGAGGATCAGCCCCAGCGGCTGCCGGGCCTCGGCGCGCTGCCCGGCCGTACGGGCGAGCAGCGCCAGGCCGAAGGCGAGCGTCTTGCCGGAACCGGTGCGCCCGCGGCCGAGGACATCGCGGCCGGCGAGGGAGTTCGGCAGGGTCGCGGCCTGGATCGGGAACGGTACGGTGACGCCGGCCGAGCCGAGCGCGGCCAGCAGCTCACCGGGCATGTCGAGATCGGCGAAGCCCTCCACGGCGGGAAGCGCGGGGGTGATCGTCCTAGGGAGAGCGAACTCCCCCTGGACGGCGGCGGGCCGACGGCCGTACCCGCCCGAGCGGCTCGGACCGGTCGACCGGCGCGAGGCCGACGAGCCGAAGCGGCTGCCACCCTTTCCGGCGTCGGCACTGCCATTACGGCTGCGGGCATAGCGGTCGTTCGTACGGGTGCGGTTCATGCGGAACCTTCCTCGATACGGCGCATATCAAGGAATTCCCGCAGCATGAAGGGCGCGGAGAATTGCAAGAATAGGCCGGTGGGGTGACGGCTTGCAATTGCACGGATTTTTATCCGTCGTCAGATTCGCAAGCGCTGAAATAAGTAACGCGGCGTGGGCTCGATACTCGAAGCGTCCACTGCGGGAAAACGCTTGCAGCTGGGGCCCGCACCCCGAGGGATGCGGGCCCCAGCTACAAGTACGCGATATGCGACGTCAGGCGAGAACGATGTTCTCGGCCGTCGGGCCCTTCTGGCCCTGCGCGATGTCGAAGGTCACCTTCTGGCCCTCCAGCAGCTCGCGGAAGCCCTGGGCGGCGATGTTCGAGTAGTGGGCGAACACGTCAGCGCCGCCACCCTCCTGCTCGATGAAGCCGAAGCCCTTTTCCGCGTTGAACCACTTCACGGTGCCAGCAGCCATGTCATTTCTCCTTTGGGGCAGTGCGTCGGGGCCCGCACACTGCGGACGCCGAGTCGCCGCGATGATCACCCCACCCGGAAAAATCCCGGACATGCACAAGAGCTTCCAGGGGATCAGCGTCCGTCCGGAGAGCACTCGGAATTTTGGGAACCACAACTGCAACTGAGATCGACAGTAGCACGCCGCAGCGGCCAACGTGCGGTGGAAAATCGTTCTCCGCTCATTTCGGCAAAGAACCTGCCTGCCTGTTCCGCTGAAATCTCAGCGCGCGGACACAGATATTGGCGCACCCGAGCGCCGTCATATGTGGCGTGCCTGTGCGTCAGTGATCCGGTCCGCCCCGCCGCCACGCTCGCGAAGAAGGGCGGGGAGGACATCGCGGCCCGGACGGCGTCGGTCCACTGCCACCACGAGCGACCGGGGTGGTGGGGCGGGCCTTCCTCCCGGCGTCTGTTCGCGTGGTGATGCCTCGGAGGGCGCAACCGTACGATGCCTGGCAGGCGTCGCACAGGGCGGCGGGTCGTCGTGTCGTCCCAAGGCCCTCTCGGCGGGCGGCTGGAAGGAAGGAACGTGCGTGGAGGTCGGCGGGTACCGGATCATCGCGCTGCTCGGTGAGGGCGGCATGGGCCGTGTTCATCTGGCGCGGTCCGCGTCTGGACGGCCGGTTGCCGTCAAGACCGTCCACCGGCACCTCGCCGCCGTCCCGGAGTTCCGGGAGCGGTTTCGTCGTGAAACGGCTGCCGCGCGGGCGGTGACCGGCGTGTACACCGCTGCTGTGCTTGACGCCGGTCCGGATGACGAACCGCCCTGGATGGCAGTGGAGTTCTGCGCGGGCCCAGGCCTGCCGGAGGCGGTGGCCGCGCACGGGCCGCTCGGCTCCGGCGATCTCGCAGCATTGGGCGCCGCGCTCGCCGAGGCGCTGGCGGCGGTGCACGCGGCGGGGCTCGTGCACCGCGACGTGAAGCCGTCCAACGTCCTCATCTCGCGCCATGGACCCAAGGTCATCGACTTCGGCATCGCCAAGAGCGCGGCCGACGAGAGCCTCACCGCCGACAGCGAGGCCATCGGCTCGCCCGGTTTCATCGCCCCGGAGCAGCTTGCGGGCGCCGCCGCCGAACCGGGGCCCGCCGCGGACGTGTTCGCGCTCGGCGCGGTCCTCGCGGTGGCCGCGACCGGGCGGGGCCCCTTCGGTTCCCGCGGTGTGCCCGAGGTCCTCTACCGCACGCTGCACGAGGCGCCCGATCTGGTGGGCGTACCGGGCACCGTCTGGGAGGACTTCCTCGGACGGTGTCTGGCCAGGAGCCCCGCGGACCGGCCCACGGTCGCGCAGGTGCTCGCCTGGTGCGCCGAGCGCGCGTCCGACGAGCCATGGTGGGAGCTGGAGCCGGTCGCCGGATTGATCCGTCGCCACGAGGACGAGGTGACGGAGCTGTTGGGGAGGGTGGCGGTGGAGGCCGCGGGGCGGAGCCCCGAGGACGCTGTCCCGCCCGCCTCCGGTGACGTCCGCGCGGACGCCGGCCGCGACGCTCCCGCGCCGACGCTCCGCACCTCTCGGCGCCGTCTCCTCGTCTGGGGCGGCGCGGTCCTGGCGGCCGTGAGCACCACCACGACGGCCATTCTCCTCAGCGGTGAAGAGAGCGGCGGCACAGCCCGCGCCGGGAGTCGCCCTGAGCCCCGCCCGCCGACGGGCGCGCTCGTATGGAGCCGTGACATCGGCGAAGTCGAGTACGGCGGCGCTCTCTTACGCAGCGGAAAAGACCTCTACGTACTCGACGACAGGGGAGTCGTCCGTCTGGACGCGGAGACCAACACCGTCCGCTGGACCTACCCCGAGAAGGACCTGCGGAGCCTCCAGGCACGCGGCGACCTGGTCTACGTCCTGCGGGACAGCCTCTTCGAGCCCGAGCTGATCGCCCTGCGCGTGGCCGGCGGCCGGGAGGCATGGACCTCGGGTGTACTTTCCCGCAACCCACACCGGCCGCCCCGTCCCTTCGACGCCCGGGCGACCGAACTGGAGGGCGGGCAGGGCATGTTCACCGTCTCGGACGACATCACCTGCCTGTTCACCTACGCGCCTTACACCACCGAATGGGAGCGACGCACCACCTCGGACCTGCCGTGGCGCGCGTACGCCTTCGACTCCCGTACGGGCAAGGAACTGTGGTTCCGCGAAGGGCGCGCCGCAGAAGTGATCGGCGTGGACGAGGCCGGCGGCCGGATAGCGGTGGCCTCCTCGTCCCGGGGCTCCGGTGTGCCCGGCACGGACCAGTATGCGCAGGACGACCCGCTGGTCGTCCTGAAGGCGTCCGACGGTGCGGTGGAGCGGCAGATCGCGCGCGGCGCCCGTCGCCCGCAGGCGCACCCGGGGGCCGAGGGCGACGGCTATTTCGCGTCGGAGGAGCGGATCGAGGCCATGGACCTGGCGACCCGGCGCATCCTCTGGTCTCGGCCGGCCGGCACGGTCACGGACATCGCGCCCCGGGCCACCGGCGGCCTGGTGCTCGCCTCCTCGTCGGAGGGCGTCGAGGCGCTGGACGCCGACACGGGCAGGAAGCGGTGGTCGCGGCCCGGTTACCGGGAGATCGGGGAGGGTGCGCCGCTGGTGTCGGACGGCCTGGCACTGGTCTCGGGGCCGGAGCCGGGCGGCTCGGGCGAGGGGGCGTGGGGCATGTACGCACTGGACATACGAACGGGGGACGCGAGCTGGGCGGTTCCCATCGAGCCCGCGTCCGACATGAGCCTGGTGGCCGCGCACGCGGGTCTGGTCCACATCTGCGCGGGCCGCACTCTGCACACGGTCCGGGGCCCGGGGGAGAGGCGGACATGACCACCGGCCACGCCCCCTGTCATGCGCCCCGGCACACTCCTTGCCCTCCGACGCCCCGGGCAGCGGGCGACGCCGCACTCCGGAGCAGGTGCACATGACGGAAGCCCCCTTGCTCCCCGGCGCGCCGCTGCTCCCCGACGACCCGCGTCTCCTCGGCGGTCACCGCATCATGCGGCGACTCGGGTCGGGCGGCATGGGGCAGGTCTATCTGGGGCGCAGCCCCGGCGGGCGGCTCGTCGCCGTCAAGACCGTCCACGAACACCTCGCCACGGACCCGCGCTACCGGGAGCGATTCCGGCGCGAGGCCACCGCGGCGCGCGCCGTCACGGGCGCGCATACCGCCCCGGTGCTCGACGCCGACCCCGATTCCGTGGTGCCCTGGCTGGCCACGGCATTCCTGCCGGGTGTCACGCTGCGCCACGCGGTCGTCGCAGGCGGGCCGTTGAACGCCCGGGCCGTGCGGTCACTCGGGGCGTGCCTCGCCGAGGCTCTGGTGAGCATCCACGCGGCGGGCATCGTGCACCGCGACCTCAAGCCGTCCAACGTGCTGCTGACCACCGACGGTCCGCGCGTCATCGACTTCGGCATCGCCCGGGCCGCCGGGGACCTCGGTCTCACCGAGGCCGGAGCGATGATGGGCACGCCCGGCTTCATGGCCCCCGAACAAGTCGCCGGTGACGATGCCGGTCCCGCCGCCGACGTGTTCGCGTTGGGTGCGGTCCTGGCCTTCGCCGCGACGGGCGAGCAGCCTTTCGGCTCGGGCCCCGTGGCCGTCCTGCTCTACCGAGCCACCCACGAAGAGCCGCACCTGGACGGCGTACCGGACACGGCGGGTCTGCGGGCACTCGTCTCCGGCTGTCTGCGCAAGGAGCCGTGGCGCCGGCCCTCCCTCGCACGGGTGCTGGCCCTGACCGCCTCGCCGGACGCGCCCCTGTGGTGGCGCGAGGAACCACTGCGGTCACTGATCGCGGGCGAGGGACTGGCAGCCACCGAAGAGCCGTCACCCTCCGCCGGGCCGGAGCGGCCGCGGCGACCGACACCCGAGCCCGCCCCCACCCGGCCTGCCCCCACCCGGCCTGCCCCCGCCCCGTCCTACCGCGCCGATCGCCTGCGCACCCTGACCCGCCGCGCCGTGCTCACCACCGGTGGCGCCGGGCTCACAGGCCTGGCTGTCTGGGCCGTGGCCCGTGGGTCGAAAACGCCTGGCACAGGCGCCGAGCAGGACGGTCCCGTACTGGAGACAGGGTCAAAGAACCCCGGCCGGGAGCGCTGGAGGCTGACCGGCCAGGACGACAGATCGGGTGACGTCACGTCCGCTCTGCTCGCCGGGGACACGGTGCTGGTGCACGGGGCGAGACCAGGCCTGGCCGCCACACAGGGACTGGTGCGCGCCGTGGGTGCCACGGACGGGGCGAGGCGGTGGCAGGACGACAAGGCGCCGGCGAACGCCGCTCGGGAGCCGCTCTGGGGTGTCGCGGGCGGCCTGCTCATCGCCCCGGAGCTCCTGGACAGGGTCTACGAGGTACGGACAGGAGACCCACGGCCGCCGGAGCGGCCATGGCGGAGGACCGTGAAGTGGTTCGCCGTCGCGGGCGGGCGGCTCGTCACGCTGGGCGACGACGGCGGATCCCCGGACGACCGGGTGCTGCGCACGCTCGCTCTGCCCACGGGCAGCTCGCACGCCACCGAAGAACCCCGCACCCACGAGAAGGAGAAGACGCGTGACTGGCGAGCGCCCGCGGTCTCCGGCAACAGCCTGCTCCTCGTCCCGGACACCGGAGCGCTGGATCCTCGGGTCTTCTGCCTCGACGCGACCACAGGCCGGGAAGCATGGTCCTACACCGGGCTCGGCAAGACCGGGCAGCCCCAGACCGCGCCGGTCACTCTGCCCGCACCGGAGGGTCGCGGAGGCGAGCGCTTCGCCCTGCTCAGCGACACCGACGAGCTGCACCTCATCGACGTACGCACCGGCGACCGCCTGCGCAATGAACCACTGAGCCTCACCGCCGGGAATGGTGCCACGGCCCTCGGCCATGCTGCGGGCACCGGTCTGTTGCTGACCGCCGGGGAGGACCTGATCGCTTTCAGCCCCGACAGCGGAAAGCGGCTGTGGAGCCACCCCACCGCCGGGCTCGACACCAGCTGGCCGTCGCAGCCGGGCGGTGGCAGACGAGGCCCCGTCGTGTGGGACGGGGTCCTGCTCAACTGGCTGGATGCCAAGACCCTGCACGCACTCGACCTCGCGGACGGCGGGCGGCAGCTGTGGCGGACGTCGTTCGACGCCATCGCCCGCTGCCCGCCCGCCATCGGAGGCGACCTGGCCTACGTCACGGCCGGGCAGGTGTGCCGGGCGCTGGAACTGCGTACAGGCAAAGTGCTCAAGGAGTGGCCGGTGGACGAGGCAGTCACCTGGCTCGCTGCCGACGACAAGGGGTGGTACGCCGTGGTCGGCGCGTCATCCCTGCGAGCGGTCAACGCGCCGTGACAACCGGCGCGGCCTCCTTACTGGCCGGGGGACTCCTCACCAGCACCAGGCGGCCAGGCCGCCCGGACACGCTGATCTGGCACCCGTCGATGGCGCGCCCCGGCCGGGGCCAGGACCATTGCCACCCTCCGGCCCTCAGCGGGCCGTCACGTCCTGTGCGTTCACCGTCGGCTGCCGAGCGCGTCGGCCCAGGCCAGCAGTTCGGGGGCGTCCAACGTCGGCAGCCACCTGTCGGCCCGGGGGGTGCCGACGCCCTTCGGTCCGGGACCGACGCCCAGGACCCGCAGGCCGGCCCGTCGGGCCGCTTCCACACCGGTCAGGGAGTCCTCCACCGCCAGCGCCCGGTGCGGGGCGACACCGCAGAGCCGGGCCGCCACGGCGTACACGTCGGGGTGCGGCTTGGGGCGCACGCGGTCCCCGGTGTCGGGTACGACCAGGTGCTCGAAGTGCTCGAGCAGCCCGGCCCGTGCCAGGCTGCCTTCGACCACGACCCTCGGGCAGTTGCTGGCCACCGCCAGCGGCAAGCGGCCGGAGAGCAGCCGTACGACCCGGACCGCACCTGGCATCGTCACCGGTTCGTCGGTGACGAGTGCCAGGAAGTGGTCGAGAAGCGCGGCTGTCAGGTCCTCAGTCAGTTCGGGTTTGTGCACGGACTGCGCCATGAGCCGGCCGCAGTCCTCGTAGTGCAGGCCGAGGGCCTGCTCGGCGAACCCGGGGGGTGGCTGGAGTCCGTGCTCCCGGAATGCCTGGCTGCGAGCCTCCTGCCAGTGGCGTTCGCTGTCCATCAGGGTGCCGTCGCAGTCGAAGACGACGGCTTCGGGCGACCAGTCGAGCAGATCGTGGTCCGAGGGGGTCACTGGGGTCTCCCATGCTTTCGCATGTATGGGGCACTTCCGTATCCGGAGGAAACGGAAAGATAGTGACCGCTACGTTATTTCCGTCCAGGCAAATCGGGCAATAACCCTTTTCAGTGACTTGGTTTACATCGGAAACAGGCGTATGGCTGTGCGGCGGCGACATCCGTGACGCGGCCGCCGAGCCTCTCAACCCCATGCCCGGGCACGCCGGTTGACGCGGTGGCCGGACCGCGCGGGGACCGGAGTGCCTTGCCTCCCATACCACTCGCAGGCGTTCGCATTCGAAAGAACTATGTAATCTGCGCACGAAAGTGCCCCCTTTGAACGCCAGGCGTGCGCTGGCGCACTAAATTCTTGGGCGGTGTAAAAACAGAGCGAGGGCGGACGGAACATTGCAGGAACGGGCGAAGGCAACCCGCAGATCACTGCTTGAAGCGGCTGCCCAACTGTTCGCTGAGCAGGGATACGCGGCCACCAGCGTCAATGACATAAGCGCGAGGTCGGGCCGGACCAGCGGTGCGGTCTACTTCCACTACACCGGCAAGGAGGGAATCGCCGTCGCCGTCGTCGAGGACCGGTTCGCCACTTGGTCTCAGCTCGCCGCACGCTATGGCGACGACACGCTCCCCCCGCTCGAACGGCTCGTCGCCCTCAGCTACGACATCGCGCACGCCCTCACCCAGGATCCCGTGACGCGTGCCGGTGCCCGTCTGTGGGCCGAGCGCACCGTCATCAAGGCTGCCGTGCCCCACCCCTTCGCGTTGTGGACCGCCGCCGCCACTCGACTGCTCGCGCAGGCCCGGCTGGCAGGGCAGGTCGACGAGCACGTCCGCCCCGCCCGCACGGCCCGCGCTCTCGTGCCCGCGTTCTTCGGCCTGTGCACCCTCACCGAGGCCCTTGAGGGTACGACCGTCCTCGACGACCGCCTGACCGACTGGTGGCACCTGACCTTGCCGTCCCTCCGGCCGCAACCGTCCCGCGAAGACCAACCGGCATGCCGGTGACGCACACCGGAGGGCTGCTGGGCCGGTGCGATGGTCACGGGTCTTCCGAGCTGTTCGTGGTGCGTCGTCGTGAGCCGACCGATGAATCGTGGGCGGTGATCGATCCGTTGCCGGCTCCACCGCGGAGGGGCAGACCGGTGCGGGCCCGCCGGCACCTCACCGGGCCCACTGCCCACCGCAACCGAGATTGGTCGTCCGGAGGGGCAGCGGGCCGGTGAGCGCGATCAGCGCCGAGGTCGGGCCGTGGATGCCGAACGCGGCGGCGACGGCGCCTCCACCAGGACCCGCCGGGAGAGGGAGGGGCAGGCTACTTGTGGGCTGCCAGGAACGGCAGGACCACGTCGGCCATCTCGTCGGGCACTTCCTCCGCGAGGTCGTGGCCCGCGTCGAAGACGTGCCCGGTGACGTCGTGGGCCACGAGCCGCGCCTGGTCCTCGTTGCGCTCACCGATGAAGGCGGAGCCGCCGAGTGCCAGGACCGGGATGTCCAGCTTCTTCCGGGCGGCCTGCCGATTCTGTTCGGCGTCGGTCAGCATGGCCCGGTAGACGGCGAGCATCGCGCGGATACCGCCGGGCATGGAATAGCAGCGCACGTACTCTTCAAGAGCGTCGGGGGTGGCGGTGTCGGGGTGACTGCGCTCGTTCTTGATCATGTAGGTGATCAGTTCGCGTTCGTGCCCGGCGATCAGCATCTCGGGGACGTCAGGCTGGAAGTAGAAGCCCAAGTGCCACAGGTGCATGCCGCTGGAGACGTTCTCCGGGGTGAGGGCGGTGTGGTCCTCGAAGCCGAAGCCGGGGAACAGCGCCTCGGCGAAGACGAGGGCGGTGGCGTGGTCGCGATGGCGGGCGGCGAGCTGGTAGCCGATCACGGCGCCCCAGTCCTCGCCGATCACGGCGTAGGTCTCGTGGCCGAGGCCGGCCATCAGCTCGGCGATGTCATCGCTCATCGTCGCGGAGTCGTAGCCGTCTGCGGGGCGGGCCGAGTCGCCGAGACCGCGCAGGTCGGGCACGACGACCGTGTGGTGGGGGGTGAGCTTCGGGACCAGGTGGCGCCAGTGGTAGCCGGTCTTGGGCACGCCGTGCAGCAGTACCACGGCGGGGCCGTCACCTGCCGTCCGGTAGTGCAGGCTCGTTCCGTTGACAGCGGCACGTCCGGTGCGCAGGGGCGTTGTGGTGTGGTCGTACATCATGACGTGGTGCTTCCTTTCGTGGATGTGCGCGGTGGGTTGGCCGGGTCCGCAGACGGCTCGGACGGGCGGCGCCGATGGCGGAGGCGCTGTCGTCGAGGCTGGAGCGGACTTTCATTTTCTGTATCGCGCGTTCCATATTCGGGCCATGAGAAAGCCCGGCGGGCAGGTCACGGGAATCTCAGTCGAGAGCGGTCAGTGCGACCTCTACGAGTGGTTCGAGACTGCGCGCGTCCGGCGTGATCTTCGAGGAGACCAGGAGCCCGTTGAGGAAGGTGATCAGGAACGCGGCGACCGTGTGCGGGTCGTGTCGCGCCGCGATCTCGCCCCGCTCCGCCGCGGCTCGCAGGACTTCCACCAATGCCTCCCGGCTCGCCTCCTGCATCTCGCGCACGGTGCGCCGGGTCGCCGCGTCCTGAGGCAACCGCTCGCAGACGGCGTTCACGGCCAGGCAGCCCTGCCCGTCGTTCCCGGTGGCGATGCGGATCCGCTCCGTCAGCAGCGCGCGGATCGCCGCACGGGCGTCCGCGCCGTCCTCCAGGCTGCGCAGGGCGGCCGCCGCGAGGGTGGTGCGGTAGTGCTCCAGCGCGGCCCGGTAGAGGCCGTCCTTGTCGCCGAACGCGGCGTACAGGGATCCCTGTCCGATCCCGAGGTGCTGGGTGAGGTCTCGCACCGAGGTCGCCTCGTAGCCACGCGTCCAGAACAGTTCCATGGCGCGACTCACCGCCGCCTCGGTGTCGAACTCCCGGGTTCTTGCCATGGCCTCACCGTAACCTATCTGGATCGGTCGATCAAGAAAGGAGGCTGCGCTCGAAGGGACGGCTCTTCGGTGTCGCCGGAGGACGTCGAGCGGGCAGGTGCGAGGTCGCCGCCGACGCGGCCGATGCCGGCTCGGTCGGTGCCGTCGAGTGCGGCAGTCGGTTGACCGTCGAGCTAACTGCAACTAACTTGGTGGCAGTTTATCGGCGGCAGGAGTCGGACATGGCGGGGCTCAGCAGCAGGAGCGCGGTCGCGGTCCATGCGCTTGCGATGCTGGCGCATCGGCGCGGAGGCATGCTGACTTCCGCGGAGATCGCGGACAGTCTCGAGAGCAATCCAGTTCTGGTGCGGCGCGTCCTCGGGCGCCTGCGGGACGCTCACCTCGTGCGGTCCACCGAGGGGCGGGCAGGTGGCTGGTCCCTTGCCCGCGCCCCGCGGGACATCACGCTCTACGACGCGTATGCCGCCGTGGAGGGGGAGCGGATCTTCTCGGGGCACCCTCATCCGCCCAGCGAGGCGTGTGTGGTCGGCCGCAACATCGGCGCTCTGCTGGACGTCGAGTTCCAGGATGCGGAGCGAGCCCTGGAGGAGCGGCTCGGCCGGACGACGATCGCCGCCCTGCTGCAACGGATCCTGGCCTCCGACGCCGAAGTGAAGGGCCGCTGATCCGGCCGTGACACGCACGCGTCCCGCGTCGTGACGCATTCCCAAACTGTAACTAAGAAAGTTGCAGTTATCTCCCAGGGTGCGGTGCTCCAGGGCGGTTTCCTGCTCAGGCGTCGGCAGCCGCACGGTCCCCTCTACACGCACCCGGACTCGAACACCCAGTCAGGACGTGCCAGGAGTGAGAGCAATGAACCAGAAAGAGGCAGCGCCCACGGGCGCCGAGGCTCGTGGCCCTGAGACCCACGACCTCGTCATCAGCCGCGCACGTGTCTTCGACGGCCGCCGGATGCTCACCGGTCTGTATGACGTCGCCGTCGACGGCACACAGGTCACTTCCGTGTCGGCCGAACCGCTCAGGGGCAGACAGGAGGTGGACGCGGCCGGAGGGTGGGTCATGCCGGGGCTGATCGACACGCACATCCATTTCTACGACGTGCGCGCGGTCTCCGATCCGGATGCGATGCGGGCCTTCGAGGAGAACGAGCTTCCCGGACGGCTCGGGTTGTTCCTCGATCACGGGATCACCACCATCAAGTCGGTGGGTGATCCGACGGACGGGATCCTGGGCGCACGGGACAGGATCGCCGCGGGTGCGCTGCGGGGCCCGCGGCTGCTGGCGACGGGGTGCGGCATCACCGGACGCGACGGTCACCCCGCCGCCACCGTCTTCCGCGACAATCCCTGGGCACGCGAACGCTTCACCGGCGAGGTTGAAAGCGCGCAGGAGATCCGCGACCTGGTGCACCACCTCGCCGACCGCAAGGTGGACGCGATCAAACTCCTGTCGGAAGGCGCGTGCGCACACTCCGACGGGCCGAGCTACCTCTGGCAGAACCCCGCATTCCCGGACGGTGTCGAGCTGGAGCGGCTTCCCCTCGATCTCCTTCGGGCCGGCATCGAGGCCGGGCACGAGCGGGGCCTGCGGGTCACCGTCCACACCACCCAGCAAGCCGCGGCACGCGAGGCGGTGGAAGCCGGGGCAGACGGCCTGGAGCACGGCGTCACCGTCGAGCCCCTCACCGACCACTCGCTCATCGACCTGATGCTCGAGCGCGGCGTCACCTACACGCCCACGCTCTGGATCGACGACGCCCACCCCGACTCCCGCGGCAACCTCCGGAGGGTCGCCGAGGCCGGTGTGCCCATCGCGCTGGGCAGTGACACCTTCAGCGGCCGGGGCCTGTTCGGAGCCAACACCCTGGAAGAGGCCGAACTCATGGTGGCGGCCGGGATGACGCCCACCCAGGTGCTGGCCGCGGGCACCAGCGGCGCATCGAGGCAGTGCGTCCGCCCCGACCTCGGCACAGTGGCCCCCGGAAAGCGCGCCGACCTGCTCGTGCTCAACGCCGATCCCACCACGGACATCCGCAACCTGCGCGAACTCCGCCTGGTGATCCTGAACGGCGAACTCGTCGTCGACAAAAGCTAGGTAGCCCCTCGCGCTGCCGGGGGCCGCCACCGCCGGCCTTTCTCCACAACGCGTAGCTGCTCCCAGCCGACGTCGGGGGCGGGTCGCGACGACCGCGTCGATGGAGGCGGTGGTGGGCTACGAAAGGATCTTGAAGCCCTGAGGGACCGGCCCCCGCATTTCAGGGGGACACGCGCTGTTCTGCCAGTGGCAGAACAGTGGCCGGACCGGCCTCGACGATCACTACAGTCCAGTCTCATGACAGCGATCACGACGCGTACGGTCGAGTACCCGGCGGACGGTTTGACGATGATCGGGCACCTCGCGCTCCCGACCGGTGTCGAGCGCCGGCCCGCGGTGCTGGTGGGCCCAGAGGGCATGGGGCTCAGCGACGTCGAGCGTCGCCGGGCCGATGCTCTCGCCGAGCTGGGATACGTAGCGCTGGCCTTCGACCTTCACGGCGGGCGCTATTTGGGCGACCCCGAGGAGATGCTGGCCCGTTGCATGCCGCTACTCGCTGACCCCGACCGGATGCGTGGCATCGGCCATGCGGCGCTCGACGTGTTGCGCACCGAACCGCGGACCGACCCCGACCGGATCGCCGTCATCGGCTACGGCACCGGAGGCGCCGTCGGGCTGGAACTCGGGCGCGACGGCGTCGACCTGCGCGCGATCGCGACAGTCAACGCCGTTACCACGGGCGGACCGGGCGAGGCAGCGCGCATTCGCTGCCCGGTGTGGGCCGGCGTCGGATCGGAAGACCCGATCATGTCGCCCGCACAACGGAACGCGTTCACCGCTGAGATGCAGGCCGCAGGCGTCGATTGGCGCCTCGTGGTCTACGGCGGCGCCTTGCACGCCTTCCACCACCCGCCGGTCGACCACCCCACGGTCCCCGGCGTCGGCTACCACCCACAGCACGCGCAGCGAGCCTGGCGCGACATCGTCGACCTGCTCACCGAGTGCCTGCCCGTGACGGAGGATCTGGGTGCCTGACCCAGGCGAACAGCCTGGCGCCAGACATGGTCCCCGTCGTGCACTGACACCCCCCTCGCCTCAAGTCCGCACAGCCCCCAGCCCGAACCGGCGACCAGCGCCTCGCCGCGCGAGGTGCGGCGGGAGAGCACGGACCGTGGGAGGGCCGGCCCTCGGCCGCCGCCTGTTGTACGGCAGGGTGTCCGGCTGGCGATCAGGGGAGATCTGTCGTCAGCTTGCGCAGATGGTCAGGCTGCTGGTGTGAAGGCCGTGATGGCGTCGACGAGGTCGGCCGGAGCTTCCAGCGGGATCAGGTGACCGGTGGTCGGGATCACCGTGAACTCGGCCTGATTGAGGTAGGGCACAAGGTTGTCGCGGAGCACGTCGACGGGCTCGACCTGGTCGTTCTCTCCTGCGACGACGAGGGCGGGAACGCTGACCATGCGGGTGTGCTCGGTGATGTCCTCCGCGATCCCGCGGAGCGGCCATTCGGTGCGGCCGGCGTCGACGCCGGCTCGCGAATCGGTCGCGACCTGTGCCTTGATCGACGCGGGCAGTTCGGTCGCGGTGAGGATGTGGTCCCGCGCCTCGGCTACGGACTCGTCGGAGTCGTAGGCGTGGGACAGGGCTTCCTGGTACTCGGGAGTGATCTGTGCCGCGGGCTTCGCCGGGCCGGAGCCGACGAGGACGATGCCGCGCAGGCCGGCGGGCCGGGTTGCCGCGACCATTTGCGCGACCTTACCCCCCATCGAATGCCCGACGAGGACGTAGTCGGTGACGCCCGCGTCGGCGAGTACGGCGAGTGTGTCGTCGGCCAGCTGACCAAGGGTGTAGGGGCCGGGTAGACCGCTCGATCGGCTCCACCCTCGGAAGTCGGTCGTGAGCACGGCGCGACCAGGGAGGCGGTCGACGACGAGGTCCCACGTGCGGGCGGAACCGCCCCAGTAGTGCAGGAACACCAGGGTAGGTCCGGCCCCCGGCCGATGGTCGTAAACGGGCAGTAGCATCGGCTGCCTTGCAGTCATCGTGGCTCTCCTGGTCACTTTTATGGGCGATTTCCCTATGGCTTCATTGAAGCTCCCGCACCCGGGCGGGGCATCGGTGCGACTGGTCTCCTGATGGTGGAAACTGGACACGTGACTGTGATCCGGCAGATGACCTACCAGCCCGCAGAGCGCCGTGCCGCCACGGTCGAGACGATGACGTTCGACCGCCTTCGCGATCTGAACGACGGCCGCACGCAGCGTGCCGACTTTCACGTTCTCGCCGTAGTCGATGCCGGACACGGCTCTGTCACGGTGGACTTCCTCCAGCACCCGCTCAAGGAGCGATCCGCGGTGTGGGTCCCTCCCGGCGCGGTGCACCGATGGGATGACGTCGCAGACGTGACGGGACACCTCGTGCTGTTCGTGCCGACTGCTCCGGTCACTCACGCCACCCGTGAACTCGTCGCGTCCCCGGACTTGGTCGCGCAGTGGAGCATTCCTGACGCCGACTGGCCGTTCGTGGACGCCGCACGCAACCACCTCCTCCTTGAGACATCCGCCCCACCTGGGGACATCTCGAGGGAGCTGTCCGACATTCTGCTCTCCGCGCTGATCGCCCGGCTCCGGCCACCGCACACCCAAGCGCGGATCTCGGATCCAGTGTTCCGGCTGTTCCGATCCAGCGTCGAAGCGCACTTCCGGGAACATCACGACGCCGGCTACTACGCCCGTGCGCTGGGATACGCGCCCCGCACCCTTTCACGAGCGGTGCAGCGGGTCAGTGGCCGCACGGCAAAGGGGTACATCGTCGACCGGATCGCCCTGGAAGCCAAACGGCTCCTCGCGTACGACCGCCTCACCGCGGCCCGCTGCGCCAACATGCTCGGCTTCTCCGACGCGTCCAACTTCTCAGTGTTCTTCCGGAAGGCGACAGGCATAAGTCCAGGCGCGTGGCAGGCGACGCTGGCAACCCGCACTGGTACTGCTGCGGCAACCCCCTCCAAGCCCGAGCCTTACCCGACACCGTGATGCAGGCCCTGTCAGCCGGAAGCGCCTGCGAACCTCGGAAGCTCGTCAGCCGGTCAGACGCCGTCTGGAACCGCCTATCCCCGCCCAATGACGCGGACGGTAGATAAAGAACAAGCTAACGAGCTCGTGCACGGTAGGCGGTGAGGCGTCGAGGATGGCGGTGGGGTTCGGTGTTCACGTCTGCCGTGCCGACGTCAGGTTCGCGGTTTGCTGGTGTGAGAGCAGGCTGGCGATGGCCTGGACGGTGTCGCTCATGTGTTCGCGGCGGCCGAGGTGGCGGGCCGGGGCCCGCCAGTTCTTCAGGTGGGCGATGCCGTGCTCGACACGGATCCGCCTTGATGAGTGCGCCTTGCACTGGCGCTCGTACATGTCCTCGTACCAGTCCGGGGCGTTCTTCTTGAACTTGCGGTGCGGCGGTGTGATCACGCGGCCGCCGGTCTGGGAGCCCAGGCCCTGGTAGCCGGCGTCGGCGAGGATTTCCACCGCGGGCCCGTCGGCCAGGAGCTTGACCAGCCCCAGCTGGCGGGCGTGGGTGATGTCCGCGCAGCTGCCGGGCTTGGCAGGGCTGCAGAAGAGCACGCGGCCGTCCTGCTCCGTGACGACCATGGTTTTGAGCGCGTTCTGCTTGTTCTTGCCGGAGATGAATCTGTCCCGGTCCTTGTGCCCGGCGGCTGGCCGGCGGGCCCGGATCTCGGTGCCGTCGATGATTACGGTCTTCCCGCTGGCGCCGAGCTGGTCGATGACCTCGGCCAAGGTCCGCAACCGCACTCCGGGACTGAGGGTGCAGCCGCGCTCGGCCGGCAGGGGCCGCACCTCACCGACGGCGCGGGTGATGGTGGAGCGGTCCACCCCGAACTGGCAGGCCAGCACGTCGTGGGTGACTCCGTGTCGGAGGTGCACGAGGGCGGCCGGGAGCCGGTCGACGAAGACCAGCCGGTGCTTGGTCCCGGCAGCGATCGTCCGCTTCCGCGGCCTGGACGCAAGCCTGGCCTGGTGCCGTTCATGCCACAACGGGCCGAGCTCAGGACGTGCATCTTGGAACCCGGCTTGCCCCGGTCCACGGGGCTCGGACCTGTGTGTTCGCCCCCTTTTTTTGCCCTGACGTGCGCGGTGTCCAGGACGACGCGGGTGACGTCGATGAGGCCGGCGTCGTCGAGACGGTGCAGCACGGCCTCGTGGAGGCGGCCCCAGACGCCGGCTCTCGACCAGATTGGAAATCGGCGGTGAGCCGTCGACTTCGATATGCCGAATCACGGTGGATGTTGGCGCCATGCGCAGCCGCTGCCCAGGACGTAGATGATGGCCGCGAACAGCGTCTCATCAGGGATGTTCGATGTTCCGCCGCCCTGTGGCCGTGCTCGTTGCTCTGGGATCAGCGGCCTCGCGATCTCCCACAAGCCGTCCGGCACGATCCAGCTCCACATTCCCCGCCCCATGCTCGGTCAACGTCCGCCCCACCACGGGGGTGGGTTTCGTAGTCGCGGGCCAGGCGGCGGTGGTGCATGAGCCAGCGGCGGGGCTGGACGTGGAAGCCGCGGGTGGCGGGGTCGCGTTGGACAACCTCGAGGTCGATAATGAGACAGGAGTTCTTACCAAGAAACCGGCGCATTACTGCTCTGCCGATTACCACAGAAGCGGTGTTTTCCGGCGAACCGCATCCTTAGGTGCTCGATATGGCTCCTTCAAATCCACGCGAACTATCCAGTATGAGAATCAAACGCTCACTAAGAACTCATCTCATTTTGCTCAGAAAGCCCGGGTGGGTGTGCGCTTCATCAGACTGTTGTCATCAATGGTGAAGTCGAGGGATTTGTAGAATGGGACGACTTCCGGGCTGGCGACCAGCAGTGTGCTCCGTGTCCCTTGCTCCTTGGCCCAATCCACCAGATTTCTGACCATGCCACGTCCGAGGCCGGAACCCCGATGATCCGGATGGACTGCAACGTCGACGATCAAGAGATACAGAGTTAGGGCGATTTCGCAATCGGTGGGTGTGGGCGAGCCCCAGCCCACCGACGCCCGCAGTCCCTGGTACTCGTCGACGCTTGGAAGGGCTTCATCGATCCGATACATGGCTGGAAAGCTAACGGTCGGCCCGTGCAACCATGCGCGGTAGCAGATGAGAGCAGGCGATGCTGGGGAAGGCGAGGAAGTGGTCGGCCTTGCGTTCGTAGCGGCGGTGGCAGCCAGCGAGCCAGGCCATAGTGCGTTCTATGGTCCAGAGGTGTCGGCCCAGTCGTTGTGCGGTCTCGACGCCTTTTCGGGCGGTGCGGTGCTGGCTGCCGCGCTGTGACAGCCATTGCCGCAGGTAGCGGTAGTCGTAACCCTCGTCGGCATGGAGCTTGGCGGGCTTGCGGCGGCGGGGACCGCGGCGGGATCGGAATCGGGGTTATGCCCTTAACGAGTGGGATGAGGGCCTGGCTGTCGTGGACGTTGGCGCCGGAGATGCCGACGGACAGGGGCAGACCGGTCCGCTCGGTGATCAGATGGATCTTCGAGCCGTACTTGCCCCGGTCGACAGGATTCGCACCTGTCAGGTCTCCCTATTCAAGGCCCGCATGTTCACCGAGTCGATCGCGCACTGGGAGGCCCAGGCCGCAGCAGGAGCCGAGCTTGTCGAGGATCAGGCGGTGCAGCTTGGCCCACACCCGGACCTTCGTCCATTCGGAGAATCGGCGGTGGGCCGTTGCTCCGGACGGCCCGGATGACGCCGCCGGCAGCTGCTGCCACGTGCAGCCCGAGGTCGCCACGAACACGATCGCGGCCAGGACCTCGCGGTCGCCGTGACGACGTCGGCCACCACCCTGTGGCCCCGCCACAGCAGCAGCCTACCCGGCCAAATGAGATGACTTGTAAACGGACAGACACATCCGATCAACTGACCAACCCATCAAAGAGACACGCGCTAGCGCGCGCCGCTCGTCTCCGCCTGGCGGGACAGGGTGGCGCCGTGCGACGGCCGTCCGCGGTGGGTCTCGTCCTGTACGAGTAGGGAGAGGAGCGAGGCCACGGTCAGGCCCGCTTCGGCGGGGTGGCGCAGCACCCTTTCCGGCTGGATGCGGTACGTGTTGGTGCGTCCGTCGCGGGTGTGGGAGAGGTACCCGTCCTGTTCCAGGTCGGAGATGATCCGCTGGACGGCGCGCTCGGTGAGTCGGCAGTGGGCGGCGATGTCGCGGATCCGGATGTTCGGATTGTCGGCGATGGCCGCCAGCACGCGGGCATGGTTGGTGACGAACGTCCATCCGAAGTGAGATTCACGTACCTCTGCCATGTACGGCATTCTACTAATCTTCCCGGCGGGACAGTAGCCGGTCCGCCGCAACGCCGGCCGGACCGGCTCCGCGTCTCAGGCGGCCCGCATACGGCCGCGTCCACCGCGGCGCTGTCGCGGGCGTGGGGGGACCCGTGCCGCACGGCGGGCGGACCGGTGGCGAAGCCACAGCGGCAGGGCGTACCAGGACAGCGCGAACCAGACCATCACGCCGCCGACGAGCATTTTCGCCATCAGCCCCGGCACCACGACGTGCAGGATCAGGAGCAGGGTGCAGCCGATGGTCACGGTCATCAGGAGCATCCCGCACATCATCAACCGGTGCGCGACCTCGACCATCTCGTCCTTCATCCGCTGCCCCGAGAGGAAGCGATGAATGGAGACCGGGGCGATCAGACACGCGGTGGCCGTGGCGCCCGAGATGACGGTGGTGACGTAGACGGCGTGGTCGAAGGTGTCCAGGTCGTGGAAGAGGGGGGTGAAGGCGACGCTGAGCAGGAAGCCGAAGAGGATCTGGACGCCTGTCTGAGCGACGCGCGTCTCCTGCATGATCTCGTTCCAGCGACGGTTGACCCGCTCGCGCGGCGTCTCCGGTGCTTCGTTCGCAGCCGTACCGCTGTGTCCTTCGCGCGCGCAGCAACACCCTTCGGCCCTTGCCTCCGGTGTCTCGATCGACTCCGTCGTCATGTTCGTGTCCCCCTCCCTTTGTGGACCGTTCCTCTGCCCGTTGAAGCTGGTCGCATGCCGGGCGCGGCGACGATGGCCGGGAAAACGGTGCTTACCGCCCGTCCGTCGCCTTGTCGCCGGTGCCGGCCTTCCACGCCGACCGGGTCGTGGACCCTCCGCGGTGGGTCTCGTCCTGTACGAGTAGGGAGAGGAGCGAGGCCACGGTCAGGCCCGCTTCGGCGGGGTGGCGCAGCACCCTTTCCGGCTGGATGCGGTACGTGTTGGTGCGTCCGTCGCGGGTGTGGGAGAGGTACCCGTCCTGTTCCAGGTCGGAGATGATCCGCTGGACGGCGCGCTCGGTGAGTCGGCAGTGGGCGGCGATGTCGCGGATCCGGATGTTCGGATTGTCGGCGATGGCCGCCAGCACGCGGGCGTGATTGGTGACGAACGTCCATCCGGGGCGAGCTTCGGGCACTTCAACCATGCAGGGCATTCTACGGACCGTCTTTGCGTGAACTCTGCTACATGACATACTTTTCGTGTAATGGATGACAGGACCTGTGTAGCGTGGGAGGGACCCGAGGTGTCTTTGCATGAGGTGGTCGCTGGGTGCATGGACGCTGCCGACGCGGGCCGGACACAGGACCTCGGCCAGGCTGCGGTGACGCGGTACGAGTGGGACGGTGTCTGCGTCGTCGCTGCGAGCGGCTCGTACGATCTGTACTCGATCACCCCACTGTCGGAAGCGTTGAACGCGGCGGTGAGGGAGTACCCGAGGGTGGTGCTCGACGCCTCCCGCATCACCTTCGCCGACTCGACCCTCCTGAATCTGCTGATCCTCACCCAGCAATCCGTCGACCTCCGAGTGGCCGCGCCGACGCAGCAGTTGCGCCGCCTGCTCGAGATCACCGGGGTCGACACGCTCCTCAAGGTGCGGGCGACGCTGGAGGAGGCCGCCACGTGCTAGCTCCCGTGGCCGGGGCCGGGAAGAAGTCGGATTAGACCTTGCGGTGCGGGCATTCGGGATTCTGTTTGACGCGGTCCCGCCCGAGTCGCGGGAGTCGCGGAATCGATGGAGACAGTCACCGCCTCGCGGTGCGGCGGCAGGCCGCCGCGCAGGCGGGACTCACCAGGGGAGAGGTAACACGATGATCCTTCCGGCGGAGAAGGAACTGCGTGCGGTGCTGGCCCGGTTCGCCCACGCGCGCATGGAGCACGACGTGTGTCCCACCGGCCACACCAGCAGGGCACTCGAGGACGCCACCTACACGCTGTGTGTGATCACCGGAGCCCGCACCACCGAGGACGCCCTGGCCACGGCGGACGCCCTGCTCGATCGGTACACCGAGCGCAGGAGCGTCTCCCAGGACGACGAGACGCTGGCCGCCTAGTCTTCTGAGTCAGGAATTCTGTTCAGATAGCTGGCGAGGCGTTCGAGGATCTCGTCTGCAGTCTTCGTCCAGACGTAGGGCTTGGGATCGGTGTTCCATGCGGCGATCCAGGTCCGGATGTCCTTCTCCAGCGCCTGGACGCTTCTGTGGACGCCTCGTCGTATCTGCTTGTTGGTCAGCTCGGCGAACCACCGCTCGACCAGGTTGAGCCAGGAGGAGCCGGTGGGTGTGAAGTGCAGGTGGAAGCGTGGGTGGGCCAGCAGCCAGGTTTTGATGGCTGGGGTCTTGTGGGTGGCGTAGTTGTCCAGCACCAGGTGCACGTCCAGGTCCGCCGGTATCTCCTGGTCGAGTTGGATCAGGAACTTCTTGAACTCCTCGGCACGGTGCCGGCGGTGCAGGGAGCCGATCACCTTCCCCGTGGCCACCTCCAGTGCGGCAAACAATGTGGTGGTGCCCGCGCGCACGTAGTCGTGGGTGACCCGCTGCGGGACGCCGGGCATCATCGGCAGCACCGGCTGGGGCCGATCAAGGGCCTGGATCTGCGACTTCTCGTCGACACAGAACACCAAGGCCCGCTCGGGCGGGTCCAGATAGAGGCCGACCACGTCGTGGACCTTGTCGACGAAGTACGGGTCCGTCGACAGCTTGAACGTCTCGGTGCGGTGCGGTGCGGTGCGGCTGCAGGCCGAAGGCCCGCCAGATCCGCGACACGGTCGACTGCGACAGACCCATCTCCGTGGCCATCGCCCGCGTCGACCAGTGCGTGGCGTTCTTCGGCGCGGTCTCCAGCGTCCGCTTCACCACCGCGGCGACCTGCTCGTCGGTGACCGTCCGGGGCCCGCCAGAGCGCGGCATGTCACCCAGCCCGGCGATCCGGTGCTCGACGAACCGCTTCCGCCAGCGGCCCACCGCATGCGGTGTCGAACCGAGTTGGGCGGCCACGTCCTTGTTGGACGCGCCAGTCGCGCAGGCCAGGATGATCCGGCACCGCAAAGCCCACGACTGCGGGGTGGAACGGCGCCGAACCCACCCCTCCAGCGCAGCCCGTTCCTCATCCGACAGGATCAACTCGGCCTTCGGCCGCCCAGTACGCGCCACCAGGCAACCCTACACATCTGAACAGAATTCCTGACTCAGAAGACTAGCGAGAACAGCATCCTCCCCTCGCGCTCCGCCACACCCCGCGTGTCGTTGGATAGAACTGCCACCGTCGGACATGACATCGACGTCGACAGGAGACTGGCTGCTCGGTCTCGACGGAGTGCGTCCTCTCTACCTGCTTCGGGTTGTGAGGCTGACAATCTCCGCGTCGTCGGGGAGGTCCAGGGGCTGCTTGCGTGGTGCGGGAGCAGCGGGGTCGGGCCGCCGGGCAGGAGTCCGCGGCGCCGGAGAACCTTCTCTCGGTCGCGGCACCAGGTGGTGCAGAACTTCCGGGGAAAATTGACGCGGGCCCACGCCCTGGCGGCGGCTACCGTGTCCACCATGAGCATGTCCGGCCCGAGCGCCGCCGGCGGCCTGCGTCGCGGCGAGGCGCCGGTCGACCAGCCCCACACAGCACGCGTCACCGCCGGGGCAGGGCAAGGCGACCTGCCGGCGCGGGCCGGCACCGCGGCGGCCGGCACGGCGGTCGTACGGGCCTGGCGGCCGACCTCGGGACGGAGAACCGAGCAGATCACCGCACGGGCGGGGGGCCCGACACCACCCGCATCCCCAGCCCCCGTACCCGGTAGATGCACGTGTCGTCGCCCCACAGCGTCGCGTCCGCGACGGCATAGGGCCCGCGTTCGTCCGTCCCGGTCTCCACGATGTCCATGTCCACCCGGATCAGCCGGTTGGCGGGGGTGATCTGGCCCCGGTACGTCCACACCGTCTCCCGGCCGGGCAACACCGGATCGAACCGGGGGTGGACGATCCCGTCCGTCGCGCCGCTTTCGATCAGGTGGTACTGGAGCAGTTGGCACATGGCCTCGACCCCCAGGGAGCCGGGCTGCACCGGGTCCTGGAAGAAGTGGGCCCGGAAGAACCAGGCGTCCGGGCGCACGTCCTTCTCCGACCGCAGTCGGCCGAGACCCGCGCTTCCGCCCTCCGGCCAGGAGCCCGTGACCCGGTCCAGCATCAGCAGCATGCGGCCCGGCAGGCGCGGCTCCCCGGCGCAGTAGCGGGCGGGCCGGGCGGTCAGGTCGACCACTCGGTCGCAGGGCTCGTCGAGACGGACGCGCTCCTCGGCCGGGACCGGCAGCCCTTGCTGGTCGTCGAACGCCGACCGGGGGAAGTAGCCGAAGACCGTGGTGAGTTCGGCGAGCGGCGCGTCGTCGGCCGTGCACACCACCCGGAACGACTCGATGATCATGTCCCCGCTGCGCGAGACACGGGTCAGTTCGGCCCGGGTGCGGATCGTGCGCGTCCCGGCGGTGACCTCGCCGGTGACCGTCTCCGCTCCGTCCAGATTGCGGAACAGCAGGTCCTGCTCGCTGGACGTCGCGCTGCCGGCGTACGAGGCCAGCCACCCGCAGGGCTGCAGCGCGACCTCCATGAGGACCGCGAGCGGCATGCACCGGGACGGGTTCTGCTCGAAGTACCACGCCCGTTCCGGTACGTCGTACTCGGCGACGACGACGCTGCCCTCTCGCATGCCGCCCTGGACGCCGTCCACCGAGACGATCCGGCTCATGAAGTGGTAGGGCGGCCCGGGGAGCCTGGCGACCCTGCGGGTGCCGTCGAAGGGCTCGTACATGGTGCCGAACGCCTCGCTGGGCCTGCCCCAGGCGCATGCCAGCAACGACGCGTAGTCGAAGCGGAACCCATCGGCCGCGACGGCCACCGCCTTTTCCTCCCGGTGCCCGGACAGTCCGCCGAGCCGTGGCGGCGGCACCGGCACGCCGTCCTCCTGCACGGCGGGCGGGCCCGAGTCCCGCCACTGCGACAACGGCCAGTCGGGCACCAGCCGGAGTGCGATGCCCCGCCCCAGGAACGCCTTCCTGCCGTCCACCGACCCGAGGACGTCGGCGTGGAGCGTTGGCACCGGCCCGGCCGATACACCCCGGACGAACACCTCGTAGACGATCCTCCGGGACTCCGGGGTCGCCTGGCCCCGGCACATGGTCCGGGACGGCTGTGTGTCGACCGGCTCGAAACGCCAGCCGTCCCGGTCGACGGTGTGGCCCGAGGCCGTCAGATAGAAGGCCATGGCCTGGAGACCGCCCTGGAGCATCAGGGTGCCCGGCATGCAGGGGTCGTTCTTGAAGTGGCCGGTGAAGAACCAGTCGTCCGGGGACACCGCCGTCTCGGCGCGCAGATACCCCCGGCCCCACGGCCCGCCGACCGGGTCGAACACGGTCACCTCGTCCAGCAGGCGCAGCCGCTCCCCGTCGAGCAGGGGGGTCCGCACATGGGCTGCCGTCGCCTCCCAGCCCGGCCCGAAGCACTCCGCGGGCGACCCCTGTGCCAGGGCCCGCACCCGGTCCGTTCCGAAGCGGGTCCGCTCGCAGTGTACGGCCGGAGGGTCGAACGGAAGGTCGTCGCCGGGAGCGTGCTCGGCCGGGTCCCAGCGCACCCCGCCGCTGGTGGCCAGTTCGGCAGGGGTGAAGAACCCGGCTTGGCCCTCGCGGACGCTGAGCCGCAACTCACCGTCCACGTAGCAGTCGTAGTGGAAGAAGGCCAGCCGGACCCCGCCCGCCTCCGCGTGGCCGTCCACATGGATATCGAAGCACAGGGTGTCGCCGGGGCGGGGCGGCCCGCCATGGAACGTCACCTCGCAGCCGAGCAGGCGGTAGGCGCGCTCGCCCCGGTTGAGCAGGTCCGCCCCCAGCCAGCTGAGCAGCAGCAGATCGGCCTGTCCCGCCTCGATCAGCACGCCGGCCGGCATGCGTCCCGTCGCATCCAGGTACCAGCTGTCGGTCAGGATGTCGGTCTCCGTCCAGATCCGCCCGTCCGTGCGGACCGGCCCCGGCAGGACGAGTGCCGCGGGCACCGCGTCGATGGCGGTGACCCGGTCGGCGAAGAGCATGGGTGGTCCGGGCATCCGGGTCTGCACCGCGTACCGGTCCTGCTCGGCGAAGCGCGGACCGAACAGCGTGGAGATCTCCCCGGAGGCGAGGTGCTCCAACTGGGCCCGGTCGAACACCGGCTTCGCCCCCGGGACAGGGACCGCAGCCGGAGCCGTGCCGGGGCGCGGGGCTGATACCGGGCCCGGCGGCCGCACGGGGACGGGCGGGGCGCACGGCGGTTGTACGGGGAGGGCGGGGGACGGCGGTACGGAGGCAACGCCTCCCGGGGGCAGGGAAGCCGCGCGTCCGGCGTCCGCCCTGCCGCCCGCCGTCAACGCCGTGACGGTTAACGCGGACACGTGCAGGAACCGCCGGTGGGCCTCCGCGTGCGCGGCCATGATCTCCTCGTGCACCAGGGCGGCCCGCCGGCTCTGCCGGGCGATCGTGCCCGCGACCTCCGGCGATCCCGCCGCCGGGTACACCGGGTCGGACAGCCGGGCCACCGGCCCCACCGCGGCGGCGGGTACGGCGGCAACCGGGGCACCGGGCCGTTCCGCGGGGGCGGGCCGCTCCGCCGGCACCGGCGCCAGCTCGGGGGCCCGGGGCAGAACGGTCACGGCGGGCTCCAGGGGCGGCAGGCAGGGCGTGGGGGGTACGGCAACGGTGACGGTCGGTCCGGGGGCCGGGAGACCGGTAGCGGCCTCGGCGAGCCGGGTGGTCAACGCGTCGGCCCGCACCCGCACCCCGGCCACCACGAGTTCGCCGACGGCCAGGCACAGATTCCGCAGCCCGGTGTCGTCCGGGGTGTCCAGCGCGACGGCCACAAACTCCCGGTCCCCGAGGACCCGCTTGATCCAGCCGGTGCACAGCTTCCGGGGCCCGTGCTCCACGAAGACGCGGACACCGTCCGCCCACGCCCGCTCGATCGTCGCCGCGAAGTCGATCGTGCCCAGTCCCTGAGCGGTGAGCGCTTCGGCGGCCCGCTCAGTCGTCGGACGGTACGCCCGGCTGGTGGCTCCGCTGTAGAACCGGACCCCCGGCACCTCGACCGTGGGGCGGCGGTGGGCCTCGCGCCACACTTCACGGACCTCCGCCAACTCCGGGGCGTGGGCGGCCATGTCGTAGTCCAGCTCGATCGCCCGGTCCGCGCCCAGCCGGGTGACCACGGCCGCGCACGCCCCGGACTCGCCGCCGACGACGCAGATCCCCGGCGCGTTCACCGCCATCAGATGGACCGCCCGCTCTCCGGCGAGCTCCGCGCGGACGGCCTCCAGCGGCGCGGCGACCAGATAGCTCGACCAGCGGTCGCCGCCGATGCCGCGCTGCCGCCAGTAGCGCCGCACCGCCCGCAGCTCACCCGTGAGCTCCGTGGTGAACAGCCCGCTCTCCCGCGTCGCCTCGTACAGCCCCGAGGCGTCCGGCCACGCGCCCAGCGCGACCAGCGCCGTCGACTCGCCCGAGGAGTAGCCGATCGCGGCGTCCGGCCGCAGGCCCAGCACCTCACGGCTGAACACGGTGTGGAAGACCGCCAGTTCGGCGACCGACCAGATCTGGTCGAGCACGCCGGGCCCCCTCCCGGAGCGCAGCCGCGTCCCGATCGCCCGGTGCCCCGCACGGACGCTCTCGCCCAGCGACGGGCACGCCAGCGTCAGCGCGTGGCCCATCCCGGGGTACGCGGCCGAGCCGTTGGTGTACACAAAGGCGGTCTCTCCGCCGACCGGCGCGTCCCGGTACAGGACGTCCGCCGGGCGGGCCCCGCCCTCCGCCAGCCAGCGACGGGCCGCTTCGCGGCGTTCCGCCCAGGCGGGGCCGCCGTCCGCCACGAGAGCCAGCCGGGCCGGGCCCGCCGAGGACTCCGTTCCGGCCTCCAGTGCGGCCAGCACCTGAGCGCGGTCCGCCCCGGAGAAGACGCGCAGGCGCGGGGCGGACCCCGGCAGCCACGGCCGGGGGTCCCCGGCGCGTAGCCGGACGCTCATGGCCGGCCCCTCCGCCGGTACGGCGACGGCCCGCGCGGTGTGGGTGACGGCCGTCGTGTCGGCGGGCGCGTCGAGGCGGGGGACCGCGCGGTGCTGGAGCGAGAGCGCCGCGACGGCGACGGACACCAGCCCGGATGCCGCATGGGCGCGCCCGAAGGCGGACGCCGGATCGAATCCCGCGTCCGGGCCGTCGCCGATGACCATGTCGGGTTCGTCGCCGGCTTCCTCGTCCAGCACGGCGACGACGGTGTCCCCGTCCCTGCGGGCGGCGTCCAGCAGCTTGAGGACCAGGACGACCGCCGCGTCACCCGGCTCCACGCCGGGAGCGGACTCCCGCACGGCGGCCCGGTGGACGGCTTCGCAGGACAGGTCGGTGGCGCCGACGAGCGCGGCGTCGACCTCCCCCGACCGCAGGGCGCGGGCCGCGGCCTCCAGCGCCACCAGCCCGGACGCCTCCTCGGCGGACACCGTGAAACTCGGCCCCGCCAGGTCCAGTTGGGTGCTGATGCGGTTCGCCGCCAGGTTCGGCATGCTGCCCACCACCCCCTCCGCCGTCATGGGCGGGGTGAAGGCGTCCCGGGCGAGGTCCGCCGACGCCGCGGTGACGGGCACACCCGACTCCTCCAGCCAGTGGGGAATCCGCCAGCGCGCGCCCGCCCGGGCCACCTCCGGGTCCACGCCGGTACCGATGACCACCATGGTCCGCTCCCGGGGCAGGTTCACCGTCCGGGCGGCCTCCCGGGCGGCCTCCAGCACCAGGAGCTGATGGCGTACGGTCCGCTCCAGGGCCAGCGGGGGGAAGCACAGGCCCGTCAGCTGCACGGCGATCTCCGCGACCGGGCCGCGCCGTTCACCGCCCAGCACCGCCTGGCGGAGGTCCTCGACCGACGTTCCCTCCCCGACCCGCGCCCCGATGGCGACGATCGCCACGGGTACCGCGGATGCCCCGGGCGTACGGTCGCCCGGCGCACCGTTGTCGGCTGCCGCGGCCGGGGTGTCCGGCGCGTCGGGTCCCGGCACCGGGTCCCCCGGTGCCCGGTCCGCCGGTGCGGCCCGCCGCGCGGTGGGCCGCGGTCCGTACGCCGGCCGGGGCACGGAGGGCGGGGGAGCGTCGTCCGGGTCGTCGAGGAGCAGGTGGGCGTTGGTCCCGCCGAACCCGAACGCGCTGACCGCCGCTCTGCGGGGTCCCGCCCACTGCTCCGCCGTGTCCAGCACGCGCAACGGCGTGCCCGACAGCGCGTCCAGCGGCCGACGCGCGCCGAGTGTCGCCGGGCGCACCCCGGAGCGCATCGCACCCAGCACCTTCAGCAGCCCCGCCACGCCCGCCGAGGCCAGCAGATGCCCGATGTTCGACTTCGCCGAACCGATCGGCACGTCGTCGGCGGCCCCGAAGACCCGGGCCATGCCCCGTGCCTCCACCGCGTCGCCGACCGGGGTTCCCGTCGCATGGCACTCGACGAGCGACACCGACTCGGGAGCGACGCCCGCCGCCTCGTACGCCAGGCGCATCGCCCGCACCTGGCCCTCCTCGGAAGGGCTGATCAGACCGGACCCCCGCCCGTCGTTGGACAGCCCCACCCCGCGGATGACGCCGAACACGGGGAGCCCCGCCGCGCGGGCGTCGCAGAGCCGCGTCAGGGCGACGAACCCGGCGCCCTCGCCGTGCACCAGCCCGTCGGCGTCCCGGTCGAAGGGGCGGCTGCGCCCCGTACGGCTCGTCGCGGACAGCCCGCAGAACCCCACGTGCAGGTAGAGAGGGTCGGGCCGGCTGACCGCACCGGCCACCATCAGGTCGGCCGTGCCGTCGTGCAGGCGGTCGCAGGCCAGCTTGATCGCGTACAGGGAGGAGGCGCAGGCCGCGTCGAGGGACCACGCCCCGGCCCCGAGCCCGAGCGCTCGGGCCGCGAGCAGGGCCGGGAGGCCGGAGGAGAAGCGGTTGCGGGCATCGGGGCGGGGGTGGCGTCCACCCGTCAGCAGCGCTTCGCGGAGCTCCGGGCGCTGTGCCGACAGCCAGACGTGTTCGGCGAAGGCCGCCCCGGTGGGGGTGGGGTACGACAGGTTGCCCAGGATCAGCCCGCCGCGCCGCAGCGGTGTGGCGCGGCCCGCCTCCGTGAGCGCCTGCCGTACCCCGTAGAGCACCCAGTGGAAGAGCGGGTCCAGCGTCGCGATCCGCTCCGGGGGGACGAGGAAGCCTTCCGGGTCGAAGACGGATTCGAATCCCTCGACGTACCCCCCGATGTCGGTCCAGGTGCGGTCGACGTGGTCGTCCACCGTGCCCATGACCCGATGGCGCGGCAGCCGCCACCGGCCTTCCGGGGCCGCCGTCAGACTCGTACGCCCGGCGGCGACGTTCTCCCAGAACCCGTCCGGGTCCAGTGCGCCGGGCAGGACACAGCCCCGGCCGACGATGGCGATCGGTTCGAAACGCATGGGGCTCTCACTTCACGACGGGTTCGGACAGGAGGGAAAGTGCCCGGTCAGGAGGGGCGGCTGACGAGTTCGACGCCGGTCAGCTCCAGCAGGACGGACCCGCCGGGGCCGATCAGCGCGGCGTCGCAGCGTGCCCCGGTGTCGTGGGCCTTCCGTCCCCGCACCACACAGCGCACGGCGTCGTCCACCGGGCCCCGCCGGTACACCCTGCACTCCGCGACGGCCATCGGCAGGGTCGCAGTCCCGAGCACCTTCTCGCCCCAGAGCAGCGCGAGTTGGAGCGCGCCGTCCACGGCGGCCGGATCCAGCGGACCGTGCCCGCCCGGCCAGCCCAGGGACCGCAGGCCCGCGACCGTCGCCTCCGCCCCGTGCTGCTCCGACACACCGCGCACTTCGCGCAGGGCGTGGAACCGGGGGCCGTGGAAGAGGACGCCCCCGTGGTACGGCGCGGCCACGTCGAGCGGCTTCAGGTCCGCCGGGGTGTCCCAGGAGGACCGGTCGGGCGCGCCGTCGCCGGTGTCCACGACGGCACGGAAATGCGCCGGGCCCTCCTCGCCCCGCAGCTCTGTCTCCACCCCGGCCGGGGAACCGGGCGCGCCCCGGCTGCCGAGCACGGTGAGCCGGTGGCCCACGCCTTCCAGCTCCGGCAGGTCGTACTTCCGGTACACCCGCAGATCACGCAGGACGAGCTGCCCCTCGGTCGGCAGCCAGGCTGCCGCGGCGCCCGCGAACCAGTTCAGGACCAGCGCCACGGGCAGCACCGGGACACCGGCGGGCGCGTGGTCGGCCAGCTGCGGCAGGGTCTCCGAGCTGACCAGCACCTGTGCGCGCAACCGCTCGTCCGCGACGGCCGGCCCGTCGCCGGCCGTCAGCACGACACGGGCCTCGCCGGCCGCACCGTCCAGTTCGGCGGTGCAGGCCGCGGCCCCCTGGGCCGGGGGGATGAGCGGCACCCCGGACCGGCCGAAGTGCGCGGCCAGGGCCGGGGTGACCATGCCGCCCTGCCAGGGGCCCCAGGCCACGCAGCGCACCAGACAGTCGGGGCGGCGAGCCTGCTCGGCCGACGCGACCTGCTGGAGGACCTCATTGGCCATGGCGTAGTCGCTCTGGCCCGCGTTGCCGAACACGGCGGCCACCGAGGAGAACAGCAGAATCGTGTCCAGGGGATCGTCCGCCGTCGCCGTCAGCAGCGCCCGCAGGCCGTCCACCTTCGTGGCCATGACCCGCTCGGCCTGCTCGTCGGTCTTGTCCGCGATCCGCTTGTCGGCGAGCACGCCCGCCCCGTGCACGATGCCGGTCACCGGCCCCCACGTGGTGCGCACCTCGCGCAGTGCCGCGGTGAGGGCGTCGGCGTCGCGGACATCCACCCTGACGTATCGGGCGGGCGAACCGGCGGCCTCCAGCCCGGCCAGCGTCGCCCGTACTTCGCGGGCGGCGAGAATCCTCCGGGCCTCCTCCGCGATCCGGGCGGGCGAGGACCCCTCCGCGTCCCGGGCCCGCTCCGCGAGCAGTCGGGTGAGGGCCCGTTCGTCGGTGGCCGATGCCAGGCCGGCGGGCTCGGCGGCGGCCTCCGTCCGTCCGAGCAGGACGATCCGCGGCCGGTGGGTCCTGGCCAGGTCGAGCAGCGCGGCGGCGGTCACCCCGCGGGCGCCGCCGGTGGCCACGATCACGGAGTTCTCGCCGATGCGCGGGGCGCCGCCCGGTGTGAGCGGGCCGGGCACCATCCGCAGCAGTGCGCGGGTGCCGTCCGCACGAAGGCCGACCTCCGTGTCGGCGCCGCCTTCGAGCAGTTCGCACACGATCGCGTCGGCGACCTCTTCGTCATCCCGCCCGCCCCGCTCGCAGTCGAGGACCCTCACCTGGGTGTCCGGCCACTCCTTCGCGGCGGTCCTCGCCAGTCCGGCCGTCCCGCCCAGCCACGCACGGCCGGGCGCGTGTCCGCCGAGCCCGAAGTCGCCGCCGGTGTCCTGGACGGTGACGAACAGGCCGCCGTCCCCGGCCGCCCGCGGTGCCAGCGCGCGCGCCGCGCGGAGCGCCGAGCGGTGGACCTCCCGGGCCTCGTCCGGCGTGCCGTTCGCGGACAGGCCGCCGAGGTGGATGACGCCGCGCGCCCCTTCGGGTACCTCCGCCACGGCGGTGGCGTCCACACCGCGCTCCGCCAGCTTTTGGGCCACGAGGCCGACGACCGGGCACCCCGCCACGTCCTCGCCGCTCACCACGACCGGCCCGTCCAGCAGCCCCGCGGTGGTCAGCCCGGACGCCGGGGACTCCACCATGCACGGCACCAGCCGGGTCAAGGGTGTCCACCCGTCCGCCCCCGCGTCGTCGGCGGGCCGCCCGGGTCCGTCGCCCCGTAGGGCCGGGACATCGACGGTCGTGGAGGACGGGGCGGTCTCGCGAGCCTTTGCCGGGGAGGGCTCGAACGCGTCCGCGCGGGGCGCGGGCACGCCAGGGATGTCCGGCTCCGGCGCGGGCCCGGCGGTCCGGGCGCCGGAGGCGAGTGCCGCGGTGATCTCGCGCAGGGTCCGGAGCTTGCCGAGCAGTCCGGGGTCGACCGCCACGTCGCCCACCCGGCGGCGCACGGCCGACAGAATCTCGACACGCTTGATGGAGTCGACGCCCAGGTCCGCCTCCAGATCCATGTCCACGTGCAGCATGGCGGTCGGATAGCCGGTGAGATCGGCCACCACCGACAGGAGCAACTCCTCCAGCTCGGAGGAAGACAGCTCCGAGGGAGTACGCTCCGGCGCCGATCGGTCCGGCGCCGACGTGTCCCCTGCCGGTGCTTCGGTCGGCAGTGGCGGCTCCGGTGCCGAGGGGCGCACCGCGCCGCTCGCCGGAGGGGCGCTCGCCTCCGGCACGGGATACGGCGTCGCGGCCCCGACGACCGCCGCGGGAGCCGACGCCGCCACCGGGGGCGCCACGGCGGCCGGTACGTCGAGCGGGCCGACGGATCGGGGGAGCGGCAGCGGAGCGGGCGCTGTCATGTCCGCGACCGCACCCGGGGTCGGCGCACCGAGCAGCGCGGCCAGGGTCGTCTCGGTCATCCTCAGGAAGGCCATATGGCTGTCCGTCAGCAGACGTTGACAGGCGAGGTGGGTCTCGGCCGTCTGCCGGTGGATGCTCTCAACGGCGAGCTGCCGATCGTCGCCGATGACCGGGCGGGCGTCAGCCGACGCCTCCGCAGGGTGCGACGGCCCGAACTCCTGCTGCGAGGACGCGGCAGCCGGCACGTATACCGGTGGCAGTGGCACGTCGCCGGGGGGCTGCGAGGGCAGAGCGACCGCCGGTGCGGGGGCGGCGACCGCCGGTACGGCGTCGGGGCGCGGCCCGTATTCCGGGGCGTGCGCCGGTTCGACGTGCGGGGTTCCGGAGGGCGGGAGCTGACCGTAGTTGGCTCCACTGATCTTCACGGTCATTCGGGGCTCGCGCTCCTTCGCTGGTGTTCCGGGCGATGCGTAGGGGGTCCAGAGGGGGATGAGGTCAAGGGGAACGCCCCGCACGGCGAGTTCACCGAGCGCGGCGTGGAAGGTGTCGGCGCCCGCCCCGGCCGACCGGTCAAGGGGCACGGCCGCGTGCTCACGGTCGCCGAGGATCTGCCCGACCAGGCCCGTGAGCGTGGCGCCCGCGCCGACCTCCACGAAGGTCCGCACCCCTGCCGCGTACATCGCCTCGATCTGGTCCTGGAAGAGGACCGGCGAGGCGAGATGACCGGCGACCCGGTGGCGCACCGCGTCGGGGCAGGAGGGGTAGGGCGCCGCGTCCGTGTTGCCGTAGACCTCGATCAGGGGTTCCGAGAACGTCACCGTGCGCAGGTGGGCGGCGAGCGGCTCGACAGCGGGAGCGACCAGCGGGCTGTGGAAGGCGGTCGACGCGGACAGTTCGCGGGTGGCGATCCCCGCGGCCGAGAAGGCGCTCCTCGCCCTTTCGACCGCCGCCGCAGAACCTGAGAGCACCGTCTGACGGGGCGAGTTGTGGTTGGCGGGCCAGATGTCTTCGAAGCCACCGTCGGCCAGTACCTCCGCCACGCGTACCCGGTCCGCCGCCACCGCCAGCATGGCGCCCGGGGTGGCCGCCGCCTCCCGCATCAGCTCGCCGCGGCGACGGGCCAGCCCGAGCAGCGACTCCGCGTCCAGGGAGCCCGCGCAGTGCAGTGCCACCAGTTCGCCGAAACTGTGGCCGGCCACGCAGTCCGGCCGCAGCCCCAGTTCCCGCACCACCGCCAGCAGCGCGAGCGCGTGCACCGCCAGCGCCGGCTGAGCCCACTCGGTGGCGTTCAGCAGGGCCGCTCGGGCGGCGCGCTCCTCCTCGGTGAAGGCGGGCGGCGGGAACACGGCCCGGTGCAGCGGCCTTCCGTCGAAGCGGGTGGAGCCCAGCCGGTCCCACACGGCCTGCGCGGCCGGGGCCAGCATCGCGAGCTCGGCCCCCATTCCGACGTACTGGGAGCCCTGCCCGGGGAACAGGAAGCCGATGCGGCCGGGTGCGGGCTCCCCGTACGCGTACCGGATTCCGGAAGGGGCCGAGAACGACGTCTCGGGGCGCCGCCGGATGTGCGCGAGCGCCTGCGCGTACTTCCCCCGCAGGTCATCGGTATCGGTGGCGACGACGGCCAGCCGCACCCGGGCGGTGGGCGAGAACGCGGCGTGGCTCTCCCTCGCCAGGGTGGCCAGCGGCCGTCCGTCCTTGGGCAGTTCCTCCAGGGCGGACGGCGAGGCGGCGGCGAACAGGACCAGCTCGCTCGACGCCGTGCGGTGGCGCAGGGCAGGGCGGCCCGTGGTCTTCGGCGCGGGGCGCGCAGGGGTGTCTGCGTGCGTGCCCGATGAGGAGGTGGGCGCGGTCGGCGGGGCGTACTCCTCCAGTGTGACGTGGAAGTTGCTGCCGCCGAAGCCGAAACTCGACACCGCCGCCCGGCGCGGATGACCGGCCGGCCGCACCCACGGCCGGGCCTCCGTGTTCACGTAGAACGGGCCGTGCGGGGCGGCGGCCGCCGGGTTCGGCCGTTCGACCTTGACTGTGGGCGGGAGCACCTTGTGCTGGAGGGCCATCACTGCCTTGAGCAGCCCCGCCGCACCCGCCGCGCACTTGGTGTGCCCGATCTGCGACTTCACTGAGCCGATCGCGCACCACTGGCCGTCAGGACGTCCCGAAGCGCCGAACACCGCGTTGAGCGCGGCGAGTTCCGCGGTGTCCCCGGCCTTCGTGCCGGTACCGTGCGCCTCGACCAGCTCCACGGTCTCCGGCGGGTAGCCGGCCTCTTCGTACGCGCGTCGCAGGGCCCGTTCCTGTCCCTCGGGCAGCGGGGCGTAGATCGCTGTGCTCCGGCCGTCCGACGAGGTGCCGATGCCCCGGATCACGGCGTGGATCCGGTCGCCGTCGCGCTCCGCGTCGGACAAACGCTTCAGGGCGTACATCACGACCGCCTCACCGAGCATCGTGCCGTCCGCCGCCTCCGCGAACGGGCGGCAGTCGCCGCTGGGGGAGAGCGCGGGCGTCTTGGAGAAGCACAGGAACATGCCGATGTCGTTCCCGGTGTCCACACCGCCGCTGATGACCAGGTCCGCCCGGCGGAGGGACAGTTCGCCGACCGCCGTCGACAGGGCGGCCAGCGAGCTGGCACAGGCGGCGTCGGTGGTGTGGTTGACGCCGTGCAGATCGAACCGGTTGGCGATCCGTCCCGCGACGACGTTGCCCAGCAGCCCCGGGAACGTCGACTCGCGCCACGGCTCGAAGCGGGCGGCGATGCGGTCGCACACAGCCTGCGCCTCGGCCTCGTCGAGCCCGCTCTCCCGCAGCCCCGCCAGCCACACGGGGCGCTGGGAACGCCCGTACATGTGCGGCAGCAGTTCGAGGGCGGCCGCCCCGAGGACAACGCCGGTCCGGTCCCGGTCGACTCCGGACATCCCGCCGGCGTCCCTCAGCACCTGGTCGGCGACCATGAGGGCGAGCAGCTGGGAGGTGTCCGTGGCCGGCAGATTGGCGGGAGGCACCCCGTAGGCCATCGGGTCGAAGTCCACCTCGGGAAGGAAGGCGCCCCGGCGGGCGTACGTCTTGTCGGGAGCGGCCGGGTCCGGATCGTAGTGGTCCTCCACCCGCCAGCGGGAGGCTGGGACCTCGGTGATCAGGTCGCGGCCGCCGGTCACGACCCGCCAGTAGCCGGCTGCGTCCGTGGCGCCCGGAACCAGTGCCCCGACGCCGACCACGGCGATGGGGACCTGGCGGGGGGTGGAGCCGGACATGGTCTCTCCTCGGGGTCGGGCGGCGTCGGACGGTGCTGCGGCGGCGGGGCCGCTCATGCCAGCTCACGCGGTGTGTAGGTGAACGCCTCGGAAGGCAACGGAACACCGTACGTGCGCACTTGATGGGCGCGGGTGAGTGTCGCGGCCCCTTCCAGCAGGTTGAGGGCGATCTGCGTCACGGACCGGTGGGACGGTTCCGCCAGGAAGGTGCCGGCCGCCCACCGGTTGAACGCGCCCATCGCCGGTCCGCACCAGATCTGGTAGTCGGCCCGCCGCGCGCTCTCCCCGGTGATCGCCCACCGGCTGGAACTGCCCAGGTACCAGCGGAACACCAGGGCCATGCGATGCCGGGGGTCGGCCTCCGCACGGACGGCTTCCGCCGGATCGCGCTCCTCCCAGAAGGCACGCGTGCGCTGCCAGACCTCCTCGAACGGGGCGCCCAGCACGTCGCGTTCGATGGCGGTACGCAGCGCGGGCGGGATCTCCTCCAGCGAGCCGTGGTCACGATAGGCCGTGTACAGGCGGCCGGCCCGCCGGGCGAACATCGTGCCCCGCGACAGCACTTGCAGCTTCACGCCCAGCTCGAACATGTCGGCCGACGGCGCCATGGCGACATCGGCGACGTCCGCGTCGCACAGCATGGCCTTGGCCTCATCGGACAGACCGGCCTCGACCGCCGTCTGGTTCACCGAACCGGTGACGACGTAGGACGCGCCGAGAGCGAAGGCGGCGGCCACCGCGTCCGGGGTGCCGAGGCCCCCGGCCGCGCCCAGGCGGACCGGCCGCCGGTACCCGAACCGCCGGCAGACCGTGTCGCGCAGGGCGGCGATCCGCGGCAGCAGGACCGACAACGGCCGGTTGTCGGTGTGCCCGCCGCTGTCCGCCTCGACGGTGATGTCCTCGGCCACCGGCACCAAGGCGGCCAGCGCCGCCTCCTCGCGGGTCAGGCTGCCCCGCGCGACAAGAAGGTCCAGTAGAGCGGGCGGGGCGGGGGAGAGGAACCTCTCGGCCACCTCGGGACGGGAGAGCTTCGCGAGCAGCCGCGTACGCCGGACGACGCCGCCGTCCGCACCCCGGCGCAGGCCCTGCGCCGAGCACAGGACGACCGCAGGGGTCAGCTCCATGAACGCCGACACCGAGATCCGGGGGACACCGCAGCGCAGCAGAAGCTCCGCGACCCGCCACTCCAGCTCCGGTTCGGCCGGTGAGTGGATGAGATTGACTCCCCAGTTCGTGCGGGCCCCCAGCTCCTGCGCCAGGGAGTGCACGGCTCGCTCCACCTGCGGGAGGGGCAGGCCGCCCGCACCGAAGAAGCCCATCATCTCCGCCCGCGCCATCGCCGCGACCATGCCGGTGGTCGCGATGCCGTTCGCCATCTCCCCCGCCACATAGGGGAAGCGGACACTGTGCGCCTCGCAGAAGGTCCGGCCGCCGAGCCACTCGGGGTACAGCGGCGGCAGCGTGCCGATCACCGGACCGGCGGGCGGTGCCCCGGTCGCGAGGCCCAGCTCCCGGCCGTCCGGCCCGGTGACGACGTGCACGGGTTCCCGGATCAGCCGGACACGGTCGGCGATCCCCTCGGGGGAGAAGACCGGCGGACGCACGGCAAGGGCGCCGGGAGCGGCGAGAACGGACACGGAAGCTCCAACGGGACGGGACGGTTGCTGCTGGTCGGGCGCACGCCGTCTGCGACGTACGGGAGGCTCAGGCGCACGGTGCGGGCGCAGGGGCGAGTGGGGTGTCCGGGGGCCCGGGGATCGCCCCGCTCCTCGGGGCCAGTCCGGACCACAGCCGATCGAGACCGACCGGGGCGCAGACCGCCGACGGACCGAGCAGGGTCCTCACCCGGGTGTCGTCGAACCGCCGCCGGTGGGTGAGGTAGGCCGTGATGCCCGGGTAGAAGTCGATCAGGGTCTCCAACGCCGACGGGTCGGTCGGCTTGGCGTCGACCAGGTCGATCGAGAGGGGGACGAGCCGTTCCAGCAGGGCGACGACGGTGGGCACGGGGACATCGCGGTCATGGACGACGTGGTACGTGTCGACCCCGTGTGAGGACGACAGTTCGGACAGGCGGACCATGACGTCGGCCGCGTGCTCCACCGGTAGCAGGTTCAGCCGCCCGTGCGGGTGCCCCACCGTCCGTACCCGGGGCCGGCCCCCGGGGCACGGGGACCCGGGAGCGCCGCAGCAAGGACCGTCCGGAGCCCCGGTGGGAGGGCTCGTGGCGGTCGGTGGTGCGGCGACGGTGGCGCGTCGCGCGTCGCGCAGGATGCGCTCGATGACCTGTAGTGGGTGCGAAGGCAGCTCCGGGTGCGAGGGCACGTCCGTGACGAGGATGCTGGGCCGCAGCACCAAGGCCGGTCGCCCGTGCTCGCGGGACCAGGCGTGAACCAGCAGCTCCGCCTCGTACTTGGACTGTTCGTACGCGTTCTCGAAACCGGCGCCGTCGTCCAGTTCGTCCTCGTACGCCACACCGGTGCGCCGTGCGCCGGCCACGAACGCGGTGCTCACATGGCGCACCACCGGTTCCGCGCGCCCGGCGGCCGCCAGTTCCAGGACGTGGCGGGTGCCTTCGACATTGGTCCGTCGCAGCTCGGGAAGGTCCCCCTCCAGATGGATGCTTCCCGCGCTGTGCCAGATCGCGCCGAGGCTGTCGGCCAGCTCTCGGAACGCCCGTGCGGACAGGCCCATCCGGGGCAGCGCCAGGTCGGTCTCCACCACCCTCAGCCGTTCCGGCAGTCGTGCGAGGAACGCGCTCGGCGCACCCGTCAGTTCGAGGGAACGGGTGATGCGGTGCAGCGCGTCGCCCGAACCGGCGTGGGTCAGGACCGTCACCCACTCGTGCGTGTCGAGCAGACGACGTAACAGGCGCAGTCCGAGGAATCCGGTGGCGCCGGTGAGTGCGACGTGCACGAGCATGGCTCCCAGAGCGGTGAGAAGGGCGGTCCCCCGCCGTGCGGGGCGTGCGAAGGCGGAGCACCGGGCGGTGCGGCGGACCGGAAGCGGAAACGAGCGGCACGGCGTCGACCGTCCCGCGGGTCGTCGTCGGCGATCGTGCCGCGCACGGTCCGGATCGTCCCGCCGATCCGTGCTGCCGGTGCCCCCGGCTCTCCCGACGCCCGTCCCGGACGGGGCTCACCAGGCCTTCGAACCCTGGTGATCTCCGGTGCTTTCCACACAATGGCAGACGGCGGACGGAACACACCCATTGATCCGTCCTGGCCACCCGAACGGAGGATGTCGCTCGACCGCGGGTGCCGCCGTCGCACACCGCTCGGGCCGGTCCCTCTTTCGGGGGAACTCGTCGCGGTACCCCGGGATCACACGCTCGGGGGCCGAGACCTGGGACCCGGCCGCGCGCGCCAGGCGTCAGGGGCCCGCCGCGGCACGGGAAAACGAGGCCGCGAGGTGCGGAGAGCGGGTGGGCGGCGACCGTCGCGGAACCGTCCGGTACGCGCCCGCGGAGCCGGGACGGGCCGCCGCAGCCGGCCGGCGCTGTCCCGGTCGCCGGTCATCCTGGTGAGCCGCCGGTCCCGGCAGTGCGACCGGCTCGGGTGGGTGGGGCGTCCGGCCGCCGGTTTCCCCGCCCTTCGCGCGCTGCCGTACCTCTGTCCCACCACCGGTGGTCATCGCGACCGCCTCGGCCCGAACGGGAGCCCGCACCCGCATGCCCGATTCCGAGCAGCCCACCGTGTCCGCCCCGCCCACCGCGTCAGCGGGCCCCTCTACGGGGTCCGACCGGCCGAAGCGTTCCGTCCCCCCGCCGCGTCATCCCACCCACGCGGTCGATCGCGCGTTCCTCGACCTGGAGCGCCGCCGCCCCGAGGTCCGCTGGGACGCGGGTGGCGTCGCGTATCTCAGCGGTCCGCCCCCGAGCCTGGCCGATCTCCGCGCCTACGTGGCGTTCCGGCTCGGTGAACTGCCGCTGCTCACCAGCCGGGTGACGGGAGACAGGCGGCCCGGGTGGCAGCCGTGCGAGGACTTCCCCGTCGATCGGCATGTGTACGAGGTGGTGGCCGACGGACCCGCCGACTGGGACATCGCCCTGCACAGCGCGCTCAACGCCCCGTTCGCGCCCGGCGCCTACTGGGGGGTCTGGCTGATCCACGGCCACGAACCCGACGCGTACGCCCTCTGCTACCGCTTCCTCCACGCCTGCCAGGACGGCTCGGCCGCCGCCATGACGTTCCGCGCGATGCTGGGCGACGGGGAGCCGTCAGCGCGTCCGCTGCCGGGCGGGAGGGGCGTGGTCGGCGTGCCCCGGCGATTCGGCGCGGCCGTCGCGCTGGCCACGAGGTTCCTGGCGCGCACCTTCGCCGTGCGCGGTCACCGCCCGGACCCGGCCTTCGCCCCCACCGGTGAGCGGCGGCTGTGGCGGGGGCGCGTCCCCGTGGACACCCTGCGGCTGATCGGCGCCGGACGCGGTGGCTCGGCCCACGACGCGCATCTCGCCGCGCTGGCCGGGGCGTTGTCGGCGTGGGCGGCCCGCTCCGGTGTGCCACTGCCCCGGGTGACGGCCGTACTGCCCGTCGACGCGCGGCGGGCCGACGAGGAGCAGACCTGGGGCAACCGCTGCTTCGCCCTTCCGGTCGATCTGCCGGTGCGCCCCGCCCCAGGCCGCCCGGACGAGGATGCGCCGCTGCGACGGCTCGACCAGATCATGGCAGTGACCCGGAAGCTGCGGGGCGACACCTGGCGACAGGCCGTTCAGGACCTGGTCCGCTACATGCCGGACCGTCCCACCGCGTGGTACCTGCGCAGGATGCTGTCCCCCCGCGTGACCAACGTCATGGCCACGTCCATGCCGCTCGCCGAAAAGGGAAGCCTGGGGGAGACCCGGGTGACGGGGACGGCCCTGCTGCCGCTCCTCGTGCCGGGACACCTCTGCGGAGTGGGGCTGTCGTTCTTCGGCGACTGGGCGGAGGTGTCCTTCGTCGCGGACCGCGCCCTGCCGCTGGGCGAACTGCTGCCGGAGCTGTGGGAACAGGCGGTGCGAGAGCTGGAGGAGAGCGTGCAGCGGTGATGAGCGGGTGTACGGGCCGGGGCGCGGTCCCCTGCCGCCACGAGCCCGTACGTGGCCGGCCCCGCCCCCGTACCGGCACGGAAGGGCTGGTCACGCTGTGTCGGACACCGGAGCGGGACGAGGCGCGTCGGGGCGGCGAGCGGCTGCCCGGCGCGCTCGGCGCCTGCCCGCCCGGAGCTCCCGACGAAGGGCCCGCCGGTAGGCGCAGATGTCGATCTCGATACCGTGCCGGTAGGTCGCCGCGTAGACCTTGTCGTGCCGTTCCCGCGCACGGGCGATCGACCGGGTCATCTGCGCGGGCGTCGGCAGAAGGACCTCCCCTTCGATCAGGTCGGCGATCCATTCGGCCTGCGGTTCGAGCAACGGGAAGGCCGCTCCCGCCGGTTGTGCGAGCCCCATGAAGAAGAGCCCGGGAAGCCGGGGCGGCACCGTGCGCAGATACAGCTCGGTGCGGCCGTCCGGCGCGGCGAAGACGGCGGGGTCCAGGAAGGGGAAGGACAGCGAGTACCCGGTGGCGTACACCACGGCGTCCACGGTCTCGCGGCTGCCGTCCGTGAAAGACACCGAGTCCCTGCCGAAGGATCGGATGCCGGGCTTCGCGGTGACCGCGCCCCGGGCCAGCTGGAGGAGGAGCTCGTCCGACGTGGAGGGGTGGGCGGCGAGAGGCCGCCGCACCGGTTCGGGGAGCCCGTAGAGTGCGGGGGTCCCACGGGCCAGCCGCAGCAGGAGTGCCATCGCCGGGTCCTTGAGGAAACGGGGCAGAGCGGCCGCCCTGCTCACCGCCCAGTGGTCCGCGGGCCGCCCGAGCAGCATCTTCGGGAACACGTGCGCCACGGCGCGGGCGGAGAGGAACGTCCGCGCCGCCGAACGGGAGATCTCCGCCGCGATCTCGCACCCGGAGTTGCCCATCCCGACGACGAGAACCCGCTGCCCGGCGTACGGCTCGGGGGAGCGGTAGGCGTGCGCGTGGACGGCGGAGCCCTCGAACACCCCGGCCCCGGGCACAGCGGGGTCCGGAAGACGCGGGTCCCAGTGGTGCCCGTTGGCCACCATCACCTCGGTGTACCGATCGGTCTCCGCCTCCGCCGCTCCTCGGCTCCGGCGGGTGACCTCCCAGCCGCCGCCCTCCAGAGGGCGCACGGAGGTGACCTCCGCGCGCAGCTTGATGTGACCGTGCAGCCCGAAGGTCTCCGCGTAGCTCTCCAGGTAGGCGAGGACCTGGGTGTGGTGCGGGAAGACCGGGTAGGGCTCCGGCATCGGCAGCGAGGAGAAGGACATGCTCTCCTTGGAGATGTTCGCGTGCAGCGACGCGTACACCCCCGACATGCCGTTGTCGTTGCCATAGCGCCAGAGCCCGCCGATGCCCGAGCCCGCCTCATAGCAGTCGAACGGGATGCCGCGCGAGGCGAGGACTCTACTCGCGGCCAGGCCGGACGGGCCGGCTCCGATCACGCACGTTCTCCGCATGGCTGGCCAGCCTTTCACGTCAGATGGGTACGAGCCCTCCGGGAGCCCGGTCACGGTAGCCGCCGCCACTGCAACCGAGGCGGGTTCCGGGCAGGCTCCCCGCCGCACGCGTGACGGGTGGGCGCCAGGTTGACGCCGCAGGGGGCCGCTCTCCCGGCTGCCGTTTCCCCGGTCCGGCCGACTCGTTGGGCACGCGCGGACCGGTTCCGCGGACCACAGGCCAGGTACGACGGAGCGAAGCGATGGACGTCCACGATGTGCACCATTCCTACCGGCAGCACGCCGTCCTGCGGGGCGTCGGCCTCCGGCTGAAGCCCGGCACCCTGGCCGGGATCGTCGGCGAGAACGGTGCGGGCAAGACGACCCTGCTGAAGATCCTCTCCGGTGAACTCCGTCCGGACCGGGGGGCCGTGCACCATAGCGGCAGGTTCGGCTACTGTCCGCAGACCGTGGTGCTGGACGACTCCTTCACCGTCCGCCAGCATCTCGACTTCTTCAGAAGCGCGTTCGGCCTCGCCGGGCTCGAACGGGCCGAGGAGGTGATGGAGACACTGGCCTTCACCGAGTACCTCGACCAGCGCGCGGGTCGGCTCAGCGGCGGCTCGCGGCAGAAGCTCAACCTGACCCTGGCCCTCATGCACGACCCGGACGTACTCCTGCTGGACGAGCCCTACCAGGGCTTCGACTGGGAGACCTACCTGCGCTTCTGGGAACTGGCGACCAGGCTGCGCGACGCCGGGCGTTCGGTGCTGGTCGTCTCGCACCTCGCGTACGACATCGACCGGCTGGACCAGCTCTGGCGCCTGGAGGCCGGGCGCCTGCACATTCAGGAACGGTCTACGGAGGCCGCGGCGTGAGGCGGCACCTGTCCCTGTTCGTCACGGCATCGCGGTACGCGCTGATCGGACACGCCCGCAACCGGTTCGCGATGCTACTGGTGGTCGTGTACATCCCGGTGTGGATCGCCCTCGCCTATGTGACCATTCCCGATCAGCCCGCCCCCTTCCGGCTCCGGGCGACCGGCGAGGTGCTCTCCCCGCCCGGCAACCACCTCACTCAGATCACCGGCGCGCTGAACGCGGTCACCCTCATCGCGGGGTTCATGATGTTCGCGGCCACGTTCACCGGGGGAGCCTTCGACCGCCGGCTGGCGATGGCGGGCTACCCCCGTTACCACCTCGTCCTCGCCAAGCTGTCCGCGCTCACACTGGTCTGTGTCGCGATCTCCGTGTACGCCACCGCCGTCGCCGGGTTCGCCTGGACGCCGCGACAGCCCCTGCTGCTCACGGCCGCGCTGTTCGGCGCCGCCCTCACCTACGGCGCGCTCGGCGTGGTCTTCGGGTCGGTGCTCCGGCGCGAGGTCGAAGGGATGTTCGCCATCCTGATGATCAGCGTCCTCGACGTCGCCCTGCAGAATCCCCTCTCCAGCTCCGGGTCCGACAGTGCCGTCGTGCGCTTCCTCCCGACGTACGGGGCGGTTCAGGCCAGCATGTCCGCCGCCTTCTCCGACGCGTCGGGCGGCCGGGCGCTCCTGACCCAGTGCCTCTGGCTCATCGGCGCGTCGGCGGCGGGATTCCTGGTCTTCCGCCGACGTACCCGGAACGCGCTCGTGCGGCACAGGAAGCCACCGCTTCCGGCGCCTCGCGGCGCTGGAGCGACCGAGGGCCCTGGCGTCCACCGGCCACCGGCGGAGTCCGGCCCGGCGCCGGAAAGGGTGGGACCCGCCTGACCGCCCGGCTGCCCCGGGGCCGCTCGGGGGACTCCGCCCGTCGCACGGACGGCCGTCAACTGCGTGTGCGCCCCCTGTCCCGCCGATACGCCCGTGACCTGGGCAGGCGGTGATCGTTCTGCAGCCGTCGGGCGCTGTATCGGTGCCCGGAACGACCCGTTCACCAGTGCAAGGAGCACCGCCCCATGTCTCTCTCACATACCGCCCGGCGCGCCGTCCTCACCGCGGCCCTGGTCTGCGTCTCCACGCTGGCCGTCCCCTCCGCCGCACAGGCCGCTCCGCTGCCGCCCGCGTGTCAGGAAGCGCTGCTCGAAACACTCGACAAGTTCCCCGTCGTGGACTTCACGGTCCCGGACAAGGCCAAGAACACCATGACGGCACAGGTGTTGGGACTGAGCGAGGCCGACCAGGCAGTGTTCACCGAGGTGGCGTGCGCGGCCTGGAACACCTGGGCGACCCAGAACGGCCAGGCGGTCGCGACGGACCTGGACAGCCGCTACCGGAACGCCGCCGGACCCGTGTGCAACAAGTTCGCCAGGTCCGCACTGGCGACGATCAAGAAGCACGCACCCAATGTCCCGGCCGAGACCCGGGAGATGGAGAGGGTGGCCAAGATGGTCTGGCGCGACTCCATGGAGAAGCTGGCCGCGGACGCCACCAACGCCGACTGTCGTACGGCCTACAACGCGGTGAAGGCCGGCTGGTAGCTGGGCGGCGCCTCTCATTCTGCTCTGTGCAGGCCCCAAGGCCCGCGGTAGCGGCACTCGGTGCTGGAACCACGGGCCTTGTGCGCAAGCGATCCGGACCGGCGCCGGAGTGATCGCCCTCGGCCTCTGTGGCGCCGTCGCCACGCGCTCTGGGCCAGTCCTGCGGACCTGGCCGGCCACCGCATCTGGAGCCCCGGGATCAGGCCGGACACGGAGTGGGCAGCGTTCTGCCGGGCGCTGTCCGAGGCCCTCGGTCTGAGCATCGACGCACTCGGCCCCAACGTCGCTGACGAGGTACTGATGTACACGCCGGCCGACTCGGCCTCGCTGGCCACCCTCGTCGGCAGCGGGGACCAGTATCTGTGGCCCCGAGCTCACGACCTACGGCGCATCCCGTTGCACGACCCGACCGTGATCTACCCGCACGTGCCGTTGTTCCGCAGCGCAGACCTACACCCCGTGCTGACCGCGCTTCGCTGCTATCTGCGCACCGCAGGCTCGCGAATCCCGCACGACGTGTGGGCGCCGGGCTGGGCAGACCGCTGACCGGACGACCAAAAAGGCGGACACGCCCTGGGATCCGGCGGGTGTCGGCATCGATCACGACTTGGCAGGCCGTGGAGTATCGATGGTTCTTCGACTGCTCGGCCACGGAGTGGTCGCGGGTGCACCAGGGCGCCGTCGACGATGAGGACGGTGTCCCTGCGGAACCGGCTCCGCTGCCGGAGTGCCGGCAGCGGGACCGATGTGGTCAATGATGCGGTCTGCGGCCGACTTGGAGATCCCGAGCATCAGCGCGCCGACTGGCGCATGATCAAGTTTGTGCGCCAGTACGCCGTGACCCGCGGGACGCGGTCCTCCGGCGGCAGACCCCAGGGTCGGCCGCGCGATCGATCTGTGGCTTGGTCACGTCGCACTGCGGATGCCAGGGGGTGGTGGAATCGACATCGCGCCGATCCAAATCGACACCGTGTAGACTTTCTGGGTGAGGGGCAGTCGAGCTCCTCGAGAGACCTTTCTGGAGGAACCGTGAAGCAGCAGAAGTGGCTCATCACCGGCGTCAGCACGGGCCTTGGCCGTGCCATCGCCCAGGCCGCCCTGGCCACAGGGCACACCGTCGTTGGAACGGTCCGCTCCGAGGAGGACCTACGGGCCTTCGAGGGGCTGAAATCCGGGTACGCTCACGGCCGCATCCTGGATGTGACTGACGGTGAAGCCGTCTCGGATGTGGTCGCGGAGGTGGAGCAGAGCGTCGGTCCTTTGGATGTCGTCGTCGCCAACGCCGGCTACGGCCTGGAGGGCACCTTCGAGGAAACCCCGCTGGCCGAGGTGCGGCGGCAGTTCGAGGTCAACGTGTTCGGGGCGGTGGCCACCCTGCAGGCAGCCCTGCCCCAGATGCGCCGGCGCCGCAGCGGACACCTGATGGCCGTCACCTCCATGGGCGGGCTCATGGCCGTGCCCGGCATGTCCGCCTACTGCGGCAGCAAGTTCGCGCTGGAAGGCATCCTGGAAGCACTGGGCAAGGAGGTTGCGCAGTTCGGGATCCACGTGACGGCGATCGAGCCCGGCTCCTTCCGCACCGACTGGGCCGGGCGGTCCATGACACGCGCCGCACAGTCCATCGACGACTACGACGAGCTGTTCACCCCCATCCGCGAAGCGCGGCAGAAGGCAAGCGGGAACCAACTGGGCAACCCGGCCAAGGCCGGGGAAGCCGTCGTACACATCACATCGGTCGACCAGCCGCCGGCCCACCTCGTCCTGGGCTCGGACGCACTGCGACTGGTCACCACCGCGCGCACGGCCGTAGACGAGGACATCCGCGCATGGGAGCACCTCTCCCGTACCACCGACTTCGCCGACGGCGCTCAGCTCTGATGCCCAGCAACCACCCCGCGCGAAGCCGGCGCACCACCGAACGCAAGGGTGATGTCCGGGAGCGGGCCATCCTGGACACCTGCGAAGCTCTGCTGGGGCAGAAGGGCTACGACGCCATGACCGTCGGCGACATCGCCCAAGGCGCCGGCATCACACGCGGCGCCCTGTACTTCTACTTCGGCTCCAAACAAGAAGTGGTCACGGCGCTCGTGGCCCGGACCGTAGAGCACCTGTGGGAACGGTCCCGAGCCACCGCGCAGACTGACGAGCCGCGCCGGGCCATCGCAGCAGCCATGCAGCGCACGGTGGAGCTGTGGAACGAGCACGGCCTGGTCATGCGCACGGCGATCGACCTGTCGTTGACCGTGCCGGAGATCGGTGAGCTGTGGAGCCACACGGCAGACTTGTTCATCACCGCCATCACCGCCGTCCTGGAACGAGCAGGCATCCAGGAGGGCACCGGACCAGAGCAAGCGTCGGCGATGGCACGCGCCCTGTGCTGGATGATCGAGCGCACCTTCTACCACGCCTCGCAGGAATCCCGCGAGGAGTTGCAAAAGGCATCGTCGACCTGTGAACACATCTGGCTGGTCAGCGCCGGCCTGATCACCTGATGCATCTGGCGCGGACGGTGCGACGCGAATCCAAACCCCGTGACTTCGAGGCACACCATCCAGGCACTCCGCCAGCGGAAATCCCGCGGAGGCGGGTCGGCCGTGGTGTTCCCGACCCCGCTCGGTCTCCTCGGGCCAGCCGTCGTGTGGCTCGGGGAACCAGGGGAGGGTGACCTGGTGGGTGCGCAGGGCGGTCGAAGGGGGCGATGTCGGCGGGGGTGAGGTTGGGGCGTGTGCGGTGCAGGCGTGCGGGGTGCCGCCATCGGCCGGCTGCGTCGCGGGCGACGTCGACCTCGACCTCCACGACGAGGTCGGGCCGCACGAGGTGAACGGTGAGCACCTCCCGGGCCCCCCATCCTGCCGAGAACGTTCGCCTGTCCATCGGTGTCTCGCGTCTGCGGTGGTGAGCAGCTCGGCGAGTGCGGTCCCGGTGGTGCGGGGCAGGGTGATGGTCCGGCCGGTGTGTCGGGGTCGGCCAGCAGGGTCGTAGCGGCCGAGCGGCCGAGCGGCCGAGCGGCAGGGTGCACGGCACGGTGCCGGGGCCGGTGAGGGCACCCACGATGGCGTCCTGCATGATGCGGATCTTGTACTTACCCCACGCCCTGACGCCCGCCCGGTATGGGGCCCGGAGCGGTTTGAAGACGAGGCCTTCCAGTCCGGCCGACGTCCAGGTCAGCCATTCGCAGGCGGTGTCCGCGTCGGCGGTCGACGGGCACAGCGTGAGCGGCTTGGCCAGCCCGTTCTCTGCGAATGGCTCCTGGCTGTACGGCCAGGAGGTGAGGTCCGTGCCGCCCTGGCGCATCAGGTCGAAGACGACGAGGTGGGCGGGCCAGGCGCGCGGCCGTCGTGGCGCCGGTACCGTGACGGCGGGCGAGGCGTTGCGCGCGCGGGAGCGCAGCAGGACCCGGCCGTCGGCGTAGCGAGCGAGCTGCGCGCGAAAACCGTCCCACTTCGGCTCGGCCGCGTGCCCGAGCGGCAGGTCCGGGCTGGCCACGAGGACGGTGAGTATCGGTTCGGGCAGGGTCCACGTCACCCGACGATGCCTTCCACGCCGAGGGGCGCGAGTCACGCACGTCCTGATGGTGTCAGCGGTCGACGACGGGGACGCGGTCCAGGCCGGTCTCCCGCATAATCCGTCCGACTGTCTGCTCCAGGGTGCTGGATGCGTCGATGACGGTCTCCGGCACGTTGGGCAGCATGTCTTTGCCCCGGTACCAGTCGCGGAGGTGGGTTTGGGTGACGCGGGCCAGGTAGACGGCGTCGGGTTTGGTCGCGTGCCGGAGCAGTGTGGTCTCGAAGGGTACGTCGAGGTAGCAGCAGCGCTGACGGAGCAGGCGGCGGTAGATGTCGTGGTCGTAGTCGCGGTCGGCCAGCAGAGTGTCCGGCCGCCGACGGGCCCGGCCGGTCCGGCCCCGTCGGCGGGTGGGGTCTTGTCGAGCAGGGGCAGCAGCTGGGTGACGTCGTTGCGGTTGCCGCCGGTCAGCGAATACCGCGAGCGGAATGGCCTGGCCGTCGACGATGAGGTGGTGCGTGCTGCCCGGGCGTGCGCGGTCGACCGGGCTCGGCCCGCGTTTGGGCCCCTGCGGGCAGCCCGCACGTGCGAGGAGTCGATGATCGCCCGTTCCCGGTCCAGCTGGTTCTTCGACCGGAGCTCGTTCAGCAGCAGAGGGGGAGCTGGTCCCGCCGGGTTGTTCCAGGCCGCAAGACGCCGCCGGCAGGTCATGCCCGAGCCGAGGCCGGGCTCCTGGGGCAGGTACTCCCACTGGATGCCGGTGTGCAGGACGACCAGGATCCCGCACAGCCCCTGCCGGTCCGGCACCCGCGGCCGGCCCTCGACCTTCTTCGGACCCGGCTTCGGCAGCAACGGCCCGACCCGCGACCACAGTTCATCCGACACGAGCCACGGCCGCGACTGACGATTCCCCATAACCAGACATACGAGCAGAGAGACCGACAGCCTCATGACCAGCAGCTTTTGCTAGAGCCAGTTAGAGGGCTGGGTTCAGTGGCTGGTGGCCGGGGCTCGGGGGGTGAGGAAGGAGTCGAGGTGGGCGAAGACCGCTTCGGGCTGCTCGCGGATGGGCAGGTGTCCCGCGCCGGGGATGAGTTCGAACCGCGTGTGGGAGAACGCCGCGGCGTAGGCGCGGCCGAAGTCGGGGGTGACGACTGTGTCGTCGGCGCCCCAGATCACCAGGACCGGGCAGTTGACGGTGGAAAGGCGGGGGAGCATGCCGGCATCTCCCATAGCCGGCCCGGTGTAGACGCGCAGTGCGGCCATCGACTGCGCGGACGGTCCGCCCTGCGGCCTCGGTCCTCCGGCCGCCGGAGCGGGTGGCCCGGCGGGCACGGTGATCTGATGGCCGGGTATGACGGGGCCGATGGCGTCCATGAGGACGAGCCGGGAAATCCGGCCCTCGCGGTCCTCCAGGACGGTCTGGGTGGCGACCCAGCCGCCGAAGGATGTGCCGATCACCGTCACGTCGTACAGCGAAAGGTGGCCGAGCAGGTCCAGGTAGGCAGCGGCGAGGGCGGGCACGGAGTCCAGGTCGTCGGGCCGTACGGTGCCCTCCCAGCCCGGATGGGTCGGCGCGACCACCCTGTGATCGGGTGCGAGGTGGTTGATCAGGGGCGTGATGCTGGAGGGGCCGGGGCCGCCGTGCAGGACGAGGACCGGGCTGCCGCTGGTTCCGGCCTCGCGTACTTCGAGGTCGAGGCCGGGCCGTACCGGAATGGTGTGCTGCGGGGGTGCGGTCATGAGGTGCTCCTGGATGCGGGGAGGGGCTGAGGGAGCGGTGGTCGTCGGGTCGGGCCTCACTGGGCTGCCGGGCCGGACGTGAAGAAGGCGACCATTTGCTCCAGGCCCCGCTCGCCGAACATCGTGTCCAGGTTGGCGGCGGACTCGGCGGCTGCCTCCTCGCTGCGCGGGAAGAGGGCCTCCTCGTACGCGGCCAGGGCGGCCTCGGTGTCGCCGGGGTGGGCGGCGATGGCCAGGGCGAGTTCGGCACCGTCGAGCATGGCGAGGTTGGCGCCCTCCCCGGCGAAGGGGGACATCACGTGGGCGGCGTCGCCGAGCAGTGTCACGCCCGGGACGCGGTCCCAGCGGTGCCCGACGGGCAGGGCGTGGATACGGCGCGGGGTGATCGTGTCCGCGTCCGCGACCAGGGCGCGCAGGCCCTCGTCCCAGTCCTCGAAGTGGGCGAGGACCGCGGCCTTGGCGGCGGCCCGGTCAGTGAAGTCAATCGTGTCCAGCCAGCCTTCTTCGGCCTTGAGTGCGGTGTAGACGTGGAGGCTGCCGTCGGTCTCCCGGTGAGCGAGGACACCGCGCTCGTGTCCCAGGGCGATGAAGAACCCGCTGCCGAGGACCGCGGCGCTGCGCGGGTGGCGGGTGTCGGCGTCGAACAGGTCGGTCTCGACGAAGGAGATGCCGGTGTAGGCGGGCCAGGTGCTGGAGACCAGCGGCCTGATCCGGGACCAGGCGCCGTCCGCGCCGATCAGGAGATCGGTGGTAATGGCCGAGCCGTCGGCGAACGTCACCTCATGACGCCCGTCGCCCAGCGCCCGGGCCCCGGTGACCTTACGGCCCCAGTGGATCGTGCCATCGGGCAGGGAGTCCAGCAGCAGGTCGCGCAGGTCGCCGCGATCCACCTCCGGCCGGCCGCCGGTGTCGTCGTCCTCCTCGGCCATGTGCACCGTGCCGTCGGGGCCGAGCAGGCGCATGGCCTGACCACCCTCGTGGACGATCTTGAGGAAGTCGTCGTGGAGGCCGGCGGCGTGCAGGGCCTTCTGCCCGTTGTTCTCGTGGATGTCGAGCATCCCGCCCTGCGTACGGGCCGCCGCCGACGCCTCCAACTCGAAGATCGCCGACTCGATGCCGTTGACGTGCAGGACGCGCGCGGCGGCCAGGCCGCCCAGCCCTGCGCCGATGATCGCTATCGGGAAATGACTGGTGCTCAAGGCGGCCTCCGGAAGCAGTAAGGGAATACCTCGGTGCGCCGAGCCATCGCCGCCGACGCCGCAAGGTTCCTTGCCGGGGCGGCAAGGGTTATCTCGGCCTCTGCCACCGTAACGAACATGTTCGTTAAGAACAAGTTCCATGCAGGGTAGCGGCGGCCGACGAGGAGGACTTCCGTGTCTTCCGGCGGCGTCCGGCGTCAGGCGGGCCCCGCCTCGGTCTCAGTTCCTTGGGCCCGGAACAGGTGTGTGCGTGATGCCGTTGACGAGGACGTCGAAACTCCAGCGGATCCTGTCCGGCGCCGAGCCGCCGATCAGGGCGGGCATGTGCGCGGTGATCGCCGGATGCGTGGCAGGGTCCACTGCGTGCAGGGCACGCACGGTGGCGTTCCAGTCGTCCTCAGAGGCGGGGTCGTGCTCCCGGGTGGAGTGCTCGGCAGCCGTGGCTGTCGCGTCCTGGAGCAGTTTGTCCACCCCCCAGGCGACCTGCTCGCGGTCGGCGCCGCTTTGTGAGAGGAGATCGAGGATGCGCTCCACCAGGCGCAGGTAGTTCTCACCGCTCGGGCGGGCGACCAGCGCGGCCCGCGCGAGCTGCGGGTGCTCGAACAGCACCTGGGTGTACGACGTCATGGCGGCTCGGAGTTGCTGGCGCCAGCCATCGCCGTCCCGCCCGGTCAGGTCGACCTCGCCGAGCAGGGAATCCAGAACGGCCGCGTGCAACTCGGCGGTGTTGGCGACGTAGACATACAGCGACGCCGGGCCGGTGTCCAGCTCCTGCGCCAGGCGACGCATCGTGACCTTCCCCAGACCCTCCGCGCGCATGATCCGCACGGCGGTGTCCACAATCCAACGCCGGGACAGGGCGGGCTTCGCCGGACGGTCCCGGCGGCTGATCGGCTCTCTTCCTGCACTCATGAGCCGATCGTAACGAACATGTTCGCTCGGCGGGATGGCCCGGTTCACTCACGCAGGGCGCAGCAGTGTTCGGTGACCGCACGCCCGGCCAAGCCCGGCGTGACCCGACCACGTGTTGGGAAGGACACCGTGCCGGGGCCGACTGCGATGCTTCGAGGTCCGATGAGTTCTGGTTCCGGGTGTTGTCTGCACTGGAAGAAGCATCAGGAACGCGCTGTGGAAGCAGGTGATTCTCATGGACGTGGCTCGCGTACTGATGGTCGCTCCGGTACGGAACATTGACATCGCGGTGGCCTGGTATGAACGGCTGCTGGGCCGTCCGGCGGACCTCCGGCCGATGCCGTCGCTGGCCGACTGGCATCTCACCGCGAGCGGCTGGCTCCAGGTCTTCGAGGACCCGACACACGCCGGCTCGACGCTGCTCAATCTGGAGGTGCCCGCGCTGGACAGGGCACTGTCCGAGTTGGCGGAGCGCGGCCTTGCGGCGGGAGCGGTGCAAACCGGCGGCGAGCGTACCCGGTTCGCCGCCTTGGAGGACCCGGACGGCAATCGAGTGACCTTCCTGGAGAACCCGGTAGCGTAATCTGCCCCGTCGTGGCGGAGACTGCGCGCCCTCCCGGACCGCGGGACGCTGTGGGCCGCGCCGCCCGGCTCCGGCGTTCAGGGGCGAGAACCCTTTCGCGTCAGACCGTCGAGTCACACCCTGCCCGTCACTGCGCTGGGGGCATCTCCAACGCTGAGCCGGGCCAATCCGTGCGCTCAAGGACCAACTGAACCGTCCACACCACGGCTCCGGTCGGGTCGTGTCTGAGGAGACAGTGGATTCGAACAGGCGATCTGATGCCGGTAAGGGCGTGACCGACTTCTCCGACGACCTGGTGCAGACGCAAGCCGCCTGGAACGCCACCTACGACGCGCTCGCCGTACCCCGCCACCGCGACACCGACACCGACACCACCGCCCTGCGCCGCCGCCCGCTGCGCCTGTCCGTACGGCTGTGGTGGCACCCCTACTGGGAGACCGCCCCCTCGGCACCGGCGGCACGCCGCGAGCTGCGCCAGCTGGTCTGTGACCGACGAGCCGTCCGGGCCGCGTGACCCGGCGCCTCGGTCGACCAGGAGCACGGGGTGCGATGGACCGCCTGGAGGCCGCGCCGGTCAACCCGGCCCTCTGAGCCACCGTCGACCCGGGCGCGACCACGGGCCCCTCGGAGCGGGACGGGTAAGCCGGTCGGGGACGCTGATGGAGTGCCGGACCGGCGCCACCGGCGCTACCCCGAATCGTCCAGCTGCTGAGGCGAACCTGCCAGCCATGACGATGCTCTCTCACCCGACAACTGCCCGGGGAGCATCCTCGGTCGACCACGCCGCGCCGGTCATGCCGGAAACCACCGGCGCGGCGAGCGACGGAGCAGCGGCGTGCTGCGGACGTACCCTGCTGCGTGCCGCGCCAGCATGTTTCGCGCGGCCCTGGCAGCGCGCTGGATGCGAGCGAGGGCCGTAGAGGAACGGGTTCCCGCAGTCCTCGTCACGAACGTTCGAGACGCGGAGACGAGCCCGCAATCACGCAGCCGTCCGGCGAGTGGCGACCCGGTCATCGTGTACGTGCCGAGCCTAGAAAGCCTCGTGTGTGCCGAGGAGTTGGCCAGGAACTTGTGCCTCGTGGTGACCGAAGGATTCGACTTGTCCGTGCGGGGTGGGCACGCGAGCGCGGCGCCTTGGACCTGTCCACCCAGCGAGAAGAAGCCGCGGTAGAGGACACGCGCTGGTCGGACGCCTTGGAACGACTGGCCTTCCACAAGAACAACGGCTATGGCGACACCTTGGGTAGGCAGACGGCGCGGCGGGTCGTTGACGCTCTCCGGATGGCCGGCCAGCTTCAAGACGACGACCTCGTGAGCGCTGTGGCAGCGAGGGGCGCCTCGGTTCGCGCACTCAAAACCCTTCAGAAGATCATCGAACGGGCCTGAAGGGCCTTGGCGTGCCTCCTCCCCGAGTGGCGGGCGCAGTACCGTGACCTTGATCTCAGGCTGTGCGGATGCGATGGACCGCGGTTCGTTGAACTCGGCGAACGAACGGACCAGGACTCGGGCCTCGGCGATCTCCGCACTGTCCTCGAACGCGGCCGGCACCGATATGCGCCCACTGACCAGGGACTCCCGCCCCTCGCCTGGTTCCGCCTGCACCATGCGGCCCGTCTTGCGCCCGAGGCGTCTTCAGCCGAACCGGTCCGCATCGCCGGTATCCGCTGGGGCATTGAGGAGGCCACGTCGGTGACTTCTCTCCAGAGCGGCGATGGCGGGACCGCCTGATCAGCCGTTCGGGCGCTGTCGCGAGGCGGGGAACGACTGAACGTAGGCAACCGTCCCGGCAGTCCTCACCAAGGTCTGGGGTACCACGACCGCCGCGGCAACAGCCATGCCGTCCGACGCAGGCCGACGCCTCGCCGAACCGCCGGCGTATCGCTCAGCGGGGCCTGAGTCCGTCGACGACGACGTCCAGCATTCGGTTCAGCTGGGGGCGCTGCTCGGGTGCGCCGGCCACGGAGAGCAAACCGGCGAGGATGCCGCCTACGTCGGTCGGGTCGATGTCGCTGCGCAGTTCTCCTGCTGCGGCGCCGGCCTTGAGCACCATCGCCAGGACCTGCTGGACCTCGTCGCAGACCGGTCCGGTGCCGAAGCGGCCGGAAGCGCTCATGGCGACCAGGGCCTCGCAGATGCCGCGTCGTTCACCGGCCCAGTCGGCGAATCGGAGCATCCACGCGTGGAGGGCCTGCGCGGGCGGCTTGGTGGCCAGCAGGGTGCGCGCATCGTCGCGCAAGGGCCGGATCTGGTCCCGGTAGACCTCCTCGACCAGATCCTCTCGGGTGGGGAAATGCCGGTACAGGGTGGCGTTTCCCACTCCCGCGCGTTTGGCGATCGCGTCCAGCGAGATCACGCGTCCGGACGCGAAGGCCTCGGCGGCCGTGGCGATCAGCTGCTCGCGGTTGCGCTGCGCGTCGGCGCGCAGGGTGCTGCGTGGAGGTGTCATGACCCTCGCGATCGTGAGTGTCGGATGAGGTTCGAGAACGATTCGGGGATGTCCCCGTTTCAGTGTACGGTGAGGAAAGCGGGGAGGTCCCCGCTTACGGGGGTCTCACCCATCGCTTCAGCGACGAAAGGCTTGCCATGCCTACAGCGGTCATCACCGGGGGGACGACCGGGATAGGCAGAGCGACGGCCGAGCTGCTGCACGCTCGCGGCTACCAGGTCGCGGTCACCGGACAGAATCCCGAGTCCCTCGCGCGGGCGCAGTCCGAGCTCCCCGGTGACGTGCTCGTGGTCCGATCCGACGGACGCGTGCTCTCCGACACTGACGCTCTGATGTCGGCGGTGTCGGCGCGGTTCGGATCGCTGGACATGCTCTTCCTCAACGCCGGGATCTTCCGTCCGGCACCGGTTGCCGAGGTGACGGAGGAAGCGTTCGACGAGCACGCCGACCTCAACTTCAAGGGCCAGTACTTCACTCTTCAAAAGGCCCTTCCCCTCATGAACGACGGCGGCTCGATCGTGCTGACCGTCGGCATCGGATCCCGTCGCGGCACTCCTGGCGCCACAGTGGGGGCGGCGACACGCGGCGCGCTGTTGGCCATGCTGCCCTCGCTGGCGCTGGAACTGGCCCCGCGCAGGATTCGCGTCAACGCCGTGAGTCCCGGGGCCACCGACACCCCGCTGCTCGACAAGCTGGGGGTGTCCGAGAGCGGCCGGGACGCCATGCGCTCGAAGATCCCCTTGGAGCGCTTCGGATCCAGTCAGGAGGTCGCGGAAGCAGTCGCCTTCCTCGCCTCGGATGCCGCCGGCTACATCACCGGCCAGGACATCACCGTGGCCGGCGGCTACGGGCTCGGCGCCTGCAACCCGGGCGAGTCGGCCCCCATCCACACCTCTCGAACGCCACGAACCGCACCTCACAGGAGAACACGATGGCACTCACTCTCGACACCTATCGGCTGCTGGGCCGTTCCGGACTCCGGGTCTCACCGCTGGCGCTGGGCACGGCTACCTTCGGCACCGAGTGGGGCTGGGGCGCCGAGCGCGACGAGGCGCGCAAGCTCTTCGACCGCTACACCGAGCTCGGAGGCAACTTCTTCGACACCGCCAGCACTTACACCAACGGCAGCTCCGAGCGGCTGCTCGGCGAATTCGCCCGCACCAACCGCAACAAGATGGTGCTGGCGACGAAGTACTCGACGCTGCGTCAGCCCGATGACCCGAATTCCGGGGGTACCCACCGCAAGAGCATGCTGGCGTCGGTGGAAGCCAGTCTGCGGCAGCTGAACACCGACTACATCGATCTGCTCTACGTCAACGTATGGGACTTCAGGACGCCGGTGGAGGAGATCTTGCGGGGCCTGGACGACCTGGTGAGGCAGGGAAAGGTTCTGTATGTGGGGATCTCCAGCGCCCCGGCCTGGCAGGTGTCGCGCATGCAGGCGATCGCCGACCTGCGCGGCTGGTCGCCACTGGTCGCGGTGGAGACCGAGTACAGCCTGATCGAGCGCACCGCAGAGCGTGACCTGATCCCGATGGCACGCGAGATGGGACTCGGCGTGGTCCCCTTCTCCCCATTGGGCGGCGGGGTGCTCACCGGCAAGTACAGCCGGGAGGACCAGAACCCGGCGGGCTCCGTCGTCGGCGAAACCGCCAGCAACCGCAAGAGTCTCAACATCGCCCTGGGATGGGTCACCGACCGCAACCTTGCCATTGCCGATGCGGTGAAGGAGGTGGCCGCCGAGCTGGGCCGCACACCCGCCCAGGTCGCCTTGGCCTGGGCCCTGAGCGCCCCGGGCGTGACGGCACCCATCATCGGCGCCCGCACCGTCGCGCAGCTGGAAGACAACCTGGGTGCCCTGCAGGTCGACCTCACTCCTCCCCAGCTGGCCCGCCTCAACGAGGTCAGTGCCATCGACCTGGGCAATCCGCACGACCTGCTCGCCGGCGATCACATCCGCACGGTCACCACAGGCGACATGAAGATCGAAAAGCGTCGCTGATCCACTTCATGCACCGCGGCATCCAGGCATGGCACCACGTTTTTGATGACGGAACGGAGCACCCTCGGCATGGGTAAGTACAGCGGCAGGAATGTGGTGATCACGGGTGGCAGCAGCGGCATGGGGCTCGCGCTGGCGGAGCTGCTGGTGCAAGGCGGAGCCCGCGTGGTGATCACCGGCCGTTCTCAGGCCAAGCTCGACGCGGCACGCGAGCGGCTCGGCGAGAACGCCGCGGCCGTCCGGGCGGATGTGGCCTCACTGTCCGACCTGGATATGCTCGCCGGCCGTGTGAAGAGCGAGCTCGGCTCGATCGAGGCCTTGTTCGTCAATGCAGGCATCTCACCCCTCACGCCCCTCGAGTCGACGACCGAGGACGTGTATGACGAGCTGTTCGCGATCAACGTCAAGGGCGCCTTCTTCACTGTGCAGAAGCTCGCTCCGCTGCTGAGCGCGAACGCAGGCATCGTCCTCACCACCTCGATCGCGAACGTCATCGGCATGGTGGACACCAGCGTCTATGCGGCAGGCAAGGCGGCGCTGCGCTCGATGGCCCGCACCTTCTCCCGGGAACTGCTTCCGCAGGGAATCCGTGTCAATGCGATCAGCCCCGGTCCCATCGACTCGGGGATCCTGGAAACGATGGACTTGTCCGTAGAGGCCGCCGACCAGTTCAGGGCGGAACGGACCGCGAGCAACCCCATGAAGCGCTACGGCACCGTCGAAGAGTTCGCCAAGGCGGCCGCATTCCTCGCCTTCGATGCCACGTACACCACCGGCATCGAGCTGGCCGTGGACGGCGGCGAGACCCAGCTTTGAGTTCGTCTGCCGTCCCGCCACGGGTGTAAGGCCCGCTACCACGACGGTTTCAGGGGACGCTGCAACCCGTGGTCGTGTCGATCGGGCCGCGAGCAGTTCATGCAGACGCTCGGCCGGGGTTTTCCAGCCGAGCGTTTTGCGTGGGCGGTCATCGAGTTCGCCGGCGACGGCGTCAAGATGCTCGCACCAGGAGGTTGTCGTGGGCCCACGAAGACACGCCGGCTGAACCTTCCTCCATGAACCGGACACTGTTTGTGCGGTTGTGCGGCGAGAGTGCTGGTGACCGGCTGCTGTTCGTAGGCGATCGCAGCCCCAGTTCCTTCACCCCAGGGTCGCCGCCGGTCGACACTCGGGGGGCGCCCGGCCTGGGCACGGCGTGCCGGGCGGTCAGGTCCAGGTCGGGGCGTCTGTTCATGTCCGGCTCGAACCGGAGCTCCACCGGCCTCGGGCACTCTGGCCGTGGCTGGCATTGCAAGGCCGCGGTGATCCGGGTCCTACCCGGCCCGTGTGCCGCTGTCGGTGTCCGAATGCATCTGCCCCGGAGGGTCTCAGATCCAGGTGGGCACGTGTCCCTCGGTGTAGCGGGCGCCGAAGCCGCCGTGGGGGAGGATCTCGTCGAGGGCCTTGAGGTCGGTGTCGGTGAGGGCGAGGCCGGCGGCGCCGGCGTTTTCCTGGATGCGCTTCGGGCTGCGGGTGCCGGGGATCGGCACGATGTGCTCGCCCCGGGTCAGGAGCCAGGCCAGGGCGAGCTGGGAGACGGTGGCATCCTTGGCCGCCGCGAGCTCGGCGAGCCGGTCGACGGCTTCGATGTTCTTCTCGAAGTTGCCCGGCTGCCAGCGCGGGTCGACGTTGCGGATGTCCGTGGCTTCGTACTGGCCGGCAGGCTTGGCGGTGCCGGTGATGAACCCGCGGCCGAGGGGGGAGTAGGCGACGAAGCCGATGCCGAGTTGGTCCAGGGTGGAAAAGAGCTGCTCGGCGTCCCGTTCGAACAGGGAGTACTCGGTCTGCAGGACGGAGACCGGCTGTACGGCGTGCGCCCTGCGGATCGTTGCGGGCCCGGCCTCGCTGAGACCGAAGTACTTCACCTTGCCCGCGTCGATCAGTTCTTTGACGGTGCCTGCGACCTCCTCGATGGGCACCTCGGGGTCGACGCGGTGCTGATAGAAGACGTCGATGTGGTCCACGCCGAGGTGGCGCAGGCTGTTGTCGGCGACCTTGCGGATGTTGTCGGGCCGGCTGTTGAGGGGGCCGCCGATCTGCTCGGGCGGTACCGACATGTCGACGCCGAACTTGGTGGCCAGGACCACGTCGTCGCGGAAGTCCCTGACTGCCTTTCCGACGAGGATCTCGTTGGATCCGGTGCCCCAGCCGTACATCTCGGCGGTGTCGAAGAAGGTGACGCCCAGGTCGTGCGCGCGGCGGAGGGCGGCGACGCCGGCCTCCTCGTCGGTGGGTCCGTAGGCCATCGTCAGGCCCATCGCGCCGTAGCCGATCGCCGAGACCTCAAGGCCCTGGCTCCCGAGTGTCCGGTGCTGCATGACTCACTCCTCGGAAAGACTGGAAGGAAATGTCTGGCGGACCGTTGTGTCAGTGTGCTGCGGCGGTCAGTCCGGCGCGGTGGATGCGGGTGTGCTCGGCGACGCGCCGACCGAGGTGGCGGGCGGTGTTGAGGTCTGCGTCATGGACGGCGGGGGTGTCGTTGAAGCTCTGTGCGCCGGCACCGAGGTAGAAGCCGAGGCGGTTGTCGTCCTGGGGGCCGGATGCGGTGGTGTTCCAGCCCGGCAGGAGGTTCAGGCTCACCCAGAGCATTCCGTGCTGGGCCGCCAGGAGCGCCAGGTACTGCAGGGTGTGCAGTTTGTCGCCGCTCATGGAGCCGGAGTTGGTGAATCCCGCCGCGAGCTTGTCGCTCCAGGCGCGGGTGCTCCACCGCTTGCTGGTGGCCTCGGCGAAGGCGTGGAACGCCCCCGACGCGGTGCCCATGTAGGTGGGAGTGCCGAAGACGATGGCGTCCGCGGCGTCCATCAGTTCCCAGTCGGCGTCGCTGAGGGAGGCGACGTCCACGCGGTGGGCGTGCGTCCCGGCGACGGAGCGCGCGCCGTCGGCGACGGCAGTGGCGAGCTGCGCGGTGTGGCCGTAGCCGGAATGCGACGCGATGACGATCGAGATATCGGACACGGGTGTTCCTATCCTGCCGCGGTGCGGCGTGTTCGGTGGTGTGCCGGCAGACGATGCCGGCAGACGATGAGCTGCCCGGTGCGGCGGTCGGCCGCACTGCTCCACGAGTGGGACCGACGCTCCGGGCCGGGGTGCGGGGCATGCCCAGGTGTCGCGGGCCGGCGCCGGCCACCATCAGCGTGGATCGCCGTTCCGCTTTAAACAGTAGCACCGATAAAGCGGCGATACGCAAGATGCGATATCGTTGTTCCATGAGTGAGGGACGACGCGCCGCGCGACGCCAGGTACTGCAGGTGGCCGCCAAGCTTCTGGAGGAGGGCGGCAGCGAAGCGGTCTCCACGCGCGCGGTCGCCGCAGCCGCGGGCATCACGGCCCCCGCGCTCTACCGGATGTTCGACGACAAGGACGGACTCCTGGCCGAGCTGGCCGCCTACGGATTCGAGACGTACCTGGCCGAGAAACGAGAGGCACTGGCGCTGACCCCGGACAACCCGGTGGCCGACCTCTACCGCGGCTGGGACCTGCACGTCGACTTCGGACTGCGGCACCCCGCGTTCTACATGCTCATGTATGGCACCGTGCAGCCCGGGCGGCGGCCCCCCGCCGCGGACGAGGCGCACGCCCTGCTGGTGAGACTGCTGCGCCGCACGGCCGAGGCCGGGCGCCTTCGCATTCCGGTGGAGCAGGCGACCCGCGTCATTCACGCGGCCACGACGGGCGCCACGCTGGCGCTGATCGGCGAAGAACCCTCACACCGGGACCTGACCACTTCGGCGCGGCTGCGGGACACCGTCATCGCCTCGGTCACCACGGACAGGCCCGCCTCATCCGGGTCCGACCTGGCCTCGCACGCACTCGCCCTCGACGCCGCACTTCAGACCGCGCTCAGCACCGGGGTGCCTCTGCGCGACACGGAGACGGCTCTGCTGCGCGAATGGCTACAGCAGTTGGCAGGCTGAAGGGGCCGCCTGCTCCGCGGTCGGTGGGCGCAGTCGGTTACGCCGGCCGTGCAGAACTCGATGGGCGTGCCGGCAAACGACCGTCTGCCGGCACGCACACCCGTGATCACGAACTCGCAGGCGGGCACTGTCGGCAACTCGCGAGGGCGACACTTTGAAGGTCACCCGGCTCGACCGGCTCTCCCGCTCCGTGCTGCACCTGGTGACGCTCGGCGCCGAGCTGCGCGAGTGCCGCACCGGACTCCGGTGCGCCGGATGACGATGGACGCCACCGTGGGCCCAGCGCGATGGTGCGCCACCGCACCGGTGCGCCGCACCGCCCGGCGATGCCCGTGGCTTCGCTGATGAAAGCGGACAGTGATTGGCGATGGCTTTGGGCGGTAGTCGGTGATCACTGTGCCTCGACATGTCGACGAGTTGGGACTCCGTGGCTGCCGCTTGCGTCCCAGAAGCTCGCTGGGTCAGACGACGGATGGACGCCTTGGATCGGTCGGGACGATCGCGTGCTCGTCGGAAAGCTGTTCAAGGGCTTCGTGGCTGTGCTCGCGTCGGTGTGCCATCTCGGCTGCGGTGACCGGCAGAACCCGGAGGATGCGGGCATCGCCGTCCGGCAGCGGGCACTGCTCGAGGTCAGGTCCGTGGCGGTGGGGAAGGCTGACCAGCAGGTGGTCGCAGCGGGGCCCGGGCAGCCACGGTCCCCCGATGGCAGGCTGTGCTCGAGATCGAGGCGGTGATCGGGGTGGTAGTAGGCGGTCATGGTCAGGGAGATCAGCGAAGCGTTCGTCGCGGACGGGAGTCGTCGCGATCGGACCGGCACCCGACGAGTACGTACCGCGCCACATCGAATGGCACCGCGAACTCACCAAGGACCTGCGTCACTGGTAGCCCGGCCGGCCGGGAAGGCAGCGCACCCGGCAAGGGGATTCGCTCCTTGGGGGCGGGAGAGCGTGAACGCGCATGGCGTTCAATCGGATCCGGTAGCCGGCCGTGGCGGACTGGGCCCGTCGAAGCGCTGTACAGGCTCAGGCGGGCATGGGTGCCGGACGCAGCGACGCGAGCGGAGAACGCTGCTCACCTCACGCCGACCGGTTCGGCCTCGTCAGCCGAATCGGTAAGGATGTCGTTGAGGCCCTCGATAGTGGTGAACGTGTGCGTGCTGAGGGCCAGTTCAGAGTTCAGGCTGCGTGCTGCCGCCAAGGAGGGTCTGATCCGGCAGCGGGCCAGGGAGAAGACCGCCGTGCGTCTCGCAGCCCAGTTGAGCAGCGTGCCCGGAGCGCGGAGTCCGGCCGGAGGGGCCGGTTCCCGTCGTGCTCACGTCTCGGGGACCTCGGTCCGGCAAGAGGATTCGTGGTGCCGGAAGTCTGGCGGTGCAGGCGAGGCGGCGGGACGATAGGACGGTGGGTGTCTCCGGTCGTGCGGCATGCCGCACGGGATGCACCGGGGTGCGAGGGGGGCGATGCGTAGCTACGGCCGTGCGGTGGCGGGCAGTCTCGGCTGCGCCGTGATCTGTTGCTTTCCGGTTCCGCTCGCCCTGCTCGTGGGGTGGAGCGCCTTGCGCGCGGGGGAGGACTGGGCGTGGATCGCGCTCGCCCTGGGAGGGGCCGGCGCTCTCGCGATCCCTGTGCTGGTGCTCCGGTTCGTGCGGAACAGCTTCCCCCGGATCACCCGAAGGGACCGGCTCAAGGACAGCAGCGTCTCCTACGGCGACGACACCTTCGTCTTGTGGGCTCCTCGGCCGACACCGGGGCCGGCACAGGCGCGGGTGGTGCGGGCGAACGTACTGGACGCCTCACTGGTGCACTACAGCCCCGACGGCGAGGGCACCTTCACCACCTACGGCGGCGACCTCACCCCCGACGAGTTCACGCCGAAGATCAGGATGCGGCTGCGTGTGTACGACGACGAGGGTCCCGGAGCGTTCGAGACCACGGGCGAGTGGCGGGTGCCGTCCCTGTGTCTGTCGGCGGTCACCGCGGGCCGACTGGCCGTCCTCGTCGATCCGGACCGTCCCGCCGACCGGGCCGGTCCGCGTGCGGAGGGCCGGCGGGTCACTCCCCTCTGGCCGGGCAGCGCCCTGCTGGCGGGCACGCGAACCTGCCGGGTGATCGACCTCGACGGTCGGCTGACCGAGGTGACCGGGCATCCCGAGCGCCTGTTGCGTCACCTGCGGATCTCCCGGGAGGCCGGCGGCATCGGGCTGGACGGTGACACGCTCGACCTGCGGCGCCTGGACCCGGCCGTCGCGGCGCGCTACGCCTCGGTCGCCGACCATGCCCGCGCCACGCCCGAGGGCCGGGCGCCGGTGACCGAGCCGGGTGAGGAGGCCCGGTGGCTGGTAGACAGCCTTCCGGGCGCGGCGGCCGGGTTCGGTACCGTCAGCCGCCGTTGGTCGCGCCGGGGCGGCGTGCTGGTGCGGGGTCGCTTCCTGCAGATGACCGCCACGCACACCTTTCAGGACCACGGGCCGGTCCTGGACACGGTGATACGCATCCGTCCCGCCGACGGCACACCGCCCTTCGACGCCGCCCGGCGGCTGACGGTGCCGATGGACTACCTCGCCGTCCTGCACCGCACCCGGGAGGTCGTCCTGTACGCCGCAGCGAACGGCGGATCGTTCGTCGTGGACTGGGCCCGCACCAACCTCCTCGCGGGCACCACCGCCGCCACGGTCATCGCTCCGGACGGCGAGGAAATCCCCGTCGGGGCGCGTCCGGACGTGATCTGGTCCTTGATGAACATCCTGGCGTCCCAGGGCCTCTCGAACCCGACCGCTGTCCTGGACCTGCGCAAACGCTCCCTGAGCGGCGCGGCCGGGTCGGTGATGGAGCTGGTACGGCGCGAGTGCGCTCGCCACCGACTGGCCACGGGTCCACACGGGGCAGAAGACCCTGCCGACGGCTCTGGCGGGGCGGGGCGGGCAACGGTGTGACGCCGACGGAACCGCAGAATGGCCCCGAGCCGGACCGAGTCCTTCGCGCTGCTGGCCGCTGAGACCGCGGCCAGGCTCCCCGCGGAGTTCGCCACGAACGCCCTGTCGTCCACGTACTGGAGCGCGTAACCTCGCTCCGTGATCGAGGGCGAGAGCGGACAGGTCGTCGGTGGACGCTTCGAACTGGTGGAGCGGCTCGGCAGCGGTGGCATGGGCACAGTGTGGCGGGCCCGCGATCTCGCGCTGCACCGGGAGGTCGCGATCAAGCAAGTTCGCCCGCCCGCGCCGGAACTGGCACCGCAGAACTCCGCCGCCTCACGCATGCTGCGCGAACGCATGCTTCGCGAGGCCCGCGCGCTGGCCCGCATCAGCCACCCGAATGTCGTGACGATCCATCACGTCATCGACGAGCAAGAAGGCTCCTTCCCCTGGCTGGTGATGGAGCTGGTCCCGGGCCACAGCCTCGCGGACCGGCTCGGCGATGGCAGCCTGCTGCACCCTGTCGAGGCCGCCCGGATCGGCCGCCAGGTGTTGGCAGCACTGCGCACGGCCCACGCCGCCGGGATCTGCCACCGCGACGTCAAACCCGCCAACGTCATGCTGCGCCCGGACGGCGGCGCCGTACTCACTGACTTCGGCATCGCCGCCCTGCAGCGCCCTTCCTCCACGGGACCCTCCTCCGCCTCGTTAACTGCCACCGGCGAACTCGTTGGCACCCCCGAATACGTGGCGCCCGAGCGCATCCGCGGCATGGATGACGAACCGGCATCGGACCTGTGGTCGCTGGGCATGCTGCTGTACGTCTGCGTCGAGGGACACAACCCGCTGCGCCGGCCCACCCCACTGGCCACACTGGCGGCGGTCCTCGACGGCGAGCTGCCTGCGCCGGTACGGGCGGGGGCACTGGCGCCCGTACTGGCCGAGCTCCTGGTCCGGGACCCGGCGGCCAGGCCCGCGCCTGAGCGGCTCGACGCGATGCTGGCCGCTGTCGCGGAGGGGCATGTGACGAGGTATGCGGAGCCGACGGCCGAGCTGCCCGAGGCTGAGCTGCCCACGGAGACCGCCCCGGTCCCGCCACCCTTCGATCCGCCGCCCGCGCCCCCCTCCGGCCGCACACGCCCGTGGTTGATCACCGGCGCCGCGGCCCTCGTCGCCGTGCTGGTCGGTGTCACGGCATACACGCTGGGCAACATCAGGGGAGACGACGAGGGCTCCGGCACGCAGGCGAACAAGCTTCACCTCGTTCGCCCCGGCACCCTCACCGTCGCCGTCGCCGGCAAACGCAGCGGCAGCGCACACAATCTCGCGTACGCGGCCGACGACAGCGGCTGGCTCGAGGACACCAGCCCGGGGCCCAAGGCGGGTGACTGGACTGGCCCAGACCCCGACCTGGCCAAGGCGCTCGGTGAGCGGCTCGGTTTGCGGGTGCAGACCGTCGGGGTCGAGATATTCGGCCCGGGCAACCCGTTCGAGGGGCTCGGAAAGGAGTACGACGTCCTCATGCCGAGCTCGGCGGTCGCCTCCCTGGACGCCAAGGAACGGCAAGGGGTCGATTTCCTCCACTACTTCGACTACGGATACACCGCCTACGCGCCGTGGAAGACGGCCAGGAAGATCCATTCCTGGGCCGACCTGTGCGGCCTGCGGGTCGCCGCTTTCGGCTCCGAGGAGGCGATACGCGAGGCGTCCTACCGGGAGTGCGGCCCCGAACCGATCAAGCAGTCCTCCGCGGACCTCTTCGACTACCCCAAGCTGCTCCGCAACGGCTCTCTGGACGCGGTCGTCAGCGACCTCCCGTACGCCGTCGGTCAGGCGAAGGAATCCGATGGTGACTTCCACCTGGCCCAGGGCGACCTCGCCGAGGATGCCCCCGTCGGCATGGCCGTGCGGGGCTCCAACGCCGCGCTGAGCAAGGCCCTCCAGCGGACCCTGAACGAATTGATCAGCAGCGGCGAGTACCGCAGCATCCTCAGGGACTGGGATCTCGAGGACGGCGCCATCCGCGCCACCCAGGTCATCCGCGACTGAATCAGCTCGCTGACCACCTTCCGCGGGCGACGCAGCCCCGATGCAGTCACGGGCCTCGTGGACCAGCACAAGGTGGTCGAGGCGCTGCACGGCGTCGGCTCCCGCCAGGCCGGTGCGCTGCACGAGTACGGCATCCACACGGTGGGCCTGCCGGCCGTAGTCTCGCCGGACGTCTTCACCAGCCGGTCCGCACCACCACCGAGGCCATCTTCCCTGTCAAGTTCTTCTGTTCAGCTTCTGGATGCCCGTGGCTTCACGTAGTTTTTCGCCTCTGACAAGATCACTGCCCATGACCGTCTCGTTCCGCATCGATCGAATCCTCGGTGACCGCCCCTTCGCCGAGATCGGTGATCCAGTCCTCGCCGTCGACGACGAGAGTCGCGGCTTGTTGGCAGTGGCAGGCACACACGTGGCGGTGGCGGGGGTCCCCGACTTCGGCAGCATTGCACCTGTCGGTGTCTACGACACCGACAATCTGGCTTGCCGGGCCCTTCTCCGTGCGCGGTATCCCGTACATGCCATGGCTTTCCACCCCCGGCTCCCCCTGCTTGCCGTCGGTACGGGCGACTACGACGGCGGTTACTTCTTCGAAGGGGAACTGCTCCTTTTGGACCTGGAAACAGGCAGGAGCACATCGCTCATCGAGCACGAACTCGGCCGCCAGGTCCTGAGCCTGGAGTGGCTCAACGAGCAGGAACTTCGCGTGCTGATGGCGCCGTATGACGACTGGCAGGACAAAGACGCGTGGAATGAGGGACACGTTGCGGTAGTGCGCCGGCCCGACTGGGGGGCTGTACCGCCCCGGTCGCTCACCGGACACGACCTGGCCGGACCACGAGTAGCGGCCCCGCGAACCGACCGTCGAGAGGACGCACGTCAGGAGGTCTCCAGCCTGAGTAGCGAATGGGACCCGCGTCGCAACGTCCGCGCAGTCGAGGAGCTGTCCGACGGCAGGATCGTGGCGACCCTCGACGGGATCCAGTTGGAAGCCTGGTTGTCCTCAGGACAGCGGCAATGGGCTGTTCAGGACGACGACGGTGGCGGCCGCGACATTGTCGTAGCCGCAGATGAGCGATCGGCGTGGGTCAGCCTGATGCGGCCGCCGTGGCAGGAGCACGCTCAGGCCGTGGTCCGACTGTCGCTCCAGGACGGGGCACGGCTCGACCGCTTCACTCCGGCGGGGGCGGTGTCCCTGGTGCGGTGTGCTGACGGCCAGCCCGCCCTTGCACCCGCCGGCAGGAACGGAGCACGAAGCAGATTGCGTATCCGGCGTGGCAGCCGGGTCTACTTCCGGGAAAGTGTCCCCAGGAAGAGCGGGCAGAAACCTGGATCAGGTGACGCCTGGCTCGCGGCTGTGGAACCGAAGAGCATACCGGTCGCCGAACGTCCGCGTGAGCCCAGAAAGGCGGAGGCCCGTCGTCTGTCTCCCTACTCCTGGACGCCTGGCGAGACACACTTCGCAGGCCCCGGCGTGGAGACTGCCGATGGCGACCTGATCCATGCTGGCACGGTCTACCACGGCCACGGATTGCAGCCAGGTGGATCGTTCGTCGTACGGCGCACGGTGGCCGGAGAGAAGCCGACATGGGTCTTCCGGACAGACCGGAAAGCCACGGACCTCGACCACGACCTGGAATCCGTCTTCGTCACATACGACGACGGCGAGCTCGTCATACTCGATCTCCATGACGGCAACGTCCGCTGGCGTCAGCACCTGGTTGTGGCCGGAGTGCCCGTCGTGGCGACCGCGCTGACTGTCATCGAACCCGGCCTCCTGCTCATCGGTACCACTGACGGACGACTCCTGAACTGCTCGATCTTGTAGAAGTGCTGATGCTGTAAGGCACACTGTGATCCTTACCGACGGGAGCAGTCCTATTAGGTTGTCGACCGAATCGCAATCACGTTATCCGCTGGGGGTGCCAGCTCGTCATGTCCTTGGGTCAGAACTGCACTCGCGAGGGTCGGGCGGGTCACCAATTGGCGGAGCTCTTCGAGTTCGGCTCGTTGGTTCGCGGTGGTCTTCTTGAGTTTGGCGACGGTCGCCCGTAGCTGCTTCTCCGTTTCCGGGACCTGCTTGGTCTCGGTGCGGACGCGCTCGTTCTGTCAGCCGATGCCGCACCTCTGAGGTCACGTCAGGTGGTCCCGGGTGCCCGCAGTGTGCGGCGAACAGCGTTGCGGAGCCAGTGGTGGGCTCCGTCGGCTGTGTGGCGGGGGTGCCAGGCCATGCCGATGGCCAGGGGCGGCAGTGGCAGGGGTACGTCGAGGAGGCGCAGGCCGAGGGCGGTGGCGGTGTGGGTGAGGGGTGATTCGGGGTTGCCGGGGAGTGCGGCGGGGACGAGGCATACGACGTCGCTGCGGGCCGCGAGGGCCATCGCCGCCAGGTGGCTGGGAAGGACGGCGGTGACGCGCCGGTGGAGGTTCCGTTCGGCCAGGGCGCTGTCGAGAGGGCCGGTGAACCGGCCTCGTCGGCTGACGACGACATGTTCGGCGGCAGCGAGCCGTGCCGGGTCCAGGGCTTCTTCGGCGAGGGGGTGCCCCGGGCGGACGGCCGCCACCATCCGCAGCGTGACCAGTTCTTCGACCTGGGTCTCCGGGTCCACGTGGTCGATGGATCCGATCTCCAGATCGATCCGGCCGTCGCGGAGGGCCGGACCGGCCTCCAACTCCTCGGCTCGGAGCCGGAACGAGACGCCCGGTGCCTCCTGCCGGGCCAGGTGCAGCAGTCCGGGGGCCAGCGCCGCACCGACCAGGTCGGCGGTCTGAAGGGTGAAGGTGCTGCTCAGGGTGGTGGGGTCGGCGCCTTCGCCGGGGCTGAGCAGCGCTTCCAGACGGCGCACCACTGCGGCGGTCTCGTCGCGCAGAGCCAGCGCTCGAGGGGTGGGGACCATGCTCTGTCCGGCCCGTACGAGGAGCGGGTCCTTGAGGGTGCGGCGCAGGCGGCCGAGGGTGCGGCTCATGGCGGCGGGGGAGGTGTGCAGGCGAGCGGCGGCGCGGGTGACGCTCTGCTCGGTCAGCAGGGCGTCCAGTGCGACGGCGAGGTTGGCGTCAAGGGCCGAATGTGGGCTGTTCACCAGCGTAATTCCATTTCGGGCAATACCTCTTTGCTGAAGTTCCCATTGTGGCATCACCGTGGCGGTCCCCAGGATGGGCGTACCGATCCGACACGGATGCTTGAGGTTTTCATGATCGTCATCACTGCCCCCACCGGGAACATCGGCCGCCACCTGCTCACCCGGCTTCTTGAGTCCGCTCCCGCCGCCGGTGAGGAACTGCGCGTGATCGTGCGTGACCCGGCACGGCTGCCGGACGCGGCACGCGGACGCGTCGAGGTGATCACCGGCTCGCACGGCGACGCCGAGGTGGTCGACAGGGCTTTCCAGGGCGCGGACGCCGTCTTCTGGCTCGTCCCCCCGGACGCCTCCCTGGCCCCGGAGGACGCCTGGTCCGGCTTCACCCGCCCCGCCGCGAAGGCGCTCGCCGCCCACGGGGTCGGCCACGTCGTCGGCGTTTCCGCGCTCGGCCGCGGCACCCCGCTCGCCGGCCGCGCCGGACTCGTCACCGCCTCATTGGCCATGGACGACCTGCTGGCCGGCAGCGGCGTCGCCTACCGGGCCCTGGCCAACCCGTCCTTCTTCGAGAACCTCCTGGAGGAGACCGCCTCGATCCGCGAGCGGGGCGTCTTCACCGACACCGTCGATGCCGACCGCAAGGCGCCCCTGGTCGCCGTCGCCGACATCGCGGCCGTCGCCGCCGGCCTGCTGCTGGACCGCTCATGGACGGGCACCGGCAGCGTCCCGGTCCTCGGGCCGCAGGACCTGTCACCCAATGACCTGGCCCGCATCATGACCGAGCAGCTCGGCCACCCCGTCCGCTATGAACGCCAGCCGCTCGACGAGCTGTACGCCACCCTCCTCGGCCACGGCCTCAACGAGGCATTCGCACAGGGCGTGATCGACATGAAGCGGGCCAAGGACGAGGGCCTCGATGCCGGCGTCCCCCGCACCCCGGTCACCGCCGGTACCAGCACCTTCGAGCACTGGTGCGCCCAGACCCTCAAGCCCGCCGTCCTCTTCTGAAAGCCACCCGTCTCTTCGCCATCGCATGTGGCGCCCATGGCGTCAGACCACCCACCACTTGGGAGACACCACCATGCCCGTTGAGGAAACCGAACCGCCGGTCACCGCGTTCATGCTCGTCAAGACCACGCCCGAGTGGCTCGCACTGACCGTCCCGGAGCGGATCGACGCCTTCACCACCCAGGTCCTCCCCACGATCGAGGCCAGGACCACCGGCGTCCGGTCACGCTTCTACGACACCGAGTTCTACTCCGCGCGCGTCACCGACGTCTGGGTCTGGGAGGCGGACGACCACCACGCCTACCAGCTCCTCATCGACGCCCTGCGCGAAACCCCGTTCTGGGACCGCTACTTCGAGGTCGTCGACATCCTCGTCGGTACCGAGAACGGCTATGCCCGCAACTACCACGTCGACCCCGTTGCCACCATCAGCACCTGACCGCCGACGGTTGCCACGCACCGGGCTCACCTGCCCGGTGCGCGTCACAGGTCTCTCGGACATCGCATCGCCTTAGAGGTCGTTTTCTCCAGTCGTTTTCATCCCGTAATCTGCTGTTTGGTCTGCAGTGTCGGGGCGCGCCAGGAGGTGGTGTTCTCGCTGGTGAGGCGGCGGGCCATGAGGTCGGTCAAAGCGATATGGATCATGGCTTCGGATCGGTGCGGATGGGTTTCGTAGTCGCGGGCCAGCCTGCGGTGGAGCATGAGCCAGCCGTAGGTCCGCTCGACCGCCCAGCGTTTCGGGATGGGGGTGAATCCCCTGTTCCCGGGCTGGCTGCGTGCTCGACGAGGTGTTGGCGGTAGCCGCCGTCGACCCACGCTTTGCGGATGCTGGGATGTTCGGCGGTGACCTGGTCCAGGAGCTGGGTGCCGGCGATGGAGTCCTGCACGCTTGCCGCGGTGACCAGCACAGCGAGCACAAGGCCGATGGTGTCGGTGACGATACTCCGTTTCCGTCCGACGATCTTCTTGCCGGCATCGATGCCCTGACTGGTGGCGAGCACACTGGTGGAGGTTTTCACGCTCGGCGCGTCGATCACGCAGGCCGACGGTTCGGTCTCCCGGCCTTCCTTCTGCCGTAAGAGCTGGCGGAGCAGGCCGTTGAGCTGGGCGAACACACCTTCCTGCTGCCACCTGGCGAAGTAGCCGTAGACCGTATTCCAGTGCGGGAAGTCGTGCGGGAGGTAGCGCCATTGGGCGCCAGTGCGGTCCACATACAAAATCACGTCCATGATGTCGCGCAGGTCATGCTCGGGCGGCCGGCCGAAGTCCAGAGCTCTGCCACGGCGCTCGAAACGCCAGGCCGCCAGGACCGGCTCGACCAACTCCCAGCGGGCATCGGACAGATCACTCGGATACGGGCGGCGTCGCTTCGGCATGCCTCCGGCGTACCGCCGCAGACCGAGTGCGCCCAGGCGCACAGCGATGACGACGCAAGCACGCAGCCTGGGAAGCCGGGCGTCCTGGGCAGCCATGAGACTGAGCACTTCAGTCCACGAGTGAGCATGCGAGTTGACGATTGGAGCGAGCACCGTCGGCGGCCCGCGTGAGCTGAGCGACGTAGTGAGACGTCGGCGAGTGAAGGGCGGGCGCGGCCTTGCCCCGGCCGGCCAACAGTGGCGCTCCGGCTTTCGGCCACCCAGACGACGTGCCGGGGCACATCCTGGGCAGGCGGGATGCCGGGGAGGGCCGCAGGTCAGGCCCCGGAGCGAAAGGAGCGTCCATGTTCGAGAACTTCGCCGCCAGGACGGTGAACACCGGCGAGGCATCCGTCTTCGTCCGGTACGGGGGCGAGGGCCCGCCTCTCCTGTTGTTGCACGGCCACCCGCGGACGTCGGCGACCTGGCACCGGGTCGCGCCCCTTCTGGTGCGGCGCGGCTTCACCGTCGTCTGCCCCGACCTGCGCGGTTACGGACGCTCCCGTGGCCCCGCGCCCGCTTCTGATCACGTCCCGCACTCCAAGCGTGCCGTTGCCAGAGACATGGTCGAGGTCATGCGGGCGCTCGGGCGTCATCGCTTCGGGCTCGTCGGGCACGACCGTGGGGCCGCCGTGGCCCTCCGTCTGGTGCTGGACCACCCTTCAGCGGTGACCCGGGCAGCGTTCCTGGACGGACTGCCTCTGAGCGAGCACCTGGCCCGTGCGGATGCCCGGTTCGCCACCGCGTGGTGGCACTGGTTCTTCTTCGCCCAGCCGGACATCCCCGAACGCGTCATCAACGCCGACCCCGACGCTTGGTACCACGGCGACCCCGAGGCCATGGGACAGGAGAATCACGACGAGTGGCGGGCCGCCACCAGGAACCCGGACGTCGTCCGCGCCATGCTGGAGGACTACCGCGCCGGACTCACCGTGGACCGCCGCCACGAGGAAGCGGACCGGGCACGGGGCGCACGGATCGAGTGTCCCACCCTGGTTCTATGGTCCCTGCGGGACGACCTGGAGGACCTGTACGGCGACCCCCGCGCCATTTGGCGCGACTGGGCCGACGACGTCCGAGGCCACGGCATCGACGCCGGCCATCATGTGGCAGAGGAAGCCCCCGGGCCGCTCTCCGTCGCCCTGGGCGACTTCTTCACCGCCTAACTCGGTCCACCGCCGTAAGGACAGGCGTCATCCCGCAGCCGAGGCGCTGTCCGAAGGGCTCTCGCCGACTCAGAAGCCGACGAGTATCAAGACTAGTGAGGACGTGCGCGACCGGCTGCGGGTCCTGGCCGAGGAACGGGGCACGACGATCACTGAGCTGCTGGAAGAGCTCGCTTCTCGCGAGCTCACGCAGGCGGAGCGGGAAGAGCGCGCGGCGGAGGCGGCCCGTGAGCTCGGCGTCGAGTACAGCGAGCAGGTCCGGCAGGCCGGTCAGGATGCCTGGGCGAAGATCCGTGCGCATCAGGGCGGCGCCGCCGCGTGAACGTGACGGCCGTCCTGGACCACACTGCTCTGGCTGCTCTGTTCCGGGCAGATCCCTTCTTCACCGGCCTCTACATCGAGGCCTCGCGCGGCACCGGCCGCGTCCTCATTCCGTCCCTTGCCCTCGTGGCCGCCGAACGGGAGACCGTCGGCATCGGCCGGCACGCGGCGTCCCTGCGGTTCGCGGAGAGCGTCCCCTTCACTGCGGCGCACCCGGTCGACACGATGGGCTGGCCGAACGCGGACTGGCCGGTCGCTCATGCGGCGGCGATCGCCTGGCACGCGATCAAGGTGGGCGAGCCGCTCACCGTCCTGTCGCTCCAGCCCGATCTGTACGCGGGTACCGGTGTTACTCCGCTGAACCCATCCTGACGAGTGTTGCCTCACCGCCCGGCAGGGAGGTGTGCCTGCTGGCTCTGTTCACCAGTCTGATGAACTGAGCCACTCAGGCGCCTGACTCGTCAAGTCCAGCAGCCATGGGCGCCGGGGGATCGAACATGATCGGCTTGCCGCACTGGCCGTAGGTGGGTGCCGAAGGCAGCAGAACCTCGGGGGAGCCGATGATGTTTGTAGAACGACCCGAAACTTCTGTTGCCTGATGCCTGGAATGTCCACCTGGGCCCGGCTCTGGGACGTCATCCGGTCGATGGCCGACAAGGCCGTGAGGAAGTGCGGACATGACTGAGAACACGCTGAGGGACAAGGTCGCCGTCGTCGGCGGTGGCGAGAAGAACCTGGGCGGGCTGATCAGCAGGACATTCGCGGAGGCCGGGGCGAAGGTGGTTGTGCGCTACCACAGCTCGGAGAGCGATGCCGAGCAGACGGTCAAGGCGATCCAGGAGGCCGGAGGACAGGCCGTCTCCGTCCAGGGGGATCTGACGAAGGTCGCCGACGTACGGCGGCTCTTCGACACGGCCGTGGACACCTACGGCGGCGCCGACATCGCGGTCAACTCCACCGGGACGGTACTGCGCTAGCCCATCCTGAAGACCACCTTCGACGTTCTCAACGCCGGTCCGGGGACGTCGGATCGGCAATATCAAGGGTCACCTTGGACAGCGGACGACTGACGCATGTCAGCACGTGGCCCTCGGCTTTCTGCCGGGAGGTGAGGCAGGTGTCTTCGGGTTGCGTGACCTCTCCGCCGCGCATGCGCACCACGCATTCGCCGCAGTTGCCGACTGTGCAGGAGTACGGCATGGGCAGCCCTGCGGCGAGACCGGCATCGAGCAAGGTCTGGCCAGGTTCAACCACGGCAATTCCGACGAGGCTCCCTGTCCTCTCGACTCTCATCTCCTGGGGTGCCGCAGCGCCGGTAGGGGCGGTGGTGATGCCGGTGAAGCGTTCCTGGTGGATGAGCTCGTCCGGTACTCCGAGCCGGTGCAGGACTTCCTGGACAGTGTCCATGAGTGCTTCGGGACCGCAGACGTAGTGGTGTGTGCTGGAGGAGAGAGGCAGTTTGGTCACCCACTGGCGGATTCCTTCGGCGTGGAGTCGTCCGTCACGGCAGGTGAGGACGTGGGTGACAGCCAGTCGGTCGGGATGGTTCTTCTCCATGCGAGTCAGCTCATCGCGGAAGATGATCTCTTCGGAGCTGCGGCTGCTGTAGAGCAGGTTGATGCGGCCGGTCGACGCGGGATCGGAAAGACGGGTTCGAATCATGCTCATCATGGGTGTGATGCCGCTGCCGGCTGCGATGAGCACCATCGGTCCAGGGTCTTGAGGCGGCGCGTAGAAGGTGCCGGAGGGGCCGCGTACCGCGAGACGGTCCCCGGGGCGCAGGCCGCGGTGGGCGTGTGTGGAGAAGCGCCCGCCCTCCACCTTCTTGACAGTCACCTCCAGCCGGGTCGCGCCCGGGACCGAGGAGGCGGAGTAGGCGCGCCGCACTTGGTGGCCCTCTACGTCCGTGACCAGCGTGAAGAACTGTCCGGGGTGAAAGTTGAACGGCTTGGCTTCTTGAGTCGCGTTCTCGAGCACCAGTGTTCGGGTGGTGGGCGTCTCCTGGCGTATCTCTCGGATGCGCACCGGACGCAGCGGGCTTTCCGTTGCGTTTCCGTGGCGTGCCTTGCCGTGGCGAGCCGCCACAGGGGCTCGAACGTCTGCGTAGCCCTCTTTGCGTAGTCCGGACACGTAGGCGCGGTCCGCGGCTTTCCGCATCAGCCAGCTTGTCCCGGGAACGGCGGTGATGAGCTTGATCAGCCATGCCCATGCGCGCCCGGACTCGGCGGAGTTGGCAGCCAAGTGGGCGCTGCCCAGGGCCATCATGTCGGGCGGCTGACCGCGACCGGCCAATCCATCCGGCGTCCACAGACGTGCACTGGCCACGGCATTGTTGCTGCATACCTCGGCGTGCTCGACATCAATGAGGAGTGCGAGATGTGGTGGCACTCCGCGTAGGGCCATCGTCTCCAGTAGCGAGGCGTCGTCGGTGATCGCGCCTCGCCCGTGGACGTGCAGCACGCCGCTGCGGCCGGGGACAAGCGCGGCGAGTGAGAGCCGGTCGTCCTGCAACAGGTTGTGCAGGCTGTCTGCGCGCTTGTTGCCCTTACGGTCGGCCAGGACCAGGGTACGGCCGTCCAGAATGCGGGCCACCGTCTCCCGCTCCCCACGCGGGCTGGTGTCGCTGCCGCCGTCGGTGTCCCACGTGGAAAGAGCCAGAAAGGGGGAGGCGGTCAGAAAGTCGCTCACGCCGGGACCAGTCAACGGGCCCAGGCCCGGCACAGCCTCGGCTGCCCGGAATGGGGCGGCCGGCTCCCACAGTCCGGAGCGGATGACGGCCTGTGCGCAATGTACGTATGCCTCGGTGACGTCCACGGCCGTCTCCCCGCCTTTGAGGGCGGATGCGGCGCCGTTGACGCGCAGTACCTCTCCCACACCGGGCAGCAGAAAGAACAGCGAGACCGGACCGGGGACGACGGCCGGCCCGGGAGTGGGGAAGGAGAACCGCTGGGGGGAGTGGACGCGCGCGAACCCGGGGGCGCCGCCGACGAAGGTGGTCCGGGTGGTGCCGTCCGTGCCCCGGTAACCGAAAGCCGCGACTGGGCTGTGAGCCAGGACTTCGCGGCAGCCAGCGTCGAGGACGCCGATCTGCTTACGCATGATCATTGAGGCCGGGCGGCCGACGACCGCCTCGATCTCGTCCACGGTGGTGAGCCGGTGCAAGGAGTCCGGCCGGAAGGTGTGCTGCTGCATGTCGGTCCCTTTCAGCCGGGGGTCGACCGGCCCAGGCGCCAGTAGCCGTAGAAGGAGATGTCGCGCTTGGCCACGCCGCGGTCGTCGATCAAGTGCCGCCGGACGCCGGAGGCCAGGCGGGACTCGCCCGCCGTCCACGCGTAGAGGGGCCCTTCGGGCAGTTCGGCGTCGCGGACCGCCGCCAGCGCGAGGGTGCCGGGCCGCAGGTCCGCGTCGTCGCGGCTGAGCCAGTGGACGCGTACCCCGGCCGACGTGGGGACGTCCCGGACGTCGGCCGATGTCGCCACTTCCACGAAGACCTCGGTGGGCGGCGGGTGCGGATCGTCCTCCAGGATCGACAGGATGGCCGGCAGCGCCGTCTCGTCGCCCACCAGCAGCCGCCCCCGGGCGTGCTCGGGCAGCCGGTACATGGTTCCCAGGTCGAAGATCCCGGCGGGGTCGCCCGGTCGGACACGGCGCACCCACGAGGACATGGGCGAGTCGCCGTGCAGGGCGAACTCGATGTCGATCTCCTGCTCGGCGGGCCGCAGCCGCCGGACGGTCAGATTGCGCACCCACGGGCGGACCGCCTTGGCCATGAGCATCACCTGCACCATCCACCGCTCGTTCGAGGCGGTCGGCATCCGCAGCTCCCGCTGCCCGTCCCGGGTGAAGAAGAGACGGACGGCCTGGTCGGCGCCGCCCGGTACGAGGTCGCGTACGCCGGGGCCGCCCAGGGTGACCCCGGCGAAGCCCGGTGTGAGCGGTTCGCACCGCCGCACCTCCACAGTGATCATCTTGCGCTCTCGGGGAATGCTCACCTGAGGGATCACGTCCGTGCCCCCTGTCCTTGACGCAGCTTGTTTCCGCAGCTCATGGCACTATTCTGAGTAATAGCTCGTCTCTTGACTACTCGCTTTTCGCTGTCCGGAAGGACCCATGGATGACGTCCGCCGACCGCCGTCTCGCCCCACGTCGCAAGCCTCGACAGGTGCGCGCCGAACTCACTCGTGAGCGCATCCTCACCGCCGCTGCTCACGTTTTCGCCGACTACGGCTACGCCGCCGGCACCACCAACCGGATCGCCGAACGCGCCCGCATGTCCATCGGCTCGCTGTACCAGTACTTCCCGAACAAGGACGCCATCCTCGCCGAGCTGTTGGTCCGGCACATCGACCGCGGCGCGTGGACGGGCGTCGAAGAGCTGGACATGTCACCCGGCAGCCTGGCGGAGGCGGTCCGGGCGCTGGTCCGCGACGCGATCGATCACCACCGGGACGACCCGCAGCTGCTGCGGATCATGTTCGAGGAGGCGCCGGCCTCCAGCGAACTGATCGAAGCGATCGACCGGCACGGCAAGGCGCGGGTGAGTCAGGTGCGCGAGGTGTTCGCCCGCCACCCGGACGTCCGGGTGGGTGATCTCGACACGGCTGCGGAACTCGTCGTGGGAACCGTCGAGATGAACACCCACAAGCTGATGGCGAGCCCGCAGCCCGTCCAGGTAGAACGGCTGGAGGCGGAGCTGGTCGCCATGATTACTCGGTATCTGCGTGGCGATCAGTAGTTGCCGACTGTACTGACCGCAAGCACAACCCGCCCCCCATGCCGGAAGAGTGTCAACAACGCATTTACTCAATACACCTGGGCGGAGGTCCGCGCCCGACCCCGCGTAATGTGCCGCAGTGCGGAATCTCGTTACCTGGCCCGGGAAGCCAGGCTCAGTGGCAGGCCAGACTCCACCAGAACGGCGAGTACGTGCGGACCATGCAGTTGGTTTCGTGATCGGTCTGGCTCAGCCAATGTGCCCTTGCCGGTACTCCAGATGAAGCGCAGTCATGGCAGTGGACGACGTTTCTTGGCCACTGAGTCGGTGCCGCGGTCGCCGCGCAGGCAGCGGCACTGCACCGAGCATTTGCGTGCAGACCGGCCGAGTAGCAATAGTTGATCGGCTGCGGTCAGGAGAACTCTCCCTGAGACGTCACAAGCGCGGCGTACCTCGGGCAAGGACGCTGCGACACGGCGCCCGTGCCGATCAACTATAGCGAGCGGCCTCGGTCCGGGAGGAAGCGTGCCAATACTCTGAGAACCGCGGTGCGGTGGATCGCAGTACGCCCATACCGTACAGAAGGAACCCCTCAGGTTTGACCCAGTCCGTTTCGAGGTGTGTGTACTGGCCGTCGCGTGCTCCTGCTGTCACAACAGCCAGGGCGTCAGGCAGATCCCGCAACCGGTGAACCACTGTGTTCCGTTGCGCTGTGCGGCACCACCAGCGGGGTGCGGCGTGTGCCGCGGCCACTGCGCGCCCACCTGTTCCACCACAGCGGCCCGGAACGCTTCCAAAAGGACGCACCCTGGATACGTCCCAAACGCTCCGTACTTCCAGCGGTGGTAGCACGACCAGTAGCTCACCACGCGCCGCTCCGTGCGGGCGACGAAGGCCGGATTCCGGGCGATGAACTCCCCGTAGAGGCGGCGCTGGGCCGAGCCCGGGACGGCGAGCCCGGGAAGACTCCGGCCGATCGCCTCGATGATCTCCAGCACATACTCGCCGGCCAACTGCACCACGAACGGCACCACCCACGGCTCGCCCGACGTCACAATCTGCTCAAGGTGCCGCTGACGGACCCGGCCATCACTGTGCCGGGAGTAGAGGCAGTGCAGAATCGCCTGCCGAGTTCCGACCAGGGGCGGCCGCTCCGAGTCGGCGCTCGGCTCCTCGTTGTACATGCGCGACGGGATGGCAACGGTCTCGCCCTGCACCTCGACCACGAAGGGCATCGTCGGCGCGAGCCTGGCCTCCGGCATGACCGCCAGGACACTCTGCACGTCGCCGGCAGACGGGTCGGAAACGCTGCCACCGGGGCATAGGCGACGCTCGACGGATCCCGAGGCAGCTGCACAACAGGAGGATAAGCGGCGAACCCTTTCGGTCTCTCAACCGCCCGCAACGTTGCGGGACAGCCCTTAAAGGGTGTTGCAGAAGGCCGTGTACTGGGCATCTCCGTTGTATGGCTGGGGTGTTGAGGGCCGAGCGGGTGTGGGTGGAGACGTTCACGGGGTTGCGGGTTGATCAGTTCGGCCGGTTGCTGCGGGCGGCCCGGGAGCGTGGTGGCGGGGGCTGTGGATGAGGTCGTCCGTGGCGGCTTCCTTTGGCCGAGCGGGTGCTGCTGGTGGCCGTGTACTACCGCACGAACCTGACGATGCGGCAGCTCGCCCCGCTGTTCGGCGTCTCGCCCGCGACGGTGTGCCGGGTGATCCAGCGGCTCGGTCCGCTGCTCGCGCTCGAGCCGGTCCGCACCTCCCAGGACGCCGTCGAGCGGCTGTGGATCGTGGACGGCACCCTCGTCCCGGTCCGCGACCGCAAGGTCGGAGCGTCCTCGCGTAACTACCGGTTCTCGGCGAACGTGCAGGTCATCGTGGACGCCGAGACCCGGCTGGTGGTGGCCGCGGCACGTCCGGTACCCGGTAACACCGCGGACGCGAAAGCCTGGCGAGACTCCGGCCTGGCCGCACACTGCGAAGGCGTGACCGTCCTCGGCGACGGCGCCTACATCAACACCGGCCTGGTCGTCCCGCACCGCAAACGCCCGGGGCGACCCCTGCTGAAGGGCGAGGAGGAGGACAACGCGCAGCATCGCAAGGTCCGCGCGCGTGTCGAGCACACCTTCTCCCGCATGAAGAACTACAAGATCCTCCGTGACTGCCGGCAGCGCGGCGACGGCCTCCATCACGCCGTCCAGGCCGTCGCCCGCATGCACAACCTCGCCCTCGCCGCATGACCGCACAGGCCCGAAAGCCGATTCAGCCTGCGAGATCACGGCCTTCTGCAACACCCTTCAGTCCCTCCCACACCTCGTCCAGCGCCCGCTCATCACCGGCCCCCCGTGTGGACGATGCGGTCCCGGGTGCGGACCGCACCGAGGCGGCCAATCCTCCCCGTCAGCCACATCCACGGTCAGCGTCAAAGGGAGCGAAGGACGCGGTAGCGGTCCGTCAGGGCGCGCTGAGTTACAGCTGCGTTCTCATCCAGCCATTCGTAGGCATGTGGCGTCCCGGGATGAACGTGGAGCTCGAGCGGGACGTCGGCGGCCGCCAGTTTCTGCGCGTAGGCGAGGCTCTCGTTCCGCAGGAGATCGAGATCGCCCACCTCGATGTAGGCGGCCGCCAGACCACGGGCGTCGCTCAACCGCGCGGGAGAGGTCGTCTCCGAGGCCGGACCATCGGCGCGGGCGTTCCAGGAGGTCGCGTTCATGCCGGCGGTCCATGCGAGGAAGGGGTCGAGGGCCGAACTGGCGACCGTGGTCCTATCGTCGAGCATGGGGTACAGCAGTATCTGCTGGGCGATCGTGATTCCACGGTCCCTCGCCAGGACGGCGGCCGACGCCGCGAGCCCTCCGCCCCCGCTGTCACCCATCACGGCGATGCGCGTAGGATCCACCGCCAGTCGGTCTGCTTCCTCAAGCAGCCACATCACCCCAGCGAAAACGTCCTCGCTGAGCTGCTGGCCTTTTCCCTCGGGGGCCACGCGGTAGCCGACCGACAAGATGGGGACGGACGTCTCGGCCACGTAGACACGCATCCTGCGATCGTAGTGATCGAGGGTGCCGGCCACCTGACCGCCGCCGTGAGCGTAGACGACGGCGGAGCCGGGACGGGCGCCACCCTTGCTGTACCAACGGGCCTCGAGCGAGACGTCACCGCCGACGGGGATGGAGACGTCCTCTCGATCGACACCGGCCGGGACGGGCGGCGCGAGCCTACCCATTTCGGTGTACTGGTAATTGATTCGATCGCGTAGTGCCCGCACATCGTTCGCGGGAGGATCGGGCATGCTCAAAAACTCCGGAGGGAGTTGCGTCAGCGCCTGCGCGAGCTGATCGTCGAGGCGGTAACCGGTCATTGGTGTTCTCCTCAAGACGTGGGTCGAGGCCGGGGCGCGCCAATAACTAAATGTCGAAGCAGAGCCCGAAGTATCCCCAGGTCATGCCTCCCGCTGCATCCGGAATTTCAGGAATTTCGGGCGAGGTTTGCCCGCAGGACCTCTTCGAGGTTGAGTTCGACCTCGCGCGTGTGAGCGCCAGCGGCAAGTGCTGCCTTAGCGAGTTCGCCAGAGGCAGGGGTGAATGTTTCCCCGAGGTAGCGGTCCTCCGCGCGCAGTGCATCCTCGAGTGGGCCGTCGGCAGCGTCGATCGCCTTGGTAGCTGCGACGCGGACACCTTCGGGCAGGTTGGCGATGGTCAGTGCAACCCAGTCGACGTAAGCGTCCAGTTCCGCGGCGGGCAAGGCCCGGTTCACCCATCCCCAACGCTCGGCGGTCGCGGCGTCGATGAGGCCGCCTGTGAGCACGATCTCGAGGGCGCGAGCGCGACCCACGAGACGGGGCAGGTGAGCAGTTGCGCCAGCGCCGGGGACGATGCCCATAAGGGTCTCGAACTGGCCGAATGCGGCGGTTTCGAGCGCTGCGAAGCGGAGGTCCAGGCTGGAGATCATCTCGGGGCCGCCGCCACGGGCAAGTCCCGCGACCTTCGCGATGGTGGTCTGGGGCAGACGCCGCCAGCGTTCGTGGAGCCGCATCATCGGGCCGGTTCCGACGAGCGTCTCCTCCGCGATCGGCAGGGCAGCGTACGTCTCAGGGTTCTCGACGAATGTCAGGTCGCCGTGTGCCATGAAGAACTCCGGATTGGCGCTCTGGACGACGATGACGTGCAGGTCGGAATCGCTCTCGGCCGATGCGGCAACGGCGTCCAAGTCGAGGAGGAGCTGGGCCGTCATGAGGTTGACGGGCGGGACATCGATCGAGACCCACAGCACGCCGTCCTGGCGCTTCAGGCGGAGGGTGGTCAGGGGCTGCTCAGGCATGGTTTTCCTTTGATCAAGGGGTGGTATTTCTGGTATACCTGGTGCATGGCAGGTACTTCAACGAAACCTGGTACCCCTGGAGACCAGGCCGCCCCGGGCACCATCGTTGGTCCGCAGCGTGAACTCCTGGATCAAATCCTCGATAAATGGGGTCAGCTGCTACTGACGTCGCTGTGTCAGCAGCCGCGACGCTTCAACGAACTCAAGCGAGAACTCGACGGGATCACGCAGAAGTCTTTGACGCAGGCGCTGCGCCGCTTAGAACGCAACGGCCTCGTCGAACGTCGGGTGCTAGAGCAACGTCCCATTGCCGTGGAGTACCGCATCACACCACTCGGGCGCACTCTCGATAAGCCATTCTTGACCCTTCTCGCATGGACGGCCGATCACCTCGCCGAAGTGGAACAACACAGGGATGCGTACGACGCCGGCAACCCTTAGCCAGCGGCTCGGTTCGCTACCTCCAGCGCCGCCCGTGTCGCTGGCCTCGATCTGTCCGTCAGGGGTGTCGGTCGCGGAACAAGTGATCCGCATGCCGTCCGCGTCGGTGATCCTCAACTGGGCGCCTGGGTGAGGCCGTTCCTTGCGGACGATCAGCCGCATCCCTTTCGGCCAGCCGTCGAGCAGGTCACCGGTGAGTTCGGCGATCCGGGCCCCGTCGCGGACTCCGCCGCCGGTCTCGACGGCCGGGGCCCAGGCGGAAGCGGGGATCTTCAGCACGTGGCTGTGGATGGCCTGGGTGATCATCATGCCGACGGAGCAGGAGAGCCAGCGTCCGCGCCGGGCGAGCCAGGAGACGAACTCGTGGGTGCCGCCCGCGGAGTCGCAGTGGATGAGGGTCTGCCGTCCACGCCGGTATTTCCCGGGCAGTTGGGCGAGGGCGAGACGGGCGGTGGTGATGTGGTCGGCGGCGGGGTTCGAGCCCGCGTTCCCGGGGCGGAGTAGAGCGGCGACGGGTTCGCCGGTGCCGCCCGGTCCGTTTAGGTCTCCTTCGAGGCCGCAGTTCTCCTGGCGCCCGCCGACGAGGCGGCCGGGCCCTGGCCACGGTGCTTGCGGTCCCGCAGCACCCACTTCCGCAGGGTGCCCCGGCCGATGCCCAGATCGGCGGTGATCCCCTTGCAGGTCGCCCCGGACGTGGACTCGAACAGGGCCACGGCATCGGCCTTGAACTCGTTCGAGTAGTCCTTCATCGCCATCGGCGGTCTCTCGCTTCCTCCGGATCAGGCAGATCCAGTATCAGCGTGTCCACCACTCAGGGGGAGGCTCCCTCCTCTAGGGGATCGGCCAGCACCACCACGATCCCGCGCGCGGCGAACGGCGCCAGGTCGGCTTCCTTCGCCGATGCGTCGGTGACCAGGGTCCAGCCGGGCGGCAGCGTGGCCCAGGCGTGGAAGGGGGCCCGGCCCAGCTTCGCCGCGTGGGCCAGGACGTACGTGTGAGTGGCGCGGCGGGCCATCATCTCCTTGAGCCGGGTCTGGCGCAGGTCGGCCTCGCAGATTCCGCCGTCCGCCGTCACACCGTCCGCGGACAGGAAGACCCGGTCGAAGGTCATCCGTTCCAGCGCCGCCTCCGTCAGCGGGCCGACGAACGCCTGGCTGAGCGGGCGCAGCGTCCCGCCGAGGCATTCCACGTGCACGGTCTCGACGTCCGCCAGTTCGTGCAGCACCGTCAGCCCGGTGGTGGCGACCGTGATGTCCTTGGCGGTACGCAGCTCGCGCGCCAGCGCTCCGACCGTCGACCCGGCGTCCAGCAGTACGGTCTCGCCCGGCCGGACCTGCGCCGCCGCCCACCGGGCGATGGCGCGCTTGTGCGGGTACGCCTCCGTGGTGCGCTGTCGCAGGGACGCCTCCGGGTGCGCGTTGAGCGCCATCGCCCCGCCGTAGGTGCGGGCAAGCCGGCCGTCAGCGGTGAGCCGGGCGAGGTCGCGGCGGATGGTGGAGGCGGTCACGCCGAAGTGCCGGGACAGCTCCTCCACGCTGGCCAGGCCGGTCGTGGTGGCGAGTCTGAGGATCTCCTCGCGCCGAGCCTGGGATCCGATGGGCGGCATCAAGTGTCCTTAGCGGTACGTGGGTCAAGCGGCCTTCGCGGCACGTGGCTTCAGCGGGCGGTGGACATCTCGGCGGCCTGTCGCAGCGCCTCGATCATGCTACCGGCCTCGGCCTTGCCCGTACCGGCGATGTCGAAGGCCGTGCCGTGGTCCACGGAGGTACGGATCACGGGGAGGCCGACGGTGAGGTTGACACCCGCCTCGATGCCGAGCACCTTGACCGGGCCGTGGCCCTGGTCGTGGTACATCGCCACGATGAGGTCGTAGTCGCCCCGGGAGGCAAGGAAGAAGGCGGTGTCGGCGGGGAGGGGGCCGCGCGCGTCGATGCCGTCGAGGCGCACCTTCTCCAGCGCCGGAACGATCTTCTCCTCCTCCTCGCCGTAGCCGAACAGCCCGTTCTCGCCCGCGTGCGGGTTGATGCCGCACACGCCGATGACGGGTGCGGGCACTCCGGCCCGGACCATGGCCTCGTGGCCGCGGCGCACGGTCCGCTCGACAAGACCCGGCTCGATCCGGTTGACGGCGTCGATGAGACCGATGTGGGTGGTGACGTGGATGACCTTCACCTTCTCGGTGGACAGCATCATCGACACCTCCTCGACCCCGGTGAAGTGCGCGAGCAGTTCGGTGTGACCGGGGTAGACGTGCCCGGCGGCGTGCAGTGCCTCCTTGTTGAGCGGGGCGGTGCAGATGCCGTCGATCTCCCCGGCGAGGGCCAGTTCCGCGGCCCGCTTCACATATTCGTAGGCGGCGTTGCCGGCCACGGTGGACAACTCGCCCCAGGGCAGGTCCTCGGGCAGCAGCCCAAGGTCCAGGACGTTGATCCGGCCCGGTGCGGACTCGGCCGCGGCGGGCGTCGGGACGGTCACGATCTCGCAGTCGGTGCCGAGGATCCGGGCCGCTTCCCGCAGCCGTGCCGCGTCACCGATCACCACAGGGCGGCACCGGCTCAGCGTCGCGGCGTCCAGGACCGCGGGCACGATCACCTCCGGCCCGATACCGGCGCCGTCGCCCATGGTGAGACCGATGAGGGGCAGGGGCTGCTGCGCGTTCACTGGGTGACTCCTTGCTCAGAGGGTGCCGTGCCGGTCGGGGCCGGTAGCGGTGGTGGGGGAGTGGACGTGGGTGAGGACGGTGAGGCGAGGCGGGGCCGGAGCGCCGCCACAATGCGGAGGAACGAGTCCGGGCCGCCGAAGCTCCCGGGGCGGGTGACGACCGACCGGCCGTCCGAGGTGCGGGAGTGCACGGCACCGTGGTGGATCTCGCCAACGGGCCACAGTGTCGTGACCCCCGCCGCGTCAAGCACCCGGCGGGCCGTCTCGCCGCCGGTCAGGACCAGGTCGGGGCGCCCCGGCAGCGCCGCCACGGCGCGCGCCAGGCCCGCGACGATCCCGCGCGCCGTCCCGGGGCGAACGCCGCCGGACCCGTCCACGGAGACCACGGTGACCGTGCCGGGCGCGAGCTCGGGCAGTGCCACGAGGTCCGGGCCGGCCAACCGGCCGGGGGCCAGCGGGACATGCCGGGCGCCGGCCGTCACCAGCCGCGCGACCTGCCCGGCCACGGCGGGTTCCGCGCTCCCGGCGACGATCAGGAGAGGGCGCTCGTCGCCTGCCTGCGTCACCGCGGAGTCGGCGTCCGGGCCGTGCGTGCCGAGCCGGCGGCCGAGTGCCGCCGCCAGGCCGCCGCTGCCCAGCAGCCGGGCGCCGGGGCCGAGGAGGGTCGCCGCAGCGGCGACCACCGCCAGGTCGGTGTCGGTGTCGGCGTCGCATACGGGGTGCCGCCCGCGCGCCGCCAGCCGGCGGAAACACCCGGCGAGCGCGATGGGGCCCTGCCGCACTACCTCGACCGGCACGTTCGCCGTCGGCAGCGGTGCCATTGCCTCGGCGACCGACCGGGGAGCGGCGCGCTCCTCGGCGCGCCAGGCCGTGCAGCCCCGCAGTGGCGCGCCGTCGACCAGGACGGCGCCGTCGCGTACGACCCGCCCGGCGACGGGCAGCGCCGGAGCGATCACCAGCAGCTCGGCGCCCTCAGCGAACGCGGCGGCCTCGGCACCGACCGGTCCGCGCAGCAGCGAATCGCACTTCTTGTACCAGAGCGGACGGCCGTACGGAGCACGGGAACTGACTGCGCGAAACGCGCGAGAATCGGATTCGTGTCCTGCGGTCCGTGGCCGTGCCAGGCCGTCCTCCGAGCGGGCGGCGGGGTCCGTGCCGGCCACTGCCGCGGGCCCGTCCGCCGCCGTCTGCGCCGCGGCCAGCGCGGCCCGTACGGTGTCGGCCGCTGCCTGGTCGGACAAGTACCGTGAGTCGAGATCCACCACCGCCGCCTCACCGGCGGCGACGGGTACCGCCAGGTCGGCGGAGTGCAGCGCGAGCCTTGCGGGCCGCCGTAGGAGCGCGGCCACCTCTGCGGCTCCCGACAGGTCGTCGGCGAGCGCAACGACCGGAGTCTCCTCCCGAGGGCACACGCGAACCTCCTCCACCTCATCCCGGCAGCGGTGTGCGCGGGCCGCGCGGGGTCCTGCCGGTCAGGACGTTCGCGGTGCCTTGATGATGGCATAGCTTGCGCGATTCGCGCGAGACTCTTGCGTATAACGCGCAGTCGTGCGAGCGTTCACCCACCGAGAAGCACCTGCCCCGTGACACCGCCCTCTTCCGCCCGGCGGCACGACGGCACGGCACCCGTAAACCGGAAGGAACCGCTCGTGAGCACCGGCACCCGCCCCGGCCCGCACGGAGGCCCACGGGGGATCGAGCTCCCGTCCGTCCTCGTCCCGCTGTCCCGCCTGGTCCTGGGCACCATGACCTTCGGCGACACCGTCGACCGCGCGGGCGCCGCCGCCATGCTGGACACCGCGCTCGACGCCGGCATCACGGGCGTGGACACGGCCAACGGCTACGCCGGCGGCGAGAGCGAGCGCATCCTCGCCGGTCTGCTGCCCGGGCGCCGGGACCGGATCGTGCTCGCCACCAAGGCCGGCATCCCGCACCCCGACCAGGGCGAGCACGCCCCGCTCTCCCCGGCCGGCCTGCGCGCCGCCCTGGAGGGCAGCCTGAAGCGGCTCGGCACCGATCACGTCGACATCTTCTATCTGCATCAACCGGACCGCCGGACACCGGTGGGAGAAACCCTCGCGACCGTGGCCGAGTTCGTGGCGGAGGGAAAGATCCGCGCGCTCGGCGTCTCCAACTACGCCGCCTGGCAGATCGCCGAGCTAAGCCGCGCCGCCGACGAGGTCGGCGCCCCACGCCCCGCGATCGCGCAGCAACTGCACAATCTGCTCGCCCGCCGCATCGAGGAAGAGTACGTCGAGTACGCGGCCGTCAGCGGCCTGCGCACCATGGTCTACAACCCCCTCGGCGGCGGCCTCCTCACCGGGCGGCACCACTTCGGCGCCGACCCCGCCACCGGACGATTCGGCGACTCCAAGCTCGCCGCGATGTACCGGCAGCGGTACTGGAACGAGGACCTCTTCGCCGCCGTGGAGAAGCTCACCGCGATCGCCGGCGAGGCGGGGCTGCCGCTCACCGAACTGGCCTTGCGCTGGCTCCTGGATCAGCCCTCCACCGACGCCCTCCTGCTCGGCGGCTCCCGGCCGGAACACCTGCGGGCAAACATCGCCGCCGCCCAGACCGGCCCGCTGCCCGCGGACGTGACCGCGGCCTGCGACGCGGTCGGCGCCACACTGCGCGGGCCGATGCCCGCGTACAACCGCTGACCGTGGGCTGCGCTGCGACGGCGCCGCCCACAATCTGACCCTTGCCCGTCCACCCTCATTGGGCCCCCGCCCTCCCGGCGCATCGCTCCTCCCGTCCCACGAGCCCGTCGTGCCTCCTCTTGCCACCCCTTCACCGGGACCCGTCGACGCGCCCCACTGCCCCTGACCACCCCAGCACCACGGAGACCCCATGACCACCGCCGCGCACTTCACCGCCGCACTGCGCGAGCGCCGACGCCTCATCGGCTACTGGTCGCTACTCGACTCGCCGGTCGCCGCCGAGCGCCTCGCCCGGCTCGGCTACGACTACCTGGCCTTCGACGCCCAGCACGGACTCTTCGGCTACCAGGGCCTGCTGAACAACCTCATTGCCACCGACACCCGCGGCTCCACCGCCGTCGGCATGGTGCGCGTCGAAGCCAACGACCCGACCTACATCGGCCGCGCCCTCGACGCAGGCGCCGCCGCCGTCATCGTGCCGCTCGTCGACACAGCCCAGGACGCGGCTGACGCGGTCGCCGCCGTGCGCTACCCGCCGCACGGCCGCCGCTCCTACGGCCCGATGCGCGCCCAGCTCCGCATCGGACCCGACCCGGCCGACACCCACGAACAGACCGCGGTCCTCGCCATGATCGAGACCGCGGACGGACTCGCGAACGTCGAGGAGATCTGCACCGTCCCGGGCCTCGACGGCGTCTACGTCGGCCCGTCCGATCTGCGCCTCGCGATCGGCGGCAGAACCTCCACCGACCCGGACGTGGCCGACGCCTTCGAGCAGGCCCTGACCCGCGTCCGCAAGGCCGCCGAAGCCGCCGGCATCGCCGCCGGCATCCACAACGGCGACGGAGCGAGCGCCGCCCGCCGGCTCGACGAGGGCTTCACCTTCGCCTCTGTCGCCGCCGACGTGGTCCACCTCCAGCAGATCGCCGCCACCCACCTGGCGGCCGCCCGGGGGGAGCGGGCATGAGCGCGGCGGGCCGCACCACCCTCATCACCACACCCACCTTCGCCCGCCACTCGGCCGACCCTTGGACCCTGCTCGCCGACGGCGGCGCGGGACCGCTCCGTCCCCACGAGGACTGCGCACCGGAACCCGACGAGGTACTGCGGCTGGTGGCCGGCGCCGACGCGCTGATCGCCGGCATGGACCCGGTGACCGCCGAAGTCATGGACGCGGCCCCACGGCTGAAGGTCATCGCCAAGCACGGCGTCGGCACCGACACGATCGACGTGGCCGCCGCCCGTGAGCGCGGCATCCCCGTCGTCTGCGCGCCGGGCTCCAACTCCCGGGCCGTCGCCGAGTACGCCTTCGGGCTGGTGCTCGACGCCGCCCGGCGGATCAGTGCCTCCCACACCGCCGTCACCGAGGGCGGCTGGCCCAAGCTCTTCGGCCCGGAACTGCACGGCCGGACCATCGGCGTCGTGGGCTTCGGACGGATCGGGCGGCTCGTCGCCGGCTACGCGCGGGCCTTCGGCATGCGGGTGCTCGCCCACGACCCGTACGTCCCCGGCGACACGGTGACGGCCGCCGACGCCGAACCCGTCACGCTCGACGCGCTCCTCGCCCACGCCGACGTCGTCACCCTGCACCTGCCGCCCGCCGCCGAGCCCCTGCTGAACGCCGCCCGGCTGGCGGCCATGAAGTCCGGAGCGATCCTCATCAACGCCGCCCGCGGCGACCTCGTCGACGAGGCGGCGCTGGCCGCCGCCCTGCACTCCGGTCATCTGGCCGCCGCCGCCCTCGACGCCTTCACCGTCGAGCCCCTCCCCGGCACACACGTTCTGCGCACCGCTCCCCGCCTCACCCTCACCTCCCACATGGCCGCCTGCACCCCGGAGGCCAACCGCGCGATGGGCCTCATGGTCGCCGAGGACGTCCTGCGCGTCCTAGCCGGCGAACCCCCGCGCCACCCGGCCGGCTGACCCGGACCGCCCCACCACGCCACCCCTCAATCGGGTCATCCCCCAACCACGTCACCCCCCTGTTGCTCGCCCCCGTCCTGTTTGCCTTCCGCTCCGGCGACGGCGCCGGAACCAGCAAAGGAAGTCCGCCATGCCGATCACTGCCCCCGCCCGCGCGGCGGAACACGCGCAGGCCGATCCGTACGCCCTGCGCCCCGAGGACGCCCGCCCGGCCCCCGAGACCTTCCGCGACCGGCTCCGCCACCTCGGCCCCGGCTTCGTGCTGTCGGCCGCCGTCGTCGGCTCCGGCGAGCTGATCACCACCACCGCGCTCGGCGCCAAGGCCGGCTTCGCCCTGCTGTGGCTGGTGGTGATCTCCACCGCGGTCAAGGTCTGGGTCCAGATGGAACTGGCCCGCTGGACCATCCTCAACGGCCGCACCGCACTGGAGGGTTACCGAGAGGTCGGCCCGCGCATCGGCCGACTGAGCTGGATCAACTGGCTCTGGATCGGCATGGACTTCGCCAAGATGTTCCAGCGCGGCGGCATCATCGGCGGTACGGCGGCCGCCTGCTCAGTGCTGTGGCCGGTCATCGGCGACCCCCTGAGCTGGGGCTCCCTGGCGCTCTGGGCGATCGTCGTCACGCTCGCCGCCATCTGCCTGCTCCAGTCCGGCAAGTACAGCCTCGTCGAACGGGCCTGCCTGGTCTCCGTCGTCGTCTTCACACTCGTCACCGTAAGCCTCGCGGTCGGCCTGCCCGGCACCGATTTCGGCTACGGTACGAGTGAACTGGGCAGCGGCTTCGGCTTCGAGATCCCGGCTGGCACCGTCGGCATCGCCCTGGCCGTCTTCGGCATCACCGGCGTCGGCGCCGACGAGATGACGACGTACACCTACTGGTGCCTGGAGAAGGGCTACGCCCGCTGGACCGGCCCGGACGACGGCAGCGAGGAGCGCGCACACCGCGCCGAAGGCTGGATCAAGGTCATGCGCCTGGACGCCCTCGCCGGCCTCACCGTCTGCGTGCTGTGCACCCTGTCCTTCTACGTCATCGGGGCCGCCGTGCTCCACCCGCAGGGTCTGGTCCCGGAGGGCAACGCGATGATCACCACGCTGTCGCGGATCTACACCGACACCATGGGCCCCTGGGCCGAGTACCTGTTCCTCGTCGGCGCCGTCGCCGTCCTCTTCTCCACCCTCATCGGCTCAACAGCCTCTGTCCCCCGGCTGTGGACCAACACCCTGGGCCTGCTCGGCGTCATCGACTGGACCGACGTCCGCGCCCGCACCCGCACCATCCGCATCCTCACCTGGTGCCTGCCGCTGCTGTGGACCGCCTTCTTCCTCTGGGTGCAGTCACCTGTGCTCATGGTGCAAATCGGTGGCATCGGCGGCGGCATCTTCCTGCTGGCCGTGGTCGTCGCCGTCTGGCGCCTGCGTCACACCGGAGTACCGGCGCGCTTCCGCGCCAACCCATGGCTGACAGCCGCGCTCTTCGTCAGCAGCGCCGCCATCCTGTGCGTCGGCGTGTACGGAGTCCTGAAAACCGTAGGAGTCGTCGCAGATTAAGGGCTGTGATCGTCTTGCCCGCCGCACGATCCGCCCGGCCTCCACGTTATGCGAGCCCGGAAGCGTCGGGTAGCGGGCAGCACCTCCCAGAAGATCGCGCTCGGCGCCAGTGCCAGGAGGCGGGCGCCGTGGGACGATCCCTCAGCAGGACCGAATCAGGGAGCGAGCCCACACAGCCACGGCGCCTCGGACCTGTTGGCGAGCGCGGGGCGCTTGGGGGGCACAACAAACGACCTCTTAGTGGTGGCTGGCGAGTCTGTCCGAGGCCACCGCCGACCAGTGGACATTTGGAGCACATACGCCGAGGCCGTCAGCCACGCCTTCGTCCGGGCCGCCTCCATCACCTTCCTCTGGCTGCGGGACGCGGCCGCAAGCCCGATCACATCCGGGGCGCAGCTACCGGATACCTGGACGCGGCACCACTGCTGCTCGCCACCTCACGACGCATCGCTGGTCTGGCGGGCGCAACCGAGTGCCTGCGCTGGGCCGGAGACCCCGCCCGGACCTTCAACCAGACCGACCTGTGCAAGCGCGTCACCGACGACACGGCTGCCCAGGCCGAACGCGTCCTGGCCGATCCCGAAGACGACTCCGGGATCGTGGCTGACCTTCTGGACGGACTGCGCGTGCAGCGCTACGACATCACGGACCTCGCAGAACACGCCGCACATCGCTACGCCCGCGATGTGCACCCCCACGTCGACTTCCTCATGCTGCTGCGGGAGGAGGCCCCCGAGGACCGCCGACCCGGCATCGACACCGCGATCGTCAACGCCCTCCTCGACGCCGCCGACGCCGACACCGGGTTCCGTCGCCACAGCCTGCTGACCCGGGCCGCGACCGAAGCCCGCGACCGAGGTCTGCTCGAGCTGAGGGTGCGTGTCGAGATGGCCCCGCAACAGACCGACCCGGACTTCCTGGGAGGGACTCGACTTGGTCGCCCCCTCATCCTCCCGCCGGGACTGTTCGCCGGGGCCCGAGCACACATCGACGCCGCCGCCGACCTGACAGACGCGCTGTGGCGAACCACGCTGGACGCCCATTCGGCGATGCGCGAGGACACCGACGACGCGCGCCCACTGGACGGTCTGCTCCGGATCCCGCGCACGCGCATCAACATCACCGGCCCCATCCAGGTCGCCCCACCCGTCGAAGCCGACGACGACCACGTCGTCGGACTGCAGGTCCTCGCGATGGACTTCGTCGGGCACCTCGCCTCCGAGCAACTCGACCGTGTCCACGAGCGCTTCGAACCAGACGAGGCCGAGCTGATCGGCGCCCTGGCCCACCAAGCCGTCCTGCCGCTGGTGCGCGCCCGAACCCTGGCCTGCGCCTTCCGGTACTTCTGGCTGGGGAACCCGACGCCGCGGCGTGCATCGCGCTGCCTCAGGTCGAGCAGATCCTCCGCCCCCGAGTCCCGATCGTGTCCGTGGCCAAGGGCCAGTACCCCGGAACCGTCGACCAGATGGGCGGACTCATCCGCAGCATGCCGGCCGCCGGGTATCCCCGGGACTGGAGCCGCGCCCTGGAGCTTCTCCTCGTCGACCCCGACCGCGGCATGAACCTGCGCAACGAGGTCTGCCACGGCTTGGTCGACACCCCGCCCAAGCACCGCGTCGCGCTCATCCTCCAGTCCGCCCCGTACCTGCTCAACCACGCCCACGGACATCGAACCCCTGCTCCGCCCGCCCCTTGAGGTTCAGCAAGCCGAATCCAGCCTGCGGGCGGACAGCGCCTTTGTCCGGTGCCAGCGAACCTTGACCGCTTGCCACTGAACATTGACCACTGCTCGATGGCACAGAGGCGTCGGCTGTTGGGCTACCGGGTGAGCGCGGCGAGGTAGGCGTCCAGGGGCTGCACATACCCTGGGAGGCGTTCGAGGAGGTCCCACCAGCGGATGGCCGAGATCTCCTCGGTGGGCTCAAAGGCGCGGATCTCGGCGCAGGATCCTGCGTACAGCGCCAGATATTCGGCTCGCCGGTCAGGCGCCAGCACAAACCGTGCGTAGCCGATGAACCGCAACCGCTCGTCAGGCTGCTGCCCGCTCTCCTCCAGTAGCTCGCGCGCGGCCGCCTGGCGGGGGGTTTCGCCCTCTTCGACGCTCCCCCCTGGAAGCTCCCAGGACTGACGGTACCGATCGAAGACCATGAGGACCCGACCGGCTCGCCACAAGGCCACCAGCGCCGCCGGCAGCGGGGCGTCCTGCGGCGGCGCTGCCTCGCCGCCCCGCGCGAACGAGATCAAGGAGTTGCCACGGCCGTCGGCTGCAAGCGGTTCATCCGTGGGGTAGGCCATGGTCGGATGCTTCCCCGAGCGGCTCCGCGAGAAGCCCTCCGCCCCCGCGCTTCGGCCGGTCAAACTTCAGTGGCAGACGGTCAAGATTCGCTGTCACTGGACAGCCGTCGCTCGGCGTCCGAACGAACTCTGGAACTTGTCCCGTCTCAGATGATCTGGCCCGTTGGTCCTGCTGTCGGTGAGAGGTGGCAGGCTGCGCCCGTGAGTTACGACCTTGCTGTGTGGGAGGGCGAGCGGCCGGAGGATGACGCCGCTGCGGCCCTGTGCTTCACCGATCTGTACGACCGGTACATCGACACGGAGGAGCCTGCGGTTCCCCCGGTGGAGCGAATAGCGGCCTTCGTCTCCGCGCTCTTGGAACGGTGGCCGGATCTCACCGAGGACGAGGACGACATCTCGCCTTGGTCGACCGGTCCGCTGATCAGGGAGGCCCGCGGCCCGCTGATCTACTTCCCCATGCGCTGGAGTATGGCGGTGGAGGCATCTGCCTACGCGGCGGGGGTTGCTTCGTCGATGGGCCTCAACTGCTTCGACCCGCACGCACGGCAACTCCGGCCCTGACGATGGCCCGGGAGCGGTCAGAACGCCCTGGCCTGCGTCGACCAGATTGTTTGAGACGGATTGTCGTCTTTTCGCGTAACGTCTCCGGCTCTCAAACGGCGTCACCGGACCAGATCAACTGAGACAACCCCGGTATCCAACCACCCGGGGCCAGACCACCTGAGATTCCCGAACGCCTGGCGTCTCAACTGATCTGGTCGCCGCAGGACACAGTGCTACCCGCATGTCCTCTGACATCGAAGTTGGACTGTTTGCCATCGAAGTTGGACCGGTCAGGCGGCGCTGGTGAGCCGTGACACGTTAGTTGGAGCAGCCTGGTCACGAGAGTTGGAACCAGTGACTGCGTGCCTCGGAGCAGGGCTCATGGGCCGGCTGCGGCTGTGTGTGGATGGGGCGGTGCGGAGGAACAGCGCAGGTCTGCCGCAGTGGCGCCCACCACAACGACGGCGCCGAGGCATAGCAGGCCACCGCTGATGAGGGCTGCTCCCGAGGCGGCGTCGGCGACGAGGCCGCCGCGCATGTTGCCGATGTCTGGTCCCGCTTGTCCGACGATCTGTTCGGCGGCGCTGACCCGGCCGAGTAGTTCTTGCGGGGTGTGCGTCTGGACGACGGTGCTCCGGGAGACGACGGAGACGGTGTCGGCGGTGCCGGCTATGACGAGGAAGGTCAAGCCGGCCCATGGGTTGGTTGAGAAGCCGAACAGTGTCAGCGCTGCGCCCCAGGTGGCGGAGCCGCCGAGCACGGCCAGGCCGGGGCGGGGGAGCCGTGTGAAGGTTCCGGAGAATAGCGACGCTGCAACGCCGCCGACGGCGATGGCTGTGAGGAACAGTCCGAGGGTGCGGGGGTTGCCGCCGAACCGTTCGGCGTTGATCAAGGGGAACAGGCCGATGGGCATGGGCAGCACGGTGGTGGCCAGGTCTGTGGGCAGGGCCCCGCGGATGACGGGGGTGCGGGCCAGGAAGGTCAGACCGTCCAGCACTCCGCGCAGGCCGGGCTGTGCGGGCTCGCCTCCGGGGTCCATCTTCGGCAGGCCGAACGCTCCGTAGAGCGCGGCGATGGAGGTCAGGGCGTCGATCAGGTGGCAGGCGCCGATTCCCAGCCCGCCGACGATCAGACCGCTCGGTGCGGGACCGAGGAGCATGGCGCCCTGGAAGGCGATTCGTCTCAGCGCCAGACCCGCGGCCAGTTGGTGTTTGGGCAAGAGGTGGGGAATGAAGGTGCGAGAGGCGGGGCCGCTGCCTGCGCCGAAGCAGGACTGGAGTGCGACCAGCCCCAGAACACCTGCGGTAGGAACGTGCCCGAGGAAGCTCTGGAATGCGAGGAGGAGCCGAACATGCGGCCTGCCCGCTGATGGTGAGCAGGTAGAACGTCCGGCGGTCCACCCGGTCGACGAGCGAGCCGGCGAACAGCCCAAGAGCGACGAGCGGAACCGCCTGGGCCAGCCCGACGGCACCCGTCCACGTGGGGCTCTCCGTCATCTGCCAGACCTGGAACATGACGGCGACGAGCGTCATCTGGCCGCCGAAACCAGACAAGGTCTGCCCGATCCACAACCGCCGGAACGGTGGTGACGACCGTAACGGAGTCACGTCGATCAGCGTGCGCTTCAGCCTCACGCGGGATCCTCCGCCAGCTTCTCGGCGATCCGGTCGTGGAAACTCCTGCGTTTCAGAGCCCGCTCGATATCGGCGACGACCTGGGAGAGCGGGTAGGGAATCTCCGCCTCCAGTTCAGCGACCGCAGCCTCGGTGGCCCGCCATTCCGCCGCCAGGCGATCCACGACGCCGCGGGGCCTTGTCGGTGAGCGTCACCTTCTTGGTGCGCGCGTCGTCGCCCGCGACTGTCTGAATGTGTGCGCTGGACCGATTCGGCCAGTTCCGCGATGGTCATGGGGCCGCAGGCGTGGAGCCGCAGCAACTCCATCACATAGCTGGGCTTGAGCCCGTCGATCTGTTGCTCGGAATAGACCTCGGCAATGTCGGCGTCCATTGATGCCTGGAGCAGGCGCAGGGGTCGCCAGAGGCTCTGCTGTGTCGGGTCGAGCGTATGGGGGTCGACCATGAGAGGCAGCGCAACAGTGCTTATATAAGCGCTGTTGCTTTAGGTGTCATCTCACGTGGCGAGTTTGGCAAGCCGCTTGTAGCAGATCAGGGTGGCGGCAAGGCTGAGGAAGGCGGCAAAGTGCCGGCTTTCGCGTTCATAGCGGATGCTCAGGCGCCGGTAGCTGAACAGCCAGGAGATGTTGCGTTCGGCCTTCCAGCGGTAACGGCCCAGGCGTTCGCTCGACTCGATGCCACGTCGCGCGATCTTGGGTGTGATGTTCCGCTTCCGCAACCAGTGGCGGATCTCCCGGTAGTCGTACCCTTTGTCTGCGCGGAGTTTGGCGGGTCTGCGGCGTCGGGGTCCGCGCCGCGAACGCACGGCGGGGAGAGCCATGACCAGAGGCTTGAGAGCAAGGCTGTCGTGGGTGTTCGCGGCAGAGACCGCGGTGACCAGCGGTAGGCCCTGGGTGCCAGTCAGGATGTGGATCTTGGCGCCGGGTTTGCCCCGGTCGACCGGATTCGGCCCTACGAGCTGGCCCCCCCCTTTTCGCCCGGACCGAGGCAGAGTCGACCAGAGCAGCGGACCAGTCGATCACCCCCGCGGCACCCAGCCGGTCAAGGACTTCGTCGTGGAGGCGCCGCCATAAGCCAGCCCTTGTCCAGGCAGCAAACCGGCGGTGCGCAGTGGCCGGGCTCACGCCGAAGCAGGGCGGTAAGCGACGCCAAGCGCACGACGTGGTCAGCGCGTACACGATCGCGCAGAACACTCTCCGGTCCGCCACCGGAGCCGTTCCACCGCCCTGCCGACGTGGCTTGAACGGCGGTATCAGCGGCGCCGCAATCTCCCACAGCCCGTCAGAAACGAGATCGCGCTCAAGATCCACAGCTATAGCTGGCGATCATGCCGCAAAGCGGCTCCGTCCGATACCGGCCCAGCCGGGAGCGCGACGGCTGCCCAGCCCGGTCTTCTAACCTGACCGCGTGATCGACTACGACGACTCCGGCCGCCCTATGGTCCAGGTGGGGAACTCCGGGCCCGCACGCCTACTGCTCTCGGAGCCGACCCGGCGGTACGAGGACGAACCAACACTCGACTTCCTCATCTGCGCCCGCGGGCCCTGGGGAAGTGTCGAGACCTCGGTGGAGACCTGGGACGGCGACGGTCTCGACACCTTCCTCGCCTCAATTGCCGAAGACTTCCGGGGCTGGGAAGGAACGCGCACGTGGCACTCCCTCTGTTACGACCTGACCCTCTCAGCGGAACACCACCCTGGTGGCCACGTCCGACTGACCTGGGGGATCCGCGACCGGGCACCCTCGGAAGAATGGCAGTTCGAGGCCACCACGGCGCACGCGGCCGGAGAGGACATGCGCAACCTCACCGCCGAGATTCGCACGTTCATCGCAAGTGTCGCGGAGGAGCTGAACGATCCCGGATCCGGTACCCCCACCACATGAGATGACGCCTTAGAGGCGACCGCGAACGCCGCAGGTCCGAAATGTTCGGAACCGGCCACCAGGTCACCTCGCCGCATCGAGGCCAACTGCCGTGTCCCGGCTCAGCTGGTGAGCTTCTCCTTCTTGCGCCAGTAGGCGCGCTTCTGGCTTCGTTGATTGCTTCGGACAGCGCTTGTTGATGGGTTTGGGCGGCACTTTTTGATCTTGAAATGCTGAGATGTGGATGAGTTTTGACGGCGCCTGGAGTTGGCAGAGGGCGGCTGTGGCGGCGACCTCACGGTCCAGTCCGGGTTTCAGCCGGGAGCGATCTGTGCGTCGGGAACCTGTCTTCCAGGTCCGCGCTTCGGCAAGGTGGGCGCCATGACTGTGGGGTTCAGCGGTGACGTGGCCGAGTACTACGCGAAGTTCCGTCGTGGTTATCCGCCTCAGGCTCTCGACGCGCTGCAAACGGCCTTCGCGCTGACCACGGACGACATCGTGCTCGATCTCGGGTGCGGGACCGGTCAGCTGGCCGTCCCGCTCGCCTCGCGGGTCGGCTCGGTCATCGGTATGGATCCCGAGCCAGACATGCTCCGGCTCGCCAGAGACACAGCCGCGAGACACGACGTGCGCAATGCGACGTGGGTCCTCGGGGCCGACAGCGACGTCCCTGCGCTCAGCGAGCTGATGGGTCAGCGGTCGCTGGCGATGGCAGTCATCGGACAGGCGCTCCACTGGATGGACCATGGAGAGCTCTTCCGTGTGCTGTCGCCGCTGATCCGCCCCGGGGGAGGCATCGCCGTGGTCGCCAACGGGACGCCCCTGTGGTTGCAGGACGACGAGTGGTCACGCTCGCTGCGAGCCTGCCTGGAAGACTATTTCGGCACGAAATTGGAGGCGTCCTGTGGCACCGGCGCGGCAGACCGGTTTCGCTATGGGCAGGCACTGGAGGCGGCCGGTTTCGAAGGTGTGCGCGAAATCGTCATCGAATACAGTGATGAGCTGAGCTTCGACCAGCTCATCGGCGGGGTCTACTCTGCCATCCCCGCAGATGAGCTGCCCGAACCGGACGCTCGGCCGGCCTTCGCGGAGCGCATCCGCCAGTCACTTCCACCGGAGCAGTACTTTCCCGAACATGTCGCAGTCTCCGTGCTCGTGGGCCGGCTGAGGTAGTCAGCCGACTGGTGCCTCGGCTCGTGCTCGCGTCGTGGCGAGGCGGTAGGAGTCGGTGCCGGTCTCGATGATGGTGCCGTTGAAGGTCAGCCGGTCGACGATGGCTGCGCAGAGCCGCGGATCCGTGAACGTCTTCGTCCAGCCGCCAAAGGACTCATTGGATGCGATGGCGACGCTGTTCTTGTCCTCGCGCTCGGTCAAAACCTGGAACAGGAGTTCGGCGCCGTGCCGGTCCAGCTCCATGTAGCCGAGCTCATCGATGCACAAAAGATCAACCCGCCCGTAGCGGGTGATGGTCTTGTTCAGCTGCTTCTCGTCGGCGGCCTCGACTAGCTCGTTCACCAGCTTCGTCGCGAGCGTGTAGCGGACCTGGTAGCCCTACATCGCCGCCTCGGTGCCCAGGGTGATCAGCATGTGCGACTTACCGGTGCCGGAGTCGCCGATCAGGCAGAGTGGCTGACCCTGCTTGATCCATTCACAGCTGGCGAGTGTATGGACGGTAGCCGCGTCGATGTTGGGGTTCGCCTCGGAGTCGAACGCCCGAAGGGACTTCTACTGCGGGAAGTTCGCCGCCTTGATGCGCGGCTCCGAACGGCGGCGGGCCCGGTCGTCGCACTCGGCCGTCATCAGTTCCGCGAGGGAGCCGCGGTAGCTCATCTGCTCCTTCAGCGCCCGCTCGGCGATGTCGGAGAACTCCTTGCGAATCGACGGCAGCCGCAGCATGCGGCAGGCCGTGTCGATGGCGGCGTCGGCGGCCTGCTCGCTCAAGCCTCGTTGGGGGGCATGGTCGTCACTGTGCTTCTCCCTCACGGTGGTCACCACCGCTGTCGCGGCGTCGGAGCAACTGGTCATAGGGGGTCACCGAGGGCAGCGGCCTGGCGGCGGGTTCGGTCTCGGCCTGGGCGGCTTTGCGGGCCTCCAGCGCGACGGCGTCCGCGGTGAGGGCCCCGGCCCTCAGGGCAGTGGCGAGGCCGGCGACGACATGCTCGTGAGGCAGGTGCCGGCCCAGCAGCAGGACCTCGATCAGGGCCCGGGTGCGCTCACCATGGATATTCTTGGCCTGGTCCCACCAGGCGTCATGGACAGGGGTGAACTTGCCCGCCGAGCGAGCCTGTTCGAGCGCGGTGGAGCCGGAAGGCGCCGGGCTTGCGGACCAGTGCCTCTAGGTAGTGGTCCAGATCCAAGCGAACGGCGCCCTTGGCGATCAGCCGCTCGTGCCGGGCCACTTCCACGTTCTTGTCGTAAACCACCAGGTGAGAAGCGTGCAGCACGACCCGAACCCGTCTCCCGATCAGCCTGATCGGGACCGAGTAGCGGTTGGTGCGGACCGGGATCTGGCCGTAGCGGTCCACCCGCGGGGTGAACAGCCGACCCGTCTCGAACGGTTCGTCGGGCAGCGGCCGCAGAAGCGGCTGTTCGAGCGCGAAGCACTCCGCGATCGTCTTGGACCTCGACCCGACGCGCCGTGCGTCGTCCTGCCGGTCCCACTGCTCGACCATCCCATTCAGCTCAGCGAGCGAGGAGACCTCGGGGACCGGAACGAAGTGGGTGCGGCGGAAGTAGCCGATCTGGCCTTCGACACCTCCCTCCTCGTGGGCGCCTTCGATGCCGGGCCGGCAAGTAGAAGCTCTCGATGCCGAAATGCGACTTGAACGCGATCCACCGGGCCGCTTGCACCCGGGCCCGGCTCAGCCCCAGGACCTGAGCGACGGCGCCTTGAGGTTGTCGTAGCGGACCTTGCTCCGCGGGACCCCGCCCAGGGTCAGCAGTGCATGGACGTGGCCTTCGAAGAAGGCTTCCTGGCCGGCCGAGGCGAACACCCGGTGGACGGCCTTGCCCGAATACGACAGACGGAAGGAGAACAAGTGGCAGGTCCCCAGCTCGCCGGCCAGTCGCACGCTCACGTCGCCGAAGTCGACCTCGGGATGGACAGCCGCGCCTACCCGAAGCTCCCCGACCCCGACCCCGCATGGTCATGAGCCCGGAGCGCAGCACAGCCACGACACATCCCACCCCCCAACCCCGGCACGAAGCCGTGGCGTTGCCCTCGAGCAACGAGCCAGCATGGCGCGCACCGACCGTCATCTTTCCATGCTGGACTGGCAGGACCCCCGGTACCTCGCCGTCGCCGATGGCCCGCTGATCGGCTGACGGCCGGGCCCACGCCGACCGCCTTGCTAGTTCAGCAAGAAGATTCGTCGCCTGCGGACACGTGTGTGCAGGCTGCGTCCAGACGGTGCAGGCTCACAACCGAAAGCCGCTATCTCCAGAGCCCGGTCGTGTTCCCTCATTCGTTGGGAATTCCTCCGGCGCGAGCGGCATGTCGGTAGTCGAAATACTTGAGGAAGCAGCAGATGGAAAATCGCCACGTCGTGATCATTCCGATCGAGATCGATGAAGAAAGGGAAGCCGTTTATCTCGACGCATGGCAGGATGCCGCGGAGATGATGGCGGCTCAGCCCGGTTTCCTCCGGACGTACATGTTCCGCACGATCGTTCCGGGAAGCAAATTCTCTCTCGTCAACGTGGCGGAATGGGAGTCCACCCGTCACTGGGAAGAGGCAATGAATGTCTGCCCGATGATGGGACAGCAGATAGCCGTTGTCCATGCCTCGAACTACGAGGCGATCCGGACGGTCCTGCCGAAGCAGAGCCTGAGTTCCGGCGATGGTCGCATGCTCGCTGAGCTGTCTCCTGTTGAGGCGCGTCGCCGTGCCGTGGACGGGGAACTCACGCTGGTCGATGTCCGTGAAGACGATGAATGGGCAGCGCGTCACCCGGCCGGCGCCGTCCACGCCGCGCTCGGCACATTGCCGACGTCGCTGTCGGATCTGCCTGACGGCCCACTGGCCTTCGTCTGCCGCGCGGGCAACCGCAGCGTGCAGGGCGGCGTGCAGGCGATCCGCGCGGGCCGGTCCTCCGTCTACAGCGTGGCGGGCGGGCTTGAGGCGTGGGAAGCAGCGGGGCTGCCGGTCGTCCTTCCTGGGAGCGAGAGCGCGGAGAACAACGGCGATCGCGTCGCAGATGCGGTACGCGAGGGCTGACGAAAGCAAAACCGGCAGATAACCGTCGCACACGTCCGCCGGCATGAGACCGGCCGGATACGCCGTCCGCCCGCAGTCTTCGAAAAGTTCGGTTGCCTCCATTCCAGACGGTGACCGTTTGCGCAATGGCCCAGGACATGAGAACCGCGGATATCGCGAGCGGTTCGGAGTGGCGCAACAGTTCCGGAGCTGCGGCGGCGGCTTCCCGAAACGGAATTACCCGGGTACGCCATCCCGGAGAGGAGTCACACCATGTTTTTTGTCGACACCCTGGAGTTCGAGGGGCTGGGCAACCGTAGCTATCTGGCAGGGGGTCGGAGAGCGGCAGTCGTGGTCGATCCGCCGCGGGACGTCGATCAGGTGATCGCCCTCGCCGCGCGGCGAGGTGTGCGCATCGCCTACGTGGCGGAGACGCACGTGCACAACGACTACGTCACCGGCGGCCTGGAGCTGGCCCGCCTCACCGGCGCCCGCTACCTGGTCCCGGCCGGCGCCCGTGTCTCCTTCCCTCGCACTCCTGTTGCGGACGGGGACATGTCCGAGGTGGACGAGTACCTGGTACTGCGCGCGATAGCCACCCCGGGCCACACCCCGCACCACACCTCGTACGTCCTGGAGGAGGAGGCCCGCGCGGTGGCTGTCTTCACGGGCGGCTCGCTGCTGATCGGCTCCGTGGGGCGTCCGGACCTGGTGGACCCGCGGCTGACCGAGCAACTGGCCCGTGCGCAGCACGCCTCCGTCCACCGGTTGGCGGCGACGCTCGACGACGAGGTGCCGGTGCTGCCCACGCACGGTTTCGGCAGCTTCTGCTCCTCCTCCCAGGCCGAGGGCGATGCGAGCACGATCGGCCAGGAACGCGCCGGCAACGACGCTTTCACCCTGGATGTGGACGCCTTCGTCAAGCAGGTCCTGGCCGGGCTGGAGGACGTGCCCGCCTACTACACGCACATGGGCCCGGCCAACGCCGCCGGCCCCGCGCCCGCCGACCTGACCCCGCCCGAGCCCGCCGACGCCGCACAGATCGCCGAACGGCTGGCGGCGGGTGAGTGGGTGGTGGACCTGCGCAACCGGGTCGCCTTCGCCGACGGCCATGTGGCCGGATCGTTCAACTTCGAGGGCACCGGAAAGCTAGCCACCTATCTGGCCTGGCTGATCCCGTGGGGCAAGCCGGTCATCCTGCTCGGCGACACCCCGGCGCAGATTGCCGACGCGCAGCGGGAGCTGACCCGGGTCGGCATCGACCGCCCGGCCGCCGCCGCCACCGGGGATCCAGCCACCTGGGTCCGTCAGGGGGAACAGCTCGCCTCCTTCCCCCGCGCCGGCTTCGCCGACCTCGCCGACGCACACAGTCGCGGCGAGGACATGGTGGTACTGGATGTGCGCCGGGACTCCGAACGCGCGAACGGCTTCATCGAGGACTCCGTGCACATTCCGCTCCACGAGCTGCACGGCCGGACCGGCGAGGTGCCGGACGGCACGGTGTGGGTGCACTGCGCCGGCGGGATGCGGGCGGCGATCGCCGCCTCCCTCCTGGACGCGACCGGACGAAAGGTCATCGCCGTCGACGACGGCTTCGAGGCCGCCGCCGACACAGGCCTGAGCATCATCCGGCCCTGACCCCCCTGTCCCGCCCGCACAGAAGGCATGCGATGTTCCTGTTCCGCCACAGTCCTGGCCCCCTCGGCCCCGAACAGGCCCACCCCCGCGTCACGGGAACCGAACGGCCTGTGTCCCACGACAGCGGACACAGTGGGCGAACAGCGTGACCGCCCTCATCCTTGCCCTGATCGCAGGAGCCGTCGTCGGCCTGGTGCTCGGCGCCCTCGGCGGCGGTGGCAGCGTCCTGGCGGTGCCCGCGCTGATCTACCTGCTCGGCTTCACCCCCGCCACGGCCACCGCCGCCGCCCTGATCATCGTCACCGCCACATCCCTGACCGCCCTGTACGCGCACGCCCGGGCGGGGCACGTGCGGTGGAAGACCGGAGCAGCGTTCGCAGCCGCCGGGATTCTTCCGGCGGCTGCCGCCGGAGCCGCCGCCGCGCGCGTGCCCCAAACCATCCTCACCGTCGCCTTCGCCGCTATAGCCGCCCTCTCCGCCATCAAAATGCTCCGGCCCGCCGACACCGCCCGCCCCAAAGACGGCGGTGTACGGCCGGGCAAGGCAGCCGGGGCCGGCGCCGCACTCGGCACGCTGACCGGACTGCTCGGCGTGGGCGGCGGCTTTCTCGCCGTCCCCGCTCTGGTCACCGTCCTGGCCTTGCAGATGGACGCAGCAGTCGGCACCAGCCTGCTGGTCATCACGGCCAACTCACTGGCCTCCCTGGCCACTCGCTCCGGCACCGCCGCCTCGCTCGACTGGGCGCTGATCGGCCCGTTCATCGGAACCGCGATCCTGGGCGCCTGGGACGGCAAGCGCATAGCCGCGAAGGTCTCCGCGACCCACCTGCAGCGCATCTTCGCCATGGTCCTGCTGGCCGTGGCCGCCTTCATGCTCGCCGACGCCGTGACCTGACGGCAGCCCAGACCGGCGACAACTTTTCCAGGCGGGCCCGCATCCGCCCGGTATCCCAGGCCGCCAACCCGCCCTGCTTTCCGGTTGGCCTCCTACGTGACAAACTTCTCGGCACCGGATCTCGCCGCCCAAGGCCGTTCGGACCGGCGGTAGTCGGAGTACGACCGAGATGCCGGTCATAGGGGGCAATGCGTTGATCTTGAAGCCCTGGGAGCCCTTCTATCCGGGCTCGTGAGGCTATTTGCTGTGGCCGTGTCCTGGATCGTCTGGGTGCCAAGGTGCGCCGGACCGCGGGCGAAGGGCGTCGGCGGTTAGCTGTAGTGCGTACACCGACTGTTTCGGTTCCGGGGACGGAGCAGAGGGAGGTGGCCGTTCATGTGGCACCAGGCAGGCAGGTCGAGCGGGGCGGCTCGGCTCGGTGGCGATGACGTGGACGACGGCGCCCGCCTCGGCGTTGTGGATCTGTTTGCGCAGACGGAGCAGGAGGCTGATGCAGAGCAGGCCGGTGCCGTCGACGGTGATGTCCGCCCTCGGCACGGATGCCGCGGTCATCGGGACAGGGTCTGGGTGACGCGCCACAGCCGGCGGGGCACGAGACCCTCGCCTGGCTCGCAGTACACGACCTGGAGGTCGGGGACTGACAAAGTGATGCGTGACCTACTGCTGTCCCGGAAGCGGCTGCCAACCCGGACGCGGGGCCCTGCAATCCGGGGGCGCGCGTACGGGTTCCTGTCGTTTGGCACCCAGGATTCCTGGAACCTGCGTGCCTTGCCCTGCTCGGCTGCCAAACGCGCCGTGGACCGGCCAACCCCCGCCCGTGACCTCTACACCGGCCCCTATCACCTCATGTGCCGGCGAGCCGCCGAGCACATTGCCGGGCCCGCCGGCAGTGTCCTCGTGCTCTCCGCCCGCACGGCTTCGTCCGGCTCGACGACGAACTCCTGCCGTACGAACAACGGATGGACGCACCAGGCCGCGTCAGCATCGAGCAGCTGCGCGCCCAGGCCGCCGGGCTCGGCATCTTCGCCGCCCGCGGCGGTCGGCCGGAGAAGCATCCCCGACGCGAGATCGTCGACGCGATTCGATACGTCGTGGACACCGGCTGCAAATGGAGGGCCTTCCCGTCACCCTCAAGATCGAACTGCTGCAGCGCAGGGACTCGTTCAAGGCGCGGGGCGCGGTCGCCAAGTTGCTGACGCTCACCGACGAGCAGCGCGCGGCCGGTGTGGTCGCGGTGTCGGGCGGCAACCACGGGGTTGCGGTGGCCGAGATGTCGGCCGCGCTCGGGGTGCGGGCCACGGTGGTCATGCCGCGCACCGCGCCCGCGCGTTCCGGGGAGATCGCGCGGGCCGCGGGCACGGACGTGCGGCTGGCGCCCACGATGGCCGAGGCCTTCGCGCTGATGGAGCGGTTGGAGGCCGACGGGCTCACGCTGCTGCACCCGTTGGCCGACCCGGTGGTGATCGCCGGGCAGGGCGCCGTGGGCCTCGAACTCGCCGCGGACGCGGGCCCGTTGACGGACATTCTCGTGTCCATCGGCGGGGGCGGTCTGATCGCCGGTGTGGCGGCGGCG
>NZ_JBIWJU010000010.1:0-389280 GCF_044765285.1 Streptomyces sp. NPDC102490
CAAGTACGGCAAGAAGATCGAGGTGGACGACCCGTGGGGCTACGGCCGTTCGCTGGAGTGGGCGACCTCCTGCCCGCCGCCGCGGCACAACTTCCTCACGCTGCCGCGCATCCGCAGTGAATCCCCCGCCTTCGACCTGCACCACCCCGAGATCTCCGCTGTCGACCAGCTGGAGAACGTCGGCCACGGTGAGAAGGCCCTCGCCGGCGGCAAGGAGGCCGGGAAGTGAAGATCCAGGGCAAGATGTTCATCTGGTTGAGCGTCTTCATCCTCGCCGTGGCGGTCGTCTACGGCTACTGGTCCAAGGAGCCGGCCGGCACCACGGCGCTGTTCCTGGCCTTCGGCCTGGCCATCATGATCGGCTTCTACCTCGCCTTCACGGCGCGGCGGGTCGACGCCGGGGCGCAGGACAACATGGAGGCGGACGTCGCGGACGACGCCGGCGAGGTCGGGTTCTTCAGCCCGCACAGCTGGCAGCCGCTCGCGCTCGCCGTCGGCGGCGCGCTGGCCTTCCTGGGCATCGCGGTCGGCTGGTGGGTGATGTACTTCTCGGCACCGGTCCTCATGGTCGGCCTGTTCGGCTGGGTCTTCGAGTACTACCGCGGTGAGAACCGCACCCAGTAGCACGCGTCGAGCACCGAGGGGCCCGGACACTCCGTCAGGAGCGTCCGGGCCCCTTCGTCTGCCGTACCGCCCTCACCCTTCCGGCTTACCCACCGTGCCGCCGTTGACGTCTCTCCCTAGCGTGAGGCCATGAGCATCCCGGTTCACTTCCAGGCGCGGGGGCGCACGGTCGTCGGCTGCACCCTGCTGGTGATCGCCCTCGGCGCGAGCGGCACCGCCTGCCTCGGCGACGACGACAACCCGCTGTCCGCCACGCCCTACGACGCGGCCGGCCAGATCTCCTTCAACGGCCCCACGGACGCCGGGAAGAAGGCCGACCCGGACAAACCCCTGGAGGTGGTCGCCGAGGGCGCCGACGGGCGCATCACGGACGTCACGGCCATGGACGCGGCCGGACGCCAGGTCGCGGGCGAGCTGTCCGCCGACGGCGCCCGCTGGCACAGCACCTCGCCCCTGGCGGCCAACGCCAGCTACACGGTGCGCGTCAGCACCGAGGACGAGGACGGGGCGCCCGGCCGCAAGGTGCTCACCTTCGAGACCGGCAAGCCCGGCGCGAAGAAGACCCTGGACGTCGCCTTCGGGCCCAAGGCGGGCGGGTACGGCGTCGGTCAGCCCGTCACGGCGGAACTGAGCCAGCCGGTCCGGGACCCGGCGCAGCGGGCCATAGTGGAGCGTGCCCTGAAGGTCGACTCCACCCCGGCGGTGCAGGGCGCCTGGTACTGGGTGGACGACAAGAAGCTCCACTACCGGCCCCAGGAGTACTGGCCCGCCCACGCCACCATCAAGGTCCACAGCACCCTGGACGGCATCAAGATCGGCGACCGGATGTGGGGCGGCAAGGCCAAGCCCCTGAAGATCACCACGGAGGACCGCGTCGTGGCCGTCACCGACGCCTCCGCGCACACCCTGACCGTCTACCAGGACGGCGAGGCGATCCGGGAGATCCCGGTCACCACCGGCAAGCCCGGCTTCGAGACCCGCAACGGCGTCAAGGTCGTCCTCGGCAAGGAATCCTTCGTACGCATGCGCAGCACCACCGTCGGCATCGCCGAGGGCTCGTCGGAGGCGTACGACCTGCCGGTCCACTGGGCCACCCGCGTGACCTGGAGCGGCGAGTACGTGCACGCCGCCCCCTGGTCCGTCGGCTCCCAGGGCATCGCCAACGTCAGCCACGGCTGCGTCGGCATGAGCACCGACAACGCGGAGTGGTTCTTCAACACGGTCCAGGAGGGCGACCTGGTCCAGGTCGTCAACTCGGACGGCGAAACGATGGAACCCTTCGGCAACGGCTTCGGCGACTGGAACATGGACTGGACGAAATGGCGCACGGGCAGCGCCCTGACTGGCGGCACGGGTGCGTCGAACAACCAGGACACGGCACGTCTACGCCCAACGGCTGTGTGAGCTCCTGAGGGGCGCGGGGCTGTATCGATATGCGGCTCCGCCGCGTGGGCGCGACCAGCCACGACGCAGCCGCACCCGCCAGAGCGCCGCGCTCCCGAGCTCTCAGGCGCTCTGCAACCTCCGCTGCCGCAGCAGCGAAGCCAACGCACCCGCGAACTCCACCGGCTCCACCGGCAGCGTCACAGCCGCCTCCGCCCGGCTCCACGTCGCCAGCCACGCGTCCTGCGGCCGTGCGATGAGCAGCAGCACCGGCGGGCACTGGAAGACCTCGTCCTTGATCTGGCGGCACATGCCCATGCCGCCCATGGGCACCGCCTCACCGTCCAGGACGCAGACGTCGATCCCGCCCTTGTCCAGCTCCTTGAGCACGGCGGCCGGGGTGGCGCACTCCAGGAACTCGACCACGGGCACGTCCGGAGCCGGTCGGCGACCGGTCGCGAGCCGCACCTGTTCGCGGGTGTTGGAGTCGTCGCTGTAGACCAGCACCGTGGCGGTCGCCTGCATGCTTCCTCCGATACGCGGTGAGACCGGTGAAGGCTGTCGTAGCCCGTTGGGGCGGATGCTACTCCCTCGGACGTCCCGTCAGCACGGGTTCGGACAGGGCTTCGACGGGCCGTTCGATGGGCCATCCGGGCCGTACAAGCAGGGGGAACACACCGAACGGCACCCCCCGGGGTGAGGGCGGGATAAGCGACCGACATAATGTCGGTCGTGGCGACAGCAACGACAGTAGAAACCGGGCACGCGCACCCGTCGGTCAACCGGCCGAACCTCACCAGCGTCGGAACCATCATCTGGTTGAGTTCCGAGCTGATGTTCTTCGCGGCCCTCTTCGCGATGTACTTCACCCTGCGATCGGTGACGGGCCCGGACTTCTGGTCCGAGAAGGCCCACGCGCTGAACGTCCCGTTCTCCGCGACGAACACCACGATCCTGGTGCTCTCCTCCCTCACCTGCCAGCTCGGCGTGTTCGCGGCCGAGCGCGGTGACGTGAAGAAGCTCCGGATGTGGTTCATCGTCACCTTCGTGATGGGTGCGATCTTCATCGGCGGTCAGGTGTTCGAGTACACCGAACTGGTCAAGAAGGACGGGATCTCCCTGTCCTCCGACCCGTACGGCTCGGCGTTCTACCTGACCACCGGCTTCCACGGACTGCACGTGACGGGCGGCCTCATCGCCTTCCTGCTGGTCCTCGGCCGCACCTACGCGGCCCGGAGGTTCACCCACGAGCAGGCGACCGCCGCCATCGTCGTGTCCTACTACTGGCACTTCGTCGATGTGGTCTGGATCGGCCTGTTCGCCACGATCTACCTGATCAAGTAGTCGCGGCACGCACCCGCGCAATACCAGAAGCATCGACGCAGAAGATCCTGACACCGGGGTAATCCGTGAAAAAGCTCTCCGCACGACGACGCCATCCGCTGGCGGCCCTCGTCGTCCTACTCCTCGCGCTGGCATGCACAGGGGGGCTGTACGCCGCGTTCGCACCCGCGAGCAAGGCGCAGGCCGATGAATCCGCCCAGTCCCTCGCCATCGACGAGGGCAAGAAGCTCTACGCCGTCGGCTGTGCCAGTTGCCACGGCACCGGAGGGCAGGGCACCAGCGACGGTCCGAGCCTGGTCGGCGTAGGCGCCGCGGCCGTCGACTTCCAGGTGGGCACCGGCCGTATGCCCGCCCAGCAGCCCGGCGCGCAGGTTCCGAAGAAGAAGGTCATCTACTCCCAGGCGGAGATCGACCAGCTCGCGGCCTACATCGCGTCGCTGGGTGCCGGTCCGGCCGTCCCCTCGGAGGAGAAGTACGGCCCCGAGGGCGCGGACATCGCCAAGGGCGGTGAGCTGTTCCGCACCAACTGCGCGCAGTGCCACAACTTCACCGGCAAGGGTGGCGCCCTGACGCACGGCAAGTACGCGCCGAGCCTCGAGGGCGTCGACCCGAAGCACATCTACGAGGCCATGCAGACCGGCCCGCAGAACATGCCCTCCTTCCCCGACACCACGCTGTCGGAGCAGAACAAGAAGGACATCATCGCCTACCTGGACGCGGTCAACGGTGACGACACCGAGAACCCCGGTGGTCTCAGCCTCGGCGGACTCGGCCCGGTCAGTGAGGGTCTGTTCGCCTGGGTGTTCGGACTGGGCGCGCTGATCGCCGTCGCCGTCTGGGTCGCCGCTCGGACCGCAAAGGCCAAGAAGTCATGAGTAGCCAAGACATTCCAGAAACGAAGCTGCCGGCAGAGCAGGACCGCCCGCACGGCGCGGCCGCCCGGCCCGCGGACGAGACGAACCCGTTCGCCGACCCGGGGCTGCCGCCCCACGAGCCGCGGGTCCAGGACGTCGACGAGCGGGCCGCCAAGCGGTCCGAGCGCACGGTCGCCCTGCTGTTCACGCTGTCGATGCTGGCCACCATCGGCTTCATCGCCTCGTTCGTGGCGATCGACGTCGACAAGTCGGTCTACATCTTCCCGCTCGGTCACATCAGTGCGCTGAACTTCGCGCTCGGCATGACGCTCGGCGTCGCGCTGTTCGCCATCGGCGCGGGCGCGGTCCACTGGGCCCGCACCCTGATGTCCGACGAGGAGGTCGCCGACGAGCGGCACCCGATCGAGGCGTCTCCCGAGGTCCGTGCCAAGGTCCACGCGGACTTCAAGCAGGGCGCCAAGGAGTCCGTGATCGGGCGCCGCAAGCTGATCCGCAACACGATGCTGGGCGCGCTCACCCTGGTGCCGCTCTCCGGCGTCGTCCTGCTGCGCGACCTCGGCCCGCTGCCCGGGACCAAGCTCCGCCACACCCTGTGGTCCAAGGGCAAGCTCCTCGTCAACATGAACACCAACGAGCCGCTGCGTCCCTCCGACGTCGCGGTGGGCTCGCTCACCTTCGCCATGCCCGAGGGCCTGGAGGAGCACGACGAGGACTTCCAGAACGAGATCGCCAAGGCGGCCCTGATGATCATCCGGCTGGAGCCGGACTCCATCAAGGACAAGCGCGAGCTCGAGTGGTCGCACGAGGGCATCGTGGCGTACTCGAAGATCTGCACCCACGTCGGTTGCCCGATCTCCCTGTACGAGCAGCAGACGCACCACGCGCTCTGCCCCTGCCACCAGTCCACCTTCGACCTTGCCGACGGCGCCCGGGTCATCTTCGGTCCCGCCGGTCACGCCCTGCCGCAGCTGCGCATCGGCGTGAACGACGAGGGTTACCTCGAAGCGCTCGGCGACTTCGAAGAGCCCGTCGGTCCTGCTTTCTGGGAGCGCGGATGAGTACTGCAGCCAACGAACCGTCCCGCTCACGCGGGAAGGCACCGGCCGGCGAGCGCGTCGCCGACTGGGCCGACGGCCGACTGGGGATCTACTCCCTGGCCAAGGCCAACATGCGCAAGATCTTCCCCGACCACTGGTCGTTCATGCTGGGTGAGGTCTGCCTCTACAGCTTCATCATCATCATCCTCACGGGTGTGTACCTGACGCTGTTCTTCCACCCGTCGATGGCCGAGGTCGAGTACCACGGCTCGTACGTGCCGCTCCAGGGCCAGATGATGAGTGAGGCGTACGCCTCCACTCTGGACATCAGCTTCGACGTCCGCGGCGGTCTGCTGATCCGGCAGATCCACCACTGGGCCGCGCTGATCTTCCTGGCCGGCATGTTCGTGCACATGATGCGCGTCTTCTTCACCGGCGCGTTCCGCAAGCCGCGCGAGGTCAACTGGCTGTTCGGCTTCCTGCTGCTCGTCCTCGGCATGTTCACCGGCTTCACCGGTTACTCGCTCCCGGACGACCTGCTCTCGGGCACCGGCATCCGCTTCATGGAGGGCGCGATCCTGTCCGTGCCGATCGTCGGCACGTACATCTCGTTCTTCCTCTTCGGCGGGGAGTTCCCCGGCCACGACTTCGTGTCCCGGTTCTACTCGATCCACATCCTGCTGCTGCCGGGCATCATGCTCGGCCTGCTGGTGGGCCACCTGATCCTGGTCTTCTACCACAAGCACACGCAGTTCGCGGGTCCCGGCAAGACCAACAAGAACGTCGTCGGCATGCCGCTGCTGCCGGTGTACACGGCGAAGGCCGGAGGCTTCTTCTTCCTGGTCTTCGGTGTGATCGCCATCGTGTCGGCCATCGCCACGATCAACCCGATCTGGTCCATCGGTCCCTACCGCCCCGACCAGGTCTCCACCGGCGCCCAGCCGGACTGGTACATGGGCTTCTCCGAGGGCCTGATCCGGGTGATGCCTGGCTGGGAGATCAACTTCTGGGGTCACACACTCGTCCTCGGCGTGCTGATCCCGCTGATCATCTTCCCGCTGGTCCTGGCGGCGATCGCGGTCTACCCGTTCATCGAGTCCTGGGTCACCGGCGACAAGCGCGAGCACCACATCCTGGACCGCCCGCGCAACGCCCCGACCCGTACGGCCTTCGGTGTCGCCTGGCTGACCGTGTACTTCGTGCTGCTGATCGGTGGCGGCAACGACCTGTGGGCCACCCACTTCCACCTGTCGATCAACGCGATCACCTGGTTCGTCCGCATCGCGTTCTTCGTCGGCCCGGTCCTCGCCTTCATCGCCACCAAGCGGATCTGCCTCGGCCTCCAGCGCCGGGACAAGGACAAGGTGCTGCACGGGCGCGAGTCCGGCATCATCAAGCGCCTGCCGCACGGTGAGTTCATCGAGGTGCACGAGCCGCTCAGCCAGGAGCAGCTGCACACGCTCACGGCGCACGAGCAGTACAAGCCGGCCGAGATCGGCCCGACGGTCGACGAGAACGGCGTCGAGCGCAAGGCCACGGGCACGCAGAAGCTGCGCGCCAAGCTCAGCGAGGCCTACTACGGCGAGGAGTCCCAGATTCCGAAGCCGACCGTCGAGGAGTACAAGGAGATCACGAGCGGCCACGGCCACCACTGACCTTCCAGCGTCGCCACACCACGGTCGAAGGGCCCCGTTCCGTTCCGCGGACGGGGCCCTTCGCCGTGCCCGGGGCTGGATAGGGTGGGAGCACGACCCCCGTCGACGACCCACACGATTCAGGAGCGGCTATGAGCGCTGTGACCCCCGCTGGAGGCGACACCACGGCGGACCGCTCCTGGCCCGCCCTGCTGAACGGACTGCTGGACGGCCGCGACCTGAGCGCGGACGACACCGCCTGGGCGCTGGACGTGATCATGCGCGGTGAGGCGACCGACGCGCAGATCGCCGCCTTCGCGGTGGGCCTGCGGTTCAAGGGCGAGACGGTCGAGGAGATCTCCGGGCTCGTCCGCACCATGTACGAGCACGCCAACGTGATCGAGGTGCCGGGGGAGACCGTCGACATCGTCGGCACCGGCGGCGACGGCGCCAAGACGGTCAACATCTCCACCATGTCCGCGATCGTCGTGGCCGGCACGGGGGCGAAGGTCGTCAAGCACGGCAACCGGGCCGCCTCCTCGGCGTCCGGGGCCTCCGACGTCCTGGAGAAACTCGGCGTCAACCTGGAGCTGACGCCGAAGCGGGTGGCGGAGGTCGCCGAGGAAGCCGGCATCACCTTCTGCTTCGCGGTGAAGTTCCACCCGGCGCTGCGCCACGTGGCGGCGGCCCGCGGTCAGCTCGGCATCCGCACGGTGTTCAACTTCCTGGGCCCGCTGACCAACCCCGCCCGGGTGAAGGCCCAGGCGATCGGGGTCGCGCACGCCCGGATGGCGCCGATCATCGCCGGTGTCTTCGCCGAGCGCGGCCACTCGTCGCTGGTCTTCCGCGGCGACGACGGCCTCGACGAGCTGACCACCACCGCCACGTCCCGGGTCTGGACCGTGCGCGAGGGCCGGGTGACCGAGGAGACCTTCGACCCGCGGGACGTCGGCATCGAGCTGGTGCCGGTCGAGGCGCTGCGCGGCGCCGACGCCTCCTACAACGCCGACGTGGCCCGCCGCCTGCTGGCCGGCGAGACGGGCCCGGTACGGGACGCGGTGCTGCTGAACTCGGCGGCGGCCCTGGTGGCGCTGAACCCCGGCGAGGAGCCCCTGGCGGCACAGCTGCGGGCCGGGATGGACCGGGCGGCCGAGGCGATCGACTCCGGGGCGGCCCGCCGGGTGCTGGAGCGGTGGGTGGCCGTCAGCAACGCCTGAGCGGCAGTACGGCGGTACGGCCCTACATGTGACGTGCGTCCCGCGATCCGGACTCGGGTTGCGGGGCGCCGATCTCTTCCCCTAGGTTTTTCGACAGGTGATGAGTGACAGTCATGAGGCCCCGGCCGACTGTCCGGCAACCCTCCGTCCGTGGCGGGGTGCCCCGGGTGAAGACCAGGTCGTGGACAGCAAGGTCCACGGCAAGCGCGGACCCCTCGCGAAACCAGGGGTCCTGGGTCGTCTGAGGGAGTCTTCCGTGAACCAGCGAATGCGATAGGGCGCAGAGCCCCGCCTCCGCACGCCTTTCCTCACTTCACTTCACAGCGCCCCGCCGCGCGCTGGTCCTCACGGGAGTCCGTCATGTCCGTACCCACCGCTGTCGCCACCCCGCTGCCCGTCCTCGGCCGGGACGTCACCGTGCCGCTCGTCACCGGCGGGGAGGTCACCTACGCCGCGCTCGACTACGCCGCCAGCGCGCCCGCGCTCCAGCGGGTGTGGGACGACGTGGCCGCCTACGCCCCGTACTACGGCAGCGTCCACCGGGGCGCCGGGTACCTCTCGCAGCTGTCGACCGACCTGTTCGAGAACGCCCGCCGGACCGTCGCCGAGTTCCTCGGCTGCCGGGACGAGGACCAGGTGGTCTTCACCCGGTCCACCACCGACTCCCTGAACCTGCTCGCCGCCGCGCTGCCCGCCGGCTGCCGGGTCTTCGTCTTCGAGACCGAGCACCACGCCTCGCTGCTGCCCTGGCGGAACGCCGACGTGACCTACCTCGACGCCCCGCGCACCCCCGCCGAGGCCGTCGAGACCCTGGAGCGGGCCCTCGCCGCCCGCGAGCCGTACGGGCCCGCCCTGGTCTGTGTCACCGGCGCCTCCAACGTCACCGGCGAGCTGTGGCCGGTGCGGGAACTGGCCGCCGCCGCCCACGCGCACGGCGCCCGGATCGTGCTGGACGCCGCCCAGCTCGCCCCGCACCACCCGGTGTCGGTGGCCGACCTGGACGTGGACTGGGTCGCCTTCTCCGGGCACAAGCTGTACGCGCCGTTCGGCTCCGGCGTGCTCGCCGGGCGGGCCGACTGGCTGCGCGAGGCCGAGCCGTACCTGGCCGGCGGCGGCGCCAGCCGCAGCGTCTCCCGGCGCGCGGACGGCGGCGTGGACGTGCGGTGGCACGACAGCGCCGCGCGGCACGAGGCCGGATCGCCCAACGTCATCGGCGCCTACGCCATCGCCTCCGCCTGCAAGGCGCTCACCGAGGCCGGGTTCGACACGCTGGTCGCCCGCGAGGAGTACCTGATCGGCAAGGTGCGCGAGGGCCTCGCCGAGGTGCCCGAGGTGCGGATCCTCTCCCTCTTCGGGGACGACGCGCCCCGGGTCGGCGTGCTCTCCTTCGTCGTCGAGGGCTGGAACAGTTCGCACTTCGCCGCCGCGCTCTCCGCCGAGTACGGCATCGGCGTGCGCGACGGCCTGTTCTGCGCCCACCCGCTGGTGCGCACCCTGCTCGGCAGCGACCCGCAGACCCAGGGCGCGTGCGGGGCGCCCGAGGCGGCGCCCGGCGAGAAGTCCCTCAACGCCATCCGCGTCAGCTTCGGCGCGGGCACCCCGGACGAGCACGTCGAGCGGTTCGTGGACGCCGTCAGGGAACTGGTGACCGACGGCGCCCGCTGGAACTACCGCACCGAGGACGGGCGTTGCGTGCCCGACCGTACCTCCGCCGCCCCGGTGGCCGGTACCGGCGCCTGAGCCGCCCGGCCGGGCAGCCGCGACCCCAGCACGACCATCCGCAGCGCCCGCTCCGTGGCGTCCGTGAGGAGTTCGGAGGCGCGCAGCAGCGCGTCCGCCAGGGCCATCGGCGCCGGCATGATCCCGTGGCAGGCGTCCACCCCCGGCACCTCGTGCGCGCCCTCGCCGAGCGTGCCGGCCAGGGCGAGCACGGGCCGGCCGGTGAGCTTGGCGCGGCGGGCCACCTCGGCCGGGACCTTGCCGCGCGGCGTCTGGTGGTCCAGGGCGCCCTCGGCGGTGAGCACCAGGTCGGCGCGGGCGAGGCGGGCGTCCAGGTCGACGTGGTGCAGGAGCACGTCGAAGCGGGGCAGCAGCCGGGCGCCGACGGCGGCGAGACCCGCGCCGAGACCGCCGGAGGCGCCGGTGCCCGGGCCCGTACGCAGGTCGGTGCCGACGACCCCCAGGTCGCGGGTGAGGACGCGCGCCCAGTTCTCCAGCCCGGCCGACAACTCCTCGACCTGCGCGGGCGTCGCCCCCTTCTGCGGTCCGAACACCCGGGCCACGCCCCGCTGTCCGCACAGCACGTTGTACGGGTTGCAGGCGACCAGCAGCTCGGTGTCCTTCAGCCGGACGTCCAGACCGGACGGGTCGATGCGGACGAGGCGGTTCAGCTCCCGTCCGCCGGGCGGCAGTTCGAAGCCGTCCGCGTCCAGCAGCCGGGCCCCGAGCGCCTGGAGCGCGCCCGCGCCCCCGTCGGACGTGCCCGAGTCGCCGCAGCCGACCAGGACGCGCCGCACCCCGGTGTCCAGCGCGGCGCGGACCAGCTCACCGACGCCGTAGGTGGTCGTGGCGCCGGGGTCGCGCAGGGCGCGGGGCACCAGGGACAGGCCCGCGACGGCCGCCATCTCCACCACCGCCGTGTCCCGGGCGCCGAGCAGCGCGAAGTGGGTGCCGACCCGGTCGCCGACCGGTCCGGTGGCGGCCAGCGCGACCAGCCGCCCGCCGGTCGCCGACGCCAGCGCCACGGCGGTGCCCTCGCCGCCGTCGACCAGGGGGATGCGGTCGATCTCGGCGTCCGGCAGCACCCGGCGGACGCCCGCCGCGATGGCGTCGGCGGCGGCCTGGGCGGACAGGGATTCCTTGAAGCCGCTGGGCGCGACGACGACACGGTTCAGTACACGGGACGGAGAGGTCACGGACGGCTCCTTCAGCGGGTCACGGGCACGCCGAGCAGCGGCCAGACCGCGGCGGCGAAGAACAGCACGAGCAGGGCGGTCAGCGGCGCCAGCACGGCGGACAGCCGCAGCAGGTCGCGCGGGGTGTAGGTGGGGACGCCGGGGACGTCGGAGAAGAGCGTGACCGGCTTGGCGGAGGCCGGCAGCGTGTGGCAGAACCCGGCGGCCGCCGTGGAGGCGAGCGCGGCGGCGACCGGGTTGACCCCGGCGCCGACGGCCGCCGCGATCACCAGCGGGACCAGGACGGAGGAGCGGGCCGAGCGGGACTGGAGCACCAGGTGGGCCGCCGTGCTCACCGCGACCACCACGCCGAGGAAGACCCCCGGCGGGACGTCCGCGGGCAGGCCCGACACCAGCCACTTCGCCGCACCGGAGTCGGCCAGCGCGACGCCCATCGCCATCGTGGCCGCCATGAACAGCAGCAGCGACCAGGGGACGGTCTTCAGCGCGTCCTTGAGCCGTACGGTGCCCAGCGCGGGGGAGGAGGCGACGACCGCGCCGATCAGCGCCACGACGGCGGGGGAGACCCGGTGCAGGGGCTCGCTGCACCACAGGGCCACCACCGTGGCCAGCAGCAGCGCGCAGCGCTTCTCCGCCTGCGTCCACGGGCCGGTGACCGGGCTCTCGCTGTGCCGCTGCATCTCCTCGGCGGTGACGCGGACCGGGCCCGCGCGGTCCGCGCGCCGCGTGGTCGTCAGCAGGACCGTCTCGGCGGCGAGGTGGGAGGAGGCGACCGCCAGCGGCAGGCCGAGCAGCAGCCACTGGGTGAAGCCGATCCGGTCCCCGGTCGCCTCCCACAGCACCGACACCGTGATCAGATGCGCGCCCGCACCGATCAGGGTCGCCACCGCCGACAGCAGGATCACGGTCGGGAACAGCAGCGCCAGCATCACGACCAGCCTTTTGCGGTCGGCGAGCGCCTTGGCGAGGGCGAGGAACACCGGCAGCGCGAGCGCCGCCCGGCCCGAGGTGGCCGGCACCGCGAAGGCGGTGACGACCAGCGCGGCCGTCGTCAGGTGCACCAACTGCCGCACCGTGCGCGCCCCGCCCACCAGGAACGCCGCCGCCCGCCCCGCGAGCCCCGTCCGGGTGACCGCCGCCGCCAGCACGAAGGCGCAGATCAGCAGCCACACCGTGTCCTCGCCCAGGGTGCCGAAGAGGGTGTCGCTGCTGATGACGCCGGTCGCGGTCAGCGCGAGTCCGGCGCCCAGCGCGATGTACGTGTCGTCGACCGGCGTACCGATCCAGGCGCAGGTGGCCAGCGCGAACACGGCGAGGGTGAGGCGCGCGTCGCCGCCCAGGGCGGGGAAGTTGGCGGGGACCGCCAGCAGCGCGCACAGGGACAGCGCCACGCACAGGGCCGCCGCGAGGCGGAGGTTCAGCGTCACGCCTCGAGCGTCCACGGGCGCGGTGAGCCCCCAATGAGGGGCACATGAAGGAAACTTCACCAGGTCGGCAGTCGGTACCCCATCCCGCGCACGGTCTCCACCTGCTGGGCGCCGAGCTTCTTGCGCAGCGCCCGCACGTACACGTCCACGATGTTGGAGCCCGGGTCGAAGTCGTAGCCCCACACGTGCGACAGGATCTGCTCGCGGGACAGCACCTGCCCCGGGTGGCGCAGGAACAGCTCCAGGAGCACGAACTCACGGGCCGTCAGGTCCACCGTGCGGTCCTGGGCGCGGGCCCGGCGGGTGCGCAGGTCGAGGCTGAGCGACCCCGACCTCAGCACCGTCACCTCCGGCGCCCTGGCCGCCGTGCGCAGGCGCAGCCGCACCCGGGCGAGCAGTTCCTCGAAGCGGAACGGCTTGGTCATCCAGTCGTCGGCGCCGCCCTCCAGACCGGCCACCGTGTCCCGCACCGAGTCCCGGGCGGTCAGCACGATCACCGGGGTGGTCACCCGGGCCTCGCGCAGCTCCCGCAGGACGGTGAAGCCGTCCCGGCCGGGCAGCCCGATGTCCAGGACGACGAGGTCGAAGCCGCCGGTGAGGGCGTACTCGAAGGCGGCGTCGCCGTCGGCGACCGCGGTGGTGGTGAAGCCGTTGGCGCGCAGGCCCTTCTCGACGAAGGAGGCGATGCGCTCCTCGTCCTCGACGATGAGGATGCGGTTCATGGGAGCCTCTTCTTCGGGGTCAGTCCAGTGTGAGTACGAAGGTGGCGCCGCCGCCCTCGGTGGTGCGCAGCTCGACCCGGCCGCCGTGGCCCTCGGCGATCGCCCGCACGATCGACAGCCCGAGCCCGGCGCCCGTGCCGCGCACCCCGCGCCGGGCCGTGCCGCGCCGGAACCGCTCGAAGATCACCTCGGCGTCCTGCGGCTGCACGCCGGGTCCCGAGTCGGCGACGTACAGCTCGATCCGCGAGCCGTCGGCGCGGGAGCCCATGCGGACCCGCTGGCCGGCCGTGGTGTGCTGCACGGCGTTCTGCGCGAGCTGCACCATGGCCTGGGTGATCCGCTGCGGGTCGAGGTGGGCCTCCCGGTCGGCGACCCCGTCCAGCACCCACTCCCGGTCGCCCAGGGTGCGGGCCTTGACGTAGACGTCGGCGGTGAGTTCGGCCAGCTGCACCGGTTCGGGGGTGACGAAGTCGGGGCGTTCGGCCTTGGCGAGCAGCAGCAGGTCCTCGACGATGCGGCTCATCCGGTCCAGTTCGTCGGTGACCAGGCGGACGGTCTCCTCGCGCTCCGCCGGATCGTCGCCCATCAGCTCCAGGTGGCCGCGCACGATGGTGATCGGGGTGCGCAGTTCGTGGCCCGCGTCGTCGACGAACCGGCGCTGGGTGGCGAAGGCGCGCTCCAGGCGGTCCAGCATCGCGTTGAACGTCTCGGCCAGGGCCGCCACGTCGTCGTGGCCGTGCACCGGGATGCGCCGGGTCAGGTCCTGCTCGGTGAGCTGGGCCGCGGTCGTGCGCACCAGCCGCACCGGTTTCAGGATGCGGCCCGCGACCACCCAGGCGATGCCGGTCGTCATCAGCAGGGCGACGCCGGAGATGGCGAGCAGGACGCGGAACACCTCGTCCGCGCGCGCCTGTTCGCGGCCCGGGTGGAAGGCGACCACGAAGGCCGCCGCCGGTTCGCCGCCGTAGCGGGCCACGGTGACCTTGGCCCAGCGGATCTCCCCCTCGGGCCGGTCCAGGACGCCCGTGGAGTCGGGGGAGGCGTAGATGCGGCGCCGGGCGTCGGCGTCCTCGTGCAGGGGCCGGCCGACCGGGATCTCGCGCTGCTGGATGATCTGGGTGGGCTGGCCGCCCACCTCGCCGACCAGGCCGACCAGTTCCTCGTCCAGGTCGGCGTACTGCCGCTCCAGGAAGACCCGCAGCAGCCGGCCCGGATCGGTGAACGGACGGCCCGTCTCCGGGTCGAAGCCCTGCTCCTCGAAGTTGGCGAACTCGCCCGCCTCCTGCGCGAGCAGGCCGTTGATCCGCTGGTCGGTGTCGCGCAGCAGGATCGACCGGGTGGTCGCCGCCACCGAGGCCAGCGCGACCGCCATCACGAGCAGCAGCCACAGCAGGATGCGGACCCGGGCCGAGACCCGGCGGCGCTCGCGCTCACCCGTCACCGGGTCCGTCGTCGGCGTCCTGGCCCCGGTCGTCGTCATCGTCGTCATCCGCAGGGCCGTCGGTGACCGGCGGCCGCGTCACCACCTGGTCGCTGGGCGTCGGATCGGGCGAGGAGGAGGCCGGCTTCGGGGTGGGGGAGCCGCTCTCCAGCTCCACCTTGGCCGGGACCTTGGGCTGCTGCGGGCTGTCGGTCAGGGCGAAGCTGGTCGCGGCGATGCCGAGGGGGATCAGGACGACGGCCGCGAGGGCCGCCAGGCGGCGGGAGAAGACCATGCGGTGGATTCTGCGCGAGGAATCCGGTGGGCCGGATGAGTACCGCGTGAAGAACTCTTCATCCGGTGCCTCGGGCCGTCCGTCGTCTGCGGCTGCGTCGTGGCTGGTCGCGCAGTTCCCCGCGCCCCTGAAAAGCGCGCCCCTTCGGGGCGCGTCTCAGTTGTCCAGGCCGATGGCGAAGGCCGCCTCCAGGTCGTGCTGGGAGTAGGTGCGGAAAGCCACGTGGGTGTCGGTGCCCTCCACGCCCGGGATCTTGCTGATCCGGCCGGGGATGACCTCGGCCAGGTCCTCGTGCTTGCTCACCCGCACCATGGCGATCAGGTCGTAGGTGCCGGTGACGGAGAAGACCTCGCTGACGCTCTCCAGCGCGGCGATCTGCTCCGCGATCTCGGGAATGCGGTCCACGCTGGTCTTGATGAGGACGATCGCGCTGATCACGGCTGGTTCTCTCCCTCGGGCGCCGCCACTGGAACGTCACCAACTCTAGTCGTCCGTCCGAACCGCACCCAGGCGTAGGCGAAGCCCAGCCCGAAGCCCACCAGGTGCGCGAGGTACGCCACCCCAGGACCGTCCCCGGCCCGTCCCGCCGCCAGCCATTGCAGGGCCGCCCAGAACGGCAGCACCACCCAGGCCGGGAAGCGCAGCGGCAGGAAGAAGAGGAAGGGCAGCAGGCTGGTCACGCGGGCCCGCGGGAAGAGGAACAGGAAGGCGCCGAGCACCGCGGAGATCGCCCCCGAGGCGCCGACCAGGGACTCCTGGGAGTGGGCGTTGGCGCCCGCGTAGCCCAGCAGCGCCAGGTAGCCGCAGCCGAGGTAGAACAGGGCGAACTGGAGCCGGCCCATCCGTTCCTCGGTCATCGCGCCGAAGACGTAGAGGAAGAGCATGTTGCCCAGCAGGTGCACCCAGCTGCCGTGGACGAACAGCGCCGTGGCCGGGGTGAGCGCCGACCCGGGGGAGTCCTCGAACAGTTCTGCTGGGATCACGCCCCAGCGCCGGAAGTAGGCGCGCTGCGCCGCCAGCAGCTCCTCCCCGGTGCCGTACACCGGGTTCAGGCCCGCCGCCGGGCTGATCAGGAACAGCAGACAGCACAGCGTGATCAGCGTGTACGTCACCGGCGCCGCCCGGCGCCGCGACGAGCGGGCCCCGACCAGCGCCCCGACCGCGGTGACCGCTCCGCGGACCGCCTTGTTCCAGTTGCGGATCATGGACACAGAGCATGACGTAACGGGCGCGAGGGCTCATAGCGCCTCGCCGCCGCGGACACGCGGGCGTCGGACACCCGCCAGGCCGTAGGGTTACGTGCCACACGCCCCGGGAAGCCCGGCGCGTCACCGACACTGGAAGAGAGTGAACAGCCACGATGACGGTTCCCCTGCCGACCGACACGACGCGGTGGCGCTGCACCCTCTGCGGCAACCTCACCCGCTTCGACGTGACCCGGGCCTCGAAGGTCGTCGAGTACGTGCACCTCGATCTGGCCGGTGAGCCGACGGTGGAGGAGCGCGAGGTGCTCAGTGAGACCATCGAGTCGGTGCGGTGCCGCTGGTGCAACGCCGTGGACCAGGTGGAACTCGTGGACAGGCCGGGTGCCGCCTCCTGAGCGGAGCGGCCCCGCACAAGGCGATTCCGGCCCGGGATCGCCCTGAGACATTGGGGTGACGGATGGTGGAGACACACGGCGGGGGGCCGGGCGACGGCGCCGCTGAGGTGCTCGACCGCCCGCTGCCCGACGGCGTGCGCCGCCGGGTCGTGCAGATCGTGTCCGACGGCTTCGGCTCGCTCACCCTCGGTGAGCTGCCCGCCCAGCTCAGGCAGTACGCCAGGTTCGCCCCGAACCGCAGGGCCAAGTTCGCCGGCAACGCCATGGCCGCCGCCGTGGAGACCGACCCGCTCTTCCGCCAGCGCATCGGGGAGAAGTTCCGCGACGCCCAGCCGGAACTGGCCGGCGCCCTGGACGCCGGGTCCGCGCTCCCGGCCGCCGACCCGCTGGACGTGGCCGCCGCGGCCTACGTACTGCGCCCGCACGGCTGGGTGAAGCTGGTCACCGCCGCCGGCGAGGAGGCGCAGCGCGCGGACGCCGAGCGCGCCGACGAGGCGAACCGCGCGGAGCTGGAGCGGCTGCACGAGGAGCTGGCCCGGGCCCGGGAGTACACCAGGACCGAGACCGAGCGGCTGCGCGCCGAACTGGACGCGGCGAAGCGGGAGGCCGAGTCGCTGCACCGCAAGCTGCGCTCCGCCCTCAGCGACGTCAAGCGCGGCGAGGCGGCGCTGCGCAAGGTCCAGGCCGAGCTGGACACCGTACGGGCCGAGGGGCAGACCCAGGTGTCCGCCGCCGAGAGCGAGACCCGGCGGCTCAAGGCCCGTCTCGGGGAGGCCGAGGCGGCCCTGGAGGCCACCCGCAAGGCCGCCCGCGAGGGGCGCAGCGTCGAGGACATGCGCGTACGGCTGCTCCTGGACACCCTCCTCGACGCCACCCAGGGGCTGCGCCGCGAGCTGGCGCTGCCCCCGGTGTCCGTGCGGCCCGCCGAGACCGTGGACGCGGTCGAGCCGGGCCGGATGACGCCGAAGGACATCGCCAACCGGGCCCTGTCCGAGAACGACCCGGCGATCCTCGACCAGTTGCTGGCGCTGCCCCAGGCGCACCTGGTCGTCGACGGCTACAACGTCACCAAGACCGGCTATCCGCAGATGCCGCTGGAGAAGCAGCGACTGCGGCTGCTCGGCCAGCTCTCCCAGCTCGCCGCGCAGACCGGCGCCGAGATGACCTGCGTCTTCGACGGGGCCGAACTCGTGGCGCCGGTGCTGCTCGCGCCGCCGCGCGGAGTGCGGGTGCTGTTCTCCAAGCCCGGTGTCACCGCCGACGAGCTGATCCGCCAGCTGGTGCGGGCCGAGCCGCCGGGCCGGCCGGTCATCGTCGTCTCCACCGACCGCGAGGTCGCCGACGGCGTGGCGCGCGCGGGCGCACGCCCGGTGGCGTCCGCGGTACTCCTCAAGCGGCTTTCCTGAGCCCGCCGTCGGCTTCCGGCCACTTCCCTTCACTTCCGCATCAACCGTAACGTAGGCACCCTATGACCGAATTGACGGAACCGTCACGCAACGTAGCGTCAAAAGGGTGTCACTGCAGGTGAGTTGCGGCGAAAAACGCGGTGCGTAACCGTGATTTTTCGGCGGAGGATTTGAACTGATCACGAGTGGGTCACTAGGGTCACCCTTCGAACCCTCGAACGGGTGATCCCTCTCAAGAAGGAGCTCGTCTCCGTGGCGTCCCACCGTCGTCCCAAGCAGCCGAGCCGCACGCGCGTGACCGTGCTCACCACCGCTGCCGCCGCCGCTGTCGCTCTCAGCTCCCAGGCCGCCAACGCCGCCCCGAGCGAGAAGCCGAGCAAGGACGAGGTCAAGGCGAAGGTCGACAAGCTCTACGAGGAGGCCGAGCAGGCCACCGAGAAGTACAACGGCGCCAAGGAGAAGCAGGAGAAGCTCCAGAAGGAGATCTCCACCCTCCAGGACAACGTCGCCCGCGGCCAGGAGGAGCTCAACGAGCTGCGCGACGGCCTCGGTTCGATGGCCAGCGCCCAGTACCGCTCCGGCGGCATCGACCCCTCCCTCCAGCTCTTCCTGTCCGCCGACCCGGACAACTACCTGGACAAGGCCTCCACCCTGGACCAGCTGAGCGGTCAGCAGGTCGAGGCGCTGAAGAAGATCCAGACCAAGCAGCGCGACCTCGCCCAGCAGCGCTCCGAGGCGTCCGAGAAGCTCAAGGACCTCTCCGCCACCCGCACCGAACTGGGCAACAAGAAGAAGCAGGTCCAGGGCAAGCTCTCGTCCGCGCAGAAGCTGCTCAACACGCTCACCGCGCAGGAGAAGGCCGCCCTCCAGCAGGAGGAGCAGCGCTCCAACCGCGCCAGCGAGCGCCAGGTGCTCACCGGCGGCAGCTCCACCCCCGCCTCCGGCCGCGCGGGCGCCGCCTTCGCCGCCGCCCAGAGCAAGATAGGCACGCCCTACGTCTACGGCGCCACCGGCCCGTCCTCCTTCGACTGCTCGGGCCTGACCTCCTGGGCGTACGCGCAGGCCGGCGTCGGCATCCCGCGCACCTCCCAGGCGCAGGCCAACTACGGCACGCGCATCTCCTCGATGAGCGACCTCCAGGTCGGCGACCTCGTCTTCTTCTTCAGCGACCTGCACCACGTCGGCCTCTACGCCGGCAACGGCCAGGTGCTGCACGCGCCGCGCACCGGCACGAACGTCCGCTACGAGTCGATGGGCACCATCGGCGGCCCGTTCATGTTCGGCGTACGGGTCTGACCCCGACGCCTCCCGCGCCACCCGAAGTCACCCCCGCCGTGCCGCCCGTTCGGGCGAATCACGTCCGGGCCCTGTGACCCCCGCCCCGCCGGTGACCTGCGTCAGCGGCGGGGCGTCGTGTTGCGCGGCCCCCCGGGTCGTTGGCCGGTGCCCCGCCGTGGGGTTACTGTCTGCCGCGTTTCCCCGTCCGCCAGCGGAAGGAGTGCGGCTTCCCGTGGGGTCCCATCGCCGCCTTGCACCATCCGGGTTCGACCGTGGCTCCACCGCCGCCGTCGGCCTCCTCTCCGTGGCCGCCGCACTCCTGGGCGCCGTACCGGCCGCGGCCGCTCCGCACGACGACCGGCGGGCGGAGGTGGACCGCCTGCGCACCGAGGCGGAGCAGGCGACCGAGGCCTACAACAAGGCCGACGCCCGCACCGACGCGCTGCGCGAGGAGGTCTCGACCGCGCAGGACTCCATCGCCCGGCAGCAGCAGCGCGTCAACACCATGCGGGACGCGCTCGGTTCGCTGGCCGGCGCCCAGTACCGCTCCGGCGGCATCGACCCGGCGCTGGCGCTGCTGCTCTCCGCCGAACCGGACGACTACCTCGACCGGGCCTCCGTGCTCGACCGGATCAGCACCCGCCAGGCGGGTGAGCTGAGGGAGCTCCAGCAGGCGATGCGCGACCTCGCCCAGGACCGGGCCGAGGCGGCCCGCAAGCTCACCGAGCTGGAGAAGGGCCGCAAGGCCGTCGCCGCCCACAAGAAGACCGTGGAGCGCAAGCTCGCCAAGGCCCGCGCGCTGCTCGCCGCCCTGCCGGACGACGAACGGGCCGCCTACGGGCGCGGGTCCCGCTCGGGCCGCGAGGACCTGACCGCCCTCGCCGGGGCCGCCGCTCCCGCCTCCGGCCGGGCCGGGGCCGCCTTCGCCGCCGCCCGCTCCGCCCTCGGCAAGCCCTACGTCTGGGGCGCCAACGGCCCCTCCGGCTTCGACTGCTCGGGCCTGACCCAGTGGGCCTACGCCCAGGCCGGGGTCGGCATCCCGCGGACCTCGCAGGCGCAGTCCGGCGCCGGGCGGCGGGTGTCCCTGGCCGAGGCGCGGCCCGGCGACCTGGTCGCCTACCGCGACGACGCCAGCCACATCGGCATGTACGCGGGCAACGGCCAGGTGATCCACGCGCCCTACCCCGGCGCGCCGGTGCGCTACGACCCGGTCGGCATGATGCCGATCTCCTCGGTCACCCGGGTGTGACCCCACGGCCCCTCCCGGCCCCCGCGCTCTCCTCGCCCGGTGCCTTTCGCGGTCCCTCGCCCGTACGATCGGGAAGGTGGCTGGTCGAAGGCGGGTGTCGGGTTCCTCGGTGGTGGCGCTGTGCCTGCTGCTGGTCGCGCTGGTGGCGTGCGGCGGCCGGACCACGGCCGACCCCGCCCGGGCCGACGTCCAGCGGGTCCTGGACCGGCGTGCGGCGGCCGTCCTCGCCCACGACGCGGCCGCCTACGCGCGCACCGGCACCGGTACGGGCTTCGACCGCCTGAGCGCGCTCCCGCTGGCCGCCTGGTCCTACCGGGTGCGGGACGTGGAGCGCAGCGGCGACACCGCCACCGCCGACGTCGAGCTGCGCTACCGCGTCGACGGCTACGACCGGGGCCCCGTCGCCGCGGGCCGCACCGTGCGGCTGAGCCGGGACGGCACGGCCGGGACGTGGGCCGTCGACTCCGACCGCCCCGCCGAGGAGTCCGGCCAGCAGCCCTGGGACCAGGGCGCGGTCGAGGTCGTCCGCGGCACGCACAGCCTCGTCCTCGGCGTCGGGCAGTCCACCGCGCTGCTGCGCCGCTTCGCCGGCCTGGCCGACCGGGCGGTGCCCGCCGTCTCGGACGCCTGGGACGGCGACTGGTCCCGCCGGGTGGTCGTGGTCGTCCCCCGGTCGGTGGAGGGCATGGCGGGCCTGCTCGGGTCCCCGGTCTCGTCCTACCGGGGCATCGCCGCGGTCACCACCGGGGAGACGGGCGGCCGGGAACACGCCCCCGCGGACCGGATCATCGTCAACCCCGACGCGTACGGGCTGCTCGGCAGCCTCGGCAAGCAGGTCGTGCTCACCCACGAGACGACCCACGTCGCCACCCGCGCCGACACCACCTCGGCCACGCCGCTGTGGCTCTCCGAGGGCTACGCCGACTGGGTCGGCTACCGCGACACCGGCCGGACCCCCGCCCAGGCCGCCCCCGAACTGGCCGAGACGGTCGCCGAGGGCCGGGTGCCCGCGCACCTGCCGACGGACGAGGACTTCGGCTTCACCGCCGAGGCGGAACAGCTGGCCCGGGCCTACGAGGGCGGCTGGCTGGCCTGCCGGATGATCGCCGAGCAGTGGGGCGAGGACCGGCTGGACGCGTTCTACCGCGCCGTGGGCGCCCACGACGACCGCACCGACGCCGTCGAGAACGCGCTGCACGAGGTCCTCGGCACGACGGAGGAGGACCTCACGACGCGCTGGCGGGAGTACCTGCGGGCGAGCCTCGGCTGACCGGGACGGCCGGAGCGCTTCATGGTGTGGCGGCGGGGGCGTCCGCGGGCGCCGGGGCCCGGCCGAGGCGTCCGGGGGTGCCGGGCGGGGCCGGGGCGGGGCGGCGTACCGGGCTGCGCCACAGGGCGCGGGCGCCGAGGAGGGCGGCGGTCACCAGGAGGCCGTTGCGGACGAACAGGAGCGTGATGCCGAGGGGGGTGCTCGCCACGACGTCCCCGAACAGGAGCGGGAACTCCAGCAGCGTCAGCGGGGTCGCCGCCAGCACCAGGGCGACCGGCACCCGCATCCGGCTCGCCCGGAAGCACCGGCAGACCGCGCCGAGGCCCACCAGCCACACCAGGTACTGCGGGCTGATCACCCGGCTGGTCACCGTGAACATCAGCACCGCCACGAACGCCGCGTCCGCCGCCGTGTGCGCCGCGAACCGCGGGGCCGCCGGCCGCGAGGCCCGCAGCCGCCACAGCAGCAGCCAGCCGAACGCGACCGCGCTCAGCCCCAGGGAGACCGTGCCCACCGTGTCCACGTGCGGACCCAGGAACTCCATCGAGCCGTAGTTCAGCAGCACCCCGCCCTCCCAGCCGACGTGCCGGGCGACGTGGAAGACCAGCGAGCCCAGCGACTCCACCTCGATCCCGCGCTCGCGCTGGAACGTCAGGAACGCGAACGCCCCGGGCATCGACACGGCGAACAACGCGGCCAACACCGCCCCGCCCACCGCGGCGGCGATCCACGGCGCCCGCCCCCGCATCCCGACCAGCACCAGCGCCGGCCACACCTTCAGCAGCGCCCCGAGGGCCGCCAGGGTCCCCGCCACCCGCGGATGCCGCCCGGCGGCGAGCAGCGCGGCCACCGCGACCGCCGTCACCATCACGTCGTAGCGGGCGTACACCGTCGGCCCGAGCAGCGGCACGCCCGCCACCCACACCCACGCCCCGCGCGGCGACCGGCCCGCCCCCCGGCCCGCACGCCACAGCAGCGCGAGGACGGCGGCGTCCGTGACACACGCGAGGACGAAGAACGCCGTCGCGTACTCCAGGAAGGGCAGCAGCGCGGGGGCCAGCACCGCGAAGGCCGCCGCCGGCGGGTACTGCCAGGTGACGTCCGCCAGCGGAAACGTTCCGGTGCGCAGGACGCCGGCCCAGTCCCGGTAGATGACGGACACGTCGCTCGTGACGTCGGGACCGGGGAAGACCAGCACCTTCAGCACGAACAGCAGCAGCACCAGCCGCGTGGCGCCCCAGGCCGTCGGCAACCACACCGGTGACCGCCCCGCGTCCCTCGTCTCCACGTGCTACCTGCCCGTCCGTGCCCGCCTCGTACCTGCCTGTCCCCCTGCCCGTCCCCGCCCCGTACCCGCGTGTCCGCCGGTGCGGCCATGATGACCCGGACCCCCGTGGGCCTGCCACAGGAGGCGGCCGGGCCCGGCACCCGGCGGCCGGTTCGGTAGGGTCGGCGGCGTGCGCAAGACCTTGATCGTGACGAACGACTTCCCGCCCCGCCCGGGCGGCATCCAGGCCTTCCTGCACAACATGGCGCTACGGCTGGACCCCGAGCGGCTGGTCGTCTACGCCTCCACCTGGAAGCGCGGCCGCGAGGGCGTCGAGGCCACCGCCGCCTTCGACGCCGAGCAGCCCTTCACCGTCGTACGGGACCGCACCACGATGCTGCTGCCGACGCCGGGCGCCACCCGGCGGGCGGTGGGCCTGCTGCGCGAGCACGGGTGCACGTCGGTATGGTTCGGGGCGGCCGCGCCCCTCGGCCTGATGGCCCCGGCCCTGCGCAAGGCGGGCGCCGAGCGCCTCGTCGCCACCACCCACGGCCACGAGGCGGGCTGGGCCCAACTGCCCGCCGCCCGGCAACTGCTGCGCCGGATCGGGGAGTCCACGGACACGATCACCTACCTCGGCGAGTACACGCGCTCCCGCATCGCGGGCGCCCTCACGCCCGAGGCGTCCGCGCGGATGGTGCAACTGCCGCCCGGTGTCGACGAGAAGACCTTCCATCCGGCCAGCGGCGGCGACGAGGTGCGCGCCCGCCTCGGCCTGACCGAGCGCCCCGTGGTCGTCTGCGTGTCCCGGCTGGTCCCGCGCAAGGGCCAGGACACCCTGATCCGGGCGATGCCGCGCATCCTCGCCGCCGAGCCGGACGCCGTCCTGCTGATCGTCGGCGGCGGCCCCTACGAGAAGGACCTGCGCCGCCTCGCCGAGGAGACCGGCGTCGCCGCCTCCGTCCACTTCACCGGGGCCGTGCCCTGGTCCGCACTGCCCGCGCACTACGGCGCCGGGGACGTCTTCGCCATGCCCTGCCGCACCCGCCGGGGCGGCCTCGACGTGGAGGGCCTCGGCATCGTCTACCTGGAGGCCTCCGCGACCGGCCTGCCCGTCGTCGCCGGCGACTCGGGCGGCGCCCCCGACGCCGTACTCGACGGCGAGACGGGCTGGGTGGTCCGGGGCGACGACCCCAACGAGTCCGCCGACCGCATCACCACCCTCCTCGCCGACCCGGAACTGCGCCGCAGGATGGGCGAGCGGGGCAGATCCTGGGTCGAGGAGAAATGGCGCTGGGACCTACTGGCCGAGCACCTGAAGGCTTTGCTGTAACGCGGGCGCCTTGTCAGCACGGTGAAGTGGACCGACCCAGGGGCGCGGGGAACTGCGCGACAAGCCACGACGAGGCCGCACCCGCCCATGGCGACCAAGGGGCACCCCCATAGGCGCCCCCGCCCGACTACTTGGCGTAGATCGCCTCGATCTCTTCCGCGTAGTCCTTGGCGACAACATTCCGCTTCAGCTTCAGCGAAGGCGTCAAATGCCCCGAGTCCTCGGTGAACTGCGCCCCCAGCACCCGGAACTTCCGCACCGACTCCGCCTTGGACACCGCCGCGTTCCCGTCGTCGATCGCGTCCTGGATCGCCGCGAGCAGGTCCGGGTCGTCCTTCAGCGACACCGCACTCGAACCGGCCGGCTTCCCGTGCTCCGCGCACCAGCGGTCCAGGAACTCCTCGTCCAGGGTGACCAGCGCGCCCACGAAGGGCCGCCCGTCGCCGACCACCATGCACTCGGCGACCAGCGCGTGCGCGCGGATGCGGTCCTCTATGACGGCCGGGGCGACGTTCTTGCCGCCGGCGGTGACGATGATCTCCTTCTTGCGGCCGGTGATCCGCAGGTACCCGTCCTCGTCGAGGGTGCCGATGTCGCCGGTGTGGAACCAGCCGTCGGCCAGCGCCTCCGCGGTCGCGCCCGGGTTGTTCCAGTACTCCTTGAACAGGTGCTCGCCGTGCAGCAGCACCTCGCCGTCGTCCGCGATGCGCACCACGGAGCCGGGCAGCGGCTGGCCGACCGTGCCGATCTTCTGCCGGTCCCAGGGGTTGAAGGCGGTCGCCGCGCAGGACTCGGTGAGGCCGTAGCCCTCCAGCACGGTGAAGCCGATGCCGCGGAAGAAGTGACCGAGCCGCTCGCCGAGCGGGGCGCCGCCGGAGATGGCGTACTCGCCGCGGCCGCCGAGGACCGTACGGAGCTTGCTGTAGACGAGCTTGTCGAAGACCTTGTGCTTGAGCTTCAGGCCCACGGACGGGCCGGACGGGGTGTCCAGGGCCTTGCTGTACGCGATCGCCGTGTCCGCGGCCTTGTCGAAGATCTTGCCCTTGCCGTCGGCCTGCGCCTTGGCCCGCGCCGAGTTGTACACCTTCTCGAAGACGCGCGGCACGCCGAGGATCAGCGTGGGCCGGAAGGCGGCCAGTTCGTCGGTGAGGTTCTTGATGTCGGGGACGTTGCCCAGCTTGATCGGCGCGATCATCGGCGCGACCTGGACCAGCCGTCCGAAGACGTGCGCGAGCGGGAGGAAGAGGAGGACCGAGCACTCACCGGTGCGGAAGAGCGGGCGCAGCCGCTCGACGACGTTCCCGCACTCCGCGAAGAAGCTGCGGTGGGTCAGCACGCAGCCCTTGGGGCGGCCCGTGGTGCCGGAGGTGTACACGATGGTCGCGGGGTCGTCGGCCTTCGCGATCGAGCCGCGCTCCTCGACGGTGCGGTCCGTGACGTCCTGGCCCAGCCGCCCCAGCTCCTCCACGGCGCCGGCGTCGATCTGCCAGACGTTCTTGAGGGCGGGCAGCTGCTCGCGCACCGACTCGACGGTGGCGGCGTGCCCGGCCGACTCCACGACGCACGCCGTGGCACCCGAGTCGCTGAGGATCCACTGCACCTGCTCGGGCGAGCTGGTCTCGTACACCGGCACGGTGATCGCGCCCGCGCTCCAGATCGCGAAGTCCAGCAGGGTCCACTCGTAGCGCGTGCGGGACATCAGGCCGACCCGGTCGCCCGGCTGGACACCGGAGGCGATGAGGCCCTTGGCGGCGGAGTGCACCTCGGCGAGGAAGATGCGCGCGGTCACGTCCTGCCAGGCGCCGCCCACCTTGCGGGCGATGACGGCGACGTCCGGATGCTGCGCGGCGTTTCTGCGGACGATGTCGGTCAGGTTTCCGTCCGCGGGGACCTCGTACAAGGCCGGAAGGCTGAACTCGCGCAAGACTGCTGCTCCTCATAGGGCGCCGGCGCCACGACGTTGTGTGATGCGACGGTGCGGTCCAAGGCTCGGGCTGTGGCTCCGGAGGACTCATGCGGGATTCACATGTTGAAATCCAGAGCACGACTGGACTGCCCGGACGTTACCCGCCGGTATGTGGTCTCCGACAGGGGGTCCCCGCGAGATGTTCGCTGCGTCACACGGATGGGGTTTGCTGTGCGCACAGTAGTCGACGGATCAACGGACCAGCCAGTAACCGCAGGTCCGACCGCCACTGTTCACATCAGGCACGCGCTGCTTACGCTTGATCGCCATGGCACCCACACCGCCCCGTAACACGAGCACGCGCGTCCACGTGGTCAGCGACGTCCACGGCAACGCCCGCGACCTGGCCAGGGCCGGCGAGGGCGCCGACGCCCTGATCTGCCTGGGGGACCTGGTCCTCTTCCTCGACTACGCCGACCACTCGCGCGGCATCTTCCCCGACCTGTTCGGCGTCGCGAACGCCGACCGCATCGTCGAGCTGCGCACCGCCCGCCGCTTCGCCGAGGCGCAGGAGTTCGGGGCGCGCTTGTGGGCCGGGGTCGACGGGGACCGGCGGGAGCTGATCGAACGGGCAGTGCGCAAGCAGTACGCCGAACTGTTCGCCGCGTTCCCCACCCCGACGTACGCCACCTACGGCAACGTCGACGTGCCCCCGCTGTGGCCCGAGTACGCCCGTCCCGGCACCACCGTGCTCGACGGGGAGCGGGTGGAGATCGGCGGCCGCGTCTTCGGCTTCGTCGGCGGCGGGCTGCGCACCCCGATGCGCACGCCGTACGAGATCAGCGACGAGGAGTACGCCGCGAAGATCGAGGCGGTCGGCGAGGTGGACGTGCTGTGCACCCACATCCCGCCCCAGGTGCCGGAACTGGTCTACGACACGGTGGCCCGGCGCTTCGAGCGGGGCAGCCGCGCGCTGCTGGACGCGATCCGCCGCACCCGCCCCCGCTACGCCCTGTTCGGCCACGTCCACCAGCCGCTGGCCCGGCGGATGCGCGTCGGCGCCACCGAATGCGTGAACGTCGGCCACTTCGCGTCGACGGGACGGCCGTGGGCGCTGGAGTGGTGACCGTGCCCGGCGGACCCGCGCAGGTGGGTGGTGGCATGCGCGCTCCCCGTGCGCGATAGCCTTCACGCGGCACACACGTAGCGGCCCGCATCCGGAGGAGCCACGACGATGGCGGAACACACCAGCTCGAGCATCACCATCGAGGCGGCACCGGCCGACGTCATGGCGGTGATCGCCGACTTCGAGCGCTATCCGGACTGGACGGGCGAGGTGAAAGAGGCCCAGGTCCTCGCGGCCGACGCGCAGGGCCGTGCCGAGCAGGTCCGGCTCGTCATGGACGCCGGGGCGATCAAGGACGACCAGACGCTGGCCTACACCTGGACCGGCGAGCACGAGGTCTCCTGGACGCTGGTCAAGTCCCAGATGCTGCGCTCCCTCGACGGCACCTACCTGCTGCGCCCGGCGGGCACGGGCACGGAGGTCACCTACCGGCTCACGGTGGACGTCAAGATCCCGATGCTCGGCATGATCAAGCGCAAGGCGGAAAAGGTCATCACGGACCGCGCCCTGGCGGGCCTGAAGAAGCGGGTGGAGTCGAAGTAACGCAGCTGCGGGCAGTCGTGCCTCCCCCAGTGCCTGAACGGCCTGGGAGGTACCCCCAGACGACACGGGTGGGCGCAGCGGCACCCCGCGACGCCGGGCAGCGCACCCCGCCGGTCACCGCTCAACCGGCGGAGCCCCCAGGTAGCGTTCACCCCCATGCGCACCCTCCTGATCACGGGCCCCGGCGGCACCGGCCGTACCACCGTCGCCGCCGCCACCGCGCTCGCCGCAGCCCGGCAGGGCACCCGCACCCTCCTGCTCGGCACCGACCGCGACGACACCCTCGGCGCCGTGCTCGGCCTGCGCACCGGCCCGGCGCCGACCCCCGTCGAACCCGGCCTCACCGTCTGGCGCCCCGACGCCGCCCAGGGCTTCCGCGACGGCCTCGCCGCCCTCCAGGACCGCGCCGCCTCCGCGCTCGACCTCCTCGGCGCCGCCCGCCTCGACCCCGAGGACCTCACCCCGCTGCCCGGCGCCGAGGACCTCGCCCTGCTGCGCGCCCTGCGCGAGGCCGCCCTCGCCGAGGCGCACGACCTCCTCGTCGTCGACCTCCCGCCCGCGCCCCGCGCCCTCGCCCTGCTCGCCGCGCCGGAGGAGCTGCGCCGCTGTCTGCGCCGCCTGCTCCCGCCCGAGCGGCAGGCCGCCCGCGCCCTGCGCCCCGTCCTCGGCCGGCTCGCCGGCGTCCCCATGCCGGCCGAGGCGCTGTACGAGGCCGCCGCCCGCTGGGACCTGGAACTCGCCGCCACCGAGGCCGTACTGGCCGACCGGAACACCGTCGTACGGCTGGTCGCCGAACCCGGACCGGCCGGAGCCGACGCCGTCCGCGCCACCGCCCTCGGCCTCGCCCTGCGCGGCCTGCGCACCGACCTCCTGGTCGCCAACCGGGTCCTGCCGGAGGACACCCCGGCGGACAGCTGGCTCAGCGGCCCCCTCGCCCAGCAGCGCAAAACCCTGGAGGAATGGCGGGGGTCCCACGACGTCCGCGCCGTCGCCCATCTCGGCCGCGACCCGCGCGGCACGGACGACCTCGCCGCCCTCGACGTGCCGGGCGTCAACCCGGACGCCTCCCCGGTCGAGTGGCCCGTCACCGACCGGCTGGCCGAGGACGGCGTGCTGGTCTGGCACATCCCGCTGCCCGGCGCCGTCCGCGAGGAGCTGGACCTGATCCGCCGCGGTGACGAACTGGTCGTCGCCGCCGGGCCCTTCCGCCGCATCGTCGCGCTGCCCTCCGCGCTGCGCCGCTGCACCGTCGACGGGGCGGCGCTGCGGGACGGCACGCTCGCCGTCCGGTTCGCGCCGGACCCGGAACTGTGGCCGCGGGGACGCTGAGCCGACCGGACCCGCCTGAGCACCGGCCCGTTCGGGTAACGTCGTAAGGACGAACCGTAGTCAGGAGTCCGTCATGAGCGAAGAGCTCCCCCCGTCCGAGGCCCCCCGCCCCGACGAGGCCGACGCGGTCGACACGACGCGAGCGGCCGACGCCGACGCCGACGCCTGGTCCACGGCGTGTGCCGAGGACCTGGAGGCCGAGAAGGCCCGCCGCCGTGCCGAGTACGGGCCGCAGCCCGGCTCGGCCGCCGAGGAGCTGCGCCGGCTCGTCGACACCGTCGCGGACAAGCTGTCCGGTCTCCAGTCCCCGCTGCTCGGCCAGGTCGCCGGGCCCGCCGCCCAGCAGGTGGTCCGGCAGGTCGTGCAGCAGGCGAAGGCCGCCGTCGAACCGGTCATCGAACGCAACCCGGACGTGTTCGACCACCTCGCCGCCGCCGGCGGTGAACTCCTCGCCGCCTACCGCTCCGCCGTCCAGAACCAGGAACGCCGCTGGACCACCGGCGACCCCGCGCCCAGCGAGCCACGCGACCCGCGTGACCTGGACGAACACGAGGCCGACGGCCGCGACGACGGCGACGAGGGCACCGGCCCGGGACAGCGCATCGACCTGGACTGAGCCCCGCCTCGGGTACGGTTGCCCTTAGCGGGGCTCGACCGAACTGAGGGATTCATGGGACTCACCATCGGCGTCGACATCGGCGGCACGAAGATCGCGGCCGGCGTGGTCGACGAGGAAGGCAACATCCTCTCGACCCACAAGGTGCCGACCCCCACCACACCCGAGGCCATCGTGGACGCCATCGCCTCCGCGGTGGAGGGCGCGCGCGTGGGACACGACATCGTCGGCGTCGGCATCGGTGCCGCCGGATACGTCAACCGCCAGCGCTCCACGGTCTACTTCGCGCCCAACATCGACTGGCGCCAGGAGCCGCTCAAGGAGAAGGTCGAGGCCCGCGTCGGCCTCCCGGTCGTCGTGGAGAACGACGCCAACGCCGCGGCCTGGGGCGAGTACAAGTTCGGCGGCGGCAAGGGCCACCGCAACGTCATCTGCATCACCCTGGGCACCGGCCTCGGCGGCGGCATCATCATCGGCAACAAGCTGCGCCGCGGCCACTTCGGCGTGGCCGCCGAGTTCGGCCACATCCGCATGGTGCCCGACGGCCTGCTGTGCGGCTGCGGCTCGCAGGGCTGCTGGGAGCAGTACGCGTCGGGCCGGGCGCTGGTGCGGTACGCCAAGCAGCGCGCCAACGCCACCCCCGAGCGCGCCGAGGTGCTGCTCGCGCTCGGCGACGGCACCCCCGACGGCATCGAGGGCAAGCACATCTCGGTCGCCGCCCGGCAGGGCTGCCCGGTCGCCGTCGACTCCTACCGGGAGCTGGCCCGCTGGGCCGGCGCCGGCCTCGCCGACCTGGCCTCGCTCTTCGACCCGTCCGCCTTCATCGTCGGCGGCGGCCTCTCGGACGAGGGCGACCTGGTCCTCGACCCGATCCGCAAGTCCTACAAGCGCTGGCTGGTCGGCGGCAACTGGCGCCCGGTCGCCGACGTGATCGCCGCCCAGCTCGGCAACAAGGCGGGCCTGGTCGGCGCGGCCGACCTGGCCCGGGAGCCCGACCCGATCATGTAGCAAACGGTCACCGCACGCCGCCAGGGGCGCGGGGCGGAGTCCATCTGGGGCTCCGCCCCGCGGGCGCGACAAGCCACGTACTACCGGCAGTCGCCCACGATCCCCGCGCCCCGAGCCGGTGGGCGTACATTGATCAACATGGAGCAGCTCCCCAACTCCCAGACAGAACCCGACGGTTCCGCGGTCCTCCGCGTCCTGAGCTACAACATCCGCTCGCTGCGCGACGACACCGACGCCCTCGTCCGCGTCATCCGGGCCTGCGCACCCGATCTCGTCCTCCTCCAGGAAGCCCCCCGCTTCTTCCGCTGGCGCAAGAAGCTCACCCGCCTGGCCCGCGAGACGGACCTGGTGCTCCTCTCCGGTGGCGGAACCGCCGCCGGCCCCGCGCTGCTCTGCTCCCTGCGGGCCACCGTGGAGCGCACCGAGGACGTGCTGCTCCCGCTCACCCCCGGCCAACACCGCCGGGGCCTGGCCACCGCCGTGGTCCGGATCGGCGGGGCCCGTCTCGGCGTGCTCAGCACCCACCTGTCCCTGGACGCGGACGAGCGCCACGAGCAGGCGGGGCTCCTCCTCGACCGGCTGGCCGCCCTGGGCGTGCCCCACGCCGTGGCGGGCGGCGACCTGAACGAGCGCCCCGGCGGCCGCACCTTCCGGCGGCTCGGGGACGGGCTGCGCGACTGCTGGACCGCGGCCCCTTGGGGCGGCGAGTACACCTTCCCGGCCGCCGCCCCGGACCGCCGTATCGACGCGGTCTTCGTCACCGAGGGCGTCGAGGTGCTGGGCTGCGGGGTGCCGTCGGGGCTGCCCGGGGTGGCCGAGGACGACCTGAGGGCGGCCACGGACCACCTCCCGGTCCTGACCGCCCTCCGCGTACCCGCGACCGCCTGACCCGAGGCCCGAGGCCCGAGGCCCGGAGCCGGGCCGTCCGGCTACACCACCGCGCCCCGGCCCGGATCGTCGTCGTCCTCGTCGCCCGTCCGCATCCGCATGACCAGGGTGGCGAAGCCGCCGAGGAAGCCGCCGATGCTCAGGGTCGTCAGCCACCAGGTCATGTCCCAGCCGAGCACCACCGCCAGCAGGAGCAGCACAGGGCCGCCGAGCACGCCCAGCCAGGCGAACTTCGCGGTGGGGTCGGCGTCGGGCAGCGGGGGCGGCTCGGGCGGCACGAAGTGGCCCTCGTCGTCCGCGTCGAAGTCGTCGTCGGACGGCTCGGCGGGCGTGTGGTCGCGGGGCCCGACGCCGGGCGCGAAGGCGACGGAGCCGCCCAGCGGCCGGTCCGAGGCGGGCCGCTGCGCCGAAGGCTTCTCGTCGTTCACCTCCGGCTCCAGCAGCGCCAGGTCCTCGACCGACTTGAAGGGCTTGGTGCCCGGCGGGTCCGGGGGCTCCTCCCCGTACCCGGCGACGATCGCGGCCCAGGCGGCGTCCTCGTCGAGGGACACACCCTGCGCCTCGGGACCGCCGTCCGCCGCGCGCTCCCGTGCCTCGCGGCGCTCCCGCTCCAGGTCCCGTTCCTCGCGTTCCTCGCGGTCCTCGCGGTCCTCGCGGTCGGAGTCGTGCTCAGCCACCTGCGGCCGTCCCTTCCTTGCCGAGACCGGACTCCGGTTCCCCGACGGAACCGGGCGCGAGCCGGCCGATGAACGCGACGCTCTCAGCGAAGATCCGGTCCGCATCGTGGTCCAACGTCGCCACGTGGTAGCTCTGTTCCAGCAGGATCTCCGTCACGTCCGTCGACGACACCCGGCCCAGGATGCGCGCCGAGTCGGCCGGCGGCACCACGTGGTCCTGCGGACTGCGCAGCAGCAGCAGCGGCTGGGTCACCTGCGGCAGGTCGCCGTCGGTGAGCCGGAAGAAGGCGCGCAGCGAGTGCGCCGCGTGCAGCGGCACCCTGTCGTACCCCAGCTCCGTGCTGAGCGGCTTGGCGATGTCGCTGGCGATGCCCTTCGTCGCGGGCACCAGGTGGCGCAGGAGCGGAAGGGCGTGCTGGGCGACGCCGTGCATCCGGTTCGCCGGGTTGACCACGACGACGCCCGACACCGCGTCGCCGTGCTTGGCGGCGAGCCGCAGCGCCAGCGCGCCGCCCATGGACAGCCCGGCCACGAAGACCCGCGCGCAGCGCTCGCGCAGGACGCGCAGCTCGCGGTCCACCTCCGCGTACCAGTCCGGCCAGCCGGTGACCTGCATGTCCTGCCAGCGGGTGCCGTGCCCGGGCAGCAGCGGCAGCGCCACGGTCAGACCGCGCGCGGCCAGGTACTCGGCCCAGGGGCGCAGCGACTGCGGGGAACCGGTGAAACCGTGACAGAGGAGGACGCCGACCTCACCGCCCTCGTGGCGGTACGGCTCGGCTCCGGGCAGGACCGACACGTCTCGGTCTCCTGTCGTCAGGGATACTCGCGGGCCTTTCACCGTACGCGACCGCGGTGACACCGACCAGGGCCGTCGGGGCCATTGACGGTGCCCCGGGTTAAGGTCTGAGCCACGGACACGGGAGGCACTGGGTTGTTGTACGGCGCGATGAAGGTCACCATCGGGGGGTCGCTGAAGCTAGCCTTCCGGCCCTGGGTGGAGGGCCTGGAGCACATCCCGGCCGACGGCCCGGCCATTCTGGCCAGCAACCACCTGTCGTTCTCCGACTCGTTCTTCCTGCCCGCGGTCCTCGACCGCAAGGTGACCTTCATCGCCAAGGCCGAGTACTTCAACACCCCCGGGGTCAAGGGCCGGCTGACCGCCGCCTTCTTCAAGGGGGTCGGCCAGCTCCCCGTGGACCGCTCCGGCGCGCGCGGCGCGGGGGAGGCCGCCATCAAGAGCGGCATGGAGGTCCTGGAGCGCGGCGAGCTGTTCGGCATCTACCCCGAGGGCACGCGCTCCCCGGACGGCCGCCTCTACCGCGGCAAGCCGGGCGGACTGGCGCGCGTGGCGCTCGCCACCGGCGCGCCCGTCATCCCCGTCGCCATGATCGACACCGAGAAGATCCAGCCGCCCGGCCAGGTGATGCCGAAGCTGATGCGGCCCGGCATCCGCATCGGCACGCCGCTGGACTTCTCCCGCTACCAGGGCATGGAGCACGACCGCTTCGTGCTCCGCGCGGTGACCGACGAGGTCATGTACGAGATCATGAAGCTCTCCGGCCAGGAGTACGTCGACATGTACGCGACCGCCATGAAGCGGCAGCTCACGGAGGCGGCGAAGGCGGAGAAGGCTGCCAAGGCCGAGAAGGCCGCGCAGGCCGAGAAGGACCGGGCCGGGACGTAGGCACGGGGGAGGGAGGGGGGACATGGCCAGACGCGAGCGAGTCATGAGGATGTCGGTCGAGCAACCGCTGTGGCGCGCGCTCGCCGGCTACCGCGTGCTCACCATGCTGTACGCGATCGGCTTCTTCGCCACCGCCTGGTCCGGGTTCGCCCGCCCCTGGCTCGCCGTCGCCTACTACGCGGTCCTCCTCGTCTGGACCCTGGCCACCCTGCCCAAGGTCGCGAACGCCGCGAGCTGCACCAAGCGGTTCCTCGCCGCCGACCTCACCGTCGCGATGGCCGGCATCCTGCTCACGCCCTTCGCCGACGCCCACGAACGCGTCATGGACGGCGGACCGACCCTGCCGTCGATATGGACCGCCGGCTCCGTGCTGGCCTTCGCCATCAAGGGCGGCTGGCGCTGGGCCGCCGTGGCCTCCACCCTCGTCGCCGTCGCCAACCTGGTCGAACGCGGCACCCCGGCCCGCGACACCGTCCACAACGTCATCCTCGTCTGGGTCGCCTCCATCGCCATCGGCTACGTCGTCGAGGTCGCCCGCGCCTCCGAGCGCACCCTCGCGCGCGCCCTGGAGATCGAGGCGGCGACCAGAGAACGCGAACGGCTCGCCCGGGACATCCACGACAGCGTCCTCCAGGTGCTGGCGATGGTGCAGCGCCGGGGCGCCGTCATCGGCGGCGAGGCGGCCGAGCTGGGCCGGCTCGCCGGGGAGCAGGAGGTGGCCCTGCGCACCCTGGTCTCCCGCGGCCTGGTGCCCGTCTCCCGCGTGTCGGAGGACGCCGCCGAGGGCGCGGTCGTCCGGGTGGTCGACGAACCGGAGGGGGCGGACCCGGGCGGCCCGGTGGATCTGCGCGACCTGCTCGCGCCGTACGCCGGTTCCCTGGTGAACCTCGCCGAACCGGGCGCCCCGGTCCTCCTGGCCCCGGAGGCCGCGCGGGAGCTGGCCGCCGCCGTGGGCGCCGCCCTGGACAACGTCCGCGAGCACGTCGGTGCGCGGGCCCGCGCCTGGATCCTGGTCGAGGACGAACCGGACGAGGTGATCGTCACCGTCCGCGACGAGGGGCCCGGCATCCCGGACGGGCGGCTCGCCGAGGCCGAGGGCGAGGGACGGCTCGGCGTGGCCCTGTCGATCCGCGGCCGGCTGCGCGACCTCGGCGGCACCGCCGAGGTGATCTCGGTGCCCGGCCAGGGCACGGAGGTCGAACTGAAGGCGCCGAAGAAGACCGTCGGTACCACCGCACGGGGGAAGGCAGCGGACCATGAGCGAACGACAGAACCCTGAACGACAGGCCCCTGAACGGCAGGACCCTGCGCGCCAGGACCCTGGGAGCCGGGACGCGATCAAGGTCATGGTGGTCGACGACCACCCGATGTGGCGCGACGCGGTCGCCCGGGACCTGGCCGAGTCCGGCTTCGACGTGGTCGCCACGGCGAGCGACGGCGACCAGGCGGTGCGCCGCGCCCGCGCCGCGGCCCCCGACGTCCTCGTGCTCGACCTCAACCTGCCCGGCAAGCCCGGCGTCCAGGTCTGCAAGGAGGTCGTCGGCGCCGACCCGCGGCTGCGCGTGCTGGTGCTCTCGGCGAGCGGGGAGCACGCCGACGTCCTCGAGGCGGTCAAGTCCGGCGCGACCGGGTACCTGCTGAAGTCGGCCTCCACCGAGGAGCTGCGGGACGCGGTGCACCGTACGGCCGCCGGTGACCCGGTGTTCACCCCGGGGCTGGCCGGACTGGTCCTCGGCGAGTACCGCCGCCTCGCCTCCGAACCCGCCCCCGCGGCGGGCACCGACGACCCCGGCGCACCCCGGCTCACCGACCGGGAGACCGAGGTGCTGCGCCTGGTCGCCAAGGGTCTGAGCTACAAGCAGATCGCCGAACGCCTGGTCATCTCCCACCGCACCGTGCAGAACCACGTCCAGAACACCCTCGGCAAGCTCCAGCTGCACAACCGGGTCGAGCTGGTGCGGTACGCGATAGAACGGGGTCTGGACGACGCGTGACCCGCGCGGGACAGTGGCAGTGGCCTCAACCACCCACTGTGGCAAGGGGATTACGCGATGAAGGTCGGAGTACTGACCGGCGGCGGTGACTGCCCCGGGCTGAACGCCGTGATCCGGGCCGTCGTCCGCAAGGGCGTCCAGGAGTACGGCTACGAGTTCACCGGCTTCCGGGACGGCTGGCGCGGCCCCCTGGAGGGCGACACCGTCCCGCTCGACATCCCGGCCGTCCGCGGCATCCTGCCCCGCGGCGGCACCGTCCTCGGCTCCTCGCGCACCAACCCGCTCCAGCAGCAGGGCGGCATCCGGCGCATCAAGGACAACCTCGCCGCCCTCGGCGTCGAGGCGCTCATCACCATCGGCGGCGAGGACACCCTCGGCGTCGCCACCCGCCTCGCGGACGAGTACGGCGTGCCCTGCGTCGGCGTCCCCAAGACCATCGACAACGACCTGTCCGCCACCGACTACACCTTCGGCTTCGACACCGCCGTCGGCATCGCCACCGAGGCCATCGACCGGCTGCACACCACCGCCGAGTCCCACATGCGGGTCCTGGTCGTCGAGGTCATGGGCCGGCACGCCGGCTGGATCGCCCTGCACTCGGGCCTGGCCGGCGGCGCCAACGTCATCCTCATCCCCGAGCAGCGCTTCGACATCGAGCAGGTGTGCTCCTGGGTGACCTCCCGGTTCCGGGCGTCCTACGCCCCGATCGTGGTCGTCGCCGAGGGCGCGATGCCCCGCGACGGCGACCTGGTCCTCAAGGACCAGTCGCTGGACTCCTACGGGCACGTCCGGCTGTCCGGGGTCGGCGAGTGGCTGGCCAAGCAGATCGAGAAGCGCACCGGCAAGGAGGCCCGCACCACCGTCCTCGGGCACGTCCAGCGCGGCGGCACACCCAGCGCCTTCGACCGCTGGCTCGCCACCCGCTTCGGCCTGCACGCCATCGACTGCGTCCGCGACGCCGACTTCGGCACGATGGTCGCCCTGCGCGGCACCGACATCGTCCGCGTCCCGATCGCCGAGGCGACGGCCCGCCTGAAGACGGTCGACCCGGCGCTGTACGAGGAGGTGGGCGTCTTTTTCGGCTGACCGGCGAGGGCGGGCCCGGGGTCGTATATTCGGCCCGGAGCCCACCAGGACGGGAGCGGTCGTGGAGATCCTTGCCTTCGGCGTCCAGGCCGACGAGAAGCCCCTGATCGAGCGGGCCTTCCGCGACCAGGAGGAGGTCCGCTGCCTGGACGTCTTCCTCAACGAGGACACCGCCCCCATCGCGGCCGGCCACGAGATCGTCTCCACGTCCGTCAACGCCGACCTCGGCGCGGCCGTCCTGGAGATCCTCGCGGCCGGCGGCACCCGGATGGTGGCCCAGCGCTCCACCGGCTTCAACAACGTCGACCTGGACGCGGCCGAACGGCTCGGCATGACCGTGGCCCGGGTGTCGTCCTACTCGCCGTACTCGGTCGCCGAGTTCGCCTGGGCCCTCGCCATGGCCGTCAACCGGCGGATCGTGCGCGCCTCCATCCGCACCCGCGACTTCGACTTCCGCCTCGACGGCCTGATGGGCCGGGACCTGCACGGCCGCACCGCCGGCGTCCTCGGCACCGGGAAGATCGGCGAGGCCTTCGCCCGGATCGCCCACGGCTTCGGCATGCGCCTGCTCGGCTGGGACGTCGCCGAGAACCCGGCCTGCGCCGAACTCGGCATGCGCTACGTCCCGAAGGACGAGCTGCTCGCCCGCTCCGACCTGATCACCCTGCACGTCCCGCTGATGGCCGAGACCCGGCACCTGATCGACGCGGCCGCCCTGAAGGCGATGCGCGACGACGCCCTCCTGATCAACTCCAGTCGCGGCGGCCTGATCGACACCGCGGCCCTCGTCGGCGAGCTGCGCGCGGGCCGCTTCACGGGCGTGGGCCTGGACGTGTACGAGGCGGAGGCGGGCCTGTTCTTCCTCGACAAGTCCCTGGAGGCCGTCGAGGACGACACCCTGGCCCGCCTCGTCACCTTCCCGAACGTCCTGGTCACCTCCCACCAGGCGTACTACACCGAGGACGCCGTCGGCCAGATCGTCGACGCGACGGTGCGCAACGTCCTCGACTACCGCGCGGGCCGCCGCTCGGAGAACGTGCTCGTGCCGCGCAGCTGACCGGTCAGCTCCCGCACGATCGCCGTGCCGTTCAGCGTCAGCACCGACTCGGGGTGGAACTGCACGCCCGCCAGGCCCGGCCCGCGCAGCGCGTGCACCTCGCCGTTCGCGGCCCGGCTCACCTCGATGCCGTGCGCGGCCAGCCCGGCGGCCGCCCGGTCGTCGCAGCGCGCGGTGAAGCTGTTGTAGAAGCCGACCGTCTCCGGCCGCCCGAACAGGTCGATCCCGGTCTGCGCACCCTGGTAGGGCACCTCCTTGCGGACGACGTCCAGACCCAGCTCCGCCGCGATCAGCTCGTGCCCGAGGCAGACACCGAGGACGCCGTTCCGGTTCGCCCCCAGCACCTCGGCGGTCAGGGACCGCAGGAAGCGCATCTTCGGGTCGGCCGGGTCGGCGGGATCACCGGGGCCGGGCCCCAGCACCACCGGCCCGCCCTCGTGCCCGAGGACCGCCTCGCGCAGCCCCGGCTCGTCGTACCGCCGGACGCTCACCGCGAGCCCCGACGAGCGCAGCACGTGCGCGAGCATCGCCGTGAAGGTGTCCTCCGCGTCCACGACCAGCGCGTGCCCGGTGAGCGAGGCCGACGGCTCCCGCATCCGCAGCCAGAACGGGGCCAGCGAGGCGCGCCGCCCGTCCAGCGCGGCCCGCACCCGGGGATCGTCCGCCAGTCTCGGCCGCCCGGCCTCCGCCCGCGGCCGGGACGGGCGTACGCCCAGCGCCGCCAGCACCCCGGCCGCCTTGGCGTGCGTCTCCGCGACCTCGCCCGCCGGGGCGGAGCCGCGCACCAGGGTGGCGCCGACCGGCACCCGCAGCCGCCCGTCGGCGTCGATGTCGGCGGTGCGGATCAGGATGGGGGAGTCCAGGGTCTGGGGCCCGGCCGGCCGGCCCGGCCCCTCACCCGGGTCCCGGCCGAGCAGCGCCAGCGCGCCCGCGTAGTAGCCCCGGCCCCCGGCCTCGTGCCGCTCGATGACCCGGCAGGCGTTCTGCACCGGGGAGCCGGTGACCGTCGCCGCGAACATCGTCTCCCGCAGCACCTCCCGCACGTCCAGCGAGGACTTCCCGCGCAGCTCGTACTCGGTGTGCGCGAGGTGCGCCATCTCCTTCAGCCGCGGGCCGACGACCACCCCGCCCATGTCGCCGACGGTGCACATCATCTTCAGTTCCTCGTCGACGACCATCGACAGCTCCTCGATCTCCTTGCCGTCGGCGAGGAAGTCGAGCAGGTGCTCGGGCGTCGGCCCCTCGGCGGGGTAGCGGTACGTGCCGCTGATCGGGTTCATCACGACCGTGCCGCCGGACATCCGCACGTGCACCTCCGGACTGGCGCCCACCAGCGTCCGCTCCCCGGTGTGCACCACGAACGTCCAGTACGCGCCCCGCTCGCCCTCCAGGAGCCGTCGGAACAACGCCAGCGCGTCGGCCCGCCCGAACCCGGGGATCCGGCCCTCGTACGTCCGCCGGATCACGAAGTTGGCGCCCTCGCCCCGCCCGATCTCCTCGTCGAGGACCCGCCCGACGATCCGCGCGTACTCCTCGTCGCCGACGTCGAAGCCGCCGCCCTCGACCCGGACCTCGTGCGCGGGCAGCCGGTCCAGCGCCTCGGCGAGCGGGATGCCGTACCGCTCCTCGGGGGTGAGCATCAGCAGCGGGGTGCCGTCGTCGCGGACGTCGAAGCCGCGCTCGCGGATCTGCCGGAAGGGGACGAGCGCCAGCCCCTCGTCGGGCAGGTCGGCGAGACGGTCGTACTCCGCGACCGGTCCGACCAGCAGCTCCACCAGGTCGTGGTCGTGGCCGGGGGCGCGACGGCGCAGCAGGGCGAAGGGGCGGGGGTCGGTCAGGAGGCTGTCGAGCGGTGTCATGGGTCCGTGTCCTTCTCGGTTCGTCGGTGAGGAGGAACGGACCCGGGCTCGGAAACACCGAAGGCCGCCCCTCGGGCGGCCTTCGCGAAGTCTTGCGTACGCGCAGTCAGTGGGCCGCCGGATGAGCGGTCCACCACCAGTTCTGGGTCGAGTGCGCGAACATGCCGCCGACCCTAGCGCATCCGCGCCGGGGCCGACGGCGATCGACTCAGATGATCATGCCGTAGGTGTTCCAGCCGCCGCCGACCTTGGCGCGGGTCTTGAACGGCGCCGTGGCGCTGCCGGTGCCCTGGTAGAACCAGAGCACGCCGTCCTTGTCCCGGGCGATCAGGTCCGGCACCCCGTCGCGGTTCAGGTCGCTCGGCCCGTTCAGCACGGTGTAGACCGACCAGCCGCCGCCGACCCTGGACTTGGTCGCGAAGGGTGACGCGGCGTTGCCGGTGCCCTTGTAGAGCCACAGGACACCGCTCTTGTCGCGGGCGATCAGGTCGGCCTTGCCGTCACCCGTGAGGTCGCCGGTGTCGGTCAGCGCGTTGTAGACGGACCAGCCGCCGCCGACCCGGGTGCGGGCCGCGAAGGGCGCGGTCGTGTTGCCGGTGCCCTTGTAGAGCCAGAGCACGCCGCTCTTGTCGCGGGCGATCAGGTCGGCCTTGCCGTCACCCGTGAGGTCACGGGCGCCGATGATCGTGTCGTAGACGGACCAGCCGCCGCCGACCCGGGTGCGGGCCGCGAACGGCGCGGCGGTGTTGCCGGTGCCCTTGTAGTACCAGAGCACGCCGCTCTTGTCCCGGGCCACCATGTCGCCGGTGCCGTCGGCGCGCAGCGCCGTCATCGTCGTCACCGCGTCGTAGGCGTTCCAGCCCGGGCCGACGCGGAAGCGGCCGAAGAACGGCGAGGACGCGCTGCCGGTGCCCTGGTACTGCCACAGCACGCCCGAGGAGTCCCGGCCGAGGATGTCGTACCGGTCGGTGCCCGGGTCGGGCGCGGTGCCCTTGGCCAGCTGGACGTCGGCCGTGCGGACGTAGCCGATGCGGTGGTTGAAGTGGATCGGGTAGTACGTGGTGTTGCCCACCACCACCGTGCGCGAGCCCGCGCCCGAACCGTCCATGTTGCCGCTGTTGTAGTACGAGCCCTTCATGGCGCCACCGGCCAGCGCGTACTTCTGCCCGGCCAGGACGCCGTACTTGGTCAGCGACTCGTTGTTCTTGGTCTGAACCGGCACTCCGGTGCCCGTGTACGCGCTGTCCTCGGGGTAGGCGCGCCCGTACACCGGGACCGAGGACGACCCCGCCTTGGGCGTGACCACGTCCGGGGTGCCGACGGGGGTGGCGAACTGGCCGCCGCGGTTGGAGAACCAGGCCTTCTTGCCGCCGTACCAGATGGCCGTCCAGTCCTGCCGGGCCTCGGCGACCACGAACTCGCTGCCGGCCAGGACCTTGTTGCCCCAGTTCCAGCCCTCGGACCAGGTCTGGCTGCCCAGGTACGGGTCGGTGAGGGTGGCCGAGGAGGTGGACGGCGAGGAGTACAGGTAGGTGAAGTTCGCCGGCTGCGCGGGGACCGGGGAACCGCTGTTGGTGATCTTCGGCTGGTTGGCCGTGGTGAACGGCGGGACGACGCGGATCACCTGGCCGGCCTTGTACGGGCCGCCCGGACCCCCGGCGCCGGTGGGGGCGCCCAGCAGGTCCATGTAGTGGTTCCAGTCCCAGAACGGGCCCGGGTCCCAGTGCTGGGACTTCACGTTGCCGTCCAGGACGCCCGGGACCTCGTCGTGGCCGAGGACGTGCTCACGGTCCAGCGGGATGTCGTACTTTCCGGCCAGGTACTTCACCAGCGCGGCCGAGGACTCGTACTGCGGCTCGGTGTACCAGCTGCCGTCCTTGATCGCGTAACCCTCGTGCTCGATGCCGATCGAGTGCATGTTGAGGGTCTTGTTGGCCGCGTGCCACGCCTCGTTCTTGTTCTCGACCAGCTGGGTGACCAGACCGTCGGAGGCGCGGATCAGATAGTGGGCGCTGGCGTACGACAGGGAGTTCTGGAAGACGCCCAGGGCGCTGCTGTAACTGCCCTCGGTGTCGTGGATCACGATCGAGGTGATCTCGTGGCCGGCCGTGGGGCGGTTCGCGACGTTGTAGTTGCCCCAGTCGTCGATGCCGCCGTTCTGCTTGTAGGCGGCGGGACGGAAGTCGCAGTTCAGGCCGGACGGGCACTCGGGGGCCGGGGCGGCGGAGGCCGCGGCCAGCTCCAGGTCCGTCGTCTTGCGCGGCTTCACCGCCGGGTCGGCCGGCAGGCTGAGCGACTGGCCGTCGGCGGTGACGCGCTGCTCACCGGTCTTGATCGAATCGAACACGCGCTGCGCGAAGAGCTGCGCGCCCTTGGTGTCCGGGGCCTGGCTGGCGCGGGCCACCGCCGGGTACCAGGCGCCGGGGTCCGCGGGCAGCGAACCGGTCGCGTCCTTCTGGTACTTGGCCAGCAGCGCGGCGCCCGCCCGGATGCTCTCGCCGGTGTCGCTCTGCACCGTCTCGGCCGACGCGTCGATGAGGCCGGCCGCCTCGTCCAGGGTGTGCAGCCGCGGGTCGTCGGTGTCGACGGGCTCCTCGTCGAGGCTCTTGAGCGCCTTGTCGGCGTCGAAGTGCTTCTCGACCACCGGGTCGCCGCTGCGGTTCATGTGCTCGAGCCGGTGCTCGCGCTCCTCGGCGGCGCCGTCGTGCTCCAGGCTGTCCGCGTCGACGTCCGTGAGGCCCATCACGTTGTAGGCGCCGGTGGTGCTCGGCAGCCCGTCGTGGTCCTCCCAGCGCGTCTGCCGGTACGAGACCGCCATCAGCACGCTCTGCGGGACGTCGAACTCCTCGGCCGCCTGCTCGAACTCGCTCTGCAACCGGGCCCCCGGGGCCACGGCGGCCTGGGCCTGGTCCGAGCCGAGCAGGCCCGGCGAGGCCAGGGCCAGGCCGCCGGCCGTGGCGGCGACGGCCACCGCCGAGGCGGCGGCGTAGACGAGCAGTCTCTTCTTCTTGCGGTCTCTGCGGTGCTCCGCGCTCAAAACCCCACCCCGGTATGCGCTCGATATGAATATGTCTGTGAGTTCACCGTGATCCGAACTCAGGAGGCGCGTGAGGTTACCAACCCGGCAGCGCCGGCCCGCACCGGGGTCCCGTCTCACCTGTCGAGCCACGCGAAAACCGCGTGACGCGACCCCGTAGGGTTGAGGGGTGACCGTGAACGCTAAGACCAGCCCGAGCGCTGGCAACACCTGGCGAGACCTGCCCGCGGCGCAGCAGCCCGAGTACCCCGACCTTGAGGCTCTGCGCGCAGTGATCGCGGACCTCGAGTCGTATCCGCCGCTCGTCTTCGCGGGCGAGTGCGACCAGCTGCGCGCCCGGATGGCGGCCGTCGCCAAGGGAGAGGCGTTCCTCCTCCAGGGCGGCGACTGCGCCGAGGCCTTCGACGCGGTGTCCGCGGACCACATCCGCAACAAGCTCAAGACCCTCCTCCAGATGGGGGCCGTCCTCACCTACGCCGCCTCCGTGCCCGTGGTGAAGGTCGGCCGGATCGCCGGCCAGTACTCCAAGCCGCGCTCCAAGCCGACCGAGACCCGCGACGGCGTGACCCTGCCGACCTACCGCGGCGACTCCGTCAACGGCTTCGACTTCACCGAAGAGGCCCGGATCCCGGACCCCGAGCGGCTCAAGCGCATGTACCACGCGTCGGCGTCCACGCTGAACCTGGTGCGCGCCTTCACCACCGGCGGCTACGCCGACCTGCGCCAGGTGCACGCCTGGAACCAGGACTTCGTGAAGTCCTCCCCCTCCGGCCAGCGCTACGAGCAGCTCGCCCGGGAGATCGACAACGCGCTGAACTTCATGCGTGCCTGCGGCACGGACCCGGCCGAGTTCCAGACCGTGGAGTTCTTCTCCTCGCACGAGGCGCTGCTGCTGGACTACGAGTCGGCCCTCACCCGCGTCGACTCGCGCACCGGGCAGCTGTACGACGTCTCCGGGCACATGGTGTGGATCGGTGAGCGCACCCGGCAGCTGGACCACGCGCACATCGAGTTCGCCTCGCGGATCCGCAACCCGATCGGCATCAAGCTCGGCCCGTCCACCACGGCCGAGGAGGCGCTCCAGTACATCGAGCGCCTGGACCCCGAGCGCGAGCCCGGGCGGCTGACCTTCATCGTCCGGATGGGCGCGGACAAGATCCGCGACAAGCTCCCGGAGCTGGTGGAGAAGGTCACCGCGTCCGGCGCCACGGTCGCCTGGATCACCGACCCGATGCACGGCAACACCTACGAGGCGGCCTCCGGTCACAAGACCCGCCGCTTCGACGACGTGCTCGACGAGGTCAAGGGCTTCTTCGAGGTGCACAAGTCGCTCGGCACCCACCCGGGCGGCATCCACGTCGAGCTGACCGGCGACGACGTCACCGAGTGCGTGGGCGGCGGCGACGAGATCTTCGTCGACGACCTGCACCAGCGCTACGAGACGGCCTGCGACCCGCGGCTGAACCGCAGCCAGTCGCTCGACCTGGCGTTCCTGGTGGCAGAGATGTACCGGGACCAGTAACGGGACCGCCCCTGGCTGGGCGGGTGAAATGGGGCGCGGGTCACATGGGATCCGCGCCCCTCCCACTTTTGCCGGCCTTGCGCGATGGGTAAGGTTAGGTTTGCCTCACCGATCAGTCGGGCCCCCCGGTCGTCGGTACGGCACGACCTTGTACCCCGTCCGGGAGGTGAACCGCGTGTTCGTCTGCAGCTGCTTCGGTGTCACCGAGGAACAGGTGAAGAGCCACGCGGAGGCCGGCGCGTGCACGCCCCGGCAGATCGCCTCCGCCTGCAAGGCGGGCACCGACTGCGGCGGCTGCGTACGGCGCATCCAGGCCCTGCTCGGGCGCGGCGCCTGCCCCCGTCGGCAGCTGGCCGACCAGGGCGCCCCGGTCCTCGCGGAGCTTCCCGAGGCGGCCTGAGGGCCGTATCCGGTCAGAGCGATCCCGGTCCGGACGGGTCCGGCTGGGTCTGCTCGATCACCGTCGACAGGTAGAGCGACTCGCCCAGCTTCTCGATCAGGTCGAGCTGGGTCTCCAGGTAGTCGATGTGGTGCTCCTCGTCGGCGAGGATCGCCTCGAAGACGTTGGCCGACGTGATGTCGTGCTTGGCCCGCATCACCTCGATGCCCCGGCGCAGCCGGTCGATCGCCTCCAGCTCGATCTCCCGGTCGGCCTGGAACATCTCGGTCACGCTCTGGCCGACGCGCACGTGGAAGAGCCGCTGGTAGTTCGGCAGGCCGTCCAGGAGCAGGATGCGGTCGGTGAGCACCTCGGCGTGGCGCATCTCGTCGAAGGACTCCGCGCGCGTGTACTTCGCGAGCTTGGTCCAGCCCTTGTGGTCCTGCAGCTTCGCGTGCAGGAAGTACTGGTTGATCGCCGTCAGCTCGGCGGTCAGCTGCTCATTGAGGAACTCGATGACTTCCGGGTCGCCCTGCATCGCTTGAGGCTCCTTCGAACGGGAACAGGCGTGTTGCGCGGCATGATTGCACCGGCGTCGAAGATCGTCCAGTAAGTGTTGACTTAGTAAGTAAGTACAGGCTTAGTCGGATTGGTCGTTCTTGTTGCCGTTTGCCCGAATGTAAGTGAGGTGGGTCAGGGGCATCGGTCCGGGTCTGTCAGGATGGAGGCATGGGTCAGCCGGTGGAAGACGGATCGGGAGAAGACGGTTCGCAAGGAGCCTCGCGGTTCGAGCTCCCCCCCGGGCAGCGACTGCAACGAGGCTGGCCCGTCACGCACTACGGACCGGTCCCCAAGTTCCGCCCCGAGCGCTGGGAGTTCCGCGTCTTCGGCGCCACCACCGACGACGAGAAGCACGGCTGGACCCACGACGAGTTCACCGCCCTGCCCTACACCACGGTCGTCGCCGACCTGCACTGCGTCACGAAGTTCAGCATGCTCGGCGCCGAGTGGGGCGGCGTCCCGGCCGCCACCATCCTGGAGCTTGCCCCGCCCGCGCCCGACGTCACCCATGTGATGGTGTGGGCCGAGTACGGATTCAGCTCCAACCTCCGGCTGTCCGACTTCGCCGCCGAGCGCACCCTCTTCGCCACCCACAAGGACGGCGAGCTGCTCACCGCCGAGCACGGCTTCCCGCTGCGCCTGGTCGTCCCGCACCTGTACGCCTGGAAGGGCCCGAAGTGGGTGCGCGGCATCGAGTACATGACCGCCGACCGGCGCGGCTTCTGGGAGGAGCGCGGCTACCACAACATCGGCGACCCCTGGCGGGAGCAGCGCTACTCCTACCAGGAAGAGCCCGGGGACGGCCCCGAGCTGTGACCCCCCGGGGACCGCTCGGGGGTCAGCCGTCGCGCAGCCTCTTCAGCCGCGCCACGTCCGCCGCGTGCCCCTCCTTGCCGCCCGGCGTCTCGATGACCAGCGGCACGCCCTCGGTCGCCGGGTGGGTCATCAGCGCGCGGAACGGGTCCTCGCCGATGTGACCGGCGCCGATGTTCTCGTGCCGGTCCTTGTGGGCGCCGGCCACGTCCTTGGAGTCGTTGGCGTGGATCAGCTTCAGCCGGCCCGCGCCGACGGTGTCCACCAGCAGGTCGAGGGTCTGGTGCATGCCGGACGGGCCGGTCAGGTCGTGGCCCGCCGCGAAGATGTGGCAGGTGTCCAGGCACACGCCCAGCTTCGGGTGGGCGTCCAGCGCCTCGAAGTACGGCCCGAAGTCCCAGGTCCGCGAGCACAGGGAGGCGCCCTGGCCCGCCGTCGACTCCAGCAGCAGGTACGGGTCGTCGTCGTGGGTCAGCTCGTCGAGCAGCGGCAGCAGGTGCTCGCGCACCTGCTTCAGCGCCACCGACCTGTCCCGTCCGCCGGTCGCGCTGCCGGTGTGCACGACCACGCCGAGCGCCCCGATGGCCCGCCCGCGCCGCAGCGAGTGCCGCAGCGACTGAACCGACCGCTCCACCGTCGCCTCGGTGTGCGAGCCGAAGTTGATCAGGTACGGGGCGTGCACGTACGCCGGGACCGAGCCGGCTGCGCAGGCCTCCCGGAAGGCCTCGTCCTGCTTCGGGTTGCCGGCCGGGGTGGCCCAGCCGCGCGGATTGGCGACGAAGACCTGCACGGTCTCGGCCTTCAGCTCACGGGCGTAGGACAGGCCGACGGAGTGCAGTCCGCCGGCCACGGGGACGTGGCCGCCGACGGGGTTGCGCGGCACGGGGGAGGGGGATGCGGATGCGGTGCTCATGTCCGCACCAAGGATGCCAGGACGTGGGGACGGACCCCGGATCAGGGTACGGCCGCACCGGCGCCGCCCGTCACAGCGCCGGTCCGGCCCGGCCGCCGGGTCAGCGGATCGTGAGGGTGATGGTCGAGCCCTCGGGGGCCGTGTCCCCGCCGTCCACGGACTGCTTCTTGACGGTGTCGCCGAACAGTCCGAGCAGACCGCGGTCCTCGTCCACCTCGAAGCCTGCGTCCTGGAGCGTCCGCTTGGCGTCGTCCACGCTGTCGCCGACCACGTCCGGCACCTCGATCATCCGGGGGCCCTTGGACACCGTGAGCGTCACCGTGTCCCCCTCGGCGGCCCGGCCGCCCGGCTCCGGCGTCTGGCGGGCGACCTGGCCGCTGTCGTACTCCGAGTTCACCCGCGCGTCGGCGACCTTCACCTGGAGACCGGCCCGGGTCAGCTCGTCCCGCGCGTCGGCCAGGTCGTCGCCGGTGACGTCCGGGACGTCGATCGGGCTGCCCTTGCTGACGACCAGGGCGACCGCGGAGCCCGCGCGCACCGTGGTGCCCGAGCCTGGCTCGGTGGAGATCACGAAGCCCTTGGCCGCCTCGTCGCTGAACGCCCGGGTCACCATGCCCGGCTCCAGTCCCTCGTCCTCCAGCAGCGTGCGGGCCTTGTCCAGCTTGTAGCCCGCCACGTCCGGCAGCTTCACGGTGTCGGGGCCGTCGGAGACGGTGAGCGCCACGGAGTCGTTCTTCCGGATGCGGTCGCCCACCCCCGGGTCGGTGCTGATGACCTTGCCGCGCTCCACGGTGTCGCTGTAGGCGTGCCGCACCGTGCCGACGTCGAGACCGGCGTCGTCCAGCCGGTCCCGGGCCTGCGACTCGGTCTTGGACAGCAACGGCGGCACCTTGGTGAACTGGCCGGAGTTGATGTACCAGACGCCGGTGCCGAGCCCGAGCACCAGCAGCACGGCCACGACGATCGTCAGCGGCCCGCGGCGCAGCCGGAGCCGCCGGGGCGGGGCGGCGGGCGGCGGGGGAGCCGTGAGCCGGCTGGTGCGGTCGATCCCGTCCGAAGCGAAGCGACCGACCGTGCCGTCGGCCTCGTCGTCCTCGTTGACGGGCAGCGGCCGGGGCATCGTGAGCGCGCGCGGGATCACGCTCGTGCGGTCCTCGGCGTTGTCGTGCTCCGCGGCGAGCGCCTGCGGCGGCACGACGTCCAGCTGTGCCGCGCTCAGCGCCTCCCGCGCCTCGCGGGCCCGCGCGAGCAGCGCCACGGCGTCGTGCGGCCGGATCTCCGCGTTGCGCGCGGTGGCCGCGGCGACCAGCTCGTCCAGCTCGTACGCCAGCTCCGGCACGGCCGCCGACGGCGGCGGCACGTCCTCGTGGAGGTGCTTGTACAGGACGGCCGCGGGGGAGTCCCCGTCGTGCGGCTTGGCGCCGGTCAGCATCTCGTACAGCAGGACACCGCACGCGTAGACGTCGACCCGGGGGTCGGCGGTGCCCTGCTCGATCTGCTCGGGCGCCAGATAGGAGACGGTGCCGAGGACGGAGCCGGTGGTGCTGGTGACGGTGTCCACGGCGCGGACCAGGCCGAAGTCGGCGACCTTGACCCGGCCGTCGTCGCCGATCAGCACGTTCTCCGGCTTCATGTCCCGGTGCACGAACCCCGCCCGGTGCGCGGCACCGAGCGCGGCGAGGACCGGCTCCAGGATGTCCAGCGCGGCCCGCGGCCTGAGCGCCCCGCGCTCGCGCAGCACGTCCCGCAGGGTGCAGCCCGCGATGTACTCCATCGCCAGGTAGACGTACGCCCCCTCGGCACCCTGGTCGAAGACCTGGACGACGTTGGGGTGGTCGAGCCGGGCCACCGACTTGGCCTCGCGGATGAACCGCTCGACGAAGGCGGCGTCGGTCGCGAGCGTCGGGTGCATCACCTTCAGCGCGAGCACGCGGTCCAGGCGGGTGTCCACGGCCCGGTAGACCGTGGCCATCCCGCCGACCGCGATCCGCGCCTCGACGCGGTACCGGCCGTCGAGCACCTGCCCGACGAGAGGGTCCTGAAGGGTCGTGTCCACGCAGGTGAGTCTACGAGCCACCACGGACACCCCGCGTCGCCGACCGAAATCGGGGCGGGACTGTGACGCACGTAGCTGCGGGCAGTCGTGCCGCTGGGGCGGCACGGGTGGGCGATGGGGGTACCTCCCAGGCCGTTCAGGCACTGGGGGAGGCATCCCCGCAACGCCGGGCTGCGCAGCCACCTAAAAGGCCGGCCGCTCCGGGTCCAGCACCGCCAAGCCCTCCGCAGGAGACGACGCCTCGGCGAAGTGCCGCCGCGGAATCCGCCCGGCCCGCCGGGCCAACCGCCCCGCCTCCACCGCGGAGCGCATCGCCGCGGCCATCAGCACCGGCTCCTGCGCCCGCGTCACCGCCGAGGCGAGCATCACACCCGCACACCCCAGCTCCATCGCCAGGGCCACGTCCGAGGCCGTACCGGCCCCCGCGTCCAGGATCACCGGCACGCGCGCGTGCTCCACGATCAGCTGGAAGTTGTGCGGGTTGCGGATTCCGAGCCCGGACCCGATCGGCGAGCCCAGCGGCATGATCGCCGCGCACCCGACATCCTCCAGCTTCCGCGCGAGCACCGGGTCGTCGTTGGTGTACGGCAGGACGGTGAACCCGTCGTCGACCAGCGTCTCCGCCGCGTCCAGCAGCTCGACCGGGTCCGGCAGCAGCGTGCGCTCGTCGGCGATGACCTCCAGCTTGACCAGGTCCGTGCCGAGCGCCTCGCGCGCGAGGCGGGCGGTGAGCACCGCCTCCCCGGCGGTGAAGCAGCCGGCCGTGTTCGGCAGCACCCGGATGCCGAGCCGCTCCAGCACGGACAGCACCGACCCGTGCACCGAGGCGTTCACCCGCCGCATCGCGACGGTCGTCAGCTCCGTGCCGGAGGCCACCAGCGCGCGCTCCAGCACGTCCAGGCTGGGCGCTCCGCCCGTACCCATGATCAGGCGGGACGCGTACGTCGTGCCGCCGAGGACGAAGGGATCGTCGGCCATGGTCAGCCTCCTTGGACGGCGGTGAGGACCTCGACGCGGTCGCCCTCGGACAGCGCGGTGGCGGACCACCGCGCGCGCGGGACGACGGTCTCGTTCAGGGCGGCGGCCACTCCGGACGGCGCCAGGGTGAGCGTGCCCACCAGCGTGTCCAGGGCGGTGCCCGGAGCCACCTCGCGCGGCTCGCCGTTGACGGAGATGTTCATGCGGGCTGCTCCGAGAGGGCGGGGGCGGCGCTGAAGCGCCGGGGGCTGAAGGGACGGGCCTCCTCCGGCAGTTCCCCGCCGGTCAGGGCGTCCGCCATGACGTCGCCGGTGACGGGGGTGAGCAGGACGCCGTTGCGGTAGTGACCGGTGGCCAGCAGCAGGCCGTCCAGCGCGGTCGGGCCGAGCAGCGGGGCGTTGTCCGGGGAGCCGGGGCGCAGACCCGCGCGGGTCTCCGTCAGGGGCAGCTCCGTGATGCCGGGGACCAGCTCGTGGGCGTCGCGCAGCAGCTCGTAGACGCCGCCCGCGGTGACCCTCGTGTCCCAGCCCAGCTCCTCGCTGGTGGCGCCGACGACCAGCTCACCGCTCTCCCGGGGCACCAGGTAGACGTGGTTGCCGCGCACCACGGCACGCACGGTGCGGTTCAGCAGCGGCCCCGGCGTCCCCGGCATGGTCAGCCGCAGAACCTGCCCCTTCACGGGCCGCACCGGCGGCAGTACGGCCTCCGGCACACCCGGGAGCCGCCCGCTCAGGCTGCCCCCGGCCAGCACCACCCGCCCGGCCTCCAGCGCGGTGCCGTCGGTGGTGACGACGCCGGTGGCACGGTCCCCGGGGCCGACGGTGAGCCGCTCGGCCCACGCCCGGTGGAAGACCACGCCCGCGTGTGCGCAGGCGGCCACCAGCGCGCGGGCGAGTCGGCGGGGGTCGATCTGGTGGTCGCCGTCCACCCGCAGGCCCCCGCGCACGCCCGGCGCGAGCATCGGCTCCAGGCGTCGGCACTCGCGCCCCGACAGCCACTCGGACTCCAGTCCGGAGCGCTGCTGGAGCGCGTGCAGTTCGCGCAGGTGGGCGCGGTCGTCGGCGTCCAGCGCGACGGCGAGCGTGCCGCAGCGGCGGTAACCGAGGTCGTGGCCGGTCAGCTCGGTCAGCTCGGCCGCGAACTCGGGGTAACGGCGGGCCGAGGCGAGGTTCAGCGCGAGCAGCGTCTCCTCGCCGTAGTGCAGCTCCGTGACGGCGGCCAGCATCCCGGCCGCCACCTGGGCCGCCCCGCCGCCCGGCTCGGGGTCCACGAGGGCCGTGACCAGCCCGCGCTGCGCGGCCCGCCAGGCGGTGACGAGCCCGATGATCCCGCCTCCGACGACGAGGACGTCGGGGGTACGTGACGTACAAGGCATACGAGACGTGTGCGGTGGAGACGACATGGGCGTCCAGCCCCTCCCTTCGCCGGCATGACCCGGATCAGGTTCGTACGGTCGGAGGCCGCCAGCCTCCCTCTCAGCCCGGTGCGTCCGGGCTCCCGCGAGTGCCTTACGTTGGCCACCCTAGCCCGCAGCCCAACGCACGTGTAAGGGAGCCTCCATCCGTGGCGCGTTCACTCGACGGTCTCGTCCTCGCCCCCGTCGCCGACCAGGCGCCCGGCCAGGTGGGCACCCGGACCCGGTTCACCTACCACGAGCGGGACGGCGCCGTGTGGGCCGAGTACGCGGGCGGTGACGTCGTCCGCGGGCACCTGGTGGGCACCAGGGAGGGCGACCGCCTGGACTTCCGGTACGTGCAGCTCAAGACCGACGGCAGCACGTCGTCGGGGCACTGCGTGTCCACCGTCGTCGAACTGCCGGACGGGCGCGTGCGGCTGGACGAGAGCTGGGAGTGGGAGTCGCAGCCGGGCAGCGGAACCAGCGTGGTGGAGCAGCTCACCGCGCACGGGCACTGACCGGCGAATCGCGGGGTGTCTATGGTGATCAGGTGAGCGAGCAGACGCGGGAGCGGGGACAGGGACCGGCGGCGGACGGGGAGCGGCGCGCGGTCGTCGTGGGCGCCGGGATGGCGGGCGTGCAGACCGCGGTCGCCCTGCGCGAACAGGGCTTCACCGGACCGGTGACCCTGATCGGCGCGGAGCCGCACCAGCCGTACGACCGCCCCCCGCTGTCCAAGGCCGTCCTGCTCGGCACCGCGGAGGGCTCCGCCTTCGACGTCGACTTCGAGGCGCTCGGCATCACCCTGCGGCTGGGCTGCGAGGCCCTGGGCGTCCGCCCCGGCGAGCACCTCCTGGACACCTCCGAGGGGCCCGTGCCGTACGACGCCCTCGTCCTGGCGACCGGCGCCGAACCGGTCCGCCTCCCGGGCGCCGAGGGGGTGCCCGGCGTGCACCTGCTGCGCACCCTGGACGACGCCGCACGGCTGCGGCCGGTGCTCGCCCGGCAGCACGCCATCGTGGTGGTCGGCGCGGGCTGGATCGGCGCCGAGTTCGCCACCGCCGCGCGCGAGGCGGGCTGCGCGGTGACCGTGGTGGAGGCCGCCGACCGGCCGCTGGCCGACGCGCTGCCCGCCGAGGTCGCCGCGCCGATGACCGCCTGGTACGCCGACGCGGGCGCGGAACTGCGCACCCGCGCGCGCGTGGAGCGCGTCGAGCCCGGCGGCCCCGGTGAGTCCGGGCGGGTCGTCCTCGACGACGGCACCCGGCTGGCCGCCGACGCCGTCGTCGTCGGCATCGGCGCCCGCCCCGCCACCGGCTGGCTGGCCGGTTCCGGCATCGCCCTCGGCGCGCACGGCGAGGTCCTGGCCGACGACCGCCTGCGCACCTCCGCGCCGGACGTCCACGCGGTCGGCGACTGCGCCTCCTTCCCGTCCGCCCGCTACGGCGAGCGGCTCCTGGTGCACCACTGGGACAACGCCCTCCAGGGCCCGCGCACGGTCGCCGCCGACATCGTCGGCGCCCCGGTCGGCGAGGCCCCGGCGCCCTACGACCCGGTGCCGTACTTCTGGTCCGAGCAGTTCGGCCGCTTCGTCCAGTACGCCGGTCACCACACGGCCGCCGACACCACCGTGTGGCGCGGCGACCCGGCGAGTGAGGCGTGGACGGTCTGCTGGTTGCGCGAGGGCCGCCTGGTCGCCCTGCTTGCTGTGGGCCGCCCCCGCGACCTGGCGCAGGGCAAGCGCCTGATCCAGGCGGGTACGCCGATGGACCCGGACCTGCTGGCCGACCCGGCGAAGCCGCTGAAGGCGGCGACGGCCACGGCGTAGCCGGGTTTCCCACTGTCAGTGCCAGGTGGCAGGCTGGAGGCGTGACCGAGATTGACGCAAAGATTGATGCTCTCGTGCCCGCCTGGCTCACCGTTCCCGACATCGCCGAGATGCTCGGTGTCGAGGTGACCCGGGTGCGCCAGCTGATCAGGGAAGGCCAGCTCATCGCCGTCCGCCGCGGTGAGAACCGCGCACTGCACATCCCCGCGGCCTTCATCGACGAGGACAAGGTCGTCAAGGGCCTGGTCGGGACCCTGACGCTGCTGCGGGACGACGGCTTCACGGCCGAGGAGATGCTGGAGTGGCTCTTCACGCCCGACCCGAGCCTGCCCGGCACCCCCGCCCAGGCCCTGAGTGAGAATCGCGGTACGGAGGTGAAGCGCCGCGCCCAGGCGCTCGCCGTCTGACCGGCCGCCTCGCCGCTCCGCCACCCCGCTCGGCGTGCGGGCCACGCACGCCGGGCTTCCGTGCCCGTACGCCACCCTCGCGCGGCCCGTCACGGGCCCGCGCCACCCGACCCGGGGGACACCCGCATGCCCGCCACCACCACCGCCCGCGCCCGGCTCGCCGACGCCCGGCTCTACCTGTGCACGGACGCCCGCCGGAGCCAGGGCGACCTGCCCGAGTTCCTGGAGGCCGTGCTCGCCGGCGGCGTCGACATCGTGCAGTTGCGGGACAAGGGAATGGAGGCGGCCGAGGAGCTGGAGCACCTGGAGGTCTTCGCCGACGCCTGCGCCCGCCACGGCAAGCTCCTCGCCGTCAACGACCGCGCGGACGTCGCCCACGCCGCCCGCGCCGACGTGCTGCACCTCGGCCAGGGCGACCTGCCGGTGCCCGCCGCCCGGGCGATCCTGGGCGACGACGTCCTCGTCGGCCGCTCCACGCACGCCGAGTCCGAGGCCGCCGCTGCCGCCGCCCAGGAGGGCGTGGACTACTTCTGCACCGGTCCCTGCTGGCCGACCCCGACCAAGCCCGGCCGCCACGCACCCGGCCTCGACCTGGTCCGCCGCACGGCGGCGCTGGGCACCGACCGCCCCTGGTTCGCGATCGGCGGCATCGACCTGGGCAACCTCGACGAGGTGCTGGACGCGGGCGCCCGGCGCGTGGTCGTCGTCCGCGCCATCACCGCCGCCGACGACCCGGGCGCGGCGGCGGCCGAGTTCGCGAAGCGGCTGCGGCAGGCGGCCCCGGCACCGGCGTAGCCGCCCGTCGTCGCGGCGCGTCGGCTGCGGCGGGCTCTGACCGGCTCCGACGGGCAGTCCAAACGGGAGGTGTCCAAAGGGGAGGTGTCCAAAGGGTGGACAACAACTCGACAATGTGGACAAATATCCCGCATCCGGTTGGGTGACCGCCGCCCCCTGGCTAACCTGCCCGTATGGCCCTCGGAACCGCAAGCACGAGGACTGATCGCGCCCGCACGGTGCGTGACATCCTCGCCACCGGCAAGACGACGTACTCGTTCGAGTTCTCGGCGCCGAAGACGCCCAAGGGCGAGAAGAACCTGTGGAGCGCGCTGAGGCGGGTCGAGGCCGTGGCCCCGGACTTCGTCTCCGTGACCTACGGGGCCGGCGGCTCCACGCGCGCGGGCACGGTCCGCGAGACCCAGCAGATCGTCGCCGACACCACGCTGACCCCGGTGGCCCACCTCACCGCCGTCGACCACTCCGTCGCCGAGCTGCGCAACATCATCGGCCAGTACGCCGACGCCGGGATCCGCAACATGCTGGCCGTGCGCGGCGACCCGCCCGGCGACCCGGGCGCCGACTGGATCGCGCACCCCGAGGGCCTGACGTACGCCGCCGAACTGGTCAGGCTCATCAAGGAGTCGGGCGACTTCTGCGTCGGCGTCGCGGCCTTCCCCGAGATGCACCCGCGCTCCGCCGACTGGGACGCGGACGTGGCGCACTTCGTCGACAAGTGCCGGGCCGGCGCCGACTACGCCATCACCCAGATGTTCTTCCAGCCCGAGTCCTACCTCCGGCTGCGCGACCGGGTCGCCGCGGCCGGCTGCGCGACCCCGGTCATCCCCGAGGTCATGCCGGTGACCAGTGTGAAGATGCTGGAGAGGTTGCCGAAGCTCAGCAACGCCTCGTTCCCGCCGGAGCTGAAAGAGCGGATCCTCGCGGCCAAGGACGATCCGGCGGCGGTACGCTCGATCGGCATCGAGTTCGCCACGGAGTTCTGCGCGCGGCTGCTGGCCGAAGGTGTGCCCGGACTGCACTTCATCACGCTCAACAACTCCACGGCGACCCTGGAAATCTACGAGAACCTGGGCCTGCACCACCCACCGCGGGCCTAGACCGGCCGCACGTATTTGCGACACACTGCGTAACGGCCACTGGGAGAGGGGCGTACATGGGCTGGACGGTCCTCTACATCGCGTTCGGCGTCGTCGCGCTGTGGCTGCTGGGCGAGGTGCTGCTGCAATACAAGGCGCGCCTGCGCTGGCGGCTGCTCGCCTTCGGCGGCTTCGTCGGCGTCGTCGCCGGCGTGCTGATGTCGAACGTGTTCGTCATCGGTCTCGGCGCCGCCGCCTTCGCGGTCGGCCAGACCTACGTCACGCTGTCGTTCCGCCGCGGCTTCGAGGCCGGCTGGGCGGTCAACGCCCCGGCGAGCCTCGTCGGCAAACGCGGACGTCCCGAACGGGCCCGCCGGGAACCGGCGTCGGAGGTCTCCGGGCCCGGGCGCGCCGAGAGCGAGCGGGACCACCAGGATGGCTACGACGACCGCGCCCAGGCGCACGCCCCGGGGCAGGACGTCCCGCCCTACGGGCACGACGACTACGACCGCGACGACGTCTTCACCCCGGCCCGGCCCACCACCGCCCCCTCGGCCGCGGAGACCACCGCCGTCTACGAACCGCAGCCCATGCCGGACGACACCGCTTCGTACGGCGTGTACACGGACGCCGGTTACGGCACCGGCCAGCAGCAGGCGGCCACCGCGCCGGGCGCCGACCAGTCCTACGCCTACGACTACTCCGGCTACGGCCAGCAGCAGGACTACGGCTACGACAACGGCGGCCAGCAGCAGTACGCCGCCTACTCCGACCCGTACATCGGCACCCCCACCTACGACGGCGGGCCGTACGACACCGGCGGCTACGACACGACGGGTGCGCAGCCCTACGGCCAGCAGGGCTACGGGCAGGACCAGTACGCCACCGGCGAGTCCGGCGGCTACGGCGGCGAGACCCCGGCCGGCGGAGTGTGGGTGCCGCAGCAGCGCAGCACCGACGACCCCTACGGCGGCGAACTCCCGCCCGAGCAGCCGCCGTACCCCTACCAGGGCGACGGCCGGCCGCAGGGGCAGGGACAGGGGCAGAGCCAGGACTACGACGAGCAGTACCGCTACTGAGGAATCCTCCCCGAGGTTCCCGCCCGCTCACTGGGAGCCGCGGAACTCCGGCCCCTCCACCACGAGTCCGGCCACCAGCGCGCCCGACATCCCCGCGTGCGGCAGACCGCCGCCGGGGTGCGACCAGCCGCCGACGGTGAACAGGCCCACCGTGCGCGTGCCGTTCGCCGGGTGCAGCAGCCGTCCGTCGGCGCCCGCCAGCGCCGGCGCCGGAATCGCGCCGTCCGCCACACCGGTGTCCGCCGCGACCTCGGCCGGGGTGCGCACCTCATGCCACAGGAGGCGGGCGCGCAGGTCCGGTACCGCCCGCGCCGCGACGTCGATCAACTGCTCGGCCCAGCGGGCGAACACCTCGGTCGTGGCCCGGCCGGACGCGCCGTCCAGGGCGGGTACCGTCGCGGTGAGGGTCACCGCCTCGTGGTCCGCGTCCGGGACCAGCGCCGGGTCCTCGGGCCGCAGGACGGTGACGGTCGGCCGCGCGGCCATCCCGGGAGCGGCGCCGAACAGGCGGTCCAACTCGGCCGCACGGTCCGCCGCGTGCACCACCGTGCGGTGCGCCGTGCCCTCGGGCCGGCCGCCCCGCAGGGCCAGCAGCACCGTCAGCCGGCTCGGCCCGCCGCGCCGGGCCGGCACCTCGTCCGCGCCGCGCACCGGCGCTTGACCGCACAGGCGGTCCAGTACCTCGGGCGCCACGCCGGAGACCACGAACTCGGCCTCCGCCAGGGCCCCTTCGGCCAGCTCCACGCCCGCCACCCGGCCGTCCTTCTCGACGATCCCGGTGACCTCCGCCTCGAAGCGGAACTCGACCCGGCGGGCCAGACACCGCTCGTACACCGCCCGCGCCAGCTCCCGCAGACCGCCGCCGCGCACGTACCAGACGCCGAACGCGTACTCCATGTACGGCAGGACCGCGGTGTTGGCCGGGGCGGTGCGGGGGTCCAGGCCGTGGGCGAGCGCGTGGCTCTCCAGCAGGGCGGCGAGCCGGGCGTCGCGCAGCTCCCAGGCGCCGACCTCGGCGAGCGTGCCCGCCCGGCGGGTGCGCAGCAGCCGCTTGTGCGGGACCGCCGGATAGGGCTCGCGCTCGGCCAGCACCCGCCAGTTCGGCCACAGCGGCTCCTCCAGCAGGGGGCGGCGCGTGCGGTCCCAGGTCTCCCTGGCCCGCACCAGGAAGTCGCCCCAGCGCTGCCCGGCGCCCGCACCGAGCGCCGCGTCCAGGGCGGCGACGACACCCGCGCGCGAGGCGTTCGCCAGCGCGACCTCCGTGCCGTCGGCGAACACGTGCCGGGACGACGGGTCGACCTGGACCAACTCGACGCACGACTCCAGCGGCTCCTTGCCGGTCTTCACGAACAGATCGCGCCAGACCGCGGGCAGCGGGAGCAGACCGGGGCCGGTGTCGAAGGAGAACCCGTCCCGCTCGAACCGGCCCAGGGCTCCGCCGTACGTCCGCGTCCGCTCGTAGACCACCACCCGGTGGCCCGCGACGGCCAGCCGGGCGGCCGCCGCCATGGCGCCCATCCCGGCGCCGATCACCGCAATCCGTGCCATGCCAGGGACTTTATCCGCCGCTACCGACACCGCCGTGCGAGGGCTGAGTACCGGGACGGGCGTTCAGATGACCGGTCGGCGGCGCCGCGCCGTGGGGCGGGGTGCCCAGGGCTGAGTAGCTGTACCTAGTACGGCAGATGAGTACGCGCGCGGATGGGCTCCGACCTGCGGGAACGAGAGAGTGGAGACACGGAGAGGGGCACGGCTCCGGTACCGGCGGCACGGGGCGCCGGAACAGAGTTGGGCCCGCGATCCGCTCCTTCCGCCGACCGTGGTCGGCGGGAGCGAGACACGGGGGAGCCCGGAGGGACGACCGGCGACGGGAGTTCCGACGGGGGAACGTACGGGGGAGCAGGAGAAGGCGCCGGTCCGACGGCGGCCCGCGGGGGACGCGGCCACCACGGACCGGCGTTCTTCGTGCGCGGCCCCGCCCCTTTTCGGTCAGCCCCGGCCGCTCACGCGCCCCTGGAGCAGCCGCGACAGCGCGGCGTGCACGTCGTCCAGGGAGCGCTCCGGCTGGAACGCCTTCCAGTCCAGCGCGGCCACCAGGACCATGCCGACGAGCGCGGCGGCGGTCAGCGGCACGTCGATCTCCTCGCTGAACTCACCGCTCGCCACACCCGCGCGCAGCACCCCCTCCACCACCGCCACGGCCTCCTGCCGGACCACCAGCAGCGTGGACTGCCAGGCCCGGTTGGTGCGCCACAGCTCGGCCACGTACAGCTGCGTGAAGGCCGGATAGCGGTCGATGAAGACGAGCCCCGCGCGGATCATCGCGTCCAGGGCGTCGACCCGGCCGCGGCCCTCGCGGGCGGCCTGTTCCGCGGCCTGGCGCAGCGAGGCGGTCAGCAGGCCGACACCGTGCCGCAGCAGCTCCTCGAAGAGGACGGACTTGCTGGCGAAGTTGTAGTAGACCGTGCCCTTCGCGACCCCGGCCCGCTCGGCGATCTCGTCCACGGTGGTGGCGGAGAAGCCCTGCTCGGCGATGAGGGTGACCGCCGCCTCGTAGAGCTTCTGCCGGGTGGCCTCGCGACGGCCGCCGCTCTGCGCGGAGGTGCTGCTGCTTTCCATGGTCCCGATTCTCACAGCACCCCCCGTCAGGGCGGCACCGCAGGCCCGCCCGGACGCCGAACCGAACAGTCGATCGAACAAAAGCCCAGGTCAGAACGGATTGTCAGTGCCATACCTCACGATGGGCACATACGGCACCTCCTGCCAGGGGCGTGCCGTCACGGAGACGACAGGAGGATCGTCATGGCCCACTCGTCCGCAGCCGCCGCCCGGCGGCGCCGCGCAGCCGGCCCTGCACCCTCACTGACCGGACCGGCGAGCGACGTGCACCCCGTGCTCCGCCGGACGACCGCCCCGCCCGCCGCCCTCGACCTGCTCGCCCAGGCCCGGGCCGGACTGGAGGAGGCCACCGCCCTCGAAACGCCGAACGAGCGGTACGCGACGGCCCACCTCGCCGCCCTGCGCACCGCCGCCGCCGTGCTGGCCGCCCGCGGCCGCCCGGAGACCAGCCCACGGGCCAGGGCCCGCATCCGCAGCGCCTGGGAGGTGCTGCCCGAGATCGCACCCGAGCTGTCCGACTGGAGCGCGCTGTTCGCCTCCGGCGCCCGGCGCCGGGCCCGCGCCGAGGCGGGCATCCAGGGCGCCGCGGGCACCCGGGACGCCGACGACCTGATACGCGACGTGGCGATGTTCCTGCGTCTGGTCGAGCGGATGCTGGTCCTCCAGCCCGTCCTGCCCCAGCCCCGGTCCGACGCCGACCCACCGGGTCCCGAGCGGCCCGGCCGCTCCGACGCCGGTCACCCGGGCCGCGACCTGCCGGACGCCGGATGAGCGGGGGACGGACGGGTGCCCGGCGGGCGCGGCACAGGCAATAGGGTGGGAGTCGCCTGAAGCCTCCCCCGCCCCGCACCGGGGCCGGGGGCGGCAGCCCGTTCCGCTCCGCCCGTGTCCGAGGCGGTGCCGCGCCGAGGAGTCAACTGCCGTGTCGGACCCGATGCGCCCGCCCGCCTCCGAGCCCCGACCGCACACGGCGGCTCCGCGCTCCGAGCCCTCCCGTTCCCGGGCCGCCCTGCGCACCGCCGTGGTCTGGGACGTCCTCCAGGACGCTCTGGACCGCCGGGTCAAGGCCACCGGCCGCCAGGCACTGGACGTCCTCGACACCGGCGGCGGCAGCGGCAACTTCGCGGTGCCCGTGGCCGGCCTCGGCCACCGCGTCACCGTCGTGGACCCGAGCCCCAACGCCCTGTTCGCCCTGGAGCGCCGTGCCGCCGAGGCCGGCGTCGCCGACCGCGTGCGCGGCGTCCAGGGCGACGCCCGCGGCCTCTTCGACGTGGTCGAGCGCGGGGGCTACGACGCGGTGCTGTGCCACGGCGTCCTGGAGTACGTGGACGACCCCGCGGAGGGCGTCCGCAACGCGGTGGCGGCCCTGCGCGCCGACGGCGTCCTGAGCCTGCTCGCCGCGGGCCTCGGCGGCGCCGTGCTCGCGCGTGCCCTCGCCGGTCACTTCACCGAGGCCCGGCAGGCCCTGGGCGACCCGGACGGCCGCTGGGGCACGGGTGACCCCGTGCCGCGCCGGTTCACCGCCGAGCAGCTCACCGGTCTGGTCGAGGCCGCCGGGCTCCGGGTCGGCGCCGTGCACGGCGTACGCGTCTTCGCCGACCTCGTCCCCGGCGTGCTGGTGGACACCGAGCCCGGGGCCATGGACGCCCTGCTGAAGCTGGAGGCCGCGGCGGCCGAACTCGCCGCGTTCCACTCCGTGGCCACCCAGCTCCATGTGCTCGGTGAGACGCGAGGGGCCGACGGGGCCTGAGCCGACCCGTGGGGTGAGGCGCTGATCAGGGGCGCGAGTGCAGATGGAGTACGCCACAGGCCCCCCGAACGGGGGGCAGTCGCCGTATGATCGAGGGAGACCGCCCGGCATGACGGGTCGGCCGCTGGGGAATGGGACTTCAGTGAGCCGGTACGGCCATGACGGAGTCCGGTTTGGTCAATTGGCGCAGAGGGGCGGGTTTCACGGGGGCGATTCCCTGCCTATCCTGAAGGGACCCCCCGGGTCGCCCCGGCGACTGCACGATGAGGAGGACTCCGTGCCGCTCTCGGAGCACGAGCAGCGCATGCTCGAGCAGATGGAGCGAGCGCTGTACGCCGAAGATCCCAAGTTCGCGACAGCGCTCGAGGGAAGCGGGCTGCGTACGTACACCCGGCGACGGGTCTACCAGGCGGTCGCGGGCTTCCTCGTAGGTATTGCGCTCCTCATGGCCGGTATGGTCGCCCAGCAGGTGTGGCTCAGCGTGGTGGGTTTCCTCGTCATGCTGGGGTGCGCGGTGCTCGCCGTGACCGGCTGGCGCAAGGCCCCCAAGCCGGGCGAGCAGCCGCAGGCGGCCGGTGCCGGTCCGCAGGCGGCACGCCGCCAAGGACGCCAGAAACGTTCCATGATGGATCGCATCGACGAGCGCTGGCAGCGCCGCAGGGATGAGCAGCAGGGCGGCCAGTAGCGCCGCCGGAAGAGCCGCTCACCAGAACTTCCGCGTGAGGGGGTGACCACCGTCCGGGTGGCCACCCCCTCACGCACACCCAGGAGCACATGAGGCCGCCGTGAGCCGCAGTCCCCGCCCCACGGCGGGGTGCCCCGGCCTCACCGCTGAGCCCCACCGGCCGCCGCTGAGCCCCGCCGACCGGCGCGCTCTGCCTATCGGCGACGAGTTCTGCCTCGCCGCTGGACGACTCACCCCACCGGCCGACGGGCTCATCCCCGCCGGTCAGCCACCCGGTTGGCTGGCGGAGCCCTGTCGAGCAACCGGGCTGAGCCCGCCTGCCGACGGGCTCGGCCCTGACGATTGACGGTTTCAACCCACCGGCCCACGGTCGTCGCCACCCGGTTGGCTGGCTCAGCCCGGCCGAACAACCGGGCTGAGCCCATCGGGCGACGGACTCAGCCCCGCCGGCCGACGGTCTCCGCCGTCCGGTCGGCGGGCTGAGCCACCCGGGGCGGCTGGCTCAGCCCTGTTGGTCCGAGGTTTTTCGCCATGCCGGTCGGGGCGTCGTGGCGCGTCGTTTCAGGGACGTCCACCGGGCCGATGCTGCCCAGGTCACCCGAATGGCCGAACGTGGGGCGAACCGTGCGCGCAGCCGGGTGCCGCGGCCGACCGCGGCCCGCAGACCCGTGGCCGCCAGCCGTACGTCGTCCGTCAGCCCCGCCGTCAGGCGCGGGTGGGGCGCGTAGAGGACCTGCTCGACGGCGTCCGCCACCCGGTGCACCGCCTGCGCGGCCGTCGGCTCCAGTCGGCCCAGCCGGACGATGCGGGCCGCCGCCTTGCGCGGGGTCTGCGACTCCTGGGGCGGGATGCCGAGGTCCCAGGCCGTGTCGGTCAGCTCCTGCCACACCGCGAGGGTGTGCGGCCCGGCGTCCGCCGCACCGCGGCCGTGCGACCCGAGCCGTACCGCCCGGGCGCGCAACCGCCACAGCATCGGGGCGAGCGGGATCAGCAGCACCGCGAGCCCGGCCAGGGACCAGGCCAGCAGCGCGTACCACTTCGGTCCGTCGCCGCCGGTGACGGGCAGGGCCGCCGCGGTCTCGGTGGAGCAGGCGTCCAGCTTCTTGTCCTGCGGGGAACACGTCTCACTCGACGAGGGCGCCGCCGACGGCTCCGTCTCCGTGCTCTGCGACGGCAGGACCGGGTCCGGCACCGAGCTGCCCGGCCGGTCCGTGATGGTGTACGACGGGGTCGAACCACGCGTCGGCGTCGGCTCGAAGCGGGTCCAGCCCACGCCCTCGAAGTACACCTCCGGCCACGCGTGCGCGTCCCGCAGCCCCACGGACACCGAGCCGTCCGCCTGCGGGGAGCCCGGCGCGAAGCCGACGGCGACCCTGGCCGGAATGCCCAGGGAGCGGGCCATCGCCGCCATGGCGAAGGAGAAGTGGACGCAGAAGCCCTCCTTGTCCTTCAGGAACCGGGCGATCGCGTCCGAGCCGCTGCCGACCTTGACCTGGGTGTCGTACTCGAAGCCGCCGTTGACTGCGAAGTACTCCTGGAGCCTGACCGCCTGCTGGTACGGGTTCGCCGCGCCGGCGGTGACCTCGCGGGCGGTCCGGGAGACCACCGCGGGCAGCGAGTCCGGCAGCCGCGTGTACTCGCGCAGGAGCGCCGCCGACGGCGGGGGCGCCGCGGCGAGCTGCTCCGCCGTCGGCTGCACGTTCAGGCTGCGCACCTCGTACTTCAGCCCGCGGGTGTTCTGGCCGTGATCGCCGACCAGGGTCATGCCGACGGGTTCGTAGCGCCAGTTGCCCGCGACGCGCACGCCGCTGGGCGGGTAGGGCATGGGCAGCCAGTCCTGGGCGTACCAGTCGGCGGCCGCCACCAGGGTTCGGGTCTCCGTCCGCTTGATGTCGGAACCGAGTCCGGCCGGGGTGGGGAACGTGCCGTCCGGCACGGCGGTGATGTGCCGCTTGGACGGCTTCCAGGTGGTGCCGTCGAAGTCGTCCAGGGACACGATGCGCAGGTACAGGTTGGACAGGTCCTCGGAATCCGTCTGGACGGAGAGGACCTGGCGGTTCTCGTTGACGTTGAGGCTGTCCCGCAGGGAGACCAGCGGGTTCACCGCGGAGATCGTGCCGCCGCCCCCGGTGCCGGAGCCGACACCGCCGCGCGCGCCGTCCAGCAGCCCGCCGTCCATCGCGGGCAGGGCCAGCGGCACCACCAGGGCGATGCCCAGCGCGAAGGCGCCGATACGCCGCCCGGTGCGGATCGGGGCGAGGGCACGCCCCTGCTCCGGTCCCGGGGCGCGCGCCGAGCCGCCGAACACCCGGCCCCACTGCGAGAGCCGGTCACGTCCCTCGGCCAGGAGCAGCGCCAGATAGCCGACCGCCGCGACCAGGAACCACAGCCAGTCGGCGCCGCCCTCGGACAGTCCCGCGGCCACCGAGTAGAGGGCGAGCAGCGGCAGGCCGGCCGGGGCGGCACTGCGGAAGGTCACCGCGAGGGTGTCCACCAGCAGCCCGATCACCAGGACGCCGCCAACCAGCATCAGCCGGATGCCGTCCGACTCCAGCGGCGCCGGGATCGCGTACCGGGCGATGTCGTCGCCGCCCTGCTGGAGCAGGTCGGCGAAGCGCTGGAAGGCCTGCGGACCGGGGATCAGCCCGGCGAGCGCCTGCTGCCGGGCAAAGACCAGGGTCAGCAGCAGCAGCGTGACCAGGGCCTGCGCCGCGACGGTCAGCGGCCGGGCGAGCGGCACCCGCCGCGCCACCGCGCCCACGCCCGACTGCACCGCCAGCAGGACCGCCGCTTGCAGGATCCACGTGGCCGGCTCGACCAACGGCAACAACGCACAGGCCGCCGTCAAGGTGGCCGCCCAGGCACACACGGCCAACCGCGCCCGCCCACTCATCGCACCGCCCCCCGCCCACTGCCCCCGGCGGCGGGACAGGCATGCGAGGCACCGCCCGGACACCCGTCGACCCCGGACACCGCGCCGCGCACGTCCGTCATGAGCCGCGTCCGCCCGCTCATCGGGTTCCCTTTCCGCCGGTCGGCGTGGTGAGGGTGGTGCGTTCGTGGTCGGCCAGGCGCCACAGCTCCTCCACGGTGGCGCCCCGTGGGACGGTCACGGCGGTCCAGCCCGCCTCGCGGAGCATCCGCAGCCGCTCCCCGCCCCCGGCCAGCGGGCCGGGCACCTCGCCCGGCTCCCGTGCCCACGTCTCGCTGTCCAGGACGAAGGCGACGGCACCGCCGCTGCGCTGCCGCATCTTGGCCACCACCGTGGCCTGCTCCTCGTCCAGGTCGCCGAAGAACGCCACCAGCAGCCCCTCGTTCCCGCCGCGCAGCACGTCGTACGCCCGCGACAGGCTCGTGCCGTCGGACTGGTCGATCACGGCGAGGGTGTCCATCATCAGCCCGGCCGCGTCGGCCGTGCCCTGGCTCGCGCCCGCGAAGCCGTCCGAGCCCTCGCCCGGCGCCGAGTCGCCGGCGTCGGTGAGCAGCCGGACGGAGAAGCCCCGCTCCAGCATGTGCACCAGCACGGACGCCGCGCCCGACACCGCCCACTCGAAGGCCGAGTCGGGGCCCCCGCCCTCGAAGGCCACGACCCGGGTGTCGAGCAGCACCGTGCAGCGGGCCCGCTGCGGCTGCTCCTCACGGCGCACCATCAGCTCGCCGTAGCGTGCGGTGGAACGCCAGTGCACGCGGCGCAGGTCGTCGCCGTACCGGTACCCGCGCGGGATCACGTCGTCGTCGCCGGCCAGGGCGAGCGAGCGCTGCCTGCCCTCGCCGTACCCCTTCGCCTCGCCGCTCAGCCGCACCGGCGGCAGCGCCTCCACGCGCGGGATCACGGTCAGCGTGTCGTACGTCGAGAAGGAACGGGTCAGCTCGCACAGGCCGAACGGGTCGGTCAGGCGCAGTTGCAGCGGGCCCAGCGGATACCGGCCGCGCAGGTCGGAGCGGACCCGGTAGGACACCTCGCGGCGACCGCCCGGCTCCACCCGGTCGAGTACGAAGCGGGGACGCGGCCCGAGCACGTAGGGCACCCGGTCCTGGAGCATCAGCAGACCGGTGGGCAGCCGGGAGACGTTGTCGACGCGCAGATGGACCCGGGCCTCGCTGCCCGCGGACACCCGCCCGGGGGACAGCCGGCGGCTGCCCGCGACCCGGTAGCGCGTGCGGTGCAGCACGGCCGCGCAGACCAGCGGCAGCGCGCCCAGGAGCAGCCCGACCCGCAGCAGATCGCTCTGCCCCAGGACGTACGCGCAGATCGCGGCCGCGATGCCGGCGGCCAGGAAGGAACGCCCGCGGGTGGTCAGACCGGCCAGGGCGGTCCGGACACCGCCGCCCTCACCCCGGTCGCCCTCGCCCGGGTCTGTCCCCCCGGCGTCCATCACAGCCTCCGCGGCGGCTGCTGACCGTACGCCGGCGTGCCGCGGCCCACGCCGAAGCCCGGCTGCTGCTGGGACGCCGCGGGCACCGGGGTGCGCTGGAGGATCTCCTCGACGACCTGCTCGGCGGTGCGGCGGTTGAGCTGGGCCTGCGCGGTCGGCAGCAGCCGGTGGGCCAGGACGGCGACCGCGAGGGCCTGCACGTCGTCCGGCAGCGCGTACTCCCGGCCACTCAGGGCGGCGGACGCCTTCGCCGCGCGCAGCAGATGCAGCGTGGCACGCGGCGAGGCGCCGAGCCGGAGATCCGGGTGGGAGCGGGTGGCGGCGACCAGGTCCACCGCGTACCGCCGGACCGGGTCCGCCACGTGGACGGCGCGGACCGCCTCGATCAGCTTCAGGATCTCGTGCGCGTGCGCCACCGGCTGGAGGTCGTCCAGCGGGTTGACCCCGCCGTGCACGTCGAGCATCTGCAACTCGGCCTCCGGGCTCGGATAGCCGATGGACACCCGGGCCATGAAGCGGTCCCGCTGGGCCTCCGGGAGCGGGTAGGTGCCCTCCATCTCGACCGGGTTCTGCGTCGCCACCACCATGAAGGGGGCGGGCAGCTCGTAGGTCTGGCCGTCGATGGTGACCTGGCGCTCCTCCATCGACTCCAGCAGCGCCGACTGCGTCTTCGGCGAGGCGCGGTTGATCTCGTCGCCGATCACCACCTGCGCGAAGATGGCACCCGGTTTGAACTCGAAGTCCCGGCGCTGCTGGTCCCAGATGGACACCCCGGTGATGTCCGAGGGCAGCAGGTCCGGCGTGAACTGGATCCGGCGCACCGAACAGTCGATGGACCGCGCCAGCGCCTTGGCCAGCATGGTCTTGCCGACCCCCGGCACATCCTCGATCAGCAGATGACCCTCGGCCAGCAGCACGGTCAGCGAGAGCCGCACGACCTCGGGCTTGCCCTCGATCACGCCCTCCACCGAGCCGCGCACCCGCTCGACCACCGCGGTCAGATCATCACCCACGCCCGCATACGCTCCCGAGGGGGCACCCCCATGGCTCGCCCGATCGTCATAGGTCGTCACCCGGCCCTCCTCGGCCTTTCCCCGCACTCCCTGGGAAGTGGAGGTTCCCCAACTTGCCGGGCCGGGCCCGCACCGCGGACGGCCCACCCCGAATCACGGACGCCGCGCGGAAAAAGTTCCGCGCGACACCACTTCCCGCATTCTTGCCGCCGTTACCGATTCGTGTCACTCGCCTGTGGACAACTGGCCGCGATATGTCGGCCTTTGCGGCGCTTGCGCGGCGGGATCGCCGGGGCGGGCCACCGGATCAGGCGGGGTCGACCTCGCGCAGCAGGCCCGTCTTCACGTCGAAGACGAAACCGCGCACGTCGTCGGTGTGCAGCAGGAACGGCGAGGTGCGGACCCGCTCGATCGACTGCCGCACGTCCTGATCGGCGTCCCGGAAGGCCTCCACCGCCCACGCCGGACGCTGGCCGACCTCCAGCTCCAGATCGTGCCGGAAGTCCTCGGTGATGGTTTCCATGCCGCAGCCCGTGTGGTGGATGAGGGCCACGCTGCGGGTGCCGAGCGCCCGCTGGCTGATGGTCAGGGAGCGGATCACGTCGTCGGTGACGACACCGCCCGCGTTGCGGATGGTGTGGCAGTCGCCGAGCTTCAGGCCGAGCGCGGCGTGCAGGTCCAGGCGCGCGTCCATGCAGGCGACGACCGCCACGCGCTGTACGGGGCGGGCGTCCATCCCGGGGTCGGTGAACGCGGCGGCATAGCGCTGGTTCGCCTCGACGAGCCGGTCGGTGACGGTGTGGTCGGCCACTATGGCGGATTCCCGGCCTGCGGGTACCGATGCAGAAGTCGTCATATCCATGACGTTACTGGCCGTCCCCGCCCCCGGCCCGCTGTGAAGCGGGACAAAGAACGTCATCGGGGCTTGTTGTGAGCCAACCCACAGGGTGGTGCGGATGCGGCCGTCCGAGTGAAAAGGCGCGCGATGCCGGTTTGCGGACGCCGGGGTCCGCGACGCGCAGGCCGGTTGATTGACCGGGCGACACGGTGGACTAAAGTGACGCGAAGCGGGAGGCGAGGTCCTCCCTGCTGGACTGAAATCCCCGGAGACCTGGGCGACGTCCCGCCAGATCTCCCCACGTGCGCGGCGCGTACGTACGGCTCGGCCTCCTCCCGCTCCCGGCCGGCCGACGCTCTTGGCGCCGGCAGGCCTCCCCTTCAGATGCGAGCGGGAGGGGACCCGGCAGTGCGTGACGCCGCGCCGGACCTGAGAGGCCGCCCCACTTGAGCCAGAGTCGACACGTCCCGGTGATGCTCCAGCGGTGTCTGGACCTGCTGGCGCCCGCCCTCCAGGAGCCGGGAGCCGTGGTCGTCGACTGCACGCTGGGACTCGGCGGGCACAGCGAGGCACTCCTCGAACGCTTCCCCGAGGCCCGGCTCGTCGCGCTCGACCGCGACACGGAGGCCCTGCGCCTGTCCGGCGAGCGGCTCGCCCCGTACGGCGAGCGCGCCACCCTCGTGCACGCCGTCTACGACGAGCTGCCCGACGTGCTCGACCGGCTCGGCGTCCCCCGCGTCCAGGGCGTGCTGTTCGACCTCGGCGTCTCCTCCATGCAGCTCGACGAGGCCGGCCGCGGCTTCGCCTACGCCCAGGACGCCCCGCTCGACATGCGGATGGACCAGACCACCGGCATGAGCGCCGCCGAGGTCCTCAACACCTACCCGCCCGGCGAACTCGTCCGCATCCTGCGGGCGTACGGCGAGGAGAAGCAGGCCAAGCGGATCGTGTCCGCGATCGTGCGCGAGCGCGAGAAGGAGCCGTTCACCCACAGCGCCCGCCTGGTGGAGCTGATCCGCGCGGCGCTGCCGCAGGCCGCCAAGCGCACCGGCGGCAACCCGGCCAAGCGCACCTTCCAGGCCCTGCGGATCGAGGTCAACGGCGAGCTGTCGGTCCTGGAGCGGGCGATCCCGGCCGCCGTCGAGTCCATCGCGGTCGGCGGACGGATCGCCGTGCTGTCGTACCACTCGCTGGAGGACCGGCTGGTCAAGCAGGTGTTCGCGGCCGGCGCCGCCAACACCGCGCCGCCCGGCCTGCCGGTCGTCCCCGAACAGTACGCGCCCCGGCTCAAGCTGCTCACGCGCGGAGCCGAACTCCCCACCGAGGAGGAGATCGCCGAGAACCGGCGGGCGGCACCGGCACGGCTGCGCGGCGCCGAGCGCATCAGGGAGTCCCTCGGGTGAAGGCGGTCGGGCGGGTGGCACCAGCGAGGCAGGCCAGGCAGGGGTGGGGACGGCCCACCCGGGGCCGAGGGGAGGGCGCGTGAGCAGGAAACCCGAACTGAAGGGCCGGGCCGCCCGGCTCGCCCGGCTCCTCCCGGCCGGCGGCGCCCGCGGCCAGGCGGCCCGGGCGCCCTTCGTGCTCCTGGTCGTCCTCCTCCTCGGCGGCGGCCTCATCGGGCTCCTCGTGCTGAACTCCGCCCTGAGCGAGGGCTCCTTCCAGCTGGACGACCTCAAGCAGCGCACCAAGGAGCTCAGCGACGAGGAACAGGCGCTCCAGCGGGACATCGACGCCTACTCCGCCCCCCGGGCCCTCCAGCGCCGCGCCCGCGAACTGGGGATGGTGCCCGGCGGCGACCCCGCCTTCCTCGACCCCGACGGCACCGTCAAGGGATCGCCCAGCCCCGCGCCCGCCGCGGCCACCCCGCTCGTGCTGGCCCCCGAGGCGCTGGCCTCCACCTCCGCCGGCGCGGCCACGGGCACGCCGTCCCCCTACACCGCCCCCTCGGCACCGGCCCCCACGCCCACGACCGCGGCCCCACCCAGCACAGCCGCCACCCCCACCGCGGCGGCGACGCCCACCCCGACCCCGACTCCCGGCAGGTGACGGAAGTGTCCGACAGGGAACCGCCGCGCCGCCGGGTGCCCGGACCCGCGAGGCCCGTCCGCCCCGGCGGCGGGCGCCGCCCGGGACCGGGCGCCCGGCCGGCCCGCAGGCCGGGACCGCCCCGGCGGGCGCCCCGCGCCTTCCGGCTGGGCAGCCCGCGCCCCCGGCTGCGCATGATCGGCCTCGCGCTGACCCTGGTGCTGGCCGCCTTCGTGGTACGGCTCCTCCAGGTGCAGGCCGTCGACGCCGGCACGTACTCCGCGAAGGCCGAGCAGAACCGCTACGTCGTGCACACCCTGCCCGCCGAACGCGGCGGGATCACCGACCGCAACGGCGTCGCCCTGGCGACCACCGTGGACTCCTACGACATCACCGCCGACCCCACGATGTTCACCCGCGAGCAGCTGAAGGTCGACGACGGGCCCGAGCAGGCGGCGGCGCTCCTCGCGCCGATCCTCGGCGAGGACCAGGAGCAGCTGGCCAGGACGCTCCGCCCGAAGAACAGGGAACTGCGCTACGTCCGCCTCGCGCGCCGGCAGACCCCCCAGGTCTGGAACCAGATCAAGGACCTGAAGACCGCCCTCACCACGAAGGCGGAGACCGACCGGTCGACGGTCAACGTGCTCGCGGGCGTCTTCGCCGACCCCAGCAGCAAGCGCGTGTACCCGGGCGGCGACCTCGCCGCCGCCGTCCTCGGCTGGGTCGGCGCCGACGGCAAGGGCGGCGGCGGCCTGGAACGGAAGCTGGACAAGACGCTGGCCGGCGAGGACGGCAAGATCCGCTACGCGCAGTCCGGCGGACGCCAGGTGCCCACCGCCGGTTCCACCGAGACCCCCGCCGTGCCCGGCAGCGACGTCGAGCTGACCATCGACCGCGACATCCAGTGGGCCGCGCAGGACGCCATCAGCGAGCAGGTGGAGAAGTCCAAGGCGGACGGCGGCTATGTCATCGTCCAGGACACGACCACCGGCGAGATCCTCGCCATGGCCAACTCGCCCGGCTTCGACCCCGGCGACCTCGCCCACGCCGACCCCGCGGCGCTGGGCAACGCCGCGCTCCAGGACGCCTTCGAACCGGGCTCCACCGCCAAGGTGCTGTCGATGGCGGCCGTGCTGGAGGAGAACGCCGCCACGCCCGGCACCCACATCACCGTCCCCAACCGGCTCAAGCGCGGCGACCGGCTCTTCAAGGACGACATCGACCACCCGACCTGGTACCTCACGCTCAACGGCGTGCTCGCCAAGTCCAGCAACATCGGCACGATCATGGCCACCGGCGAACTGGGCAAGACCCAGGCCGAGGCCAACAAGGTGCTCTACTCCTACCTGCGCAAGTTCGGCCTCGGCGACTACAGCGGCCTCGGCTTCCCGGGGGAGACCAAGGGCATCCTCGCGCCGCCCGGCCAGTGGTCGACCTCGCAGCAGTACACGATTCCTTTCGGCCAGGGCGTCTCCGTGAACGCGCTCCAGGCGGCCTCGATCTACTCGACCATCGCCAACGGCGGCGTCCGGATCGAACCCACGCTCGTGCGCGGCACGAAGGGCGACGACGGACGCTTCACCCCGGCCCCCGAACCCAAGAAGACCCGCGTGACCAGCGAGAAGACCGCCAAGACCCTCTCGCAGATGCTGGAGTCCGTCGTCGACGACGAGGAGGGCACCGGCACCAAGGCCCGCATCCCCGGCTACCGGGTGGCGGGCAAGACGGGCACGGCCAACCGGGTGGATCCGGCCACCGGCCAGTACAAGGGCTACACCTCGTCGTTCGCCGGGTTCGCCCCCGCCGACAAGCCCCGCGTCACCGTCTACTGCGCCATCCAGAACGCCACCCAGGGCAGCTACTTCGGCGGCCAGATCTGCGGCCCCATCTACAAGCAGGTCATGGAGTTCGCCCTGAAGACCCTCCAGGTCCCGCCGACCGGGGCTGCCCCCGCGCGGCTCCCGGTCACCTTCAAACCCTGAACCGCACCGCCCGCCCGCTCCGCATCGAGCCCGTACCGAGCCAGCGCCGTTTCAGTACCGAGCCACCAGGAACCACCCGTGACAACGATCACCCCCGACCCCGGGAACCGGAGCGCCTCCCAAGCCTCCCCCCAGCCCTCGCTTCGCCGGGAAGCGGGTACTGCCGGTACGCTCACCGCCGTGCCACACCCTGATCAGTCCCAAACCACCCAGAAGGGCCACCCCGTGACATACCCGGGACCGCCCCGGCCGGTGCGGATCTCCGCCACCCCCCTCGCGGAACTCGCCGATCAGCTGGGTGTCGCCGCGCCGGACGGCTCCGCCGAGGTCACGGGCATCACCCACGACTCGCGTGCCGTGCGCCCCGGCGACCTGTACGCCGCCCTGCCCGGAGCCCGCCTGCACGGCGCCGACTTCGTCACCCAGGCCGCCGGCCTCGGCGCGGCCGCCGTGCTGACCGATCCGTCCGGCGCGGAACGCGCCGCGGCCGCCGGTCTGCCGGCGCTCGTCGTCGACGACCCGCGCGCGCGGATGGGCGAGCTGGCGGCCACGATCTACGGCCACCCGGGCCGCGACCTGCTCCAGATCGGTATCACCGGTACCTCCGGCAAGACCACCACCGCCTACCTCGTCGAGGGCGGCCTGCGCACGGCCAAGTCCACCGGCCTGATCGGCACGGTCGAGATGCGCATCGGCGACGAGCGCATCAAGTCCGAGCGCACCACGCCCGAGGCCACCGACCTCCAGGCGCTGTTCGCGGTGATGCGCGAGCGCGGCACCGAGGCGGTCGCCATGGAGGTCTCCAGCCACGCCCTGGTACTCGGCCGCGTCGACGCCTGCGTCTTCGACATCGCGGTCTTCACCAACCTCAGCCCGGAGCACATGGAGTTCCACTCCGGCATGGAGGACTACTTCCAGGCGAAGGCGCAGCTCTTCACGCCCGAGCGCAGCAAACTCGGCGTGGTCAACGTCGACGACGAGTACGGGCGGCGCCTCGCCAACGAGGCCACCGTCCCGGTCGTCACCTACTCCGCCGAGGGCCACCCCGACGCCGACTGGCGCGCCGACGAGGTCGAGGTCGGCCCGCTGGACTCCACGTTCACCGTGCTCGGGCCGAAGGGCGAGCGGATCGCCGCCAGGTCGCCGCTGGCCGGACCGTTCAACGTGGCGAACACCCTCGCCGCGATCGTCGCCCTGGCCGCCGCCGGACTCGATCCGCAGAGCGCCGCCGACGGCGTCGCCGCCGTACCGGGCGTGCCGGGCCGGCTGGAGCGCGTGGACGAGGGCCAGCCGTTCTTCGCGGTGGTCGACTACGCCCACAAGACCGACGCCGTCGAGTCGGTGCTGCGGGCCTTGCGCAAGGTCACCGAGGGCAGGCTGCACGTGGTGCTCGGCTGCGGCGGCGACCGGGACACCACCAAGCGGCAGCCGATGGGCGCCGCCGCGGCCCGGTTCGCCGACACCGCCGTACTGACCTCCGACAACCCCCGCTCCGAGGACCCCCTCGCGATCCTCGCCACCATGCTCCAGGGCGCGGCGTCCGTGCCCGCGCACGAGCGCGGCGAGGTGCAGGTCTTCGAGGACCGGGCCGCCGCGATCGCCGCCGCCGTCGCCCGGGCCGAGCCCGGCGACACGGTGCTGGTGGCCGGCAAGGGCCACGAGCAGGGCCAGGACATCGCCGGGGTCGTCCGTCCCTTCGACGACCGCCAGGTGCTGCGCGAAGCCATCCAGAAGACCCAGGGATGAGATCCCGAATGATCCAGCCGATCCTGATCCTGATCCAGGGGACGAACTTGTGATCACCCTCTCACTCGCCGAGATCGCAGACGTCGTCGGCGGGCGGATGCACGACATACCGGACGCCTCCGCCGCGGTCACCGGGCCGGTCGTCCGGGACTCCCGGGAAGCGGGGCCCGGCAGCCTCTTCGTCGCCTTCGTGGGCGAACGGGTGGACGGCCACGACTTCGCCGCGCAGGTCGTCGAAGCGGGAGCGGTGGCCGTCCTCGGCTCCCGCCCCGTCGGCGTGCCCGCGATCGTCGTGGACGACGTCCAAACCGCCCTGGGCGCCCTCGCCCGGCACGTCGTGCGACGCCTCGGCACCACCCTCGTGGCCCTCACCGGGTCGGCCGGCAAGACCAGCACCAAGGACCTGATCGCCCAGGTCCTGCGCCGCAAGGCGCCCACGGTCTTCACACCCGGCTCCATGAACAACGAGGTCGGGCTGCCGCTCACCGCGCTCACCGCCACCGACGAGACGAAGTTCCTCGTCCTGGAGATGGGCGCCCGCGGCATCGGCCACATCCGGTACCTGTGCGAGCTGACCCCGCCGAAGATCGGCCTCGTCCTCAACGTCGGCTCCGCGCACATCGGCGAGTTCGGCGGCCGGGAGCAGATCGCCCAGGCCAAGGGCGAACTCGTCGAGGCGCTGCCGCCGGCCGAGGAGGGCGGCACCGCGGTCCTCAACGCGGACGACCCCCTCGTACGGGCCATGGCCTCCCGAACGAAGGCGAAGGTGATCCTTTTCGGAGAGTCCGGCGAAGCGGACGTTCGCGCCGAGAACGTGCGACTCACGGACACCGGACAGCCTTCCTTCAGCCTTCACACACCCTCCGGTGCAAGCGATGTGACCATGCGCCTGTACGGTGAGCATCACGTGTCGAACGCGCTCGCCGCGGCCGCCGTCGCCCACGAGTTGGGCATGTCCGCAGACGAGATCGCCACCGCGCTCTCCGAGGCGGGCTCCCTCTCCCGCTGGCGGATGGAGGTCACCGAGCGCCCGGACGGCGTGACGGTCGTCAACGACGCCTACAACGCGAACCCCGAGTCCATGAAGGCCGCGCTGCGTGCGCTGGTCGCCATGAGCAAGGGGCGCCGTACGTGGGCGGTGCTCGGCAAGATGGCCGAGCTCGGGGACGAGGCGCTCGCCGAGCACGACGCGGTCGGACGGCTCGCCGTCCGGCTCAACGTCAGCAAGCTCGTCGCGGTCGGGGGCAGGGAAGCCCAATGGCTGCAACTGGGCGCATATAACGAGGGTTCGTGGGGTGAGGAGTCGGTGCACGTGTCCGACGCACAGGCGGCGGTCGACCTGTTGCGCAGCGAGTTGCGCCCGGGGGACGTCGTGCTCGTGAAGGCGTCCCGTTCGGTGGGTCTGGAAAGCGTCGCCACGGCGCTGCTCGAGGCCGGCACCGAGGGTGAGGTTGCCGCCCGATGATGAAGCAGATCCTGTTCGCAGGAGTCATTGGCCTCTTCCTGACGCTGGTCGGCACCCCGCTGCTGATCAAGCTGCTGGCCCGCAAGGGCTACGGCCAGTACATCCGCGACGACGGCCCGCGCGAGCACGCCAGCAAGCGCGGTACGCCGACCATGGGTGGTATCGCCTTCATCCTGGCGACGGTCGCCGCGTACTTCCTCGCCAAGGGCATCACCGGCTATCTGGACCCCGACATCGACGCGGGGCCGACCTTCTCCGGTCTGCTGGTGCTCGGCCTGATGGTGGGCATGGGCCTGGTCGGCTTCCTCGACGACTACATCAAGATCGTCAAGCGGCGTTCGCTGGGCCTGCGGGCCAAGGCGAAGATGGCCGGCCAGCTGATCGTCGGCATCGGCTTCGCCGTGCTCTCGCTTCAGTTCGCGGACAACCGGGGCAACACCCCGGCGTCCACGAAGCTGTCGTTCATCACCGACTTCGGCTGGACCATCGGCCCGGTGCTGTTCGTCATCTGGGCGCTGTTCATGATCCTCGCCATGTCGAACGGCGTGAACCTCACCGACGGCCTGGACGGCCTGGCCACCGGCGCCTCCGTCCTGGTCTTCGGCGCCTACACCTTCATCGGCGTCTGGCAGTTCCAGGAGTCCTGCGCCAACGCGCTGACCCTGACCAACCCGGGCGCCTGCTACGAGGTGAGGGACCCGCTCGACCTGGCGGTGGTCGCCTCCGCGCTGATGGGCTCCTGCCTCGGCTTCCTGTGGTGGAACACCTCGCCGGCCAAGATCTTCATGGGCGACACCGGTTCGCTCGCGCTCGGCGGCGTGCTGGCGGGTCTGGCGATCTGCTCGCGCACCGAACTGCTGATGGCCATCCTCGGCGGCCTGTTCGTCCTGATCACCATGTCGGTGGTCATCCAGGTCGGCTCCTTCCGCCTCACCGGAAAGCGGGTCTTCCGGATGGCGCCACTCCAGCACCACTTCGAACTCAAAGGCTGGTCCGAGGTCCTTGTCGTGGTCCGTTTCTGGATCATCCAGGGCATCTGTGTGATCGTCGGACTCGGCCTCTTCTACGCGGGATGGGCAGCGGACAAGTGACCTCCTCGGTGCCTTCGGAATTCACCGGCAAGCACGTCACCGTCGCCGGACTCGGCGTCTCCGGCGTCCCGGCGGCCAAGGTGCTGCACGGGCTCGGCGCGCACGTCACCGTCGTCAACGACGGCGCCGACGAGCGCGCCCGGACGCAGGCGGCGGAGCTGGAGGCGCTCGGCGTCACCGTGCGCCTGGGCGACGGGGACACGCTTCCCGAGGGCACCGAGCTGATCGTCACCGCGCCGGGCTGGAAGCCGGACAAGCCGCTGTTCACGGCGGCCCGCGAGGCAGGCGTCCCCGTCTGGGGCGACGTCGAACTGGCCTGGCGCCTGCGCGGCCCGGGCGCCGCCCCCTGGCTGGCGGTCACCGGCACCAACGGCAAGACCACCACCGTCCAGATGCTCGCGTCGATCCTGAAGGCGGCCGGTCTGCGCACCGCCGCCGTCGGCAACATCGGCGTCTCTCTGCTGGACGCGGTCACCGGCGAGGAGGAGTACGACGTCCTCGCCGTGGAGCTGTCCAGCTACCAGCTCCACTGGGCGCCCTCCCTGCGCGCCCACTCCGCCGTCGTGCTCAACCTCGCCCCGGACCACCTCGACTGGCACGGCTCGATGGAGGCCTACGCCGCCGACAAGGGCCGCATCTACGAGGGCAACCAGGTCGCCTGCGTCTACAACGTCGCCGACAAGGCCACCGAGGACCTGGTGCGCGCCGCCGACGTCGAGGAGGGCTGCCGGGCGGTCGGCTTCACGCTGGGTACGCCCGCCCCCTCCCAACTCGGCGTCGTGGAGGGCCTCCTGGTCGACCGCGCCTTCGTCGAGGACCGGCAGAAGAACGCCCAGGAACTCGCCGAGGTCTCCGACGTCAACCCGCCGGCCCCGCACAACATCGCCAACGCCCTTGCCGCCGCGGGCCTCGCCCGCGCCTTCGGCGTCCCCGCCGCCGCCGTACGGGACGGGCTGCGCGCCTTCACCCCGGACGCCCACCGCATCGCGCACGTCGCCGACGTGGACGGGGTGGCGTACGTGGACGACTCCAAGGCCACCAACACCCACGCCACCGAAGCCTCCTTGGCGGCCTACGAGTCGATCGTGTGGATCGCCGGCGGACTGGCGAAGGGCGCGACCTTCGACGAACTGGTCGCGGGCGCGGCGAAGCGGCTGCGCGGCGCGGTCCTCATCGGCGCCGACCGTGCCCTGATCCGCGAAGCCCTGGCGCGACACGCGCCGGAAGTACCCGTGGTCGACCTCGACCGGACCGACACTGGGGCGATGCTCCAGGCCGTCCAGGAGGCGCGGCGGCTCGCCCGGCCCGGCGACACGGTGCTGCTGGCACCGGCCTGTGCCTCGATGGACATGTTCACCAACTACAACCAGCGCGGTGACGCGTTCGCGCAGGCCGTTCGCGAACTCGGCGCCTGACCCGGCCGCCTCCTGCCGCCGGGTGAACTCGGGAGGACGCGTGGGACGGTCCATGCCGACGGACAGCGGAGGCCGCGATGCCCGGTAGTCCCCAGAGCCGCACCGGACGCCCGCCCGTGCAGCGGTCCGTCAAGCGACCCGCCGCACCGGTGCCGCCGCACGAGAACCCCGTGCTCCGCCTCTACCACCGGCTGCGCCGCGCCTGGGACCGGCCGCTGACCGCGTACTACCTGATTTTCGGCGGCAGTCTGCTGATCACCGTGCTCGGCCTGGTGATGGTCTACTCGGCGTCCCAGATCACCGCGCTCCAGCTGTCGCTGCCGGGCTCGTACTTCTTCCGCAAGCAGGCGCTCGCCGCGCTCATCGGCGCCGGCCTCATGGTCGCCGCCATGCGGATGCCGGTCAAACTGCACCGGGCGCTGGCCTATCCGATCCTCGCCGGGGCCGTCTTCCTGATGATCCTGGTCCAGGTGCCGGGGATAGGAGTCGCGGTCAACGGCAACCAGAACTGGATCTCGCTGGGCGGCTCCTTCCAGATCCAGCCCAGCGAGTTCGGCAAGCTGGCCCTGGTGCTGTGGGGCGCCGACCTGCTCGCCCGCAAGCACGACAAGAAGCTGCTGACCCAGTGGAAGCACATGCTGGTGCCGCTGGTGCCGGCCGCGTTCATGCTGCTGGGGCTGATCATGATCGGCGGCGACATGGGTACCGCGATCATCCTCACGGCGATCCTCTTCGGCCTGCTGTGGCTGGCCGGCGCGCCCACCCGGCTGTTCGCGGGCGTGCTCTCGATCGCCCTGCTGCTCGGCGTCATCCTCATCAAGACCAGCGCGAACCGCATGGCCCGGCTCAACTGCCTCGGTGCCACCGACCCGGGGCCCGGCGACTCCTGCTGGCAGGCCGTGCACGGCATCTACGCCCTCGCCTCGGGCGGGCTGTTCGGGTCCGGGCTCGGGGCCAGTGTGGAGAAATGGGGCCAACTCCCCGAAGCGCACACCGACTTCATCTTCGCCGTCACCGGTGAGGAACTGGGTCTGGCGGGGACGCTGTCGGTGCTCGCCCTCTTCGCGGCTCTAGGCTATGCGGGTATCCGCGTGGCCGGACGCACGGAGGACCCCTTCGTGAGGTATGCCGCGGGAGGCGTGACCACCTGGATCACGGCCCAGGCCGTGATCAACATCGGCGCGGTCCTCGGGCTGCTGCCGATCGCCGGTGTCCCGCTCCCGCTGTTCTCCTACGGGGGTTCCGCCCTGCTGCCGACCATGTTCGCCATCGGTCTGCTGATCGCCTTCGCGCGTGACGAACCCGGTGCGCGGGCGGCGCTTGCGTTGCGGCAACCTCGCTTTGGTAGAAAGCGGGGAGCCAGGGCACCCGCGGCCAAGCGGAGCCCTGGGAGTTGGAACACGATGCGACGGCGCGCCTCCGCGGCGCGCTCGTCCGGAGAGCGGTGAATTTCGGTGCATGTCGTACTCGCCGGCGGAGGAACCGCGGGCCACATCGAGCCCGCGCTCGCCCTCGCGGACGCCCTGCGCAGGCAGGATCCGACCGTGGGGATCACGGCCCTGGGCACGGAACGCGGCCTGGAGACCCGCCTGGTGCCCGAGCGGGGTTACGAGCTGGCGCTGATCCCGGCCGTACCGCTGCCGCGCAAGCCCACCCCCGAGCTGATCACCGTCCCGGGCCGGCTGCGCGGCACCATCAAGGCGGCCGAGCAGATCCTGGAGCGCACCAAGGCGGACGCCGTGGCCGGCTTCGGCGGTTACGTGGCGCTGCCCGCCTACCTCGCGGCCAAGCGGCTCGGCGTGCCGATCGTCGTCCACGAGGCGAACGCCCGGCCCGGTCTCGCCAACAAGATCGGCTCGCGCTACGCCGCGCAGGTCGCCGTCTCCACCCCCGACAGCAAGCTGCGCAACTCCCGCTACATCGGCATCCCGCTGCGCCGGTCCATCGCCACCCTCGACCGGGCCGCCGTCCGTCCCGAGGCCCGCGCGATGTTCGGGCTCGACCCCAACCTGCCGACGCTGCTGGTCACCGGCGGCTCGCAGGGCGCCCGCCGTCTCAACGAGGTGATCCAGCAGGTCGCGCCCTGGCTCCAGCAGGCCGGCATCCAGATCCTGCACGCGGTCGGCCCCAAGAACGAACTGCCGCAGGTCCACCAGATGCCGGGGATGCCCCCGTATGTCCCGGTAAGTTATCTGGACCGGATGGATCTCGCGTACGCCGCCGCCGACATGATGCTCTGCCGCGCGGGCGCGATGACCGTCGCCGAACTCTCCGCCGTCGGGCTCCCGGCCGCCTACGTCCCGCTGCCCATCGGCAACGGCGAACAGCGGCTCAACGCCCAGCCGGTGGTCAAGGCCGGCGGCGGGCTGCTGGTCGACGACGCGGAACTCACGCCCGAGTGGCTCCAGCAGAACGTCCTGCCCGTGCTCGCCGACCCGCACCGGCTGTACGAGATGTCCCGCGCCGCCGCCGAGTTCGGCCGCCGGGACGCCGACGACCTCCTCGTCGGCATGGTGTACGAGGCGATCGCCGCCCGCGCGCACCGCTAGACACGTCTGACGGAAGGCAGGGGAGCGTGGCCGGACCGACCACCGCCGAGCGCGGTGCACGCCAGGAGGAGTCGTCCGGCCCGCCCCGGGCCCGCCGCTTCCGGCCGCCCCGCCTTCGTACGATCATCATCCTCGCCGTCGCGCTCGTGCTCGTCGCGGGCGGAACGGTCTGGGTGCTCTACGGCTCGAACTGGACGCGCCTCGAAGACGTGTCCGTCTCGGGTACACGTGTTCTGACGCCCGCTCAGGTGCGCGAGGCCGCCGACGTGCCGGTCGGGGACCCGCTGATCTCGGTCGACACGGAGGCGGTCGAGGCCCGGCTGCGCCGGAAATTGCCCCGCATTGACGAGGTCGAGGCGGAGCGTTCCTGGCCGCACGGAATCGGACTGAAAGTGACCGAGCGTACTCCGGTCCTGATTGCCCAAAAGGGCCGAAACTTCGTAGAAGTGGACGAGGAAGGTGTCCGTTTCGCCACGGTTTCCAAGGCCCCGAAAGGCGTGCCCGCGCTGAAATTGGAACCCGCCCGTTCCGGCTCCGCCGCGCCGAGCCTGCGCCGCTTCGACGACGACCGCCTGGTGCGCGAGGCGGTGCGGGTGGCCGGCCGGCTTCCGGACAAGGTCGCCCGGGACACACGGGTCGTCGAGGTCCGTTCCTACGACGACATCTCGCTGGAGTTGAGCGGCGGGAGGACCGTGTCGTGGGGCAGCGGTGAGCAGGGTGTGCGCAAAGCCCGCGCGCTCACCGCGCTGATGAAAGCGACGCCCGACGCGCGGCACTTCGACGTGAGTGTTCCCACCGCCCCGGCGTCATCGGGGAGTTGACGGCCATACACGCAGGCCAGCACCCTGGTTGGGCAGCGCTACGGCTGATCACATAGGGTGAAAAGAAAAACGGGAGGTTCGGCGTGTTCGTTGAACGTGCGCCACTTGTCGACTTAGTGTCCTGTTCGGAAGAGTCCAAGGAACAGACACACTGGTAACCCTAAACTTCAGCGTTAGGGTTCGGGTCGGCGCTACGGACCGTCCCAATCGGCATCAGTCGTCGGGTCGCGGGGGCATCAGAGCTTCGGCGGCCGGACGACACGTAACTCGAGGCGAGAGGCCTTCGACGTGGCAGCACCGCAGAACTACCTCGCAGTCATCAAAGTCATCGGTGTCGGCGGCGGTGGTGTCAATGCCATCAACCGGATGATCGAGGTCGGTCTCAAGGGCGTCGAGTTCATCGCCATCAACACCGACGCACAGGCGCTGTTGATGAGCGACGCCGACGTCAAGCTCGACGTCGGCCGCGAACTCACCCGCGGACTCGGCGCCGGAGCCAACCCGGCCGTCGGCCGCAAGGCCGCCGAGGACCACCGCGAGGAGATCGAGGAGGTCCTCAAGGGGGCCGACATGGTCTTCGTGACAGCCGGTGAAGGCGGCGGCACCGGCACCGGCGGCGCACCCGTCGTGGCCAACATCGCCCGCTCGCTGGGCGCCCTCACCATCGGCGTGGTCACCCGCCCGTTCACCTTCGAGGGACGGCGCCGGGCCAACCAGGCCGAGGACGGCATCGCCGAGCTCCGCGAAGAGGTCGACACCCTCATCGTCATCCCCAACGACCGCCTGCTGTCCATCTCGGACCGGCAGGTCAGCGTGCTCGACGCGTTCAAGTCCGCCGACCAGGTGCTGCTCTCCGGTGTGCAGGGCATCACCGACCTCATCACCACGCCCGGCCTGATCAACCTCGACTTCGCCGACGTGAAGTCGGTCATGTCCGAGGCCGGTTCGGCGCTCATGGGCATCGGCTCGGCCCGCGGCGACGATCGCGCGGTGGCCGCGGCCGAGATGGCGATCTCCTCGCCGCTGCTCGAGGCGTCCATCGACGGCGCCCGGGGCGTGCTGCTCTCCATCTCCGGCGGTTCCGACCTCGGTCTGTTCGAGATCAACGAGGCCGCCCAGCTGGTCAGCGAGGCCGCCCACCCCGAGGCCAACATCATCTTCGGTGCGGTCATCGACGACGCCCTCGGCGACGAGGTACGGGTCACCGTGATCGCGGCCGGCTTCGACGGGGGCCAGCCGCCGTCCAAGCGGGACAACGTCCTCGGGTCCTCCTCGGCCAAGCGCGAGGAGCCCACCCCGGCCCGGCAGACCGAGAGCCGCCCGTCCTTCGGCTCGCTGGGCAGCGTCAAGCCGAAGGAGGAGCCCGAGCAGGCGCCCGCGCCGGAGCCGGTCGCCGACCTGCCGCCGGTCTCGCCGCCGCCGGTGCCGCCGTCGCGGACCTACTCGGACAGCGCGGCCGAGGAACTGGACGTGCCGGACTTCCTGAAGTGATAGGACAGCGCGACACCGTGAACGGCGCGCACTTCGGCTTCACCGACCGGTGGGGCGGAGTGAGCGCCGTTCCGTACGAGGAGCTCAATCTCGGCGGCGCGGTCGGCGACGAACCCGGCGCCGTCACGGCCAACCGGGAGCTGGCGGCCAAGTCGCTGGGCGTCGACCCGGCCCGGGTGGTCTGGATGAACCAGGTGCACGGCGCCGACGTCGCCGTGGTCGACGCGCCCTGGGGCGACCGCCCGGTGCCGCGGGTCGACGCCGTCGTCACCGCCGAACGCGGTCTCGCCCTCGCCGTCCTCACCGCCGACTGCGTGCCCGTCCTGCTGGCCGACCCGGTCGCCGGCGTCGCCGCCGCGGCCCACGCGGGCCGGCCCGGCCTGGTCGCGGGGGTCGTCCCCGCCGCCGTACGGGCCATGACCGGACTCGGCGCCGACCCCGCCAGGATCGTCGCCCGCACCGGACCCGCCGTGTGCGGCCGGTGCTACGAGGTGCCCGAGGAGATGCGCGCCGAGGTGGCCGCCGTCGAACCGGCCGCGTACGCCGAGACGAGCTGGGGCACTCCGGCGCTCGACGTGGGCGCCGGGGTGCACGCACAGCTCGAACGCCTCGGGGTGCGCGACCGGGCGCAGTCGCCGGTGTGCACCCGGGAGTCGGCGGACCACTTCTCGTACCGACGCGACCGCACCACCGGGCGGCTCGCGGGCTATGTGTGGCTGGACTGATGGGGCATGACGGACCGTAAGCACGAACTCGCCGCCAACCTGGCGGCAGTGGAAGAGCGCATCACCGCGGCCTGCGCGGCCGCGGGCCGCCCGCGCGAGGACGTGACCCTGATCGTGGTCACCAAGACCTACCCCGCGGACGATGTGCGCATTCTCTCGGAACTCGGGGTGCGCCACGTCGCGGAGAACCGCGACCAGGACGCGGCGCCCAAGGCCGCCGCCTGCTCCGACCTGCCGCTGACATGGCATTTCGTCGGTCAGTTGCAGACCAACAAGGTGCGTTCCGTAGTCGGTTACGCGGACGTCGTGCAGTCGGTCGACCGGGCCAGGCTGGTCACGGCCCTGTCGAAGGAGGCCGTACGGGCCGGCCGCGAGGTGGGCTGCCTCCTCCAGGTCGCGCTCGACGCGGGGGAGAGCGGGCGCGGGGAGCGCGGTGGCGTCGCGCCCGGCGGAATCGAAGAGTTGGCCGACCTGGTCGCCGGATCGGACGGGCTGCGGTTCGACGGGCTGATGACCGTGGCCCCGCTCACCGGCGAGTACGCGGGACGGCAACAGGCGGCGTTCGAGCACCTCATGGATTTGTCGACCTACGTGCGCCGAACCCATCCGGCTGCGAACATGGTCTCCGCGGGGATGAGTGCGGACCTCGAACAGGCCGTGGCCGCCGGAGCGACACATGTACGCGTCGGCACTGCGGTACTCGGAGTCCGCCCCAGGCTCGGGTAACGTCGCCAAGAAGTCGGACCACAGCAGAAAATATGGTCATTACCGCCGAAAGGCGGACGCAACGACCTCGTGGATCGCAGGCACTTGGAGTCGTCGGCAGATCCACCACAGAGCGGAGGACTCAGAGCATGGCCGGCGCGATGCGCAAGATGGCGGTCTACCTCGGCCTCGTGGAGGACGATGGGTACGACGGCCGGGGGTTCGACCCCGACGACGACTTCGAACCCGAACTGGACCCGGAACCCGAACGGGATCACCGGCGCCACGAACCGGCGCACCAGTCACATGGTGCGCATCAGCCCCAAAGGGACGAAGAGGTACGAGTCGTACAACCGCCCGCGCAGCGCGAGCCGATGCCCCGTTCCTCTTCGCTCGCGGCGGAATCCGGTCGTCCGGCGCGGATCGCGCCCGTGGCGTCCATCACACAAGAACGCGCAAGCCTGGAAAAGAGCGCACCGGTCATCATGCCCAAGGTCGTGTCCGAACGAGAGCCCTACCGGATCACCACACTTCACCCCCGGACCTACAACGAGGCCCGTACCATCGGGGAACACTTCCGTGAGGGCACTCCGGTGATCATGAATCTCACTGAGATGGATGACACAGATGCGAAGCGACTTGTCGACTTTGCGGCCGGTTTGGTGTTTGGTCTTCACGGCAGTATCGAGCGGGTGACGCAGAAGGTGTTCCTGCTGTCTCCTGCTAACGTCGATGTCACGGCGGAGGACAAGGCCCGCATCGCAGAGGGCGGGTTCTTCAACCAGAGCTGAGACGCACCACCGGTACAGAGCAAGAACACGGGCCCGAAGAAGGGTCCGAGAGATGGTTCAGGGGAGAGGGAAGCACAGGTCATGAGCGTGGTCCTGGATGTCATCTACATCGCGCTGATGTGCTTCCTCATCGTGCTCATCTTCCGGTTGGTCATGGACTACGTCTTCCAGTTCGCCCGCTCGTGGCAACCCGGCAAGGCGATGGTGGTCGTTCTGGAGGCCACCTACACTGTCACCGATCCACCGCTGAAGCTTCTGCGGCGGGTCATCCCGCCGCTGCGTCTCGGGGGCGTGGCGCTCGACCTGTCCTTCTTCGTACTGATGATCATCGTCTACATCCTGATCTCGATCGTGAGCCGGCTGTGATCGATGAGAGAGATACGGGCTTGCCGAATGCCGACGACAACGTTGAGGTGAAGAGATGCCGTTGACCCCCGAGGACGTGCGGAACAAGCAGTTCACGACCGTCCGCCTCCGAGAAGGCTATGACGAGGACGAGGTCGATGCCTTCCTCGACGAGGTCGAAGCCGAACTGACCCGGCTGCTCCGCGAGAACGAGGACCTGCGCGCCAAGCTGGCCGCGGCGACGCGCGCGGCCGCGCAGAACCAGCAGAACATGCGCAAGCCTCCGGAACCTCCGCAGGATCAGCAGCAGCAGCCGCAGCACCAGCAGGGGCATCCCCAGCAGCAGGGCGGTATGCCGCAGCAGGGCATGCGAGGACCCGGCGCTCCGGTGCCCGCCGGCATATCGGGCCCGCCGCAGCAGCAGATGGGTGGCCCCATGGGTGGACCGCCCCAGCTGCCGAGCGGTGCCCCGCAGTTGCCCGCCGGCCCCGGCGGACAGGGTGGCCCGCAGGGTCCCGGCCCGATGGGCCAGGGTCCGGGGCCGATGGGCCAGGGTCCGATGCAGGGCCAGATGGGTCCCGGTCCGATGGGCGGCCCCATGGGCGGCCCGCAGGGTCACGGCGGCCCCGGCATGCCCGGTCAGGGCGGCCCCGGCGGCGACAGTGCCGCCCGGGTGCTCTCGCTGGCCCAGCAGACCGCCGACCAGGCGATCGCCGAGGCCCGTTCCGAGGCCAACAAGATCGTCGGTGAGGCCCGTTCGCGCGCCGAGGGTCTGGAGCGGGACGCCCGTGCCAAGGCGGACGCCCTGGAGCGGGACGCGCAGGAGAAGCACCGCGTCGCGATGGGCTCCCTGGAGTCCGCCCGCGCCACGCTGGAGCGCAAGGTCGAGGACCTGCGCGGCTTCGAGCGCGAGTACCGCACGCGGCTGAAGTCCTACCTGGAGTCGCAGCTGCGCCAGCTGGAGACCCAGGCGGACGACTCGCTCGCCCCGCCGCGCACGCCCGCGACGGCTTCCCTGCCGCCGTCCCCGGCGCCCTCGATGGCACCGGCCGGTGCCAGTGCCCCGTCCTACGGCGGCAACCAGTCGATGGGCAGCGGTCCGGGCCAGTCCGGTCCGTCCTACGGCGGCCAGCAGCAGATGTCGCCGGCGATGACCCAGCCGATGGCACCGGTGCGGCCCCAGGGGCCGTCGCCGATGGGGCAGGCGCCGTCGCCGATGCGCGGGTTCCTGATCGACGAGGACGACAACTGAGCTGTAGTACGGCGTAGCCTTCGGCAACGTTCAGGGAGGGCCCCGGGTTTCCGACCCGGGGCCCTCCCTTTTGCGCGGCGGCGCCCGGCAAGCGCCGGTGAGCGAGACCCACCCTTGGGCCCGCACCGACAGACAGCAACGGCAGACAGCACTGGGCCCGGCGCCCCTCGCGCGAGGGAGGCCGGGCCCAGGTGTCGCCGGGCGGTTACTGCTTGCGCAGCCGGAACGAGAGGGACAGCCCCTCGTCCGTGAACGGCTCGCCGTATGTGTCGTCCGCCTCGCCCTGGGCGAAGTCCGTCGCCAGGACCTCGTCGGCGATCAGGCCGGAGTGGTCGGTCAGGGCGGCGATCGTCGCCGGGTCCGTGGCCGTCCAGCGCAGGGCGATCCGGTCGGCGACGTCGAGGCCGCTGTTCTTGCGGGCCTCCTGGATCAGGCGGATCGCGTCCCGGGCGAGGCCCGCGCGGCGCAGCTCCTCCGTGATCTCCAGGTCGAGCGCCACCGTCGCGCCCGAGTCGGAGGCGACCGACCAGCCCTCGCGCGGCGTCTCGGTGATGATCACCTCGTCGGGGGCGAGGGTCACGGTCTCGCCGTCGACCTCCACCGAGGCCGTGCCCTCGCGCAGCGCGAGGGACAGCGCGGCGGCGTCCGCGGCGGCGACGGCCTTCGCCACGTCCTGGACGCGCTTGCCGAACCGCTTGCCCAGCGCCCGGAAGTTGGCCTTCGCCGTCGTGTCGACCAGGGAGCCGCCGACCTCGCTCAGCGACGCCAGGGACGCGACGTTCAGCTCCTCGGTGATCTGCGTGTGCAGCTCGGGGGAGAGCGTGTCGAAGCCGGCCACCGCGATCAGCGCGCGGCTGAGCGGCTGCCGGGTCTTGACGCCCGACTCCGCGCGCGTGGCACGGCCCAGCTCGACCAGGCGGCGGACCAGGACCATCTGCTTCGACAGCTCCGGGTCGATCGCCGTGAGGTCGGCCTCCGGCCACGAGGACAGGTGCACCGACTCGGGCGCGCCCGGGGTGACCGGCACGACCAGGTCCTGCCAGACCCGCTCGGTGATGAACGGGGTCAGCGGCGCCATCAGCTTGGTGACCGTCTCGACGACCTCGTGCAGGGTGCGCAGCGCCGCCTTGTCGCCCTGCCAGAAGCGGCGGCGGGAGCGGCGCACGTACCAGTTGGACAGGTCGTCGACGAACGCGGACAGCAGCTTGCCCGCCCGCTGGGTGTCGTAGGCGTCCAGCGCCTGCGTGACCTGGTCGGTCAGCGCGTGCAGCTCGGAGAGCAGCCAGCGGTCGAGGACCGGGCGGTCGGCCGGGGCCGGGTCCGCCTCGCTCGGCGCCCAGCCCGAGGTGCGGGCGTACAGGGCCTGGAAGGCGACCGTGTTCCAGTACGTGAGGAGCGTCTTGCGGACCACCTCCTGGATGGTGCCGTGGCCCACCCGGCGGGCCGCCCAGGGCGAACCGCCGGCCGCCATGAACCAGCGGACCGCGTCGGCGCCGTGCTGGTCCATCAGCGGGATCGGCTGGAGGATGTTGCCCAGGTGCTTGGACATCTTGCGGCCGTCCTCGGCGAGGATGTGGCCGAGGCAGACCACGTTCTCGTAGGACGACTTGTCGAAGACGAGGGTGCCGACCGCCATCAGCGTGTAGAACCAGCCGCGGGTCTGGTCGATGGCCTCGGAGATGAACTGCGCCGGGTAGCGGCTCTCGAACAGCTCCTTGTTCTTGTACGGGTAGCCCCACTGCGCGAACGGCATCGAACCCGAGTCGTACCAGGCGTCGATCACCTCCGGCACGCGCGTGGCCGTCTTCCCGCACCCGTCCTGGGGGCAGGCGAAGGTCACGTCGTCGATGTACGGGCGGTGCGGGTCCAGGGCCGACTGGTCGGTGCCGGACAGCTCGGTCAGCTCCGCTCGGGAGCCGACGACCGTGAGGTGGTCGTCCTCGCAGCGCCAGATGGGCAGCGGGGTGCCCCAGTAGCGGTTGCGGGAGAGCGCCCAGTCGATGTTGTTGTTCAGCCAGTCGCCGTACCGGCCGTGCTTGACCGCCTCCGGGAACCAGTTGGTCTTCTCGTTCTCCTGGAGCAGGCGGTCCTTGATGGCGGTGGTGCGGATGTACCAGGACGGCTGCGCGTAGTACAGCAGCGCCGTGTGGCAGCGCCAGCAGTGCGGGTAGCTGTGCTCGTAGGGGATGTGCTTGAAGAGCAGGCCCCGGGTGTCCAGGTCCTCGGTCAGCTTCTCGTCGGCCTTCTTGAAGAAGACGCCGCCGACGAGCGGGACGTCCTCCTCGAAGGTGCCGTCCGGGCGGACCGGGTTGACCACCGGCAGGCCGTACGCGCGGCAGACCTTGAGGTCGTCCTCACCGAAGGCGGGGGACTGGTGGACGAGGCCGGTGCCGTCCTCGGTGGTGACGTACTCCGCGTTCACCACGTAGTGCGCGGGCTCGGGGAACTCCACCAGCTCGAAGGGGCGCTGGTACGTCCAGCGCTCCATCTCGGCGCCGGTGAAGGATTGCCCGGTGGTCTCCCAGCCCTCGCCGAGGGCCTTCTCCACCAGCGGCTCGGCGACGACCAGCTTCTCCCCACCTTCCGGGCCCTTCGTCGCGACGACGTAGGTGACGTCGGGGTGCGCGGCGACCGCCGTGTTGGAGACCAGGGTCCACGGGGTCGTCGTCCAGACGACCAGCGCGGCCTCGCCGGCCAGCGGGCCCGAGGTCAGCGGGAAGCGGACGTAGACGGACGGGTCGACGACCGTCTCGTAGCCCTGGGCCAGCTCGTGGTCGGACAGGCCGGTGCCGCAGCGGGGGCACCAGGGGGCGACGCGGTGGTCCTGGACCAGCAGGCCCTTGTCGAAGATCGTCTTCAGCGACCACCAGACGGACTCGATGTACTCGGGGTCCATCGTGCGGTACGGGTCCTGGAGGTCCGCCCAGTAACCCATGCGCGTGGTCAGCTCTTCGAAGGCGTCGGTGTGCCGGGTCACCGACTCGCGGCACTTCGCGTTGAACTCGGCGATGCCGTACGCCTCGATGTCCTGCTTGCCGGAGAAGCCCAGCTCCTTCTCCACCGCCAGCTCCACGGGCAGGCCGTGGCAGTCCCAGCCGGCCTTGCGGCCCACGTGGTAGCCGCGCATCGTGCGGAAGCGGGGGAAGACGTCCTTGAAGACCCGCGCCTCGATGTGGTGGGCGCCGGGCATGCCGTTGGCGGTGGGCGGGCCCTCGTAGAACACCCACTCGGGGCGGCCCTCGGACTGCTCCAGGCTCTTGGCGAAGATCTTCTGCTTACGCCAGAAGTCGAGCACCGCGTGTTCGAGCGCGGGCAGGTCGACCTGGGCGGGCACCTGGCGGTACTGCGGCTGCGTATTCAACGAGCTTCCTCCGGCGGACGTGCTGCCTTCCGTCGGAGGGACGAGAGCCGTGCTCCCGCGGTACCACCCTCCTTGGCCCGCCGGTGCGTCGTGTGCTCCGGTGAGCCCCCTCATTGGGGTCGCGAGCCGGTTCTACTCGCCGCGGCGGTCCTGCCACGGCTTTCTTCCGGCGGCTCCGGGGTGATCTTCACGTCGCGCTTGGCCCCCGGGCTCACACCGTCCCCGGGTCGCTCTGGGCTGCTGACGCCGCTACTCGTCCCCATCCACGCTTTTCGCTGCGCCCAGTGTACGGCGCCGGGCGGACAGCGGCCGACCGGATTTGTTGTGACCCGAATGCCGCCGTCCGGGGACCGGGTCCCGAGCGGTCCGGCCAGGGGGCTCGCGGCGGATTACCGGGCGGGGAGCTGGGCACAACGCAGGCATGCTCGCCGCGCGGCGCACGGTGGGCGGGCGAGTCGGGCGGCGTGCCCCGTTGCCGCGAGGGCGGAGTCGATTTATCGTCCCAGCACGATTCGCACGCAAGATCACAATATGTGAAGGGGCCGCGGCCATGGTGGCGAAGAAGAAGACGACGGCCGCGAAGCAGGGCGCCGCCGAGGAGGGCGCCGCGGAGCAGGACCCCGCGAAGAAGGCGGCGGCAGGGAAGAGCCCGGCACGGAAGACCGGGGCCGAGAAGACCGCGGCGAAGACCGCCGCGAAGAAGAGCACGGCCAAGAAGAGCACGGCGAAGAAGAGCACGGCCAAGAAGGCGGGCGCGGCCGAGGCCGCGGAGCAGACGGGAGCCACGACGGTGGTTGCGAAGAAGACTCCTGGCACGGCCACGGCGGCCAAGACCGCTGTTCCCAAGGCCCGCGGCACCGCTGCGGACCCCGGCGACCTCGCGGTACGCCCCGGGGAGGAACCATGGACCCCGCAGGAGGTCGAGGAGGCGCGCGGCGAGTTGCAGTCCGAGGCCGACCGGCTGCGCACCGAGATCGACTCCTCCGAGCGGTCGCTCCAGGGCATGATGCGGGACTCCGGCGATGGCGCGGGCGACGACGAGGCGGACACCGGCAGCAAGAACATCACGCGCGAGCACGAACTGGCGCTGGCCGCCACCGCGCGCGAGGTGCTCACCCAGACCGAGCGCGCCCTGGAACGCCTGGACGCGGGCACCTACGGCCTGTGCGAGAACTGCGGCAACCCGATCGGCAAGGCGCGGATGCAGGCCTTCCCGCGGGCCACCCTCTGCGTCGAGTGCAAGCAGAAGCAGGAGCGCCGGTCCTGAGCCGCGGCCGGGACGGGAAGTGTGCCGTACCCTCGTGCTCAGTCAAGGACCTAGGCTGAGGGACTCACGTGGCAGAGGCGGAGCGCATCATCGGTACTCCGGACACCCCGGACGCGGCGGGGGACGGGCGGGAGCGGCCCGACGCCGAACCGGAGCGGAAGCAGGAGCAGGCTCCTGAGCACCCTCGGGGCAAGCGGCGGGTCGCCGTGCTGTTCGCGGTCGCCGTGATCGCGTACCTGCTCGACCTGGGCAGCAAGATGCTGGTGGTCGCCAAGCTGGAGCACCACGAGCCCATCGAGATCGTCGGGGACTGGCTGCGGTTCGCGGCGATCCGCAACGCGGGCGCGGCCTTCGGCTTCGGCGAGGCCTTCACGATCATCTTCACGGTGATCGCCGCGGCCGTGATCGTCGTGATCGCCCGCCTCGCGCGCAAGCTCCGCAGCCTGCCCTGGGCGATCGCGCTCGGCCTGCTGCTCGGCGGTGCCCTCGGCAACCTCACCGACCGGATCTTCCGCGCCCCCGGCGTCTTCGAGGGCGCGGTCGTGGACTTCATCGCGCCCAAGCACTTCGCCGTCTTCAACCTGGCCGACTCGGCCATCGTCTGCGGCGGCATCCTGATCGTGATCCTCTCCTTCCGGGGCCTGGACCCGGACGGGACCGTCCACAAGGACTGAGCGGGCACCGGGGCTGAGCGGGCACCGGGACTGAGCGCGCGTTCGGGAGTGTCCGGGCCGTCCGGCATACTCGACGGGTGAGCACGATTCCCGAGATCCGCACCCTGCCCGTGCCCGACGGCCTGGAGGGCGAGCGCGTCGACGCCGCCATCTCCCGCATGTTCGGCTTCTCCCGTACCAAGGCCGCGGAGCTTGCCGCGGCGGGCAAGGTGCAGGTCGACGGATCGGTGGTGGGCAAGTCCGAGCGGGTCCACGGCGGCGCCTGGCTCGAGGTCGAGATGCCGCAGGCGCCCGCGCCCGTGCAGGTGGTCGCCGAGCCCGTCGAGGGCATGGAGATCGTGCACGACGACGAGGACGTGGTCGTGATCGTCAAGCCCGTCGGCGTCGCCGCCCACCCGTCCCCGGGCTGGAACGGGCCGACGGTCATCGGCGGACTGGCCGCCGCCGGGTACCGCATCTCCACGTCCGGCGCCGCCGAGCGCCAGGGCATCGTGCACCGCCTCGACGTCGGCACCTCCGGCCTGATGACGGTCGCCAAGTCGGAGCGCGCGTACACCTCGCTCAAGCGCCAGTTCAAGGAGCGCACGGTCGACAAGCGCTACCACACGCTCGTGCAGGGCCACCCCGACCCGACCAGCGGCACCATCGACGCCCCCATCGGGCGCCACCCGCAGCACGACTACAAGTGGGCCGTCACCGCCGAGGGCAAGCCCTCCGTCACGCACTACGACCTCATCGAGGCATTCCGCGCCGCCTCCCTGCTCGACGTGAAGCTGGAGACCGGCCGCACCCACCAGATCCGCGTCCACATGGCCGCCCACCGCCATCCCTGCGTCGGCGACCTGACCTACGGCGCGGACCCCACCCTCGCCAAGCGGCTGCGGCTGACCCGCCAGTGGCTGCACGCCGTGCGGCTCGGCTTCGAGCACCCCGGCACCGGCGACTGGGTCGAGTACGCCAGCGACTACCCCGAGGACCTCCAGCAGGCCCTGGACCTGGTCCGCGAGGAGACCTACGGATGAGCACCCCGAGCCCGGCCCCGGCCGCCTACGAGGTGCGTGTCGCCGAGGACCCCGCCGACCGCGAGGCCTGCTTCGCCGTGCGCAAGGACGTCTTCGTCGCCGAGCAGAAGGTCCCCGAGGACATCGAGTACGACGCCTACGACGCCGATGCCGTGCACGTCCTGGCCCTGCGCGAGGACGGCGTGCCGCTCGGCACCGGCCGGCTGCTGCATGGCGCGGCCGCCGCCGCGAAGAACGGTGACGGCGACCCGGCCGTCGGCTCCCTGGGCCGGCTCGCGGTGACCGCCGCCGCCCGCGGACTGGGCATCGGGGCCGCGCTGGTGCGGGCCGTCGAGGACGCCGCACGCGCGCGGGGGCTCACCGCCGTGGACCTGCACGCGCAGACCCACGCCCTGGGTTTCTACGAGCGGTTGGGGTACCAGGCGTACGGACCCGAGTTCCCCGACGCCGGGATCCCCCACCGCGCGATGCGGCGCTCCCTGTAACGGGGGCGGCGCACCGGCCGGTGCGACCGGTGGCGTGGCAGGCTTGGGGTTCGCCGGGTGAACGCCCAGACCACAGCCCCTAGACCCCCCGGAGCGGTGACCGTGGATCAGCTGGCCCTGTTGTTCATGCTGTTGCTGGGGGCCCTGCTGAGCGTCCCGATCGGTGCCCGGCTCGGGCTGCCGGCGCCGGTGCTGATGACGCTCCTCGGGATCGTCCTGGCCCTGCTCGACTTCGTGCCCAACGTCGACATCCCGCCCGAACTGATCCTGCCCGGGCTGCTGCCGCCGCTGCTGTACGCCGCCGTGCGGCGCACCTCCTGGCGGCAGTTCGCGGCCAACAAACGCCCGATCTTCCTGCTGGCCGTCGCGCTGGTCCTCGTCACCATGGTCTGCGTCGCCTCCGTGGCCCACGCGATCGTGCCGGGTCTGCCGCTCGCCGCCGCCTTCGCGCTGGGCGCGCTGGTGGCGCCGCCCGACCCGGTCGCCGCGACCGCCGTCGCTGGACAACTGGGGCTGCCGCGCCGCCTGGTGTCCATCCTGGAGGGCGAGGGGCTCTTCAACGACGTGACGGCCATCGTCCTGTACCACGTGGCCATCGCCGCGGCGGTCGGCGGCTCCTTCTCGCCGTGGCGGGCCGGGTTCGACCTCGTGCTGTCCGCCGTCGTCGCCGTCGCGGTCGGGCTCGTCCTGGGCTGGGGCTCCAACAAGCTGATGAGCGTCCTCGGCGACCCGACGTTGCAGATCGGGCTGACCCTGCTGGTGCCGTTCGTGAGCTATGTCGCCGCCGACGAACTGCACGGATCGGGTGTGCTCGCCGTGCTCACCACCGCCATGTTCCTCGCCGAGTACGCCTCGGACGCCGACGACGTGATGACCCGGCTCGGCGGACACACCGTGTGGGACGTGGTCGACACCCTGGTCACCGGGGTGGCCTTCGGCCTGATCGGACTGGAACTGCACAACGCCGTCCGCACCGCCTCCGGCCGGTGGACGGAACTGCTGGGCTGGGCCGCGGCCATCCTGGTGGTGGTCGTCCTGGTCCGGCTGCTGTGGCTGCTGCCGGCCACCTGGCTGACCCAGCGGCTGCACGCCCGGCGCGACCAGGACGAGGACATCCCGACCAGCTGGCGGGAGACGGTGGTCATGTGGTGGGCGGGGATGCGGGGCGTGGCCTCGGTCGCGCTGGCCCTGGCGATCCCGCTGGAGACCGACGACGGGGCCGCCTTCCCGCACCGGGAGGAGATCGTCTTCATCGCGTTCGGGGTGATCATGGGCACGCTGCTGCTCCAGGGACTGACCCTGCCCTGGCTGGTGGGCCGGCTCGGGGTGCGGGCGGACACCGAGCGGGAGCAGGAGTTCGAGCGGGACCTGGCCCTGCGGGCGGCCAAGGCGGCCAAGCAGCGGCTCAAGGAGATCGAGTCGGTGGAGGAGCTGCCGGAGGAGCTGTCCGAGCAGATGCTGCGGCGTGCCTTCGACATCGGCGTCCGCATCAGCCCGGACCTCGGCGACGAGGAGCGGCGGGAGGCCCAGGAGCAGCGGGCGCGGCGGATCAAACGGGTCCGGCGCATCCAGGGCGAGATGCTCAGCGCCGCCCGGCACGAGGTGCTGGCCGCCCGCAGCGAGCCCGGCGCCGACCCGGAGATCGTCGACCGGGTCCTGCGCCACCTCGACGTACGCAGCCTGCGCTGACCCGCGGGCGCGGCCCCGCGCCGGTCACCGGCTCTTCGTCGGCCGTTCCGTGAAGTGCCGGGAGCCCGCCCCGGACGGGCGCCGGGAGTCCGCGTCGCGGGAGCGGCGGGCGTGCGGGAGGCCGTCGCGGGACGGGCGCGCGGCCGCGTCCGCCGTGTTGACCCGGGGCAGCGCGTAGGGGTGCTCGTCGGCCAGCCAGCGGATCATCCCCTCGCGGACCGCGACCCGCACCGTCCAGATGTCGTCCGCGTCCTTCGCCGTCACCAGGGCCCGCACCTCCATGGTGGTCGGGGTGGAGTCCGTGACGGTCAGGTTGTAGCTGCGCCCGTCCCAGGCCGGGCACTCGCGCAGCAGGTCGCGCAGCCGCTCCCGCATCGCGTCGAGCGGCGCCGCGTGGTCGAGGTGCCAGAACACGGTCCCGGTCATCTGCGGGGTGCCGCGCGACCAGTTCTCGAACGGCTTCGAGGTGAAGTACGACACCGGCATCGTGATCCGGCGCTCGTCCCAGGTGCGCACGGACAGGTACGTCAGCGTGATCTCCTCGACGGTGCCCCACTCGCCGTCCACCACGACCGTGTCGCCCATGCGCACCATGTCGCCGAAGGCGATCTGGAACCCGGCGAACAGGTTGCCCAGCGTGGACTGGGCCGCCACACCGGCGACGATGCCGATGATGCCGGCCGAGGCCAGCAGCGAGGCGCCCGCGGCGCGCATCGCCGGGAACGTCAGCAGCATCGACGACACGGCGACCACGCCGACGATCGCCGTGACCACCCGCATGATCAGCGACACCTGGGTGCGCACCCGGCGCACCCGGGCCGGGTCCCGCTCGGCGTGGGCGTGCGCGTAACGGGAGTAGGACGTCTCGACGACCGCCGCGGCGATCCGGACCACCAGCCAGGCCACCGAGCCGATCAGCGCCAGCGTCAGCGTCCGGCCGACCCCGATCCGGTGCTCGGGGAAGACCCCGGCCTCGACGTACGACCCTCTCAGCAGGCCCGCGCACAGCGCGATCTGGTAGGGCACGCGGGCCCGCCGCAGCAGCCCCCACAGGGGCGTCTCGGGGTGGCGTCCGTCGGCCTTGCGCAGCAACAGGTCGGTGGCCCAGCCGATGACCAGGGTCAGCAGCACCGAGCCGCCGACCACGATCAGCGGGCGGAGTATCGTCTCCATCCCTCGAACGTAACCGGCCGCGCGGCGTTGTGAACCTGTGACCTGTGTCCCGTGCGGGGGAACTCCGCGCGCCACCCCGTCACACCCGGCTGGCACCATGGCCTCATGAACATCGTGCTCTTTCACTCGACCCTCGGCCCGAGGCCCGCGGTGCGGCAGGCCGCCGACCGGCTGCGCGAAGCCGGGCACCAGGTGTGGACCCCGGACCTCTTCGAGGGCCGGACCTTCGACTCGGTCGAGGAGGGCATGGCCCATCAGGACGGGATCGGCCGGGAGGAGCTGCTGAAGCGGGCCGTGCTGGCCGCCGCGCCCTACTCGGAGCGGGGGCTGGTGTACGCCGGGTTCTCGCTCGGCGCCTCCATCGCCCAGACCCTCGCCCTCGGTGACCACCGGGCGCGCGGGCTGCTGCTCCTGCACGGCACCTCGGACCTCGCGCCCAACGCCTCGGTCGACGAGCTGCCGGTCCAGCTGCACGTGGCCGAGCCGGACCCCTTCGAGACCGACGACTGGCTGAGCGCCTGGTACCTCCAGATGGGCCGGATCGGCGCCGACGTCGAGGTGCACAGGTATCCCGGGGCCGGTCACCTCTACACCGACCCGGAGCTGCCCGACTACGACGCGGAGGCGGCCGAGGCCACCTGGCGGGTGGCGCTCGGCTTCCTCGAGTCCCTCCGGGAGGCTCAGACCGGGGCGTAGACGCGCTCGACGCGCTGCGTGCCGCTGCGCGTGCGGTAGGAGCGGGCCCAGGCGGAGGTGGCCGCCGCGTCGGTGCGGTCGGAGACGACGTAGTAGTCCATCTGCGCCCGGTCCGCGGTGATGTCCAGGACGCCGTAGCCGTGCCGGTCGGTGTCCACCCAGTGGACGTGCCGGTTCGCGGCCCGGATCACCGGCGCGGCGATCGCCGAGACGGTGCCCTCGGTCACCTTCACGATGTCGTCGAGGTTGTCGGAGGTCACCGACGTGACGACGAACTCGGTGGCCGCCGAGGCGGACAGCGGGTAGGTCCCGGCGTCGTACGGCACGTCGTTGGCCCACGCCATGTGGATGTCGCCGGTCAGGAACACGGTGTTGCGGATCGCGTGCGCGCGCAGGTGGGCCAGCAGCTCGCGGCGGTCGTCGGTGTAGCCGTCCCACTGGTCGGTGTTGAGGGCGATGCCCCCCTTCGGCAGCCCGAGCAGTTCGGCGAGCGGCCCGAGCAGCGAGGCGGGCAGCGAGCCGATCGCGAACGGCGAGATCATCACCGGGTTGCCGACCAGCCGCCAGGTGGCGTCGGAGGACGCAAGCTGCGACTTGAGCCAGTCGAGCTGGGCGCGGCCGGTGAGGGTGCGGTCCGGGTCGTCGACCTCGCCGTCGCCGAGCGCCACCTGCTGCGAACGGTAGGAGCGCAGGTCGAGCAGCGAGAGGTCGACGAGCTTGCCGAAGCGCAGCCGCCGGTAGGTGGTGCCGGCGATCGCCGGGCGCACCGGCATCCACTCGAAGTAGGCACGCTTGGCGGCGCTCTGCCGCTCCGCCCAGCTCCCCTCGGCGCCCTCGGTGTGGTTCTCGGCGCCGCCCGACCAGGTGTCGTTGGCGATCTCGTGATCGTCCCAGATGGCCACCACCGGCGCGGTGGCGTGCAGCGCCTGGAGGTCGGGGTCGGTCTTGTAACGGCCGTGCCGGATGCGGTAGTCGGCGAGGGTGAGGATCTCGTGGGCCGGGGCGTGCGGGCGCACGACGGTGTCGCGGGTGCCGTACTCGCCGGTGCCGTACTCGTAGATGTAGTCGCCCAGGTGCAGCCAGGCGTCCAGGTCGCCGCGGGCCGCGAGATGGCGGTACGAGGAGAAGTACCCGGCCTCCCAGTTGGCACAGGAGACCACGCCGAAGCGCAGGCCGGTGACGGCCGCGTCGTGCGCGGGGGCGGTGCGGGTGCGGGCGACGGGGGAGTCGGTGGGGCCCGCGGAGAAGCGGAACCAGTAGTCCGTGGCGGGCGCGAGGCCGCGGACGTCCGCCTTGACGGTGTGGTCGGAGGCGGCCGTCGCGGTGACGGAGCCCTTGGCGACCACGTGGGTGAGGGCCTTGTCCGTGGCGACGACCCAGCTCACCTCGGTGTCCGGACCGGCACCGGAGCCGGGTATGGCCTCGGGCGTCGGGGTCACCCGGGTCCACAGCAGGACGCCGTCGGGCAGCGGATCGCCGGAGGCGACGCCGTGCAGGAAGGCGGGGGCCGCGTCGGCCGCGCCGGCGGGCAGCGCCGCGGCGAGCGGGGCGGCCAGGACCGCACCGGCCGCCGCGGCCTTGACGACCGTACGGCGGCTCGGGGTGCGGGAGTTCTCAAAGGCTCTGTGTCGACTGGTCACGGCCGATCAGGTTACTGATCGGTACCCGCGCGGGTGGGCGAACGCGCAAAAGTTCGCCCACCCGTCAGACGACGATCACCGGGTCACTTGGTGACGCCCGCGTCCTTCAGCGCCTTCTGCCACGCGTCGGGCGTGCTCGGGGTCTCGATCACCTTGTCGTCGATCTTGATGGTCGGGGTCGACTGGACGCCCTCGGCCTTGTCGAAGGACTTGCTCATCCGCATCGCCCAGGCGTCGTAGGTGCCCTTCTCCACGGCGTCCTGGAACTTCTTGTTGTTCTTCAGGGCGTCGACCGTGTCCGCCACCTTGATCAGGTAGTCGTCCTTGGCGAACTCGTCGCTCGACTCCTCCGGGTGGTACTTGGTGGAGTACAGCGCGGTCTTGTAGTCGACGAACGCCTCGGGGCTGACGTTCAGCGCGGCGCCGAGCGCGCTCAGTGCGTTCTTCGAACCCTCGCCGCCCAGGTTGCCGTCGAGGAAGGTGCCGATGGTGAAGGACAGCTTGTAGTCGCCGTCCTGCATGCCCTTGTTGACGGTCTCGCCGATGCTCTGCTCCATCGCCGCGCAGCCCGGGCAGCGCGGGTCCTCGTAGAGGTGGACGACGTGGTCGGACGTGGACTTGCCCATGACGACGGTGGTGCCGTCCTTGCCCGAGGTGTTGGCCGGGGCCACCACCTTGGCCTCGGCGGCCTTGTCCCAGCCGCTCGGCTTGTTGCCCTGCACGACGGCGTAGCTGATGCCGCCGGCTATCGCCAGCACGCCGACGATGGAGGCGGCCACGATGACCTGCCGCCTGACCTTGTCGCGCTTGGCCTGGCGCTCGCGCTCCTGGCGCAGACGCTCACGGGCCGCCGTCTTCGCCGCCTGGCTGTTCCGCTTGCTCATGATGGTGATCTCTCCGGGGACGCGCACACGGGAGTGTGCGGAGTGCGTATGGGGGACTGCGTGCTCGGTGGTCCTGGTGCGGCCCGGGTGCCGGGTCACACGAGGGCGGTCACCGGGTACGGCGGTCCGCGTCGTCCCAGGGAGTGGGTGAGGATCCGCTCGCGGGCGCCGGCGGCACGGCGGGCCGGGGGAGCCGGGCGGCGCACCGCAGGGGCCCGGCGTACGCGCACGGCCGCGACGGCGAGCAGCAGGGGCCGGAAGGTGGTCGCGGCCACCGCGCCGAGCAGCTGGCCCAGCGCCCGCTCGCCGCGCCGCAGCCAGGCCGCCGCGAGCAGCCCGACCCCGACGTGCGCGGCAAGCAGCAGCCAGGCGGTGCCGGGGGCGGCCTGCGCCAGCACCGACGCCATCCGGTCGGTCTCCGCCCCGGTCACCCGGGTCAGCGGCGCCGTCACCCCGGCGTGGAGGCCGGTCCCGTCGCCGCACAGCACGTCGAAGCCGACCGAGCGCAGCGGGCCCGCGACCGGGCCGCCCGCCCGGCCGTAGCAGACGTGCTGGCCGGTGGTGAAGACCGTGTCGGCGGCCAGCTCCAGCGGGATCAGCAGGGCGGCGATCCGCCCGAAGCCGCGCTCGCGCCGCCCGGCCAGGGCGTACGCGATCAGGAACACGGCGGCGGCGACCGCGGCCACCGTGGGCAGCGGCAGCGGAACCCCGGACAGCAGCACGTGCGACGCGGTGCTGAGGGTCACGGCGAGGGCCGTGAACAGCGCCGCGCGTACGGCTCTGAGCGGGGTTCCGGATATGTCCATAGCAGTAGAAGAGTGTGTCACGGGGTCCGGTAAGGGACCCCTAAAGGGTTCCTGTGAGCCTACCGACAGACGCGGGCCCGCTACAGGCCCGGGATCCGGCCGTTGCGGAACAGGTCGACGAAGGTCTGGTGGTCGGCACGCGCGCGGGCGCCGTAGCGGTGCGCGAAGTCGACCAGCAGCGGCGCGAAGCCCTCCTCGTCGGCCGCGATCGCCGCGTCGATGGCCCGCTCGGTGGAGAACGGCACCAGGGACTCCCCGGACTGGTCGTCGGCCGCCGCGTGCATGGTCGCGGTGGCCCGGCCCAGGTCGGCGACGACCTCGGCGATCTCCTCCGGGTCGTCGATGTCGCCCCAGTCCAGGTCGACGGCGTACGGCGAGACCTCGGCGACCAGCTGCCCGGCGCCGTCCAGCTCGGTCCAGCCCAGCCACGGGTCGGCGTGCGCCTGGAGGGCGCGCTGGGAGATCACCGTGCGGTGGCCCTCGTGCTGGAAGTAGTCCCGGATCGCCTGGTCGGTGATGTGCCGGGAGACGGCCGGGGTCTGGGCCTGCTTGATGTAGATCACGACGTCGTTCTCCAGGGCGTCGCTGTTGCCCTCCAGCAGGATGTTGTACGAGGGCAGGCCGGCCGAGCCGATGCCGATGCCCCGGCGGCCGACGACGTCCTTGACGCGGTAGGAGTCCGGGCGGGTCAGGGAGGACTCGGGGAGCGTCTCCAGGTAGCCGTCGAAGGCCGCGAGCACCTTGTAGCGCGTGGCGGCGTCCAGCTCGACGGAACCGCCGCCGGGGGCGAAGCGGCGCTCGAAGTCCCGGATCTCGGTCATCGAGTCCAGCAGCCCGAAGCGGGTCAGCGAGCGGGCCACCCGCAGCGCGCCCAGCAGCGGGCCCTCCGCGGTGTCCAGCGTGAAGGGCGGCACCTCGTCGCTCTTGGCCCCGGTGGCCAGGGCGCGGATCCGCTCGCGGTACGCGCCCGCGTACACCCGCACCAGCTCGGTGATCTGCTCGTCGCTGAGCGCCTTCGCGTACCCGATCAGCGCGACGGAGGCGGCGAAGCGCTTGAGGTCCCAGGTGAAGGGGCCGACGTAGGCCTCGTCGAAGTCGTTGACGTTGAAGATCAGCCGGCCGGTGGAGTCCATGTACGTGCCGAAGTTCTCCGCGTGGAGGTCGCCGTGGATCCACACCCGGGAGGTCCGCTCGTCCAGATAGGCGCCGCCGGGCTGGTCACCGAACTCCGGGTCCTCGGTCAAATCGCGGTAAAAGAGACCGGCGGCGCCGCGGTAGAAGGCGAAGGCGGAGGCGGCCATCTTCCGGAACTTCACGCGGAAGGCGGCGGGGTCCGCGGCCAGCAGCTGGCCGAAGGCGGTGTCGAAGACGGCGAGGATCTCCTCACCGCGGTGCTCCTCGTTGAGCTGCGGGACCGACATGCCTGGTGCCTCCTGGTGCGGGTGGTTCCTCACGGATGGAGCGGATCTCCACTGGGGCCAACGTGCGAGCCGGAGTGGGAGTGCCCGCCCCAGAAGGTACGCGTGGTGGCCCTCGGAGTGTCAGTCGCGAGGCATAGACTTCGACGCTGACCCCCCGGATCGACCGCCGTCAGTCGTCCCCAGTTTTCCCAGGAGGCCGCACGTGTCCAAGCCGCCGTTCACGCACCTGCACGTCCACACCCAGTACTCGCTGCTGGACGGTGCCGCGCGGCTCAAGGACATGTTCAACGCCTGCAACGAGATGGGCATGACGCACATCGCCATGTCCGACCACGGCAACCTGCACGGGGCGTACGACTTCTTCCACTCCGCGAAGAAGGCCGGAGTCACCCCGATCATCGGCATCGAGGCGTACGTCGCCCCCGAGTCCCGGCGCAACAAGCGCAAGATCCAGTGGGGCCAGCCGCATCAGAAGCGGGACGACGTGTCCGGTTCGGGTGGTTACACCCACAAGACCATGTGGGCGACGAACAGCACCGGCCTGCACAACCTCTTCCGCCTCTCCTCCGACGCGTACGCCGAGGGCTGGCTGCAGAAGTGGCCGCGGATGGACAAGGAGACCATCAGCCAGTGGTCCGAGGGCATCGTCGCCTCCACCGGCTGCCCCTCCGGCGAGGTGCAGACCCGGCTGCGCCTCGGCCACTTCGACGAGGCCCTCAAGGCCGCCGCCGACTACCAGGACATCTTCGGCAAGGACCGCTACTTCCTGGAGCTGATGGACCACGGCATCGAGATCGAGCACCGGGTCCGCGACGGACTCCTCGAGATCGGCAAGAAGCTCGGCATCCCGCCGCTGGTCACCAACGACTCGCACTACACCTACGCGCACGAGGCGACCGCCCACGACGCCCTGCTGTGCATCCAGACCGGCAAGAACCTCTCCGACCCGGACCGCTTCCGCTTCGACGGCACCGGCTACTACCTGAAGTCCACGGACGAGATGTACGCCATCGACTCCTCGGACGCCTGGCAGGAGGGCTGCGCCAACACGCTCCTGGTCGCGGAGATGGTCGACACCACCGGCATGTTCGAGAAGCGCGACCTCATGCCGAAGTTCGACATCCCCGAGGGCTACACCGAGATCACCTGGTTCCAGGAGGAGGTCCGCCGGGGCATGGCACGCCGCTTCCCGGGCGGCGTCCCCGAGGACCGCCAGAAGCAGGCCGAGTACGAGATGGACGTCATCATCCAGATGGGGTTCCCGGGCTACTTCCTCGTGGTCGCCGACTTCATCATGTGGGCCAAGAACCAGGGCATCGCGGTCGGCCCCGGCCGAGGCTCCGCGGCCGGTTCGATCGTGGCGTACGCGATGGGCATCACCGACCTCGACCCGATCCCGCACGGCCTGATCTTCGAGCGCTTCCTCAACCCCGAGCGCGTCTCCATGCCCGACGTCGACATCGACTTCGACGAGCGCAGGCGCGTCGAGGTGATCAGGTACGTGACCGAGAAGTACGGCGCCGACAAGGTCGCCATGATCGGCACCTACGGCAAGATCAAGGCGAAGAACGCCATCAAGGACTCCGCGCGCGTCCTCGGCTACCCGTACGCGATGGGCGACCGGCTCACCAAGGCCATGCCCGCCGACGTCCTCGGCAAGGGCATCGACCTCAACGGCATCACGGACCCGACGCACCCGCGTTACAGCGAGGCCGGCGAGATCCGCTCGATGTACGAGAACGAGCCGGACGTGAAGAAGGTCATCGACACCGCCAAGGGCGTCGAGGGCCTGGTCCGGCAGATGGGCGTGCACGCGGCCGGCGTGATCATGTCCAGCGAGCCCATCGTCGACCACGCCCCGATCTGGGTGCGGCACACCGACGGCGTGACCATCACCCAGTGGGACTACCCGCAGTGCGAGTCGCTCGGCCTGCTGAAGATGGACTTCCTCGGCCTGCGCAACCTCACGATCATGGACGACGCCGTCAAGATGGTGAAGTCCAACAAGGGCATCGACCTCGACCTCCTGTCGCTGCCGCTGGACGACCCCAAGACCTTCGAACTGCTCCAGCGCGGCGACACGCTCGGCGTCTTCCAGTTCGACGGCGGCCCGATGCGCTCCCTGCTGCGGCTGATGAAGCCCGACAACTTCGAGGACATCTCCGCCGTCTCCGCGCTCTACCGCCCCGGCCCCATGGGCATGGACTCGCACACCAACTACGCGCTGCGCAAGAACGGCCTCCAGGAGATCACGCCGATCCACAAGGAGCTGGAGGAGCCCCTCCAGGAGGTCCTCGCGGTCACCTACGGCCTGATCGTCTACCAGGAGCAGGTGCAGAAGGCCGCCCAGATCATCGCGGGCTACTCGCTCGGCGAGGCCGACATCCTGCGCCGCGTGATGGGCAAGAAGAAGCCCGACGAACTGGCGAAGAACTTCGTCCTCTTCCAGGCCGGAGCCCGGAAGAACGGCTACAGCGACGAGGCCATCCAGGCCCTGTGGGACGTGCTGGTCCCCTTCGCCGGCTACGCCTTCAACAAGGCGCACTCGGCCGCCTACGGCCTGGTCTCGTACTGGACCGGTTATCTGAAGGCGAACTACCCGGCCGAGTACATGGCCGCCCTGCTCACCTCGGTCAAGGACGACAAGGACAAGTCGGCCGTCTACCTGAACGAGTGCCGGCGCATGGGCATCAAGGTGCTGCCGCCCAACGTCAACGAGTCCATGTCGAACTTCGCCGCGCAGGGCGACGACGTGATCCTCTTCGGCCTCTCCGCGGTGCGCAACGTCGGCACCAACGTGGTCGAGTCGATCATCAAGTGCCGCAAGGCCAAGGGGAAGTACGCGTCCTTCCCCGACTACCTGGACAAGGTGGAGGCGGTCGTCTGCAACAAGCGGACGACGGAATCGCTGATCAAGGCCGGCGCCTTCGACGAGATGGGGCACACCCGCAAGGGCCTCACCGCGCAGTACGAACCGATGATCGACAACGTGGTCGCGGTCAAGCGCAAGGAGGCCGAGGGGCAGTTCGACCTCTTCGGCGGCATGGGCGACGAGCAGAACGACGAGCCGGGCTTCGGACTCGACGTGGTCTTCGGCGAGGACGAGTGGGACAAGACCTACCTCCTCGCCCAGGAGCGGGAGATGCTCGGTCTCTACGTCTCCGACCACCCGCTCTTCGGCCTGGAGCACGTGCTGTCCGACAAGGCGGACGCGGGCATCTCCCAGCTCACCGGCGGGGACTTCGGCGACGGCGCGGTCGTCACCATCGGCGGCATCATCTCCGGCCTCCAGCGCAAGATGACCAAGCAGGGCAACGCCTGGGCCATCGCCACCGTCGAGGACCTCGCCGGCTCGTTGGAGTGCATGTTCTTCCCGGCGACGTACCAGCTGGTGTCCACGCAACTGGTCGAGGACGCCGTGGTGTTCGTCAAGGGACGCCTCGACAAGCGGGAGGACGTGCCGCGGCTGGTCGCGATGGAGCTGATGGTTCCCGACCTGTCCAACGCGGGCACCAACGCGCCCGTCGTCCTCACCATCCCGGCGACCCGCGTCACCCCGCCGATGGTCAGCAGGCTCGGGGAGATCCTGACCCACCACCGGGGCGACAGCGAGGTGCGGATCAAGCTCCAGGGGCCCACGAAGACGACGGTGCTGCGCCTGGACCGGCACCGGGTGAAGCCCGACCCGGCGCTGTTCGGCGACCTGAAGGTGCTGCTCGGGCCGTCCTGCCTGGCGGGCTGAGCGGACAGACGCGCGAGGGGCGCCCCCGGTTGCCGGGTGCGCCCCTCGTCGTGCGGGGGCCGCGACGGCCCGTACCGCGGGTGTCAGTTGTGGCCGAAGCGCTTCTGCCGCTTGCGGGAGGCCGCGTCGCCGGGCGTCGTCAGCTGCGGGGAGTGCTGCTCCTCGCGGTCCAGCACGGCCGACTCGGCGGCCTGCGGGGAGCGCTCGGCCTGGGGCTGCTTACGATCACGGTTGTTCTTGTTCTTGGCCATGGTGATCTACCTCCTGAGGGGGATCTGGGGGCCAGGTCCTGCCTCAGATTCACATAGCCCAACAAAGAACGCATATCGGGCAATTACCGTCCGTGACGCGGTGCGGCGGGGCGCGGGGCGCCGAAACGCCACGCCGAAGATCGAGTTCGGGCCGTTAACCTCCGTGCGGTCGGGCAGACTCGAAGGAAGCCCGAAGCAAACCTCCCGGAAAGAGGGTGGATCGCGTGGACCGCTGCATCGTCCTGGTGGATGCCGGGTATCTGCTGGGGGCCGCCGCGAGTCTCCTTGCGGGAGAACCCTCGCGTTCGCGCATCACCGTCGACCACGCCGCCCTCATCCAGGGGTTGCGCGACCGTGCCGAGTCCGACACGCAGCAGCCCCTGCTGCGCATCTACTGGTTCGACGGCGCCCCCGACCGCGTCCCGCAGCCCGAGCACCGGCGGCTGCGCGTGATGCCCCGGGTCACCGTCCGGCTGGGCGCCCTCACGCGCAGTGACGGGCGCTGGGCGCAGAAGGGCGTGGACGCCGCCATGCACGCCGAGCTGACCGAGCTGGCCCGCAACCGCGCCTGCTCCGACGTCGTCCTGGTGACCGGCGACGGCGACCTGCTGCCCGGCATGATGGCCGCCAAGGAACACGGCGTCGCCGTCCACCTGTGGGCCGTACAGGCCGCCGACGGCGACTACAACCAGTCCGAGGACCTGGTCGCCGAGGCCGACGAGCGCCGCGTCCTCGACCGTACGTGGATCACGAAGGCCGTACGCGCCAAGGAGCTCGGCGGCATCTGCGCGCCGCCGCCCGTGCCCCGCCCGGAGATCGCCGCGATCCTCTCCGCGCCGCTGCCCGAGTCCGCCCTCTCCGCCGCTCTGCGGCCCGCCGAGACGCCCGAGCACCCCACCACGTCCGCCGCAGGGCCCGCGGGGCAGGGCGGCACCGACGAGCGGGTACCGCCCGCCAAGGGCGTCCCCACCCCCAAGGACCTCGCCGCCCTGCGCGCCCCCGGCGCCCAGACCGCCGCCCCGCAGCCGGCCAACGCCACCCTGCGCTGGTCCTCCGACAAGGGCTGGGTGGACCGGCCCGTCGCCGAGCCCTCCGAGGCCGCCTCGCTGCCGACGCTGGCCCAGCTCACCACCGCCGAGCAGCGCTGGGCCGACCGCGAGGAGGACATCACCACGGTCGGCGGCGACCCGTACGAGGTGGGGCAGGTCTTCGCCCGGCGCTGGCTCGAACGCCTCGGCGACCACGGCCACCTGCAGAAACTCTCCGGGATGTACCCGCGCATCCCGCACCGCGTCGACGGCGAGCTGCTGCGCTACGCGGCCCGCTTCGGGCTGCTCGCGCACAAGGACGACCAGATCGACGAGCACGACCGGTACGCCATCCGGGCGGGGTTCTGGCGCGAGATCGACGTGCGCACGGCGACCGAACGCACGCCCGCCGCGGACTGAGACACCCCGGCGCTCCCGGCCGGACCGACACCTGCTGAATCGACACTTATGGGCGGACCCGGGAGCGGGCCGGGGGGACCGACCCCGTAGTCTCCTCCCTTGTGAGTACGCGCGCGGCACAGGCACCTGGACCCGGTGGCGATGCCGTGTGCGTGGTGCGCGCGCTGACCAAGACCTATCCGGCCGTGCGCGGCAGGCGCGGCGCGCCCGCCACTCCCGAGGTGCGGGCCACCGACGACGTCACCCTGGACATCCGCCGCGGTGAGATCTTCGGGCTGCTCGGACCCAACGGCGCCGGCAAGTCCACCCTGGTGCGCCAGCTCACCGGGCTGATGCGGCCCGACGGCGGCAGCGTGGAGATCCTCGGCCACGACATCGTGCGCCACCCCGAGCGGGCCGCGCGGATCCTCGCCTACCTGGGGCAGGAGTCCAGCGCCCTGGACGAGCTGACCGTGTCGCTCGCCGCCGAGACCACCGGGCGGCTGCGCGGCCTGGAGGTGCGCCGGGCGCGCGCGGAGCGGGACGCCGTGCTGGAGGAGCTGGGCCTGACCGGGCTCGCCGCCCGCCCGATCAAGAAGCTCTCCGGCGGTCAGCGCCGCCTGGCCTGCTTCGCCGCCGCCCTGGTGGGCCGGCGGCCGCTGCTCGTCCTGGACGAGCCGACCACCGGCATGGACCCGGTGGCCCGGCGCGCGGTGTGGTCGGCCGTCGACCGGCGGCGCGCCGAACACGGCGCCACCGTGCTGCTCGTCACCCACAACGTCATCGAGGCCGAGACCGTGCTCGACCGGGTCGCCGTCCTCGACCGGGGACGCGTGATCGCCTGCGACACGCCCTCCGGGCTCAAGGAGAAGGTCGCCGGAGAGGTCCGCGTCGACCTGGTGTGGCGGGAGAGCGCGCCGCTGCACGTCCCGGAGGTCGCCGCCCTGCGCGACCGCGTCGTCGCGTCGGGGCGCCGCTGGACGCTGCGGCTCGCCCCCGAGGAGGCCCGCGCGGTCGTCGCCACCGTCACCGGCGGTGCCGCCTTCGCCGCCCTGGACGACTTCACCCTGGCCACGCCCAGCCTGGAGGACGTGTACCTGGCGCTGGGCGGCGCCGCGCGGCAGGGGCTGGTGAGGGCGTGAGCACGCGAGCGGTGAGAACACCGGCCGCCGCATCCGTACCCGTCGGGGCGAGCGTCCCCGCGGGGGCGACCGCTTCGAACGACCCGAGCGAAGGGGAGCTGCGCGACGTGAGTGTCGTACCCGCCGATGCCCTGCGAGGTGCCGCCCGGGCAGCCGAGGGGCAGCGCGTGGCCGGCCCGGCCGAGCTGGCGCCCAGGGCACGGCTGTGGCCCTCCCTGGTGGCCGTGTACCGGGCGCAGCTGTCCCGGGCGCGGGTCGCGCGCATCCCGCTGCTGTTCGTGGCGACCTTCCAGTCGGTCGGCATCATGATCCTGATGCGCGGCGTCGTGGACGGCGGCGGCGAGGCACGCGCCGTGGTCGCCGGGTCCGCGGTGCTCGTCGTGGCCTTCGTCGCGCTGAACCTCCTCGCCCAGTACTTCGGCCAGCTGCGCGCCAGCGGCGGCCTCGACCACTACGCGACGCTGCCGGTGCCGCCCGCCGCGGTGGTGCTGGGCGCGGCGGGCGCCTACGCGTCCTTCACCGTGCCCGGGACCGTGGTGACGGCGGTGTTCGGGTGCCTGCTGTTCGGGCTGCCGATGACCCATCTGTGGGTGCTGGTGGCCGTGATCCCGCTGGCGGGCGCCGCCCTCGCCGGACTCGGCGCGGCGCTGGGCCTGCTCGCCCCCCGGCCCGAGTTCGCCACCCTCCTCGGCCAGCTCGGCATGTCGGCGGCGCTGCTGCTCGGCGTGCTGCCGCCCGAGCGGTTGCCGCAGGTGGTCCGCCTGGCCCGGGACCTGCTGCCGTCCACGTACGGCGTGGAGGCATTCGCGCGCACGTTCGGCGAGCGGCCCGACTGGGGCTTCGTCCTCGGCGACCTCGCGGTGTGCGCCGCGGTCGGGGTGCTCTCGCTGGCCGTGGCGACCTGGGCGTACCGCCGGGCCGCCGTCCGGTGACGCGCCGCACAGGCGGGTTTGGCACGATGGCACGGTGACCGCACCCTTGACTCCGCCACCGCCGCCGAACGAACGCTCGTCGTACCAGGGCGGGCCGGTGCCGCAGCCCGTCGGCGCACACGCGGTGGGAGCCGCGCCCGGCGGTTCCCACGACCCTGACGGCAGGTACGGCGAACAGGACGGCCCCGGGATGCTGACTGAAGTGCGACAGGCCGCCGTGACCGCGGTGGCGGTCGCGCTCTCCGGTGCGCTGCTGGGCGTGCTGTGGTGGAAGCTGGCACCGAGCGTGCCGCTGGTGGGCGAAGTGCTCAACGGCCGATGGATCGTCTATCTCAAGGACTCCGAGGGCGAGCAGGCGATCGGCGTCGACGGAACGTTCACGCTGCTCGCGCTGGCGTTCGGGGCGCTCAGCGCGGTCGTGGTCTTCCTGCTGCGGCGGCGCGGGGGCGTGCCGCTGGTGGTGGCCCTCGGCGCCGGCGGGCTGCTCGGGTCGCTGCTGGCCTGGCGGCTCGGCGTGTGGCTCGGGCCGACGCAGGACGTGATCGCGCACGCCAAGGACGTGGGCAAGGGGGTGACCTTCCCCGCCCCGCTCAAGCTGGGCGCGAAGGGTGCGCTGCTGGCCTGGTCGCTGGCGGCGCTGGTGGTCCACCTGGGGCTGACCGGCCTGTTCGGGCCGCGGGACCCGGAGCCCGACCCCTGGCCGGCACCGGGGCAGTACCCGTCGGCACCGTACGGGGACAAGCCGGCCTAGGCCGGGCGGCGGCCGTGGCTGGCCCTGCCCTTCCGGGCCCGCCGGCCTGTCGGGATCAGGCGCGTCCGACCGGCGCCAGGACCGCGCCCGTGAGCTGGGCCAGGTCGTCGGGGGACAGCTCGACCTCCAGGCCGCGGCGGCCCGCCGAGACGCAGATCGTGGCGTGCTCCGAGGCCGACGCGTCCAGGACCGTCGCCAGCCGCTTGCGCTGGCCCAGCGGGGAGATGCCGCCGCGCACATAGCCCGTGGTGCGCTCGGCCAGGGCCGGGTCGGCCATCGCCGCGCGCTTGCCGCCCACCGCCGCCGCCAGCGCCTTGAGGTCCAGCTGGCCCGCCACCGGCACCACCGCGACCGTCAGGGCGCCGTCGACGTCCGCGACCAGGGTCTTGAACACCCGCTCCGGCGAGACGCCCATCGCCTCGGCCGCCTCCTCGCCGTAGGACGGGTGGGCCGGGTCGTGCTCGTAGGCGTGGACGGTGTACGTCACCCCGGCCGCCGTGAGCGCCACCGTCGCGGGCGTGCCGCCGGACTGCTGCTTCTTCGTCTTGCTCGGCTTGTTCGGCTTCTTCGCCATGCGGGCTAGTACCTCAGTTGAGACTCGTCGGGCCGCGCGTCAGGTCCGACGCCGGCAGGGACGGCAGCGTACGGATGATGGAGGTCTCCGAGCGAAGGAGTTTCAGCTCGTCCCGCAGCCGCGAGGCGGTGTCCGGGGCTTGGAGCAGGCGCTGCTTCGTCGGCGTGTCCAGCATCATCGCGGCGGCGACCAGGTACGAGACCACCCCCGGTTCGTCCGGCAGGTCGGAGCCGGTCGCCAGCGACCGCTCGCGCGCCCCCGCCAGCCGCTTCTGGTACTGCCGGAAGGACCGCAGCACGCCCTCCGCCAGGGCGCCCGCCTCGTCGCCGGGCTCCTCGGGCAGCGGGTCCAGCTCGGCCGTCAGGAACGGGCCCGACGTCTCCACCGACAGCAGCCGCATCCGGGTCGTGCCGGTCGCCAGCACCTCGAAGGTGCCGTCGGCCCGCTCGCGGATCGTCGCCGCGTCCGCGACGCAGCCCACCTTGTGGAACGCCTTGAGCGGGTCGGTCCCGAACCCGGCCGCCGGCCCGCGTTCCACGGCGGCCGTCGGGTCGGGCAGGCCGGGGGCGGTCTGGGCCACCTCGTAGCCGTCGCGGATCGCCACGACGGCGAACCGGCGTGGTTCGTCCTCGGGAGTCTTCAGCAACTCGCGCATCATGGCGCGATAACGCTCCTCGAAGATGTTGAGCGGGAGCACCAGCCCCGGGAAGAGGACCGAGTTCAGGGGGAAGAGGGGGAGCCGGACGGTGGTCACGACGCAGAAGCCTAATGGTCGCCGGGGCGGACGCGTCCGCCGTGCCCACTTCGTGGCTGTCCCGAACACGCCGTACCGGCCCCGGAGACCGCTCACGCCACGCGCGCACGGACGTCCGCGCGCACCCGGAGGAAGCCGCCGAGCGGGTCGTCCGTGTCCCGGTCCCACGGGAAGGACGTGACGTACGGGCCGGTCAGCCGCAGCTGCTCCGCCGCGTCCCGGTGGCGTTCCAGGCGGACGAGGACGTGGACGAGCAGGTTCCGCAGCTCCGCCGCCCAGGGGTCGGCCGCCGGGTGCACCGCGGAGAGGGCGATCGCGCGGTCCGCGGCGGCGTCCAGGCGGCGGCGGTGGGTGCGGACGGCGGTGGGCGTCGGGCAGGTGAGCGCCGCGTGCAGCGGCAGTGCCCGGACGAGGGCGTCCTCGGGGGCGTCCTGGGCGGCCGTCTCCGCGAAGTCCAGGCACTCGCCGTGCGCGTCGGGCGAGGCGGCGGCCAGGTACTCCAGGGCGGCGACGTGGCTGCCGTAGTGGTGCGGGCAGCGCCGGACCGCCTGCTCCCACAGGCGCTCGAACTCGGCGTGTCCGGCACGCGCGCCCCGCGCGGCGTCCAGGGCGGTCCGCCACGGCACCGGGTCGTCGGGGCCGGCGGACTCGGCGGCGGCCACCACGGTGGGGACCACCTGGCGCAGCAGTTCGGCGCGGGCCGGCGAGTCCCAGTCGCGGTGGACCGTCAGCCGGGCCGCGACCAGCAGGGCGTCGGGGTCGTCCGGGGCGGCGGCACGCCAGGCGTCGAGCCACTCGGAGCGGGAGCGGGCGAAGGCGGCGAGCCGGGTCGCGTAGCGGTCGCGGTGGTCCCATTCGGCGTTCTCGCGGGTACCGGCGAGCAGGCCGGCCGCGGGGCCGTGCTCGCCCCGGGCCGCGGCGACGAGGGCGGGGGCGAGGCGGTCGTCGGGGGCGTCGAGGAGCACGTCGTCGTCTTGGGCGGGCCGTGACGACCGGGAGCGGGCCCGGGCGGTCGCGGTCCGCAGGAACGCGCGCAGCATGGCCAGTACGACGGCCGAGGGTTCGGGATGGTTGTGCGGCCCCGGCTCCGCCTTTGGCCGAACCTGTGTACCCACCCGCACCACCTGTGCGGCATGCGGCGCCGGGTGCGAGCCCACACCGGGAGACGGGTGTCCGGGGCCCGTCCTGCCGCCGGGGCGGGCCGGGGCCGTCCCGGCGGAGTCAGTTGCGGCGGAGCAGGCGGGTGGCGCCCGCCGCCACCGTGGTGGCCAGGACCCAGCCCAGCAGGACCAGGGCCGTCGACAGCCACTGCCAGCCGTCGTGGAGCTGCCAGGAGGCCGCCTGGCCCAGGTCGATCACCGGGAGGAGGAGGTCGAGGGCGAAAAGCGCCGGGTTCCAGTCCGGGTGCTCGCCGCTCTTCAGCGGAGGCGGCTCCGCGCGGGCGAAGGCGAGGGAGCCGGCCGCCCACAGCACCGCCATCCACACCGCCGCCCGGCCCGGCCGGTAGCCGTAGGCCACCGTCCAGTCCTGCGCGTAGCCCACCAGCTTCGCGGCGACCGGCAGGCTCTCGCGGCGCCTGCGGTGCTTGGCCAGCAGCACCTCGCGGGCGTCCTCGTCCTCGCCGCCCGCCCGCAGCACGGCGGCGAGGCGCTCGTACGGCTCCGGGTGGTACTCGGCGGTCGCGGCGCCCACCCAGCGCAGCCGCTTCTCCAGCGGGAACGGCCCGCGCGGCACCAGGTTCTCGTAGGCGAAGCCGCCCATGTGCAGCCGGCCGGGGCCCGGCCAGCTGTCCGCCCGGTCCATCAGGTTGACCACCCGCGCCCCCGACAGCACCACCCGCCCGCGCGCCGGACGCTCGCCCAGGAAACGCAGCTCGGGCGTCTGCACCCGGCGCAGCGACAGCTCCTGGTCGTCGGTGAAGGTGAACCGGGCGTGCTCCAGGTCCAGGGCGTCGCCGAACCGCCCGTCGTCGAGGCGCACCCCGCCCTCGCACTCGAAACGCTGGATGCGGGTGCCCTGCGCCGGGGTGGTGCCGCGCAGCAGCGGGCTGCCCAGGCCCGCCGGGGTCAGGTACAGCGTGCGCTCCACCGTCAGCTGCGGGGCGTTCAGCGCGTGCCGCGTGTACGGGTTCAGCAGCCGGGCGCCGCGCAGGCTCAGCGACACGCCGACCTGGGCGCTGCGCAGGCTCACCTCGCCGTGCGACTCCAGCATCTCGGCCTGGAGGTCCTGCCCGACCGTCATGCCGTCCGCGGCGATGGAACGCCCGCTGCGGTCCCGGTGCACGATCGCCTGGTTGAGCAGCAGGTCGGTGCCTATGCGCGCGTCCGTGAGCCGGATGCCGCCCGGGAAGCGGGAGCGCGGCAGGTGCAGGTCGCCCTCGGTGTGCAGCCGGGCCGCCTCCAGGCGCGGCACCGCGCAGTCCACCAGCCGCACCGTCGTGAACCGGGTCTCCGGCAGCAGCACCTCGCGCTCGAAGCGGCAGCGCCGCAGCTCGACGTAGGGCACCACCGTGCCGCCCGCCAGATCCATCGTGTCGCTGATCCGCACGCCCACCAGCTGGAGCGAGGACACCCGGCCCGCGAGCGCCGGCGGACCGTCCAGGAGCAGCCAGCACACGACGCGGGCCCGCACGGTCCGCTCCGGCCCCCACGGACGCCCGCCGTGCGGGTCGTCGACGAGCGGGTCGCCGCTGCTCAGGTCGTACACGCTGCCGTTGCGGAACGCCTGCCACATGCCGGCCTCGGCGATGGTCAGGTCGTCCGGCAGCTCTCCGTCACGATGGCCGGCCCCCTCGGTCACGGTGCTTCACTCCCTCCCCGGCTACTCGTCGGTCGCTCACTCTTCGTACAACCGTTCATGCCCACTGCGTGACCTTCCGAACACTCAAAGTGAGCACGGATCGCGTGAGTTCACCGCGGGCCGTGAGGTCCGTCGCGTTCTGTATCAGCCATTGATACGCGCGGACCGTGCCGGACGCGGGTCTGAGAGAATTGGTTCCGTGATCTCCCGAATCGATCTGCGCGGCGACGCCCTCCCCGAGGGCCCCGCCCTGCGCGACCTGCTGCCCCGAGCCGACTTCGACGTCTCGGCCGCCCTGGAGAAGGTGCGTCCGATCTGCGAGGCCGTGCACCATCGCGGGGACGCGGCGCTGATCGACTTCACCGAGCAGTTCGACGGCGTCCGGCTGGAACGGGTGCGGGTCCCGGCCGAGGAGCTGACTCGCGCGCTGGAGGGCCTCGACCCGGCCGTGCGCGCCGCGCTCGAGGAGTCCATCCGCCGCGCCCGCCTCGTCCACCGCGAGCAGCGCCGCAGCACGCACACCACCCAGGTGGTGCCCGGCGGGTCGGTCACCGAGAAGTGGGTGCCGGTCGAGCGGGTCGGGCTCTACGTGCCCGGCGGCCGGTCGGTCTACCCGTCGTCCGTCGTCATGAACGTGGTGCCCGCGCAGGAGGCCGGCGTCGGCTCGATCGCGCTCGCCTCGCCCGCGCAGGCCGAGTTCGGCGGCATCCCGCACCCCACCATCCTCGCCGCCTGCGCCCTGCTCGGCGTGGACGAGGTGTACGCGGCCGGCGGCGCCACCGCCGTCGCGATGTTCGCCTACGGCACCGAGTCCTGCCCGCCCGCCGCCATGGTCACCGGCCCCGGCAACATCTGGGTCGCCGCCGCCAAGCGCTTCTTCACCGGGAAGATCGGCATCGACGCCGAGGCGGGCCCGACCGAGATCGCCGTCCTGGCGGACTCGACCGCCGACCCGGTGCACATCGCCGCCGACCTGATCAGCCAGGCCGAGCACGACCCGCTGGCCGCCGCCGTCCTGGTCACCGACTCCGTGGAGCTGGCGGACGCGGTGGACAAGGAACTGCGGCCGCAGGTCGAGGCGACCAAGCACATCGAGGACCGGATCCGCCCGGCCCTCGCCGGCCGCCAGTCCGCGATCGTCCTCGTCGACGGCCTGGACGAGGGCCTGCGCGTGGTCGACGCCTACGGCGCGGAGCACCTGGAGATCCAGACCGCCGACGCCGCCGCCGTCGCCGACCGGGTCAAGAACGCCGGCGCGATCTTCGTCGGCCCCTGGGCGCCCGTCTCGCTCGGCGACTACGCGGCCGGGTCCAACCACGTCCTGCCCACCGGCGGCTGCGCCTGCCACTCCTCCGGCCTGTCCGTGCAGTCCTTCCTGCGCGGCATCCACATCGTCGACTACACGCGCGACGCGCTCGCCGAGGTCGCGCGGCACGTGGTGACGCTGGCGGAGGCGGAGGACCTGCCCGCGCACGGCGCGGCGATCAAGGCGAGGTTCGAGTGGAAGGTCCCGGAGAGCAAGTGACGTTCGGCATCGACGATCTCCCCGTACGGGACGAGCTGCGCGGCAAGTCCCCCTACGGCGCGCCCCAGCTGGACGTGCCGGTACGGCTGAACACCAACGAGAACCCGTACCCGCTGCCCGACGCGCTGGTCGAGCGGATCACCGAGCGGGTCCGCGAAGCCGCCCGCGACCTCAACCGCTACCCCGACCGGGACGCGGTCGAGCTGCGCACCCAGCTCGCCGCGTACCTGACGAAGACCACCGGGCACCCCCTGGACGTGCGCAACGTCTGGGCGGCCAACGGCTCCAACGAGGTCATCCAGCAGCTGTTGCAGACCTTCGGCGGGCCGGGCCGCACCGCGATCGGCTTCGAGCCGTCGTACTCGATGCACGGCCTCATCGCGCGCGGCACCGGCACCGGCTGGATCTCCGGGCCGCGCCACGAGGACTTCACCATCGACGTGCCCGCCGCCGAGCAGGCGATCGCCGAGCACCGCCCGGACGTCGTCTTCGTCACCACCCCCAACAACCCCACCGGCAACGCGGTCCCGGCCGAGACGGTCCTCGCCCTGTACGAGGCGGCCCAGGCGGCGAAGCCGTCCATGGTCGTGGTCGACGAGGCGTACATCGAGTTCAGCCACGGCGCCTCCCTGCTGCCGCTGCTGGACGGCCGGCCGAACCTGGTCGTCTCGCGCACCATGTCGAAGGCGTTCGGCGCGGCGGGCCTGCGCCTGGGCTACCTCGCCGCGCACCCCGCCGTCGTCGACGCGGTCCAGCTCGTACGGCTGCCGTACCACCTGTCGGCCGTCACCCAGGCGACCGCGCTGGCCGCCCTGGAGCACACGGACACGCTGCTGAAGTACGTGGAGCAGCTGAAGACCGAGCGGGACCGGCTGGTCGCCGAACTGCGGGCCATCGGCTACGAGGTGACCGAGTCCGACGCCAACTTCGTCCAGTTCGGGCGGTTCACGGACTCCCACGCGACCTGGCGGAAGATCCTCGACCGGGGCGTCCTGGTCCGGGACAACGGCGTGCCGGGCTGGCTGCGGGTCACCGCCGGCACCCCGCAGGAGAACGACGCGTTCCTCGACGCGGTACGTGAAGTCAAGAAGGAGCAGCACACATGAGCCGCGTAGGGCGCGTGGAGCGCACCACCAAGGAGACCTCGGTCCTCGTCGAGCTCGACCTCGACGGCACCGGCAAGACCGACATCGCCACCGGCGTCGGCTTCTACGACCACATGCTCGACCAGCTCGGCCGGCACGGTCTGTTCGACCTGACCGTGAAGACCGACGGCGACCTGCACATCGACTCCCACCACACCATCGAGGACACCGCCCTCGCGCTGGGTGCCGCCTTCAAGCAGGCGCTCGGCGACAAGGTGGGCATCTACCGCTTCGGCAACTGCACGGTCCCGCTGGACGAGTCCCTCGCCCAGGTCACCGTCGACCTCTCCGGCCGCCCCTACCTCGTGCACACCGAGCCCGAGAACATGGCGCCGATGATCGGCGAGTACGACGTGACGATGACCCGGCACATCCTGGAGTCCTTCGTCGCCCAGGCCCAGGTCGCCCTGCACGTGCACGTGCCCTACGGACGCAACGCGCACCACATCGTGGAGTGCCAGTTCAAGGCGCTGGCCCGGGCCCTGCGCTACGCCTCGGAGCGCGACCCCCGCGCGGCCGGCATCCTGCCTTCCACGAAGGGCGCGCTGTAACCGATGAACGGTACGTCCACCGCACTGATCGTCGTCGGTCTCTTCCTCCTCGGCGGCATCTACTCCTTCGCCAAGCAGCAGATGCCCAGGGGCCTGATCGTGCTGCTCTCCATCGGCGCCGGCATGTGTCTGCTCGCGGGCGTCCTGAGGCTGGAGGTGTGGAGTTGACCGCCGCCAAGAAGGTCGTCGTCTTCGACTACGGCTTCGGCAACGTCCGTTCCGCCGAGCGTGCCCTCGCGCGCGCGGGAGCCGACGTCGAGATCACCCGCGACTACGACCGGGCCATGAACGCCGACGGGCTGCTGGTCCCCGGCGTCGGCGCCTTCGCCGCCTGCATGGACGGCCTCAAGGCCGCCCGCGGCGACTGGATCGTCGACCGCAGGCTGTCCGGCGGACGCCCGGTCATGGGCATCTGCGTCGGCATGCAGATCCTCTTCACCCGCGGCATCGAGCACGAGGTGGAGGCCGAGGGCCTGGACGAGTGGCCCGGCACGGTCGGACCGCTCCAGGCCGACGTCGTGCCCCACATGGGCTGGAACACGGTGGAGGCACCGGCCGACTCCCGGCTCTTCGCCGGCCTGGACCCGGACGCCCGCTTCTACTTCGTGCACTCCTACGCCGTCCACGAGTGGACCCAGGAGGCGCACAACCCGCTGATCGCCGCGCCCAGGGTCACCTGGGCCACGCACGGCGAGCCCTTCGTGGCCGCCGTGGAGAACGGCGCGCTGTGGGCCACCCAGTTCCACCCCGAGAAGTCCGGTGACGCCGGAGCCCAGCTCCTCACCAACTGGATCGAGACCCTGTAGAGATGAGCCCGGTAGAGATGAGCAAGTTCGAACTCCTCCCCGCCGTCGACGTCCGCGACGGCCAGGCCGTCCGCCTCGTGCACGGCGAGTCCGGCACCGAGACCTCCTACGGCTCCCCGCTGGAGGCCGCCCTCGCCTGGCAGCGCTCCGGCGCCGAGTGGCTGCACCTGGTGGACCTGGACGCGGCGTTCGGCACCGGGGACAACCGCGCGCTGATCGCGGAGGTCGCGAAGGCGATGGACATCAAGGTGGAGCTGTCCGGCGGCATCCGCGACGACGACACCCTCGCCGCCGCCCTCGCCACCGGCTGCACCCGGGTGAACCTGGGCACCGCCGCCCTGGAGACCCCCGAGTGGGTCGCCAAGGTCATCGCCGAGCACGGCGACAAGATCGCGGTCGGCCTGGACGTACGGGGCACCACGCTCCGCGGCCGGGGCTGGACCCGCGACGGCGGTGACCTCTACGAGACGCTGGACCGCCTGAACAAGGAGGGCTGCGCCCGGTACGTCGTCACCGACATCGCCAAGGACGGCACCCTTCAGGGCCCCAACCTGGAGCTCCTGAAGAACGTCTGCGCCGCCACCGACCGCCCGGTCGTGGCCTCGGGCGGCGTGTCCTCCCTGGACGACCTGCGCGCGATCGCCGGGCTGGTCCCGGACGGTGTCGAGGGGGCCATCGTCGGGAAGGCCCTCTACGCGAAGGCGTTCACCCTGGAAGAGGCCCTGGAGGCTGTGTCCACATGACATCCGAAGCCGTACGCCGCGTGCAGAGCGGAAGTCCCTGGGAAGAGTCCTTCGGTTTCGCACGGGCGGTGGCGGCGGGTGATCGTGTCATCGTGGCGGGCACCACCGCCGCCAAGGGCGACATGCTCCACGGCGAGGGCGACCCGTACGAGCAGACGAAGGTGGCCTTCGGCTTCGCCGTCGAGGCCCTCGCCGAGTTCGGGCTCGGCATCGAGTCCGTGATCCGGACCCGTGTGTGCCTGGCACATTCCCGTGACGTCGACGCGGTGGGCCGCGCCCACAAGGAGCTGTTCGACTCCGTACGCCCGGTCACGACCCTGCTGGTCGTGCAGGGCTTCATCGACTCGCGGGTGCTGGTGTCCGTCGAAGTGGAAGCGTATAGAGGAGCCGTGGATTCATGACCCTGGCGGTCCGAGTCATCCCCTGCCTGGACGTGGACAACGGCCGGGTCGTCAAGGGCGTCAACTTCCAGAACCTGCGCGACGCGGGCGACCCCGTCGAGATGGCCAAGGTGTACGACGCCGAGGGCGCCGACGAGCTGACGTTCCTGGACATCACCGCCTCGTCGGGCGACCGCGAGACGACCTACGACGTGGTGCGCCGCACCGCCGAGCAGGTGTTCATCCCGCTGACCGTGGGCGGCGGGGTGCGCACCGCCGACGACGTGGACAAGTTGCTGCGGGCCGGTGCGGACAAGGTGGGCGTGAACACGGCCGCCATCGCCCGCCCCGACCTGATCCGCGAGATCGCCGAGCGGTTCGGCCGGCAGGTCCTCGTGCTGTCGGTCGACGCCCGCCGCACCGAGGCCGGCACCTTCGAGGTGACCACCCACGGCGGCCGGCGCGGCACCGGCATCGACGCGGTCGAGTGGGCGCACCGGGCCGCCGAGCTGGGCGCGGGGGAGATCCTGCTCAACTCGATGGACGCGGACGGCACGAAGGACGGCTACGACCTGGAGATGCTGGCGGCGGTGCGCAAGCACGTGACCGTCCCGGTCATCGCCTCGGGCGGCGCGGGCGGCCTCGCCCACTTCGCCCCGGCGGTCGAGGCGGGCGCGGACGCGGTACTGGCGGCGTCGGTCTTCCACTTCGGCGACCTGCGGATCGGCGAGGTGAAAACCGCCCTGCGCGAGGCGGGGCACCCCGTTCGGTAGTTCGAAGGGTCCCCCTTGGTAGTGAAGGCGGTAGTGGCTGCGGTTTCGCTATCGCTAAGGTGCTCATATGCCTGGGATCACGATTGAGTTCACCGAGGAAGAGCTGGCCGAGCTGCGCGCGGAGGCCAAGGAGCAGGGCGTCGCGATCAAGCGGCTGGCGCACGACATACTGACCGAGGACGTGGTGCGCCGGCGGCAGAAGCAGCGGTTCGTGGAGGGGGCGTCCAAGAAGGCCCGCGAGATCATGGCCGACTTCGAGGAGCGCTTCCCGAGGGGGCTTCGGTGACGCTGTATGTGGACACCGGCTGGGTCCTCAACATCCAGGTGAACGTGTCACCGCAGAACACGCCGATCCGGGACTGGGGCGCGCTGCACTGCATGGTCGAGCGGCACAGGTACGAGCGGGTCGCCGGTGAGCCCTACTACGAGGAGGTGCCCGCGCGGGCCGCGACGTTTCTGCACACCGCGCTGCGACTGAGGCCCTTCACCGACTACAACGCTTCCATCGGTGTGGCCTGCTCCTGGGAGTACATGGAGCAGGCCGGGATGCCCTTCGAGCTGCCGTACGGGGAGATGGCCAAACTCGTCTCCGACATCCGCAGCGACGAGGCCGACCTCAACGAAACCGCCCGCCTGCTCCGTGACTGGGCCGCCTGACCAGGTGTCCGACCTCACCGACATATCCGACCGCCGGATCGAGTCCACCCCCGGCCGCCCCGCCCACCGTGACCCCAATGTCCTGCGCTGGGTCGGTGCCTATACCGCGTCCATGGTCGGCGACATGGTGTTCTTTCTCGCGCTGTCCTGGGCCGCCGTGCAGAACGGCACCCCCGCGCAGGCCGGCCTCGTCACCGCCGTCAGTGCGGTGCCCCGGGCGCTGCTCATGCTCGGCGGGGGAGTGGTCGCCGACCGGCTCGGGCCGCGCCGGGTCGTCATCGGCAGCGACGCCGTACGGTGCGGCGCGGTCCTCGCCGTCGCCGCCGTGCTCTTCGCGGCCGACCCCGGGCTGTGGCTCCTCGCCCTGCTCGCCCTTGTCTTCGGCACCGTCGACGCCGTGTTCCTGCCCGCGGTCGGGGCCCTCCCGGCGCGGATCACCTCCAAGGACCAGCTCGCCCGCGTCCAGGGACTGCGCGGTCTCGCCGTGCGCTTCGCCGCCGTCGTGGGCGCACCGCTCGGCGGACTCGGCGTGGCGCTCGGCGGCGCGGCGGCGGCCTTCGCGTTCGCCGGACTGCTGATCGCCGTGTCCCTGCCGCTGCTGGTCTCCGTACGGATGCGCGACCTGCCCGCCGACGACGCGCCCACCGCGCGGGGGACCACCGCCTGGCGGGACCTGGTGGGCGGGCTCCGCTACGTCCGCCGGCACCGCGTCCTCGGCCCGCTCATGGTGACCATCGCCCTGGGCGACCTCGGCTTCGTCGGCCCCCTCAACGTGGGCCTCACCCTGCTCGCGGACGAGCGGGGCTGGGGCGCCTCCGGGATGGGCTGGGTGCTCGCGGGGTTCGGGACGGGCGCCGGAGCCGCCGCCCTGCTGCTGACCGTACGGGGACGCCTGCCGCGCGCCGGGTGCGTCGCCGCCGGCGCCATCATCCCCGGCGCGGCCGCGATCGCCGCCCTGGCCCACGCGCCCGGCCTCCCCGCGGCCGTCGGCACGGCGCTGCTCATCGGCCTGCTCACCGGGCTCAGCGGCGCCATGTGCGGCGCCCTGCTGCAAACCCAGTCCGACCCCGCCTACCTGGGCCGCGTCACCGCCGTCGGAGGCATCGTCAGCCTGGGGATCGCGCCGCTGAGCATGCCCCTGTCGGCCGCCGCCATCGGCGCCTGGGGCACCGGCCCCGTCTTCGCCGTCAGCGCCGTGGTCTGCGGCCTCGGCGGGGTCGTCGCCCTGTGCGCGCCGGGCGTACGGCGGGCCGAGCTGCCGAAGTGAGCGACCCGGGGATCAGATCCCGAGCTGCTTGGTCTCCCGCAGCTTGGCGATGGCGTCCTGCTCGCCCTCCAGCTCCACCTTCGCGGCGCTCTGCCGGCCGTACGCGAACAGCAGCAGCTCGGACGGCTCGCCCGTCGCCGTCACCACCGGCGTGCCCCGGTGGGCGACGGTCGTCTGGCCGTTGGGACGGCGCAGCACCAGACCCGTCGGGATGCCCCGGCCCATCAGGCGGGCGGCGCGCTCCAGACGGGACCACAGGGCGTCCTGGAAGACCGGGTCCAGCTCGCGCGGCGACCAGTCGGGCTGGGCGCGGCGGACGTCCTCGGCGTGGACGTAGAACTCGACCGTGTTCGCCGCCTCGTCCACCTGCTTGAGCTGGAAGGGGGAGAAGCGCGGCGGGCCCGTGCGGATCAGCTGGAGCAGTTCCTCGTACGGCTTCGCGCCGTACTCCTCCCTCACCCGGTGGAGGCGGGAGGCCAGCGGCTTGATCAGGGCGCCTCCGGCCGCGTCCGGGCGCCGTTCGCGCACCACCACGTGCGCGGCCAGATCACGGGTCCGCCAGCCCTCGCACAGGGTAGGGGCGTCCGGACCCGCCGTCTCCAACAGGTCCGCGAGCAGAAGTCGTTCACGCTTGGCGAAGGTCGACATGGAGTCAGCCTACGGCGGCCCGCCGGGTCCGCCCAATGGACATCCCGGAAGCGTGTCCGTCCCGCGCGGCACAATGGGCGCATGACCAGCAGCTCCCCCACCAGCGGCGGCCCCGGGCGGTCCGGCCCGCTCGCCTCCGAGATCGCCGACCGGCTCAAGCGCAGCGCCGACGGCCTCCTGCCCGCCATCGCCCAGCAGTACGACACCGGCGAGGTGCTGATGCTCGGCTGGATGGACGACGAGGCACTGCACCGCACGCTGACGACCGGCCGCTGCACCTACTGGTCGCGCAGCCGCCGGGAGTACTGGGTCAAGGGCGACACCTCGGGGCACTTCCAGTGGGTGAAGTCCGTCGCCCTTGACTGCGACGCCGACACCGTGCTCGTCAAGGTCGACCAGGTGGGCGCCGCCTGCCACACCGGCACACGCACCTGCTTCGACACCGACGTGCTCCTCGCCGAAGACGCCGAAGACGCCGCGGGCACCGACGCGCCCGGTGCGGGTCAGTAGGGTCTGCCGCCATGGACGACATGGACCTCGAGACCTTCCGCAAGCTCGCCGCCGACCGCCGGGTGATCCCGGTCGGCCGCAAGCTCCTCGCCGACGGCGACACCCCCGTGGCCCTGTACCGCAAGCTCGCCGCCGAGCGCCCCGGCACCTTCCTGCTGGAGTCCGCGGAGAACGGCCGGTCCTGGTCCAGGTACTCCTTCGTCGGCGTCCGCAGCGCCGCCACCCTCACCGAGCGGGACGGGCAGGCCCACTGGCAGGGCACCCCGCCCGTCGGCGTCCCCACCGACGGCGACCCGCTCGCCGCCCTGCGGGCCACCGTCGAGGCCCTGCACACCCCGCGCGACCTCGCCCACGACCTCGGCCTGCCGCCCTTCACCGGCGGCCTGGTCGGCTACCTCGGCTACGACATCGTGCGCCGCCTGGAGAAGGTCGGCCCGGGGGAGCGCGACGACCTGAGGCTCCCCGAGCTGACCATGCTGCTCACCAGCGACCTCGCCGTCATGGACCACTGGGAGGGCTCGGTCCTGCTGATCGCCAACGCGATCAACCACAACGACCTGGAGACCGGCGTCGACGAGGCCTACGCCGACGCGATCGCCCGCCTGGACGCCATGGAGGCCGACCTCACGCGCGCGGTGGCCCAGCCCCCGGCCGCGCTGCCGCCCTCCGAGCTGCCCGAGTACACCGCGCTGTGGGGCGGCCCCGACTTCCAGGACGCCGTCGAGGACATCAAGGAGCGCATCCGCGCGGGCGAGGCCTTCCAGGTCGTCCCCTCCCAGCGGTTCGAGACGCCCTGCACGGCGAGCGCGCTCGACGTGTACCGGGTCCTGCGGGCCACCAACCCCTCGCCGTACATGTACCTGCTCCGCCTCGACGGCTTCGACGTCGTCGGCTCGTCCCCCGAGGCCCTGGTCAAGGTCGAGGGCGGACGCGCCCTGGTGCACCCCATCGCCGGCACCCGCCCGCGCGGCGCCACCCCGCAGGAGGACCAGGCCCTCGCCGACGAACTGCTCGCCGACCCCAAGGAGCGCGCCGAGCACCTGATGCTCGTCGACCTCGGCCGCAACGACCTGGGACGCGTCTGCGAGCCCGGCTCGGTCGAGGTCGTCGACTTCATGTCCGTCGAGCGGTATTCGCACGTCATGCACATCGTCTCGACGGTCACCGGACGGGTCGCCCCGGGCCGCACCGCCTTCGACGTCCTCACCGCCTGCTTCCCGGCCGGCACCCTCTCCGGCGCGCCCAAGCCGCGCGCCCTTCAGATCATCGACGAACTCGAACCCTCCCGGCGCGGCCTGTACGGCGGCTGCGTCGGCTACCTCGACTTCGCGGGCGACTCCGACACCGCCATCGCCATCCGCACGGCGCTGCTGCGTGACGGCACCGCCTACGTCCAGGCGGGCGCCGGCGTCGTCGCCGACTCCGACCCGGTCGCCGAGGACACCGAGTGCCGCAACAAGGCGGCGGCCGTGCTGCGGGCCGTACACACGGCCAACCGGCTGGCGCAATAGGGGCAACCGGCCGGAGGGGTGGGGCGATTCTCACGCCCCCAATGCGAACCCCGGGTGACGGTTCGCCCGGGGTTCGGGTGATAGTGGAGTACGTGACAGCCGTTCCTCACCCCCGCACCCCAGCCGCAGGACCCGCCCGGGCCGGCCGCCGGAGCCTCGCCGTCGCCCTGATGTGCGGCGCGCTCGGCGCCGCCGTCGCCCTGCTCGCCACCCGGCAGGAGTGGGCGGAGGGCACCGCGACGGTGGCCGGCGGCGCGTTCACCCTGACCGCCAAGGGCAGCGACGTCACGGGCGTACCCGCGGCGCTCGCCATAGTCGGCCTCGCCGCGCTCGTCGCCGTCTTCGCCGTCCGCCGCGCCGGCCGCTTCGCCGTCGCCGCCGTGCTCGCGCTCAGCGGCGCGGGCACCGTCGCCGCCGCCCTGGCGGGCGCCTCCGACAGCTCGGCCCTGGACGACCAGGCCGCCAAGGCGGCCGGTGACACCTCGGCCACCGTCGACGTGCTCTCCCACACCGCGTGGCCGTACGTCGCGGCCGTGGGCGGTGCGCTGCTCCTGCTGGCCGGGCTGCTCGCGCTGCGCTACGGCCGCCAGTGGCCCGCGATGTCCGGCCGCTACGAGCGCGACGGCACCCCGCGCCCGCGCCGCAGGCCGCAGACCGTCGACCCGGACCGCCCCGAGGACCTGTGGAAGGCCATCGACCGCGGCGAGGACCCCACCAGCGCCTGACCGCCCGAACCGCGTGTTCACCCGCCGGAGCACCCCCGCTCACGGCGCGTGCCCCCGTGCGGGACAATGGGTGCGAGCGTCCTGCTCAGACATGGCACACAGCAACGAGGAGCAAGCAATGGCGGGCAGCAGCCACGGTCACACCCCGGCCGCCTGGACCGGTGTCATCATCTCCTTCATCGGTTTCTGCATCGCGGGCATGTTCATGGTGGCCGCCCAGCCGTGGGGTTTCTGGGCCGGCCTGGCGGTCGTGCTCCTCGGCGGTGTCGTCGGCTACATCATGAAGATGATGGGCCTCGGCCAGCCGAAGCAGAACCACCCCGTGCACCAGGTCAGCGGCGAGCGCGCGCAGGCCGGCGCCAAGGGCTGACCACCGGGCACGGCGGTCACGGACCTCCTGAGGGGCGGACCGGCACAGGGGTGCCGGTGACCGCCCCTCACGTGCGCGCGGGGGCCGCCGGGGGCAGAATGCGGGCGTGGACGTCGAGAGCGGGAAACCCATGCGGACCGGCACCGGCACCCTCCGGCCCCGCGGCGCGGTCCTGCGCCTGGCCGTCCCGGCCGGAGTGCTCGCGGCCGTCGCCGGGGCCTTCGCCTACGTGGGGAGCGTGGACCCCTACGAGCCCGGCCACTACCCCGTCTGCCCCCTGCTGCGTTTCACGGGCGTCTACTGCCCCGGCTGCGGCGGCCTGCGCAGCGCCCACTCCTTCGTGCACGGCGACCTGACCGCCGCGCTGCACGCCAACGCGCCCGCCGTCCTCGCCTATCTGGGCTTCGCCGTCCTGTGGACCGTCTGGGTGGTCCGCGCGGCCCGGGGGCGTCCGGTGCGCATCGACCTCGGGCCGGTCCACCTGTGGACCCTGGGGACGTTGCTGCTGGTCTTCACCGTTGTCCGGAACCTGCCGTTCGGCGGCTGGCTCCTTCCTTGATCATCCACGGAACGTCCACCCAGTGGGACCCGGATCGGCCGGATGCGGGACCGGTGCCCGGCTCCGGATACCATCACAGTGACCACACGTTTCGCCGTCTGAAAGGGGGCCGCTCGCGTGAGTGTGCTCGACGAGATCATCGACGGAGTCCGTGCCGACCTCGCGGAGCGGCAGGCGCGCGTCGGCCTCGACGAGCTCAAGGAGCGCGCGGCCAAGGCCCGCCCCGCGAAGGACGGCGTGTCCGCGCTGCGCGGCGACGGCGTCAAGGTCATCTGCGAGGTCAAGCGCTCCAGCCCCTCCAAGGGCGCGCTCGCGGCCATCGCCGACCCGGCCGGGCTCGCCGCCGACTACGAGGCGGGCGGCGCGGCCGTCATCTCCGTCCTCACCGAGGAGCGCCGCTTCGGCGGCTCGCTGGCCGACCTGGACGCGGTCCGCGCGCGCGTGGACATCCCCGTGCTGCGCAAGGACTTCGTCGTCACCTCGTACCAGCTGTGGGAGGCCCGCGCCCACGGCGCCGACCTCGTGCTGCTGATCGTCGCGGCCCTCGAACAGCCGGCCCTGGAGTCGCTGATCGAGCGCGCCGAGTCCATCGGACTCACCCCGCTGGTCGAGGTGCACGACGAGGACGAGGTCGAGCGCGCGGTGGACGCGGGCGCCAAGGTCATCGGCGTCAACGCGCGCAACCTGAAGACGCTCGAGGTCGACCGCGGCACGTTCGAGCGGGTCGCCCCGGAGATCCCCGCGCACATCGTCAAGGTCGCCGAGTCCGGCGTCCGCGGCCCGCACGACCTGATCGCCTACGCCAACGAGGGCGCCGACGCCGTCCTGGTCGGCGAGTCCCTGGTCACCGGCCGCGACCCCAAGACGGCGGTCTCCGACCTGGTGGCGGCCGGCGAGCATCCCGCACTCCGCCACGGCCGGGGCTGACCCGCCGGTAAGCTGAGCCCGATGACTCCCGCACTCGCTCCGGCCCCCCGGGACCCGTACGCCCGCCTCGCGCGCGGCTGCCGGCCCCGCGGCTGCCGCGCGCCCGCACGCCGGGTGCACGGCCGCCGGGTGCGGTACGTCATCGGCGACGAACCGGGTCAGGTCAACGGCATGCGATGGCGACGCGCCCCATAGGGGTGCGGGGAACTGCGCGACCGGCCCGCCACGGCGGCCGGTGGCCGACACATGGTCCCCGCCCCCACGGCGATTAGTCCCCACCAGACACTCACCGTGAGGTACCCGCATGCCCAGCACCTTCTTCATCCCCGACCCGGAGGGCCAAGTCCCCTCCGCAGAGGGCTACTTCGGCGCCTTCGGCGGCAAGTTCATCCCCGAGGCCCTCGTCGCCGCCGTCGACGAGGTCGCCGTCGAGTACGACAAGGCCAAGTCCGACCCCGAGTTCGCCCGGGAGCTGGACGACCTCCTGGTCCACTACACCGGCCGCCCCTCCTCCCTCACCGAGGTACCGCGCTTCGCCGCCGAGGCCGGCGGAGCCAGGATCTTCCTCAAGCGCGAGGACCTGAACCACACCGGCTCGCACAAGATCAACAACGTGCTCGGCCAGGCCCTGCTCACCAAGCGCATGGGCAAGACCCGCGTCATCGCCGAGACCGGCGCCGGCCAGCACGGTGTGGCCACGGCCACCGCCTGCGCCCTCTTCGGCCTCGACTGCACCATCTACATGGGCGAGATCGACACCCAGCGCCAGGCCCTCAACGTGGCCCGTATGCGCATGCTCGGCGCCGAGGTCATCGCCGTGAAGTCCGGCAGCCGCACGCTGAAGGACGCGATCAACGAGGCGTTCCGCGACTGGGTCGCCAACGTCGACCGCACCCACTACCTGTTCGGCACCGTCGCGGGTCCCCACCCCTTCCCGGCGATGGTCCGCGACTTCCACCGGGTCATCGGCGTCGAGGCCCGCCGCCAGCTCCTGGAGCAGGCCGGACGCCTGCCCGACGCCGCGATCGCCTGCGTCGGCGGCGGCTCCAACGCCATCGGCCTCTTCCACGCCTTCATCCCCGACGCGGACGTCCGCCTCATCGGCTGCGAGCCCGCCGGGCACGGCGTCGAGACCGGCGAGCACGCGGCCACCCTGACCGCGGGCGAGCCCGGCATCCTGCACGGCTCCCGGTCCTACGTCCTCCAGGACGACGAGGGCCAGATCACCGAGCCGTACTCGATCTCGGCCGGCCTGGACTACCCGGGCATCGGACCCGAGCACGCCTACCTCAAGGACTCCGGCCGCGGCGAGTACCGCGCGGTCACCGACGACGCCGCCATGCAGGCCCTGCGCCTGCTGTCGCGCACCGAGGGCATCATCCCGGCCATCGAGAGCGCCCACGCGCTGGCCGGTGCCCTGGAGGTCGGCAAGGAGCTGGGCAGGGACGGGCTGATCGTGGTCAACCTGTCCGGCCGCGGCGACAAGGACATGGACACCGCCGCCCGCTACTTCGGGCTGTACGACACCGACGCCGAGGTCGCCGCCGACGAGACCGGCGCCGCGGAGATCGAGGGGGACGCCAAGTGAGCGGGAACGTACAGCTGCTGGACGACACCCTCGCGGCCGCGAAGTCCGAGGGCCGCGCCGCCCTGATCGCCTACCTCCCGGCCGGGTTCCCGACCGTCACGGGCGGCATCGCGGCGGTCAAGGCCGCGCTCGACGGCGGCGCCGACGTCGTCGAGGTGGGCCTGCCGCACAGCGACCCGGTGCTCGACGGGCCGGTGATCCAGACCGCCGACGACATCGCCCTGCGCGGCGGCGTGCGGATCGCCGACGTGATGCGCACGGTCCGCGAGGCGCACGAGGCCACCGGCAAGCCGATCCTCGTCATGACGTACTGGAACCCGATCGACCGCTACGGCGTGGAGCGCTTCACCGCCGAGCTGGCCGAGGCGGGCGGCGCCGGGTGCATCCTGCCCGACCTGCCCGTCCAGGAGTCGGCCCTGTGGCGGGAGCACGCCGACAAGCACGGGCTGGCCACGGTCTTCGTGGTCGCGCCCAGCAGCAGGGACGCGCGCCTCGCCGAGATCACCGCGGCCGGCAGCGGCTTCGTCTACGCGGCCTCCCTCATGGGCGTCACCGGCACCCGCGAGTCGGTCGGGGCGCAGGCCGAGGACCTGGTGCGGCGCACCCGCGCCACCACCGACACCCCGGTCTGCGTCGGCCTCGGCGTCTCCAACGCCGCGCAGGCCGCCGAGGTCGCCCGGTTCGCCGACGGCGTGATCGTCGGCTCGGCGTTCGTCAAGCGGATGCTGGACGCGCCCGACGACGCGGCCGGCCTGGAGGGCGTCCGCGCGCTCGCCGCCGACCTGGCGAAGGGCGTGCGCGGACAGGCGTGACGCCGGGCCCGGGAACGGGCCCAGCACAGAGGTCCCTCGTACGAGTGGACCTGGGACCGGGGAGGCGCGCTGCGCCTCCCCGGTTCGTTCTGCGGGGTGTGAGCGAGAAGAACCGACAGGGAAAGCGCGGCGCCCGCGAGAAGCTGGCGGCCGAGCGCGAGAAGCAGAAGTCCAGGGACAAGCGCCGCCGCGCGCTGATCGTCGGCGCGAGCGTGGTCTGCGTGCTGGGACTCGCGGCGGTGATCGGCGTGGTCGCGGCCAACGCGGGCAAGGACGACGGCAGCGAGTCGGCCGGTCCGGTCGTGGCGCCCTCGGGGGCCCAGGGCAAGGACGGCCTGGCGATCCCCGTCGGCAAGGAGAGCGCCAAGTCGACGCTCACCATCTGGGAGGACTTCCGCTGCCCGGCCTGCAAGGCCTTCGAGCTGGCGTACCGCGACACCGTCCACGAGCTGACCGACGCCGGGCAGCTCAAGGTCGAGTACCACCTCGCGACCATCATCGACGGCAACATGGGCGGCACCGGCTCGCGCAAGGCGGCCAACGCCGCGGCCTGCGCCCAGGACGCCGGGAAGTTCCCCGCCTACCACGACGTGTTGTACGACAACCAGCCGCCGGAGACCGAGGACGCCTTCGCCGACGAGGACAAGCTCCTCGACCTGGCGGGCAAGGTCGACGGCCTCGACACCACCCTGTTCCAGGAGTGCCTGAAGAACGGCAAGCACAACAGCTGGGTGGAGAAGTCCAACAAGGCCTTCCAGAACGGCGGCTTCAGCGGCACCCCCACGGTCCTCCTGGACGGCAAGAACATCTACCAGGACCGCTCCATGACCCCGGCCAAGCTCAAGCAGATGGTGGAGGAGGCGAACAAGTAGCGCGCCCGCTCGTTACGGACCCGTAGCCGGGCTGCCCACCGCGCCCCGCGTCCGACACGGTAGCGTCGACCCTGCCATGGAACTTGCCTTCATTCCCAGCCCGTCGCGCGGGGTGCTGCACCTCGGCCCCATCCCGCTGCGCGGCTACGCGTTCTGCATCATCATCGGCGTCTTCGTTGCCGTCTGGCTCGGCAACAAGCGCTGGATCGCCCGGGGCGGGCGGCCCGGCACGGTGGCCGACATCGCGGTCTGGGCCGTTCCCTTCGGCCTGATCGGCGGACGCCTCTACCACGTGATCACGGACTACCAGCTGTACTTCAGCGAGGGCCGTGACTGGGTCGACGCGTTCAAGATCTGGGAGGGCGGGCTCGGCATCTGGGGCGCGATCGCGTTCGGCGCGGTGGGCGCCTGGATCGGTGCCCGGCGCCGGGGTGTCCCGATGCCCGCGTACGCCGACGCCGTCGCCCCCGGCATCGCTCTCGCGCAGGCCATCGGCCGCTGGGGCAACTGGTTCAACCAGGAGCTGTACGGCAAGGCGACCGACCTGCCGTGGGCCGTGGAGATCACCTCGACGGCCGACGGCCGGGTGCCGGGCACCTACCACCCGACCTTCCTGTACGAGTCGCTGTGGTGCATCGGTGTCGCGCTGCTCGTCATCTGGGCCGACCGGCGCTTCCGGCTGGGCCACGGGCGAGCCTTCGCCCTGTACGTCGCCGCGTACTGCGCGGGCCGGTTCTGGATCGAGTACATGCGCGTCGACGACGCCCACCACATCCTGGGCCTGCGGCTGAACAACTGGACCGCGCTCGTGGTGTTCCTGCTCGCCGTGGTGTACATGGTGCTCTCGGCGCGGAAGCGGCCGGGCCGGGAGGCCGTGGTGGAGCCCGGCGCGGAGACCGCCGCCGGTGACGCCGGGACCGACGGGACCGCCGGGGAGAAGGACGCGAAGCAGGACGCCGGGGCCGCCTCCGCGGACGCCGGAACCGACGACGCGGACGATGCGGACGGTGCGGACACCGCCGGGAAGACCGACGCCCCCGACCTCACCAAGCCCACCGGGACCGCCGGGGACACGCACGCCCCGGAGGACGCGAAGGACGCCGAGGCCGTGAAGGACGGCGCCGACTCCGCGAAGAAGGGCTGACCCGCCCGTCACGTACGCCGCCGAGGGCGCCCGGGACTTCCCGGGCGCCCTCGGCGTATGCCGGGCCGGGGCTCAGGACAGGGTCGGCCGCCGGGCCAGCGCCAGGGTGCGCCGGGCCGTCGCCACCACGGCCGCGTCGATGAACCGGCCGTCCGGCAGCGCCTGCGCGCCCGGCTGGACCGTGGCCGCCTTGACGATCGTCTCCGCCTCCTCCAGCTCCCGCTCGGTCGGCAGGTACGCCCGCTCGATGATCGGCAGCTGGCGGGGGTGGATCGCGGCCCGCCCCAGGAACCCCAGGGCGCGGCCGTGGGCGCAGGACGCCGCCAGACCCTCCAGGTCCCGGGTGTCCGGATGCACCGTCTGGGACGGCGGCGCCAGCCCCGCCGCCCGCGCGGCCACCACCACCCGCGAGCGCGACCAGTCCAGGCCGGCGTCCCCGCGCACCCCCAGGTCGGCCCGCAGGTCCGCCTCCCCGAGGGCGATCCCGCGCAGCGCCGGGTGGGCGGCGGCGATCCAGTACGCCCGCTCCACCCCCAGGGCCGTCTCCAGCAGGGCGTACAGCGGCGGCCCGCCGGTGGTCTCGGCGACCTTGATGACCTGCTCCGGCGACGTGATCTTGGGCAGCCGCAGCCCGGACAGACCCGGCAGCGCGGCCAGTGCCGCCAGGTCGCCGGCGGCGAGCGGACCGTCCAGGGCGTTGACGCGGACGTGCACCGGCACCGGCTGCGGCTCGCCGAGCAGCTCGGCGGTGGCGTCACGGGCGTACTCCTTGCGGTCGGCGGCGACCGCGTCCTCCAGGTCGACCACCACCACGTCGGCACCGGCGGCCAGCGCCTTGGCCACCACCCGGGGCCGGTCCCCGGGGGCGTACAGCCAGGTCAGCGGGGGTGCGGTCATACGACGCCCTCCTCACGCAGCTCCTTCACGTCCGCCGGGGTGAGCCCCAGCCCGGTCAGCACCTCCTCGGTGTCGGCGCCGTGCGGGCGGCCCGCCCAGCGGATCGCGCCCGGGGTGGCGGAGAGCCGGAAGAGGACGTTCTGCATGCGCAGCGGGCCCAGCTCCGGATCGTCGACCGTGGTGAGGGTGTCGAGGGCCCGGTACTGCGGGTCGGTCATCACATCCCGCACGTCCTGGACCGGCGCGACGGCCGCCTCGGCCCTCTCGAACGCGGCGAGCACGTCGGCGCGGGAGTGCCGGGCGATCCAGTCGCCGACCGCGGTGTCCAGCACGTCGGCGTGCCGGGCCCGGTCGGCGCCCGTCGCGAACCAGGGCTCGTCGATCAGCTCCGGGCGGCCCACCAGGCGCATCACCCGTTCGGCGACCGACTGCGCCGAGGTGGAGACGGCGACCCAGGTGCCGTCGGCGGTGCGGTAGGTGTTGCGCGGGGCGTTGTTCTGCGAGCGGTTGCCGGTGCGCGGCTGGACGTGACCGAGCTGGTCGTACCAGAGAGGCTGCGGGCCCAGCACGGTCAGGATCGGCTCGATGATCGCCATGTCGACGACCTGGCCCTCGCCGGTGCGCTCCCGGGCGGCCAGCGCCGTCATCACGGCGTACGCCGTCGCCAGCGCCGCGATGGAGTCCGCGAGGCCGAACGGCGGCAGCGTCGGCGGCGCGTCCGGTTCGCCGGTCATCGCGGCGAAGCCGCTCATGGCCTCGGCGAGGGTGCCGAAACCGGGGCGGCGCGCGTAGGGGCCGAACTGGCCGAAGCCGGTGACCCGGGTCAGGACCAGGCGCGGGTTGACGGCGGACAGCTCGTCCCAGCCCAGGTTCCACTTCTCCAGGGTGCCCGGCCGGAAGTTCTCGACGACGACGTCGGCGGTGGCGGCGAGGCGGAGCAGCGTGGTGCGCCCGGCGGGTTTCGACAGGTCCAGGGTGATGGCGTGCTTGTTGCGGCCCAGCAGCTTCCACCACAGGCCCACGCCGTCCTTGGACGGGCCGTGCCCCCGGGAGGGGTCGGGCCGGGTGGGGTGCTCGATCTTGATCACCTCGGCGCCGAAGTCACCGAGCATGGTGGCGGCGAGCGGTCCCGCGAACAGGGTGGCGAGGTCGAGGACGCGCAGGCCGGTCAGGGGAGGGGAGACGGGGCGAGGGGCGGCGGGCTCGGGCATGGGCGGGTGGCCTCCCGGTGGGTGAGGTGGGCGAGGGTGTCGAAGCCGACGCCGTCGAAGTCGCCGACGGAGGTGGCCAGGCGGTTCTTCAGCGGGGCCGTCCAGTGCGCGGGCAGCGCGGCGGGGGAACCGGCCAGCAGTCCGGCGACGCTCCCGACGGTGGCGCCGTTGGAGTCGGTGTCCCAGCCGCCCGACACGACCCGCGCGACCGAGCCGGTGAAGTCGCCGTCCGCGTGGGTGAGCGCGGCGGCGATCAGGGCGGTGTTGGGGACCGCGTGCACCCAGTGGTGGGCGGGGGAGTGGACGGCGTGCAGCTCGTCCACGACCGTGTCGAAGTCGGCGTGCGCGCCCGCGAGCCGTACGGCGTGGCGGACGGCCCCGGCGAGGCGGGAGCCGGGCGGCACGACCGCGAGGCCGGAGCGCAGACAGGCGTGGACGTCCTGGGTGCCGCCGGCGGCGGTGGCGATGACGGCCGCCGCGAACATCGCCGCGTGGACGCCGACCGCGGTGTGCGTGAGGGTCGCGTCCCGGTGCGCCTGCCCGGCGGCGCCGGCCGGGTCGCCGGGGTTGGTCCAGCCGTGCGCGTCGGCGCGGATCAGGGCGCCGATCCACTCGCGGAACGGGTTGCGGTGACGGGCGGTGTCCGGGGGTTCGAGGCCGGTGAGGAGGTTGCGCAGGGCGAGGCGCTCGGCGGTGAAGGTACGGCCGGCCGGGAGTTCGTCGAGCCAGACCCGGGCCACGTCGGCCGTCTCGAAGCCCCGGCCGTGGCGCTGGAGCAGCTTCAGGCCCAGGAGCGGGTAGTTGAGGTCGTCGTCCTCCGGCATGCCGTCGATGTTCTCGGCCAGGGAGGTGGGCGCGGAGCGGCGGTTCCAGGGATACGCGGCGAGCAGGTCGCCAGGGACGCCCCGGGCGGTGAAGTACCTGGCCGGGGGCCAGTTCCCGGTAGCCCGGCCGAGCAGGCGGATGCCGGTCAGGGGCAGTTTCTCGACCGGCTTGCCCAGGAGGCACCCGACGGCGCGGCCGAGCCAGGCGGCCTCCAGACGGGAGGGGGGCACGGACGCGGCGGGGCGCGGGGTCGGCCAGTCGGGGCACAGGGCCCTGATCCGGCCGAGGTCCGTCGGCTCGGCGTCCGCCAGGGGAGCGGGCAGGCGGGCCAGTTCGTCCAGGAGCTCTTCGGCCAGGGCCCGGAGGCCGGGCGATGCGGGCCGGTCGGAGGCGCCCGCCCGGGGCGGGGCCTCGCCGCCGCCCGCCGTGCGCCAGCGGGCCGCCACCGCCGACGCGTCGCGGCCGTCCAGCCGTGCCTGGCGCAGTTCGTGGCCGACCAGGTCCTCGGGCTGGACCCAGGTCAGCCGGAGCATCCCGCGCCCCCGATCGCGGCGAACGCCTCCTCATGGGCGCGGCGGCGCCGTACGTCGCGCGCGAAGACCTCCCGCGCGACCCCGGTGAGCGTCGCCGCCGGTTCCCACAGGTCCAGGCGGCTCGCCTCCGCGACGGTCTTCGCCCAGTCCTCCGGCACCGGCGAGCCCAGCGCCCCGGCCAGGGCGCCCGCCATCGTGGCGATGGAGTCGCAGTCGCGGCCGTAGTTGACCGCGCCGAGCACCGCGTGCCGGAAGTCGCCGCCGGAGACGAGCAGCATGCCGAGGGCGACCGGCAGTTCCTCGATGGCGTGCAGGCGCGAGGGGCGGCGGGCACCGAGCGAGGGCGCCCGGTAGTCGGGGCCCACCGTGTCGTACGGGGCCACCGCCGCGCGCAGCGGTGCGAGCGCCGACTCGAACTCGGAGTGGCGTGACGCCACGTCGCACACGGCCTCGATCGCGGCCCGGGTGCCGTCCTTGGCCAGGGACAGCGCGGCGGCCACCACCGACTCGGGGGTCGCGCCCGGTGCGCAGGCCGCGGCCACCGCCGCCGCGAAGACACCGGCCGCCTCCCGGCCGTACGACGACTGGTGCGCGCCCGCGACGTCCAGGGCCTCGGCGTAGGCGGCCGCGGGGTGCGCGGCGTTGACCAGGCCGACCGGGGCCATGTACATCGCGGCACCGCAGTTGACGATGTTGCCGGTGCCGGCCTCGCGCGGGTCCACGTGGCCGTAGTGGAGCCGCGCGACCAGCCACTTCTCGGCGAGGAAGATCCGCTGGAGCGGAAGCGCCTCGGCCTCCAGTTCCGGGATCCAGCGCGGGTGGGTGATCAGGTCCGGGACCAGGTGCTCGGCGATCGCGTACGCGTCCAGGTGGTCGCGGACCGTGCCGTAGACCCGGACCAGCGCATGGGTCATCAGGGTGTCGTCGGTGACGTGGCCGTCGCCCTTGTGGTACGGGGCGAGGGGGCGGGCGGTGCGCCAGGCGTCGCCGTTCCAGGGGCCGACGACGCCGTGGACGCGGCCGCCGTGGCGTTCGAGGATCTGCTCGGGGGAGTAGCCCTCGACCGGGCCGCCGAGCGCGTCGCCGACGGCGGCGCCCACGAGGGCGCCGGTGACGCGCTCGTCGAGGGGTGCGGTGGAGCGGTGGTCCTGGGTGGGGGTGGTCATGGGGTGGTGCCTCGTCCTTCCGGTGGGGACGGTCGCGTGGCGTGCAGGAGACCGGCGAGTTCGACCAGGTCGGTGCCGGTGAGCCGGGGCAGTACGCAGCCGGGCAGGGTGCGGCAGGCGTCCCGCCAGGACGCGGGGAGCGACGTGCCGCCGCCGAGCGCGCCGGTGAGGGCGCCGGCCAGCGCGGGAGCGGAATCCGCGACCCTGGACAGACAGGCCGCCGCCGGTACCGCCTCCGCGACGCGGCCCCGGGCGGCGGTGGCCAGGGCGAGGGCGACCGGGACGGTCTCGGCGGCGGCGATGCCGTAGCTGTAGACGTGGTCGACGATGCGGTGCTCCAGGAGCGGGACGAGGGCGAAGGTGCTCCCGGCGTCCGCCGCGAGGGCCAGGGCGTGGCGGGCGTTGCGGCCGATCTCCGTCGCCTCGGGGAGTTCGGCGAGCGCGGCCCTCACGCAGGCGTCCACGTCGGCGCCGTCGAGGGCGCACGCCAGTGCCGCCGCCATGGCCCGCGCGCCGTGCACGCCGTCGCCGTCCTGGGTGTAGCGGGCGTCGAACTCGGCGAGGTCGGCGGCGGGGCGCGGGGCGCCGGGGTGGGCGACGGCGAGGACGCAGGCCCGTACGCAGGCGGCGTCGTCGAAGTAGTGCGGGTTGTCGTGGCCGGTGGCGGGCGGCCGCAGGCCGGTGGCGAGGTTGCCGAGCCCGGCCCGCACCGAGATGCGGGCGCGCAGCGGCAGCACCGCGGACTCCACCTCGGGGGCGCGGTCGGCCGCCGCGGCGACTTCGCTGGCGACGGCGTTCCAGGTCAGGTCGATCGCGGCCCGCATCCGGCGGTCCCGGCTCAGGTCCCCGAGCACGCTGTCGTCCCCGGCCCGCAGCACGGCCTCGGCCGCGAACGCCGCCCACTCGGCGTCGTCCGAGGGGCCCAGGCGCAGCGGTTCCGGAGGCTGGTTCAGGGCGATGGGGACGGGCAGGGTGGTGGTCGCGTTCTGCTCGGCGAAGGTGTCCAGCTCGCGGGTGAGGCGGCGCGTCCACTCCGGCATCCGGGCGGCCCGGTGCCGGGCGGCCGGCCAGCCGGCGGCGTCTCCCGCGGCGAGCCCGAGCAGCAGCCCCTCGATGCGGTCCAGCAGCGGCACCGCACGGGACGCCACCGTCCCCGGGCCGGTTCCCGGCCGTTGCCCGCTCCCGCCCGGCGGGTCCGTCCCCGGCCCCCCGGGCCCCTCGACGTACGCCGTGACGCCCGTCGCCCCGACCCCGGAACGCGCCGTGCTCACGGCCCGACCTTCGCCGGAGGGGTGGGGGCGGTGTCGCCGGGTGGTGCGGCCGGTGCCTGATGACGGGCTCGGTCCGGGTGACGCGGCGGCAACGCGACGGAGTCCGGGGCGGGGAGGCCGGCCCCGGGGTCGCCCACGTCTCGCGCGTCCGGCGGAGCCTCGCGTGCCGCCCGGGTCAGCAGGTCCGCCACCTCCAGGACGTGGTGGCCGGCCATCGTCGGGAGGCAGCTGCCGCGGGCCGGGGCGATGGCGGCGGCCCAGTCGGCCGGGATGGCGTGGACGCCGCGGGTCGCGCCGGCCAGGGCACCGGCCACCGCGGCCGTGGTGTCGGCGTCCCGGCCCATGTTGACGGCCGTCAGCACGGAGTCCGTGAAGTCGCCGTCGGCCGCCGCGTAGGCGCCGAAGGCGAGGGCGACGGCCTCCGGGGCCAGGTCGGTCCACGGGTAGCCGCCGATGACCACCGCGGAGCGCACCGCGCGTTCGCCCCGGTGGGCCGCCGTCAGCGCGCGGCGCAGACAGCGGGCCGTCCAGGAGTCGTCCGGGACGACGGCCAGCGCGGAGGCCGCCACCGCGACGGTCGACGCCCCGGCCATCGCCGCCGCCACGCCCGCCGCCACCGCCTGGCCGCCGTAGATCCCCTCGCCCTCGTGGCTGACCGAGCCGTCGATCGCGGCCAGCCGGGCCGCCTCGGCGGGGCGCCCGGCCGCGAACACGCCGTGCGGCGCGGCCCGCATGGCCAGTCCGTCGCTCCAGGCGTGCCGGTGCTGGGCGGAGATCGGGGCGGCGAGCCCCCGGCGCAGGTTCTCCAGGGTGCCGCGTTCGCTGAAGCCCGCGCCCCGGAACGGGCCCTCCTCCCGGTCCGCGATCCACTCGTGCCAGGCCGCCTCCACATGGGCCTGGGTCAGCCCGGCGCCGTGGCGGGCCAGCAGCAGCCCGGAGAAGATCGCGTACTCCGTGTCGTCCGTACCGGCGGGCCGGTCGGCGACGTACCCCGTGATGCGGCCCCAGCGGGCGCGGATCTCCGAGGGCTTCATGTTCTCGGCCGGCGCCCCGAGGGCGTCCCCGACGGCCAGTCCGAGCAGCGCGCCCCTGGCCCGGTCGCGGAGCCCGACGGTGTCGTGCGGCGCGGGGACCGGGGGAATGCAGGCGGTGGATGCCATGCGGCCTCTCCTCTCCCTCCGCACATCTGTCCCCGGCGCGGTGCGCACCGCAGCCGAACCGGGCGCAGCGTCACCCGGTCGACATATGAGCGGGCAAGATCACGAATGAGTGCGAAGAGGTAAAGCCGCAGGTAAGCGCAGCCTTTCCTTGCTGGCGAGGCGGAAATGATCGGCGTAGATTGTGTGTTGTTAAAAAGTGGAATGAGTCCAAACTAGCTCCCGGGGGGACCCTGATGGCCATCATCGAAACCGAGGCGCCACTGCACGAGGCGCACCGTGACAACCACACCCACCGCGACGTGAACGGCGGCTGGCTGCGCCCCGCCGTCTTCGGCGCGATGGACGGACTGGTCTCCAACCTCGCCCTGATGACCGGTGTCGCCGGCGGCACGGCGAGCCAGCAGACCGTGGTGATCAGCGGACTCGCCGGACTGGCCGCCGGCGCCTTCTCCATGGCCGCCGGCGAGTACACCTCCGTCGCCTCCCAGCGCGAGCTGGTCGAGGCCGAGCTGGACGTGGAGCGCCGCGAGCTGCGCAAGCACCCGGCGGACGAGGAGGCCGAGCTGGCCGCGCTCTACGAGGCGCGCGGCGTCGAGCCGGACCTCGCCCGCGAGGTGGCCCGCCAGCTCTCCAGCGACCCCGAGCAGGCGCTGGAGATACACGCCCGCGAGGAACTGGGCATCGACCCCTCCGACCTGCCCTCGCCGACGGTCGCGGCCGTGTCCTCGTTCGGGTCCTTCGCGCTGGGCGCCCTGCTCCCCGTCCTGCCGTTCCTGCTTGGCGCGAGTGCGCTGTGGCCCGCCGTGCTGCTCGCGCTGGCCGGACTGTTCCTGTGCGGCGCGGTGGTCGCCAAGGTCACGGCCCGCAGCTGGTGGTACAGCGGGCTGCGGCAGCTCGCCCTCGGTGGTGCGGCGGCCGGTGTGACGTATCTCCTGGGCAGCCTGTTCGGAACGGCCGTAGGATAGTCCGGCTCGAACTTATGCGGTGGACCGTATAAGTAGCCGTTACTCGCTGGTTTCGAGTACGTAATCTCCGGGCATGAGCCGTAAGCGCTGTGGGCAATGACGCCTGCCGTGCACTCGTGGAGTGGGCGACGACGCCCCCGCCACCCCCCTCGGACCGACGGACACCGATCTGCCCGCCCCGGTCCCCATAGCTTCCACCGCGGGTGCGGCACCCCACCGCCACCCTTCGGTGTCCGCATGCTGGAACGGATTGTCCCGTTTACCGAGAACTCATCCATCATGTAACCTGCACCAAATTTTGCACCCACCGCAGAGGGCCAACGTCGTCCCTCGGCACCTGCACATGCCAGATGACGACGACGGGAGAGCCGATGCGTACGCCGCGCCAGCCGTCCCAGCACTCCGCGAATGGCCAGAACTGGTCCTTCATGGATGCTCGCCCTGCTGCTCAGGGTATGTACGACCCCCGCAACGAACACGACGCGTGCGGCGTCGGTTTCGTCGCCACCCTCACCGGCGAGGCCTCCCACACCCTGGTCGACCAGGCGCTCACCGTGCTGCGCAACCTGGAACACCGCGGCGCCACCGGCTCCGAGCCCGACTCGGGCGACGGCGCGGGCATCCTCTCCCAGGTGCCCGACGCGTTCTTCCGCGAAGTGGCCGGATTCGAGCTGCCGGAGGCCGGGGCGTACGCCGTCGGCATCGCCTTCCTGCCGGGCGACGGCACCGAGGACGCCGTCTCGCGCATCGAGACGATCGCCGAAGAGGAGGGCCTCACCGTCCTCGGCTGGCGCGAGGTCCCGGTCGCCCCGCAGATGCTGGGTGCCACCGCCCGCTCCACGATGCCGGTGTTCCGCCAGATCTTCGTGAGCGACGGCGTCTCGCAGGGCATCGCGCTGGACCGCAACGCCTTCGCGCTGCGCAAGCGCGCCGAGCGCGAGGCCGGTGTCTACTTCCCGTCGCTGTCCGCGCGGACCATCGTCTACAAGGGCATGCTGACCACCGGCCAGCTGGAGCCGTTCTTCCCGGACCTGTCCGACCGCCGCTTCGCCTCCGCGATCGCGCTCGTGCACTCCCGGTTCTCCACCAACACCTTCCCGAGCTGGCCGCTCGCCCACCCGTACCGCTTCGTCGCGCACAACGGCGAGATCAACACGGTCAAGGGCAACCGCAACTGGATGCGCGCCCGCGAGTCCCAGCTGGCCTCGGACCTGTTCGGCTCCTCCGCGGACCTGGAGCGGATCTTCCCGATCTGTACGCCGGACGCCTCGGACTCCGCCTCCTTCGACGAGGTCCTGGAACTGCTGCACCTGGGCGGGCGCTCGCTGCCGCACTCCGTGCTGATGATGATCCCGGAGGCGTGGGAGAACCACGCCTCCATGCAGCCGGACCGGCGCGCCTTCTACCAGTTCCACTCCACGATGATGGAGCCCTGGGACGGCCCCGCCTGCGTCACCTTCACCGACGGCACCCAGGTCGGCGCCGTACTCGACCGCAACGGCCTGCGCCCCGGCCGCTACTGGGTCACCGACGACGGCCTCGTCGTCCTCGGCTCCGAGGTCGGCGTCCTCGACATCGACCCCGCCAAGGTCGTCCGCAAGGGCCGCCTCCAGCCCGGCCGCATGTTCCTCGTGGACACCGCCGAGCACCGCATCATCGAGGACGACGAGATCAAGGCCCAGCTCGCCGCCGAGCAGCCGTACGGCGAATGGATGGAAGCCGGCGAGATCGAGCTGTCCGACCTGCCCGAGCGCGAGCACATCGTGCACACCCACGCCTCGGTCACCCGCCGCCAGCAGACCTTCGGGTACACCGAGGAGGAGCTGCGCGTCATCCTCGCGCCGATGGCCAAGGCCGGCGCCGAGCCGATCGGCTCCATGGGCACCGACTCGCCGATCGCCGCGCTCTCCGAGCGCCCCCGGCTGCTCTTCGACTACTTCACCCAGCTCTTCGCCCAGGTCACCAACCCGCCGCTGGACGCCATCCGCGAGGAACTGGTCACCTCCCTGCGCTCCTCCCTCGGCCCCCAGGGCAACCTGCTGGACCCGACCGCCGCCTCGTGCCGCAGCGTCCTGCTGCCCTTCCCGGTGATCGACAACGACGAGCTGGCCAAGCTCATCCACATCAACGCCGACGGCGACATGCCGGGCTTCAAGGCCGCGACCCTCTCCGGTCTCTACCGGGTGCACGGCGGCGGCGACGCGCTGGCCGCGCGCATAGAGGAGATCTGCGCCGAGGCCGACGCCGCGATCGAGAACGGCGCCCGGCTGATCGTCCTGTCCGACCGCCACTCGGACGCCGAGCACGCGCCCATCCCGTCGCTGCTGCTCACCGCGGCCGTCCACCACCACCTCATCGGCACCAAGCAGCGCACCCAGGTGGGCCTGCTGGTCGAGGCCGGCGACGTCCGCGAGGTCCACCACGTCGCCCTGCTCATCGGCTTCGGCGCCGCCGCGGTCAACCCGTACCTCGCGATGGAGTCCGTCGAGGACCTGGTCCGCGCGGGCACCTTCCTGCCCGGCGTCGAGGCCGAGCAGGCCATCCGCAACCTGATCTACGCCCTCGGCAAGGGCGTCCTCAAGGTGATGTCCAAGATGGGCATCTCCACCGTCGCCTCCTACCGCGGCGCCCAGGTCTTCGAGGCCGTCGGCCTGGACGAGGCCTTCGTCGCCAAGTACTTCAACGGCACCACCACCAAGATCGGCGGTGTCGGCATCGACGTCGTCGCCAAGGAGGTCGCCGCCCGCCACGCCAAGGCGTACCCGGCCAGCGGCATCGCGCCGGCCCACCGCGCGCTGGACATCGGCGGCGAGTACCAGTGGCGCCGCGAGGGCGAGCCGCACCTGTTCGACCCGGAGACGGTCTTCCGCCTCCAGCACTCCACGCGCTCCGGCACGTACGACATCTTCAAGAAGTACACCGAGCGGGTGAACGAGCAGTCCGAGCGGCTGATGACGCTGCGCGGCCTGTTCGGCTTCAAGTCGGACCGGCAGCCGGTCCCCCTCGACGAGGTCGAGCCCGTCTCCGAGATCGTCAAGCGCTTCTCCACCGGCGCCATGTCGTACGGCTCCATCTCCCAGGAGGCGCACGAGACCCTCGCCATCGCCATGAACCAGCTGGGCGGCAAGTCCAACACCGGTGAGGGCGGCGAGGACCCGGAGCGCCTGTACGACCCGGCGCGCCGGTCCAGCATCAAGCAGGTCGCCTCCGGCCGCTTCGGCGTCACCTCCGAGTACCTGGTCAACGCCGACGACATCCAGATCAAGATGGCCCAGGGCGCCAAGCCCGGCGAGGGCGGCCAGCTGCCCGGCCACAAGGTGTACCCCTGGGTCGCCAAGACCCGGCACTCCACCCCGGGCGTCGGCCTGATCTCCCCGCCGCCGCACCACGACATCTACTCCATCGAGGACCTGGCCCAGCTGATCCACGACCTGAAGAACGCGAACCCGCAGGCGCGGATTCACGTCAAGCTGGTCTCCGAGGTCGGCGTCGGCACGGTCGCGGCGGGTGTGTCCAAGGCGCACGCGGACGTGGTGCTCATCTCCGGCCACGACGGCGGTACGGGCGCTTCGCCCCTGACGAGTCTCAAGCACGCGGGCGGCCCCTGGGAGCTGGGCCTCGCCGAGACCCAGCAGACCCTGCTGCTCAACGGCCTGCGCGACCGGATCGTCGTGCAGACCGACGGCCAGCTCAAGACCGGCCGCGACGTCGTCATCGCCGCGCTGCTGGGCGCCGAGGAGTTCGGTTTCGCGACCGCGCCGCTCGTCGTCTCCGGCTGCGTCATGATGCGCGTCTGCCACCTGGACACCTGCCCGGTCGGCATCGCCACCCAGAACCCGGTGCTGCGCGAGCGGTTCTCCGGCAAGGCCGAGTACATCGTGAACTTCTTCCGGTTCATCGCCGAGGAGGTCCGCGAGATCCTCGCCGAGCTGGGCTTCCGCTCCATCGAGGAGGCCGTCGGCCACGCCGAGACCCTCGACGTGACCCGCGCGGTCGACCACTGGAAGGCGCAGGGCCTGAACCTGGAGCCGCTGTTCCACGTGCCCGCGCTGGCCGAGGGCGCGGTGCGCCACCAGGCCATCGGCCAGGACCACGGCCTGGAGAAGGCACTCGACAACCAGCTGATCAAGCTCGCCTCCGACGCGCTGGCCGCCCCGGACGCCACCCAGGCCGCCCCGGTGCGCGCCCAGGTCGCGATCCGCAACATCAACCGCACGGTCGGCACCATGCTCGGCCACGAGGTCACCAAGAAGTTCGGCGGCGGCGGTCTGCCCGACGACACCGTCGACATCACCTTCACCGGCTCCGCCGGCCAGTCCTTCGGCGCCTTCGTCCCGCGCGGCATCACCCTGCGCCTGGAGGGCGACGCCAACGACTACGTCGGCAAGGGCCTGTCCGGCGGCCGGATCGTCGTCCGCCCCGACCGGGGCGCCGACCACCTCGCCGAGTACTCCACCATCGCCGGCAACACCATCGGCTACGGCGCCACCGGCGGCGAGATGTTCCTGCGGGGCAAGGTCGGCGAGCGCTTCTGCGTCCGCAACTCCGGCGCGCTGGTCGTCTCCGAGGGCGTCGGCGACCACGGCTGCGAGTACATGACCGGCGGCCACGCGGTCGTCCTCGGCGAGACCGGACGCAACTTCGCGGCCGGCATGTCCGGCGGCATCGCCTACGTCGTCGACCTCGACCGCGACAACGTCAACGTCGGCAACGTCGACGCGATCCGGGCCCTGGACGACGCCGACAAGGACTGGCTGCACGACGTGGTGCGCCGCCACGCCGAGGAGACCGGGTCCACGGTCGCCCAGAAGCTGCTCGCCGACTGGCCCGTCGCCGTGGAGCGCTTCAGCAAGATCATCCCCAGCACGTACCAGGCAGTGCTCGCCGCCAAGGACGCCGCCGAGCGAGCCGGTCTCTCCGAGACCGAGACCACCGAGAAGATGATGGAGGCGGCGACCAATGGCTGATCCCAAGGGCTTCCTGAACCACGGACGCGAGGTCGCCAGGACCCGCCCCGTCGAGGAGCGCGTCAAGGACTGGAACGAGGTCTACGTCCCCGGCTCCCTGCTGCCGATCATCAGCAAGCAGGCCAGCCGCTGCATGGACTGCGGCATCCCGTTCTGCCACAACGGCTGCCCGCTCGGGAACCTGATCCCCGAGTGGAACGACTACGCCTACCGCGAGGACTGGTCGGCGGCGTCCGAGCGCCTGCACGCCACCAACAACTTCCCGGAGTTCACCGGCCGTCTGTGCCCGGCCCCGTGCGAGTCGGCGTGCGTGCTCGGCATCAACCAGCCGCCGGTCACCATCAAGAACGTCGAGGTCTCGATCATCGACAAGGCGTGGGAGACCGGGGACGTCGCCCCGCAGATCCCGGAGCGCCTGTCCGGCAAGACCGTCGCCGTCATCGGCTCGGGCCCGGCGGGCCTGGCCGCCGCCCAGCAGCTCACCCGGGCCGGCCACACCGTCGCCGTCTACGAGCGCGCGGACCGCATCGGAGGTCTCCTCCGCTACGGCATCCCCGAGTTCAAGATGGAGAAGCGGCACATCAACCGCCGCATAGAGCAGATGCGCGCGGAGGGCACCCGCTTCCGCACCGGCGTCGAGATCGGCCGCGACCTCAAGGCGACCGACCTGAAGAAGCGCTACGACGCCGTCGTCATCGCCGCCGGTTCCACCACCGCCCGCGACCTGCCGGTCCCCGGCCGCGAGCTGAACGGCATCCACCAGGCGATGGAGTACCTGCCGCTGGCCAACAAGGTCCAGGAGGGCGACTACGTGGCGCCCCCGATCACCGCCGAGGGCAAGCACGTCGTCGTCATCGGCGGCGGTGACACCGGCGCCGACTGCGTGGGCACCGCCCACCGTCAGGGCGCGGCCTCCGTGACCCAGCTGGAGATCATGCCCCGGCCGGGCGAGGAGCGGGACCCGGCGCGCCAGCCGTGGCCGACCTTCCCCATGCTCTACAAGGTCACCAGCGCCCACGAGGAGGGCGGCGAGCGGGTCTACGCCGTCTCCACCACCCACTTCGAGGGCGACGAGGACGGCAACGTCCAGTGGCTGCACCTGAGCGAGGTCGAGTTCATCGAGGGCAGGCTGACCCCGAAGCCGGGCACCGAGCGCAAGATCCCGGCCCAGCTGGTCACCCTCGCCATGGGCTTCACCGGCACCGACAAGGAGAACGGTCTCGTCGACCAGTTCGGCCTGGAGCTCGACGAACGGGGTAACATCGCCCGGGACGCCGACTTCCAGACCAACGTGCCGGGTGTGTTCGTCGCCGGTGACGCCGGCCGCGGCCAGTCGCTCATCGTCTGGGCGATCGCCGAGGGCCGCTCGGCCGCGCGCGGCGCCGACCGCTTCCTGACCGGGGCCAGCGACCTGCCGGCCCCGATCCGCCCGACCGACCGCGCCCTCGCGGTCTGACGGACGGAACAACCGAAGAACGTCCCGCACAAAGGCGTGCGGAACACTGATGGCGCCTGCCCCGTCCCCGACCGGACCAAGGGCAGGCGCTGTCGCATGCTCAGGGCACCCGGTAGGTGTCCCCGTACATCTCCCACACCAGCGGCGTCGCCAGCTCCAGGTTCCCGGCGGCGAGGAACCGGCGCTGGGCCGTGCCGACGCGGGAGGTGTCGATGCCCGGGCGCTTGGCCTCCATGGCCCGCTCGCGCACGCCCAGGAAGGTGTCCAGGTAATCCTGTTCGGCACCGCCCTGGCCCGGCGTCCTCGCCTCGGCCATGGCCCGCTGGCGCAGCCCGTAGAAGCCCTCGGCGTCCGTGTCCGGGCCGTGGAAGACCATCGCGTCGTAGTAGACGAACTGGCCGAGCGTGCCCAGGCCGTCCAGCTTGGCCAGGCGCACCGCCGGTTCGAAGTAGACCCGGTCGCGCTCCTCCTCCTGGGCCGCGCGGAACGCCGGGACCTCCGCCTCCGCCTTCCACGCCGCGGTGAAGCCCGGGTCCAGGCCCTCGTGGGAGTCGCTGCCGTCGACCTCGCGCAGGGCGGGCAGGTACGCGGCCAGGCCGTTGCCGGGGTGGGCCTCGGTGTAGCGCTCGACCAGAGCGAGCAGGTCGTGGGTGCCGGTGCAGAAGCCGATGATGCCCGCGGTGTACCCGTCGCCGTCCCCGAGGTCCTCGATGCTGCCGTAGGCCGTGCGCCACCGCGTGGTCGAGTTCTCGGCGCTGGACACGAGCTGCTGGGCCAGCTCCTTCTTCGCCGGTGCGGCGAGCCCCGGCGGCAGGTCGGCGATGAGCGCGTCGTCCGCCTCCCGCTCCTGTTCGGCCCGCTCCTTGGCGTCGTCGCGGGCCGAGCGGGCGGTGGCCGACGAGGACGCGGACGCGGCGGCCGCGGTGTCCGCCGGCCCTGCCCTCCTCGCCGGGCCGTCCGGCACGGCGAGGTACACGCCCGCGGCGATCACGGGCAGGGCTCCGAAGAGCAGCAATCCGGCACGTTTCACAGGGGGACACCTCTCCTGGGGGGCAGCTCGCGCAGCGGGGGACGCTCACGGCGGGGACGTCTCACAGGGGGAGGCCCCCGCCCGTCAGCTCGGACACTCTGACCGCCGCCGCGACCGCCAGCAGTACCAGCAGCGCGGCACCCGTACCGGCCTGCACCGCCGCCCGGCGTCCGTCCCGGGGCGCGTACGCGAACGCCAGGGCCAGTGCGCCGCCCACCAGCAGGCCGCCGAGGTGCCCCTGCCACGAGGTGAACCAGGCGGAGACCACCAGCCACAGCAGCAGCCCGGCCATGAGGCGGTCGACCCGGGCCATGTCGGCGCCCAGCCGGCGGTGCAGCACGTAGTACGCGGCCCCCACGCCGAAGACCGCGCCGGACGCGCCGACCGAGACCTGCCCGGGGTCGGCGAGGAGCAGCTCCAGCACGGAACCGCCGAGCGCCGACAGCAGGTACAGGGCGGCGAACCGGACCCGGCCGAGCATCAGCTCCACCACCCGCCCCAACTGCCACAGCGCGACCATGTTCAGCGTGACGTGCAGAATCCCGAACGTGCCCTCGAAGGGCGACTGGTGGAGGAAGGCGCTGGTGAGCATCCGCTCCCACTCGCCCCCGGCGACACCTTCCACCCGCGGCACCCCGAGGACGAAGAGCGGCTGGTCCGCGGGGTAGTAGCCGCCGTCCGGAGCGACCAGCCGGGCACCGACCATGGCGAACCGGTCCACGATCTCCGGCCGCACCACCTCCGCCAGATACGCGAGCACGGTGAGCGCGAACAGCACGTACGTCACCACCGGCGTCGTCGACACCCGGCCGCCCGCGAGGGTCCGGGCCTGCCGCACCGACCGCGCCGCCTCCTTCACACACTCGGGGCACTGGTGGCCGACGGGCGCCGCACGCATGCAGTCGGGGCAGATGTACCGCTCGCAGCGGGTGCAGCGGACCTGGCACTCCACCGCGGGATGGCGGTAGCAGGGGGTGGCGGTGGACTCGGAATCCACGGGGCCGGCTCCTCGGGACGGGCGGACGGTGAGCCGGTGGGGACGGCGGCGAACAAAATAGCGAATGCCCGGGGACCGGCGCAGCGGCGGGGTGCGCCGTGCCGTAACCTCGGCACCCGGATGCCGCAGGGCAGGGGTGACGGGGGAGTCCGCATGGCCGCGATCAGTCTCACCAAGGTGCGGGAGACGGCGCCCGCGCTGGTCGATCTGTACAAGACCGCCGGGGTGTCGCTCACCCGGCACGGCATGGAGGGGACCCGGGCGGCGGTCTACCTCGTCGTCGACTACTCCGGCTCGATGAAGCCGTACTACAAGGACGGCAGCGTGCAGGCGCTCGCCGACCGGGTGCTGAGCCTGTCCGCCCACCTCGACGACGACGGCACCGTGCCCGTGGTGTTCTTCTCCACCGACGTCGACGCCGTCACCGAGATCGCGCTCGCCGACCACCAGGGGCGCATCGAGCGGATCGTGGCCGGTCTCGGGCACATGGGCAAGACCAGCTACCACCTGGCCATGGACGCCGTCATCGACCACTACCTGGACAGCGGCGCCCGCCACCCCGCCCTGGTCGTCTTCCAGACCGACGGCGGCCCGATCAACCGGCTCGCCGCCGAGCGGTACCTGTGCAAGGCGGCGCCGCTGCCGCTGTTCTGGCAGTTCGTCGGCTTCGGCGACCCGGACAGCCGCCAGTTCGAGTACCTGCGGAAACTCGACGAACTGGCGGTGCCCGGCAAGCGGGTCATCGACAACGCCGGGTTCTTCCACGCGGGCCGCGACCCGCGCCAGGTGACCGACGCCGACCTGTACGACCGGCTCGTGGGCGAGTTCCCGCAGTGGCTGGCGACCGCACGCGCCCAGGGCATCGTGCGGCCCGCCTGAGCCGGCGGTCAGTGCCTGAGCGAGAAGCCCAACGCGACCCGGGCGGAGACCTCCACCACTCCCGGAGCCAGCGCGCCGGGCGGTCCGCCGCCCGCCGAGGCACGGAAGGCGGCGACCGGCTCGGCCTCCACGTCCTGGATGTGCAGGACCGGCCCCAGCCGCGCGTCCGCCGCCTCCGCGTACACCTCGGCCTTGCGGCGGGCCGCGGCCACGGCCCTGCGCCGTGCCTCGTCGAGCAGCCCGGGTCGGTCGCGCACGTCGAACTCGACGCCGTCGATCCGGTGCGCGCCCGCCTCGACCACGTTCGCGACCAGCCGCTCCAGCTCGTCCAGCGCCTCGGTCTCCACCGCGTAGGAGGCCTGGCACCGGTAGCCGAGCAGCGTGCGGCCACGGCCGTGACCGTCGTACTCCGAGCTGAGGCCCAGCCGGGAGCCCGACACCGAGGCGTCCGGCACGCCGTGCCGGCGCAGGACCTCCCGCAGCCGGGCCACGGCCTCCCCGGCCCGCTGGAAGGCCAGCTCCGGCGACGGTTCCAGCACGTCCACGGCCGGCCGGACCCGCGCGAGTGACGGTTCGGCCCGCACCGTGCCCGAGCCGAACACGCTGATGCCCCAGGGTTCTTCGATGGCCTGTGTCATACGGGCATTCAAGCAGCGACCCGGCACCGCGCGTGCCCGATCACGTGTCGCACTCCAGCACCGTCCGGCACAGCCCGCACCGCGCCCGGACCCGCCCGCGCACCGGCACCCTGATCCGCTGGTGGCAGGTCGGGCAGGGGAACGACACCCGGAGCTGTCCGGGCGGGCGAGCGGTGAAGGAGTAGGGGTCGCCGTCCGCCGCCGCCTGGGCGGTGTGCGGGTCCTGCGCCTGCCGGCGGTCCCGGGCGTAGCGGCGGCGGCCCGCCCAGCCGGCCGCGGTCAGCGGCGGCTGCCGCTCGTCCCGGCGCGCCCGGGCCAGGCCCTTGCCGTACGCCGTGTACGCCTGCGGACTCGTGAACCACACCGACGGGTCCTCGCCGAACAGCAGCGCCCGCTTGGCCAGCACGTAACCGAACTCCTCCGGCGTCAGGTACCCCAGCTTCTGCGAGGTCGCCGCGTCCTCCCGGTAGGCGTCGAGCAGCAGCCAGCCCGCGCCCAGGTACGTCGTCGCCGTGTCGGTGAGGATCTCGTTGTCCCGGGTGGAGGGGAAGGACAGGTCGAGGCGGTGCAGGTACACGTGCATCACCTCGTGCGCGAGGGCCGCGCCGATGTCCCGGCGATGGGTGCGGAAGCGGTCGTTCAGCTCGATGAAGTACTCCGGGCCCGCCGTCAGTTCCACGTTCGCCGCGTGGGTCATCTCGCGGAACGAGACGATCATGCGGGCGTCGGGCAGCCGGTAGTGCCGCACCAGCTCGTGCGCCACCCGCTGCGTGCCCAGGTGCAGGTCGTCCGTGTCGCAGAACGCCACGTCCACCGGGGCCACACTGGCCGAGAACGTCCGGACGGTGTCGTACGACAGCCGCCGGTACAGCGCCGTGACCGCCTCCCGCACCGTCTCCAGGTGCGGGAACCCGTGCTCGACCGGTCCGCCGTTCGCCACGCCCGACCCCCAAGACGCCTGGACCCTGCCTCCTGAACCCTGCTCCCACTGTACGAGGACCCGGCGGCGTTCAGCGCCTGAGACGGTCTGCGACAGCCGGGCCGGCGCCCGTAGGGTGTGCGCCCATGACCACCAGCAACACCGGTACCGATGCCGTCGAACCCGCCGTCCGCGAGGAGCTGGCCCGGCTGCGGGACAGTATCGACAACATCGACGCGGCCGTCGTCCACATGCTCGCCGAGCGCTTCAAGTGCACCCAGCAGGTCGGCCACCTCAAGGCCCGCCACCGGCTGCCGCCCGCCGACCCGGCCCGGGAGGCCCAGCAGATCGCCCGGCTGCGCACCCTCGCCGAAAGCGCCAAGCTGGACCCGGCGTTCGCCGAGAAGTTCCTGAACTTCATCGTCGCCGAGGTGATCCACCACCACGAGCGCATCGCGGAGAGCAACGGCGGCGGCGCGCGGGCCTCCGACTGAGACGGGCCGCGCCCCCGTCCGCGGGGGCGCCCGCCCGCGGAGCGCGACCGCCGCCGCGACGGACCGGACATACGGCGCGTACCGAACCGCCTCTGTGCCCTGCCCACCGCATCAGGCAGCATGTCGTGCATGTCCGTACTGACGCGCGACGAAGCGCAGACCCGTGCCCGGCTCCTCGACGTCCACCACTACGCGATCGACCTCGATCTGACCGGTGGGGACGAGACCTTCGGCTCCCGGACCGTCATCCGGTTCACCGTCCGCGGCGACACGGACAGCACGGACACGTTCGTCGAGGTCAAGCCCGCCGAGCTGCGCACCGTCACCCTGGACGGACACCCCCTGGACCCGGCCGCCCTGGACGAGAACCGGCTGGCGCTGAAGAACCTCGCGCCCGGCGAGCACGAGCTGCGCGTCGAGGCCGCCATGCGCTACTCCCGCACCGGCGAGGGCATGCACCGCTTCACCGACCCCGCCGACGGCGAGACCTACGTCTACACCCAGCTCTTCCTCGACGACATCCAGCGGGTCTACGCCGCCTTCGACCAGCCCGACCTCAAGGCCGTCTTCGACCTCACCGTGACCGCCCCCGAGGGCTGGACCGTCCTCGCCAACGGCGTCACCGAGCACACCGGCGACGGCCGCTGGAAAGCCGCCACCACCCCGCTGATCTCCACCTACCTCGTCGCCGTCGCCGCCGGCCCCTGGCACTCCGTGCGCACCGAACACCGCGGCCTGCCCTTCGGCATCCACTGCCGCCGCTCGCTCGCCCCGCACCTGGACGCCGACGCCGACGAACTCTTCGAGGTCACCCGGGCCTGCTTCGACCGCTACCACGAGAAGTTCGACGAGCCCTACCCCTTCGACTCCTACGACCAGGCGTTCGTCCCCGAGTTCAACGCCGGCGCCATGGAGAACCCCGGCCTGGTCACCTTCCGCGACGAGTTCGTCTTCCGCTCCGCCGTCACCGACACCCAGCGGCAGACCCGCGCCATGGTCATCGCCCACGAGATGGCCCACATGTGGTTCGGCGACCTCGTCACCCTGCGCTGGTGGGACGACATCTGGCTGAACGAGTCCTTCGCCGAGTACATGGGCTACCAGACCACCGCCGAGGCCACCCGCTTCACCGACACCTGGACCGACTTCGGCGTCACCCGCAAGGCCTGGGGCTACGACGCCGACCAGCGCCCCTCCACCCACCCCGTCGCCCCGGAGGACGTCCGGGACACCGCCTCCGCGCTGCTCAACTTCGACGGCATCTCCTACGCCAAGGGCGCCTCCGCCCTGCGCCAGCTCGTCGCCTGGCTCGGCGAGAAGGACTTCCTGGCCGGCATCAACACCCACTTCGAGCGGCACAAGTTCGCCAACGCCTCCCTCGCCGACTTCATCGACTCGCTGGCCGCCGCCACCGACCGCGACGTCCACGCCTGGGCCGACGCGTGGCTGCGCACCACCGGCGTCGACACCCTCGTCCCGAGCGTCACCGGCGACAACGGCAGCCGCGCCCTCACCGTCCGGCGCACCGGCGAGCGCCCCCACCGCATCACCGTCGGCCTCTACGACCAGAACCCGGGCGACGCGGGCCGCCTCACCCCGCGCGAACGCCTCGACCTCGACGTCCCCCAGGCCGAGCCCCGGCCCATCGGCAAGCTCCCCGCCCTGGTCGTGCTCAACGACGGCGATCTGAGCTACGCCAAGGTCCGCTTCGACGCCGACTCCTTCCGGACCCTGCGCGAGAGCCTGTCGGGACTGCCCGACCCGCTCACCCGGGCCGTCGTCTGGAACGCGCTCAGGGACGCCGTCCGCGACGGCGAACTCCCCGCCGCCGCCTACCTGGACATCGCCCGCGCCCACCTCCCGCACGAGACGGACCTCGCGCTCGTCGACGGCGTCCTCGCCTTCGCCGCCGGCCAGGTCGCCGACCGCTACGTCACCCCCGAGCAGCGGCCCGCCGCCCTGCACACCCTCGCCGAGCTGTGCCGCGACCTGATCCGCCGCACCGAGGACGGCGACCACCCCGGACTGCGCCTGATCGCCGTCCGCCACCGCATCGCGACGGCCGCCCACCCCGACACCATCGCCGCCTGGCTCGCCGACGGCACCGTGCCCGGTGGTCCCGAACTCGACCCCGAGCTGCGCTGGCGCATCCTCACCCGGCTCGCCGTCCTCGGCGCCACCGACGAGGACGCCATCGCCGCCGAGCTGGCCGACGACCCGAGCGCCACCGGCCAGGAGGGCGCCGCCCGCTGCCGCGCCGCGCTGCCCGACGCCGAGGCCAAGGCCCGCGCCTGGGACGCCATGTTCGCCTCCGACGACCTCTCCAACTACCTGTTCACCGCCACCGCCCAGGGCTTCTGGCAGCCCGAACAGGCCGACCTCGTACGGGAGTACGTACCGCGCTACTACCCCGAGGCCGTCGCGCTCGCCGCCCGCCGCGGCCCCGCCATCGCCGACGCCGCAGGACGCTGGGCCTTCCCCGCCCACGCCGTCGACGCCGACACCCTCCGCCTCGGCCGGGAGTGCCTCGCGGACGCCGACCCGATCCCCGCCCTGCGCCGCAAGCTCGCCGACCAGCTCGACGACCTGGCACGCGCCCTGCGGGTGCGGGAGGCCAACACGGACTGACGCACCGGACCCGGCCGGTCCGCCCCGGGGCGTCCCGGGCGCGGGGACGGACCGGCCGCGGGGGACCGGTCGGGACCCGGCCGGGAGCCGGGGGGGATACCCTTTCGGGTCCCCGCCCTGCGCCGCAAGCTCGCCGACCAGCTCGACGACCTGGCACGCGCCCTGCGGGTGCGGGAGGCGAACACGGACTGACGCGCCGGACCCGGCCGGTCCGCCCCGGGGCGTCCCGGGCGCGGAGGCGGACCGGCCGCGGGGGACCGACCGCGACCCGGCCGGGGGGGCGGGGGATACCCCTTTCGGGTTGTGGTCACTGGGCTGTCCGGGCGTACGCGCCCTTCCGCGTGGAAGCTGTAACCCCAGCCCCCGTGCCCGGAGGACAGCTCATGGGCATGCCGCCCCTCGCCTCGGGACCGCACGGCACCGACGCCCTGCGGCCCCTGCTCGACACCGTGCTCGACGCCCTGCGCGCCGGCACGGCCCGGCGCGGCGGTCCGCTGCCCGCGGGCGGCCCCGGTGCCGTCGCCGCCCGGGTGGCGGACGCGGCCGGCGACATCCTGCCCGACCGGGGCGACCCCGAGGCGCTCCGCGTCCTGGTCACCGCGCTCGCCGAGGGCGCCGCCGACCCCGCCCACCCGCTGTGCGCCGCCCACCTGCACACCCCGCCGCTCGCCGTCGCGGCCGCCGCCGACCTGGCCGCGAGCGTCCTCAACCCCTCCCTCGACTCCTGGGACCAGGCACCCGCCGCCTCCGCCCTGGAAGCCCTCGTCACCCGCGCCCTCGCCCGGGAGACCGGCGCCGCCGACGCCGTCGTCACCACCGGCGGCACCGAGTCCAACCAGCTCGCCGTCCTGCTCGCCCGCGAACGGCACGGCGCGGGCCTGCGGCTGGTCCACGCAGCCGGCGCCCACCACTCGCTGCCCCGCGCCGCCTGGCTCCTCGGCCTGCCCGCACCCGTCGTCGTCCCCGCCCCCGCCGGCACCCTCGACCCGGCCGCCCTGGACGAGGCCCTCACCCGGACCCCCGGCCCGCACCTCGTCGCCGCCACCGCGGGCACCACCGACGCCGGGCTCATCGACCCGCTGCCCGGGATCGCCGACCGCTGCGCCGCCCACGGCGCCCGCCTCCACGTCGACGCCGCCTACGGCGCCGGCCTCCTGTTCAGCGACCGGCACCGCGCCCGGCTCGCGGGACTGGAGGCCGCCGACACCGTCACCCTGGACCTGCACAAGCTCGGCTGGCAGCCGATCCCGGCCGGCTTCCTCACCGTCACGGACGCCGACGACCTCGCCGCCCTCCACCACCGCGCCGACTACCTCAACGCCGACGACGACACCGAGGCGGGCCTCCCCGATCTTCTCGGGCGCTCCCCGCGCACCAGCCGCCGCCCCGACGTCCTGAAGACCGCCGTCACCCTCAAGACCCTGGGCCGCGCCGGACTGGGCGCCCTCGTCGACGCGGTCTGCTCCCTGGCCGGGGAGTTCGCCGGGCTGGTCGAGGCCCACCCCGGGTTCGCACTGCACGCCCCGCCCGCCCTCAGCACGGTCCTGTTCCGGCCCGCGCGAGCGACCGACGACGACGTCGCCGCCGTACGCCGCGCGCTGCTCACCACCGGCCGCGCCGTCCTCGGCCGAGCCCGCGCCGACGGCCGGCTCTGGCTCAAGGCGACCCTGCTGAACCCGCACACTCGCCCAGACGACCTCGCAGCACTCTTGACGCTCGTGGAAGGACACGTCCCGCGATGAACACCCCCGCGCACCACACCCCCGACGCCCCCCGGGACCTCGTCGGCATCGGCATCGGCCCCTTCAACCTCTCCCTCGCGGCCCTCGCCGACCCCCTCACCGGCCTCGACGCCGTCTTCTACGACCAGCGCCCCGACTTCCGCTGGCACCCCGGCCTGCTCCTCGACGGCGCCCGCGTCCAGGTGCCCTTCCTCGCCGACCTGGTCACCCTCGTCGACCCGGCGAGCCCCTGGACCTTCCTCAACCACCTCAGGGCCAGAGAACGCCTCTTCCCCTTCTACTTCGCCGAACGCTTCCACATCGAGCGCGCCGAGTACGACGCCTACTGCCGCTGGGTCGCCGAGAACCTGCCCGCGCTCCGCTTCCACCACCAGGTCGACGCGGTCCGCTGGAACCCCGACCGCGACCTCTTCGAGGTCGACTACACCCAGCTCGACACCGCCGGGGAGGCCGAGGCCCTCGGCCGCACCCACACCAGGAACGTCGTCCTCGGCATCGGCACCGAACCCCACGTCCCCGACCCGCTCAGGCCGCTCGTCGAGGACCCCACCGTCCCCGTCGTGCACGCCGCCGACTACCTCCGCCACCGCGACACGCTCCTGGCCGCCGGGCACGTCACCGTCATCGGCACCGGCCAGTCCGGCGCGGAGGTCTTCCTCGACCTGCTCCGCCACCGCCCCGCGGGCCGCGAGCGGCTGCACTGGCTGGGCCGCACCGGGGCCCTCGCGCCCATGGAGTACTCCAAGCTCGGCCTCGAACACTTCACCCCCGACTACACCCGCTACTTCCACGGCCTGGCCGAACCGGTCCGCGACCGCCTCGTCGCCGCCCAGTGGCAGCTGCACAAGGGCATCGACGCCGACACCACCGCCGCCATCCACGACGAGCTGTACCGGCGCACCCTCGACGGGGGCTGGCCCGACACCACCCTCACTCCCGGCGTCCACGTCCGCACCGCCGGCCGCATCGCCGCCACCCAGGTCGAACTCCACCTGGAACACGAGCAGCAGAAGACCCGCTCCCGCCTCACCACCGACGCCGTCGTCCTCGCCACCGGCCACCGCGAACGCCCGCTCGGCCGCCTCCTCGCCGGTCTCGACCCCTACATGCGGCGCGACAACTCCGAACGCCCCCGCGTCGACGACCGCCACCGCCTCGTCCTGGACCCGTGTGTCACCGGCTCCGTCTACGTGCAGAACGCCGAGACGCACACCCACGGGGTCGGCACGCCCGACCTGGGCCTCGCCGCCTGGCGCAGCGCGACCATCCTCAACGACCTCACCGGGCGGGAGCCGTACCCGCTGCCCGCCCGCACCGCCTTCACCACCTTCGGCCTGGAGGGCGGCCGGCCCCAGATCCCGTCCGCGCGCCACCACCGGGCGCTCACCCCCCTGGTGGACGGAATCTGAGGAGGCGGCCGCGCCGGGCCCGAGCCCGTCAGAACACCGGCGTGCCGTCGCGCGTCAGCGACCAGTTCACGGACGCGAAGTCCTTCGGGTCCAGCACGCCCTTCGCGGTCGCCCACTCCGCGATCCGGGTGCGGATCTCCGTCGACTCCGACCACAGCTCCTTGGCCGACGCCACGTGCGGGAAGGCGCCGCCGCCGTTGGCCCGGTAGTTGTTCACGGCCAGCACGAACTGCCGGGCGTCGTCCAGCGGGGCACCGCCGTAGGTGAGGTTCTTGATCCGGGAGCCGGCCGGCTGCGCGATGTCGATCTCGTACGTCAGGCCCGAGACGTAGTCGTAGTTGTAGTCCGGACGGCCGTTCGCGTTGGTCAGCTTGGCCACGTCCACCGGCGCACCGGCGGCCGTCCGCACGTAGTACTCCGCCGAGTACTCCAGGTACGCCCGCAACTGTGCGCCCGTCAGCAGCTTGGCGACCAGCGTGTTGTCGTACACGTACAGGCTCGACAGGTCCCGGATCGTCACCTCGCCGGCCGGGATCTCGGAGGTCCGCGAGAAGGGCGACGCCTGCGCGAGGACCGGCAGCGAGGCGTACTCCGTGCCCGCCAGCGCCTGCTTGACCACGTCCTCCTGCACCGTGGTGATCAGGTCGATGATCGGGGCGTCCTTGTACCGCGCCTCGACCGTCGTCAGCGTCTCGGTGGCGGTGCCGACGACCTGGTTGACGTACGCCACCACCTTCGCGTGCTCGTCCGCCAGCAGCCTCGTGATCCGCGGGTCGTCCTCGACCGCGTTGGAGTTGCGCAGCGACGCCTTGACCGACTCGACGTGCCAGCGGCCCCGCTCGAAGACCAGCTCGAAGTCGAACAGGGTGAGCCGCTCGGCGTAGCACAGCGGCTCCGACAGCACGACCGTCTTCCCGGTCTCCTCGTTGACGACCTTCAGCTCGGCGATCTCCTCGTGCGCGTGCCCGACGAGGATCGCGTCGATGCCCGGCACCTGCCGGGCCACGTTGGCCGCCGCGTTCTCCACGTAGGGGACCTGGTCACCGTAGGAGGACGTGCCCGAGGAGCCCGAGTGGGCGGAGACGACCACCACGTCCGCGCCCATCGAGCGCAGCTTCGGCACCCACTTGGCCGCCTGCTCCTCCAGGCCCGGGAAGGCCAGCTTCCCCTGCACGTACGCCTTGTCCCAGATCGCGATGCCCGGGTTGGTCAGCCCCAGCACCGCCACCTTCACCGGCGGCGCGCCCTTTACCCGGAACGTCTTCATGAAGTACGGCGGGAAGGCGGGCTTCAGGGTCTTGGCGTCGACCGCGTTCGCGCCGAGCAGCGGGAAGTCGCACTGCTCCTCGAACCGGCGCAGCGTCTCGATGCCGTAGTTGAACTCGTGGTTGCCGAGGGCCACCGCGTCGTAGCCGATGGCGTTCATCGCCTGCGCCATCGGGTGCACCGGACCGCCCTCGGCGGTGATCGGGTCCACCTTCGCGTAGTAGTACGTCAGCGGGGTGCCCTGAATGGTGTCGCCCGCGTCCAGCAGCAGGGTGTTGTGGCGGCCCTTCTCCTCGCGGACCTGGTTCACCAGGGTGGAGATCCGGCCGAGGCCCTGGGCGTTGCCCGCCGTGTCCGTGTACTCGGCGTCCTTGAAGTAGTCCCAGTTGAAGACGTGTCCGTGCAGGTCGGTGGTGCCGAGCACGGTCAGCGCGTACCGCTTGGGCTTCCGGCGGCCCGGGTGCGCGGGGGCCGCGGCCTCGGCCGCCGGAGCAGCCGCCGCGCCGGCCAGGGCGACCCCCGCCCCCGTCACGGCGGACCTGCTCAGGAACGTGCGGCGGTTCAACGGCATGACTGACTCTCCTCGGTGGACCCGCGCAGACAGGGGCAACGCGCGTAGATTCTGTCCTGGACATGTCTTCTGTCAAGAGGCGCAGTCCCACTCGAATGCTCATCGGAGCGGCCCGCCGCGCAATTCAACACTTGTCAATATCCCTTTACTCAAAGGTTGTTGAGTGGTCATGCGTGGCCAATTCGCTACCCGGCAGTAAGTCATAGGCTCGACTCATGCGCCGAGCAAAGATCGTCTGTACTCTTGGGCCCGCCACCGACTCGTACGACCAGATCAAGGACCTGGTCGACGCCGGTATGGACATCGCCCGCTTCAATTTCAGCCACGGCACCCACGCCGAGCACGAGGAGCGCTACCGCCGGGTCCGCAAGGCGTCCGACGAGACGGGCCGCAGTGTCGGCACCCTCGCCGACCTTCAGGGTCCGAAGATCCGGCTCGGCCACTTCGGTGAGGGCCCGGTACTCCTTGAACGCGGCGACAGCTTCACCATCACCGTCGAGGAGGGCGTCGAGGGCGACCGCCACACCTGCGGCACGACCTACGCGGGCCTCGCCGAGGACGTCACCCCCGGTGAACGCGTCCTCGTCGACGACGGCCGGGTCTGCCTGGAGGTGACCGGCGTCGACGGGCCGCGCGTGCGCACCAGGGTGATCGAGGGCGGCATGGTCTCCGACCACAAGGGCCTCAACCTGCCCGGCGTCGCGGTGTCCGTGCCCGCCCTGTCGAAGAAGGACGAGGACGACCTGCGCTGGGCGCTGCGCAGCGGCTTCGACGTCGTCGCGCTGTCCTTCGTGCGCAGCGGCCGGGACGTCCTCGAGGTGCACCGCATCATGGACGAGGAGGGCCGCCGCCTGCCCGTCATCGCCAAGGTCGAGAAGCCGCAGGCCGTGGAGAACATCGAGGACATCGTCGCGGCCTTCGACGGGATCATGGTCGCCCGCGGCGACCTCGGCGTCGAGATGCCCCTGGAGCAGGTGCCGATCGTCCAGAAGCGCGCCATCAAGCTGGCCAAGCGCAACGCCAAGCCGGTCATCGTCGCCACCCAGATGCTCGACTCGATGATCGACAACGCCCGCCCGACCCGCGCGGAGGCCTCCGACGTCGCCAACGCGGTCATCGACGGCACGGACGCGGTGATGCTCTCCGGCGAGACCAGCGTGGGCAAGCACGCGACCGACACGGTGCGCACGATGGCCCGGATCGTCGAGGCGGCCGAGGAGGACATCCTGGCCAAGGGGCTGCCCCCGCTGACCGAGCGCAACAAGCCCCGCACCCAGGGCGGTGCGGTGGCCCGCGCGGCGGCCGAGATGGGCGACTTCCTCGGCGCGAAGTTCCTGGTCGCCTTCACCCAGTCCGGCGACACCGTCCGCCGCCTGTCCCGCTACCGCTCACCCATTCCGCTGCTCGCCTTCACCCCGGAACCGGCGACCCGCTCGCAACTGAGCCTGACCTGGGGCGTGGAGACCTTCCTCGGCCCGCACGTGGACTCCACGGACGCGATGGTCGACCAGGTGGACGAACTGCTCACCCGGTACGGGCGGTGCGAGAAGGGGGACACCGTGGTCATCACGGCCGGCTCTCCGCCGGGGGTGTCCGGCACCACGAACCTGGTGCGGGTGCACCACATCGGGGAGGACGACCGCTGAACGGGTGTCCCCGCGGCGGCTTCGGGATGCCTTCGAAACGAAGGTAAAGTGCCCCGGGTGGGACTCGAACCCACACTGAATGCCTTTTGAGGGCATCGTCTCTGCCGATTGGACTACCGGAGCCTCTTCGAACCGAAGGTCAGTGTAGCCCCTCGGTGACTCAAACATACAGGAGCTAGGTAGGCTCTTGTCAGCAGTACCCCTGCCCCGAACGAGGAGCCCACGTGACCGCCCCCGAGTCGCCCCAGCCCGTTGACGTGCCCGACGACGACCAGTCGCACGTTCCTCCGCTGACGACCCGTGTCGTCATCGCCGAGGACGAGGCGCTCATCCGGCTGGACCTCAAAGAGATGCTGGAGGAGGAGGGGTACTCCGTCGTCGGTGAGGCCGGTGACGGTGAGCAGGCCGTGGAACTGGCCCGCGAGCACCGGCCCGACCTGGTGATCCTGGACGTCAAGATGCCCAAGCTCGACGGCATCTCCGCGGCCGAGAAGATCGCCGAGGAGTCCATTGCGCCGGTGCTGATGCTGACCGCCTTCTCGCAGCGCGACCTGGTGGAGCGGGCCCGGGACGCCGGAGCCATGGCGTACCTCGTGAAGCCGTTCAGCAAGAGCGACGTCGTGCCGGCGATCGAGATGGCCGTCTCGCGGTTCACGGAGCTGAAGGCGCTGGAGAAGGAGGTCGCCGACCTCAGCCAGCGCCTGGAGACCCGCAAGCTGGTGGACCGCGCCAAGTCGGTGCTCCAGACGGAGTACGGGCTGACCGAGCCGGCCGCCTTCCGCTGGATCCAGAAGACCTCGATGGACCGGCGGATGTCGATGCAGCAGGTGGCCGAGGCGGTCATCCAGGACGCCGAGGAGAAGAAGGCGTCCAAGGGCTGAGCCCTCCGGCGTACGAGTGAGGCCCGCGTCCCCGGTGGGGGAGCGGGCCTCAGCCGTGCGGTTCCTCGGGGGCCTCAGTCCTCGCCGAGGTAGGCCTTGCGGACCGACTCGTCGTGCAGCAGGTCCTGGCCGCTGCCGGACAGGACGATGTTGCCGACCTCCATGACGTGGCCGTGGTCGGCCAGGGACAGGGCGGCCTGGGCGTTCTGCTCCACGAGCAGGATCGTGGTGCCCTGGGACTTCAGCTCCGCGATCGTCGCCATGATCTTCTGCATCATGATCGGCGAGAGGCCCATGGAGGGCTCGTCGAGCATGAGCAACTTGGGCTGGGACATCAGGGCACGGCCCATGGCGAGCATCTGCTGCTCACCGCCGGACAGGGTGCCCGCGGCCTGCTTGCGGCGCTCACCGAGGATCGGGAAGAGGTCGTAGGCGCGCTGGATGTCCTTCTCGATGCCCGCCCTGTCGCTGCGCAGGAAGGCGCCGAGGCGCAGATTGTCCTCGATCGTCATGCGCGGGAAGATGTGCCGCCCCTCGGGCGAGTGGGCGAGCCCGAGCGAGACGATCTGGTGCGCGGGCACCTTCTTGAGCGACTTGCCGCCGAACTTGATCTGGCCGCCGACCGGCTTCAGCAGCCCCGACAGGGTGCGCAGCGTCGTGGTCTTGCCGGCGCCGTTGGTGCCGATGAGGGTGACCACCTCACCGGCGTCCACCGTGAAGGAGATGCCCTTGACGGCCTCGATCTTGCCGTAGGCGACGCGGAGGTCCTCGACCTCGAGCAGTGCGGTCATCGGTCGTTCTCCTTGCCGGCCGCGGTGTCCGTGGTGGTGTCCGCTCCCGATGCCTGCGCCGCCTCGGCGGCCTCCACCTCGGCCGCCTCCGTGGCACCGGGGTCGTTCTCCAGGGGCTCGCCGAGGTAGGCGGCGACCACGCGTTCGTCGCCCTGCACCGTGGCGCTGTCGCCCTCGACGAGCTTCTCGCCCTGCACGAGCACGGCGACGCGGTCGCAGAGGTTGAAGATGAACCGCATGTCGTGCTCGATGACGAGGACGGCGATGCCCTGGTCGCGGATGGCGAAGACCAGTTCCTCGGTGGCCCGCGTCTCCTGCGGGTTCATGCCGGCCGTCGGCTCGTCCAGGAGCAGCAGCCCCGGCTCGCTGGCCAGCGCGCGGGCGATCTCCAGCTTGCGCTGCTCGCCGTAGGGCAGGTTGCGCGCGAGGTGGTCGGCCTTGGGCGCGAGGCCCACGAACTCCAGGAGTTCCATGGCGCGTTCCCGGGAGGTTTTCTCCGCGCGGTGGAAGCCGGGACCGCGCAGCACGGCCGACCAGAAGCCCTCCTTGGTCCGCGTGTGCCGGCCGACAAGGACGTTCTCCAGCACCGTCATGTTGCCGAACAGCCGGATGTTCTGGAAGGTGCGGGCGATGCCGGCGGCGGTCACCTTGAAGGACTTGGCCGGCAGGACCCGGCCCTTGTAGCGGACCTCGCCCTCGGTCGGGGTGTAGAGGCCGGTCAGGCAGTTGAAGAAGGTCGTCTTGCCGGCGCCGTTGGGGCCGATCAGGCCCACGATCTCGCCGCTGTCGACGGTGAGGTCGACGCCGTTGACGGCGGTCAGTCCGCCGAAGCGCATCGTGACACCGCGCGCGTCGAGGATGGTGGTGCCGGGGGCCGGGGCGCCCGGTGCGGTGTCCTTGGTGGTGGTGTCGGTGGTCATGGTGGTCAGGCCCCTGTCTTGCTCAGGGTGGTGGGCGCTTCGGCCTCTTCGTGGAATTCCAGCTTGCGGCGCCGGTTGGCGATGAGGCCTTCGGGACGGAAGCGCATGAGCAGGACGAGCGCGAGTCCGAAGGCGAAGAGCTGGTAGTCGCCGAGGAACTGGAGCTTGTTGGGGATCAGGAAGAGCAGCGAGGCGCCGATGAGCGGACCCGCGATGGTGCCCATGCCGCCGAGCACGACCGCGGCGAGCAGGAAGGCGGAGTTGGGCGGGGTGGTGCCCGCGAAGAGGTACTGCTCGGGCGTGACCGTGTAGGTCACGTGCGCCTGCACGGTGCCGGCCAGGCCCGCGAGGGTGGCGCCGACGGCGAACGCGATGAGCTTGACGCGGAAGCCGTTGATGCCCATCGCCAGAGCGGCGGTCTCGTCCTCGCGGATGGCGACCCAGGCCCGGCCGATACGGGAGTCACCGCTGCGCCGGAAGACGAGGACGACGACGGCCGTGATGATCAGCATCAGGAAGAAGTAGTTGGCGAACCGGCCGATCGTGAAGCCGCCGACGTCGTGCTGGACGCCGAGGTCCAGACCGAGGACCTTGAGGTCCGGGATGGACGAGACGCCGTTGGAGCCGTTGGTGAGGTCCGGTCCCGAGGTGCCGTCCAGGTTGTTGGCGGTGATGCGGAAGATCTCACCGAAGCCGAGCGTCACGATGGCGAGGTAGTCGCCGCGCAGCCGCAGGGTCGGGGCGCCGATGAGCACACCGAAGATCAGCGAGGCGAGGGCACCGACGATGACCGCGGCCCAGAACGGGAAGTGCACGTCGAACGGCGAGCTGGGCGAACCGGAGACCAGCGCGGCCGCGTAGGCGCCGACGCCGAGGAAGGCGACGTAACCGAGGTCGAGCAGGCCCGCGAGGCCGACGACGATGTTCAGGCCCAGGGCGACCGTGGCGAAGATGAGGATGTAGACGCCGAGGGTGGCGTACTGGTCGTCGGACTGCGTGAAGGGGAAGCAGGCCGCCGCGACGAACGCGCCGCACACGGTGATGTTCTGGTGCCGGGAGGTGATCTCGGTGGCCTGGGCGATCAGGCCGGCCCGGTGCACGGCGGCGAAGCCGAGACCGGAGACGATCAGGAATCCGACGAAGAGCTCGTCGTACTCGGTGCCGATGCCGTAGGTGAAGACGAGCAGGGCGATCGCGAGGACGGCGACGATGATCAGGATCTCGGCGTAGGACGGCAGGGCGCGCACGGGGCGCGGGGTGCCGGTGGCGAAGGCCGCCCTGACGGTCTGCCAGCTGTGGGAGGCACTGTGCTTGAACTGCTCCCAGCCGGTGTCGTCGGGGTCGATCGGGTCCGGCTCGGGGCGCTCGAAGGGGAGCGCGAGGGAGCCGACGAGGGCGAGCAGGGTGGCGGCCGCGGCGACGTAGCCGCCGGGCTCCAGGTTGACCAGGCCGCCGAGCTGGGCGCTGATCGCGACGATCGTGTACCAGGTGGTCGCGAAGGCGGCGAGGGCGGCGAACTTCAGCGCCGCGTCGGCGCCGGCGGGCACGAGCCAGCGCAGCCCCTTGACGCCGTACGAGGCGAGGCCGAACAGGGTGGTGAGGGCGCCGGCCACCAGCACCAGCACCTGGAGGCCGCCCGGGTAGCCGTAGACGGTGAGGTCGCCGGGGAACTCGGCGGTCCACGTCCAGGCCAGGAAGGTGGAGACGACGGTGAGGACGCCGCCGCCGGTGGCGAGAGCACGGCCGAGGGGCGCGGGTATGCCGATGAGGCCGGGGGTGTCGGCGGCGGCGGAGGCGCCGGCCGTCTTCGGAGCGGTGGTCTGTGTGGTCATCGGTGTCACGCCCTGTCCGCAACGCGTTCGCCGAGCAGGCCCTGTGGCCTGAACAGCAGCACGAGGATGAGGAGGATGAAGGCCCAGACGTCCGCCCAGGACTGGCTGCCGAGCTTGTCCAGACCGGGCACGTCGGCGATGTAGGCGGTGGCCAGGGTTTCGGCGACACCGAGGACGACGCCGCCGATCATGGCGCCGTAGATGTTGCCGATGCCGCCGAGGACGGCGGCGGTGAAGGCCTTGAGACCGAGGATGAAGCCCATCCGGAAGTCGATGTCGCCGTACTTCAGGCCGTTGGCGACACCACCGACGGCGGCGAACACGGCACCGAGGGCGAAGGCGACCACGATGATGCGGTCCGTGTTGACACCCATCAGCTTGGCGGTGTCCGGGTCCTGCGCGGTGGCCTGCATGCCGCGTCCGGTGCGGGTGCGCATCACGAAGTAGGCGAGGATGGCCATGCTGACCGGGGCCGCGACGAGCAGGAAGATGTCGCCGGTCTGGATGGTGACGCTGCCGATGTGGAACGGCCCGCCCTCGATCTGCGGGAAGCTGATCTTCGACTTGGCGCCGGGGTACCAGGCCCACACCGCCTGCTGGAGGGCGAGGGAGAGGCCGATCGCGGTGATGAGGGGGGCGAGGCGGGGGGCCCCGCGCAACGGGCGATAGGCGAACCGTTCCGCGCCGACGGCCACGGTGACGGCGACCACCATCGCGCCGATGAGCATGAGGGGAAGGGCGATCAGCATGGAGGTGCCGTCGGGCAGGATGTACAGATAGACCGTGAGCGCGCCGAAGGCGCCGGTCATGAAGATCTCGCCGTGGGCGAAGTTGATGAGCTGGACGATGCCATAGACCATCGTGTAGCCGATGGCGACCAGCCCGTACATGGATCCCAGTAGCAGGCCGTTGACCAGCTGCTGCGGCAGTTCGTTCACCGCATGTCCTCCGAGACGTTCGGAAATTTCGACGGATGTGGCCGGATGCGAGTCCGCGCGGGGCGCCTGTGGAACAGCGCCCCGCGCGGCTCGTGATCACGTGATCAGTGATGCGGAGGTGGGTCAGCCGGTGTAGGTGCCGGACTTCACCGACGCCCAGGCACCGTCCTTGACGGCGTACACGGTGAGCTGCTTGTTCGTCGCGTCACCGAACTCGTCGAAGGAGACCTTTCCGGTCACACCGTCGAAGGAGACGTTCTGCATGGCCTCGGTGACCTTGGCGCGGGCGTCGTCGGGAAGCTTCCCGTCGTTGTCCTCGACGACCTTCTTGACGGCCTCGATGATCGCCCAGGCGGAGTCGTAGGAGTAGCCGCCGTACGCCTCGTAGGCCTCCTTGTAACCGGCGGCCTTGTAGTTGGCGACGAACTCCTTGGCGGAGGGCAGCTCCTCGACCGGGGCGCCGACGGAGGTCGCGAGGTCACCGGTGCCGCTGGCGCCGGCGAGCTTGATGAAGTCGGCGCTGTAGATGCCGTCACCGCCGACCACCGGGATCTTGGCACCGGCGGCCTTGATCTGCTTGCTGAGCGGGCCGGCCTGCGGGTATTCGCCGCCGTAGTAGACGACGTCGGCGCCGGAGTTCTTGACCTTGGTGGCGACCGCGTTGAAGTCCTTGGTGTCCGGGTTGATGTGCTCGGTGCCCGCGACCTGGCCGCCGAGCTTCTTGAACTCCTCGGTGAAGGTGGCGGCCAGACCGGCGCCGTAGGTCTTCTTGTCGTCGATGACGAAGACCTTCTTCTTCTTGGCGTCGTTGTAGACGTACTGCGCGGCGAACGGGCCCTGGACGGCGTCCGTGGTCGCGGTGCGGAAGTACGACTTGTAGGGCCGGACCTTCTCCTTCTGCCAGTCCACGCCCTGGGTGAGGGCGGGGTTGGTGTTGGCCGGGGAGACCTCGACCAGCTTGGCCGTGTCGAAGACCTTCTGCATGGACTCGCCGACCGAGGAGTTCAGCGGGCCGACGACACCGAGGACGTCGTCGTCGGCGACGAGCTTGGTGGCGTTCTGCTGGCCCACGGAGGGCTGGCCCTGGTCGTCGAGGGCCTCGACCTTGAAGGTGATGCCGTCGACGGTCTTGTCCTTGTTGGCCGTCTTGGCCGCGAGGTCCACCGAGTTCTTGATGCCGAGGCCCAGCGCGGACAGGTCGCCGGTCAGCGGGGCGTCGACACCGATGACGACGGTGGTGCCACCGCCGCCGCCGTTGCCGGAGTCCGACCCGCCGTCGTCGTCGCGCGAGCCGCAGGCGGTGAGGGTGAGCGCTCCCGCCGCCAGAGCGGCGGTGATGGCGATGAGCGAACGTTGACGCACGATCAGTCCTTTCCCTGGCACAGCCGCCTCCCCGTGGAAACGGCCGAGTCGAGCGCTGGACCGAGATGACTATCGGACGGCGCGGTGACTGGCCGTGACTCTAAGCGTGTGTGGGGAAGGTGGAGGAGGGTCTGACTGAGGCTGTGACTCTCTTGTTATGACATCGGGTATTGCAGAGCGGTACTCGCTGGGAAGAAGGGCTGAATTCAGGCTGATTCGCCCTGTCCGCATGCTGAGAACTCGCAGGACCGGCGGCCCGAGTTCAGGCGTCTCGGGCGTTTTGGTAGTTACCTTGAATCGTTGCCACAGGCGACTTCAAGGGCCTGGGAGAGGTCCCGCGCATAGCGCGTCCCCAGGATGAAACTGTGGGCTTCTATTGCGCGCGCATTACGCAGTGTTACATCCAGGAAAGGGAGTCCGGGATTCCGGGGCGCTTTTTCACATTCCGTCACCCGTAGCGTGACAGTGATCTTTCGGGTGAAATGCGAATTTGTCTGGAAAGGTGCCGCGGGGGAGGACGTCACCGACAGGCCGTCGTAGGGCTGGGTCAGCCGCGTCACGGTGACGGGCGGTCCCGACCGCACGGTCAGCAGCACCGTGAAGCGGTAGCCGCCGCCCGTGGCCCCCGGCGAGCCGGCCGCGGGGGCCGCGTAGACGAGGTCGACCGCCTGGGAGGGGTAGGGCGGCGGGGGAGCGGGCCGCGGCTGCGGACGGCTCGCGTACAGGTAGCCGCCGCCCGCCAGGACGACGAGGGCGGCGCCGGAGGCGAGGACCGTCCTGCGGTGGCGCGCGTAGCGCAGCGCGAGGCGCCCGCGCGGCCGGGGCTGCGGGGTGTCCCGGACGCGGGTGTCCTCGCCCGGCTCGACCGGTCCGATGCCGCTCATCGCTGCCACGGGCCGACGCCCGGAGCACCGTCGCGGTACCGCTCGGCACCCGCCCGGCGCACCTGGCGGCCGATCAACTCGCCGGCGGCCGGGGCGCCTTGGTCCCGCTCCTTGGCCCGTGCCGCGTTCACGACCTCCCGCAGGATGCCGTACTGCCGGTTGGACAGTCCCATCGACTGATAGTCGCCGTAGGGCTCGCCGCCGTCCAGCGTCTCGCGCGCCCAGTACCCGACGGCGCGGACGCGCTGCGCGTGGCGCGCCGGGGGAACCGCCCCCTCCGTCACGGGAGTTGCCGCAGCCGACGACCGCGACGGCCGTCACCGGCGTCAGCGCCGCCCGTCCCCGCCGGAGGGGCCCTCCCCGTCCCATGCCCCGACGCCAGGACGCGGGGGGACCGCGGGCCATGCCGCGGCCACGGGTGCCGCGGACCGGCATGGCACCGGGGAGCGTCCGGCGCGGGCCCTCAGCCCGCCGCGCCTGCCGGGGCCGCGTCGCCGGGGTTCACGTCCCGCAGCAGGCAGGTCAGCCGGGCCGTGCACACCCGGCGGTCCTGCTCGTCGCTGATCACGATCTCGTACGTCGCCGTCGACCGGCCCCGGTGCACCGGCGTGGCCACCCCGGTGACCAGGCCGGAGCGGGCCCCGCGGTGATGGGTGCAGTTCAGGTCGACACCGACGGCGATCTTGGAGGAGCCGCCGTGCAGCATCGAGCCGACCGACCCGAGGGTCTCGGCGAGCACGGCCGAGGCGCCGCCGTGCAGCAGTCCGTACGGCTGCGTGTTGCCCTCCACCGGCATCGTGCCGACGACCCGGTCCGCCGACGCCTCGACGATCTGGACGCCCATGCGCGTCCCCAGGTGCCCGGCGGAGAACAGCGCGGGCAGGTCGACGCCGAGTGCGGCGTACTCGTCGATGACCTCCTGCGGGAACTGCACCTGTTGCTGCTCGCCCATGGGCCGGCTCCGTTTCGTCGATCCGTCTGTGCCCGACGGCCGGTCGCTGGGGCCGGCCGGCCGTCGGCATCGCTTCGCTTCGCTGAGCAAACGCTCAGTCGGTCGCCGATTGTTCCAGACGGACGACCACGGACTTGCTGGCCGGGGTGTTGCTGGTGTCCGCGGTGGCGTCCAGTGGCACCAGCACGTTGGTCTCCGGGTAGTACGCCGCCGCGCAGCCCCGGGCCGTCGGGTAGTGCACGACGCGGAAACCGGGCGCCCGCCGCTCCACCCCGTCCCGCCACTCGCTCACCAGGTCGACGTACGAGCCGTCCGCGACGTCCAGACTCCGGGCGTCCTCCGGGTTGACCAGGACGACGCGACGGCCGTTCTTGATCCCCCGGTAGCGGTCGTCCAGGCCGTAGATCGTGGTGTTGTACTGGTCGTGCGAGCGCAGTGTCTGGAGCAGCAGCCGCCCCTCGGGCAACTCGGGGAACTCGACCGGCGCGGCGGTGAAGTTGGCCTTGCCGGTGGCCGTCGGGAAGCGGCGCTCGTCGCGCGGGGCGTGCGGGAGGGCGAAGCCCCCGCGGTGCGCCACGCGCGCGTTGAAGTCCTCGAAGCCCGGCACGACCCGCCCGATGCGGTCGCGGACCGTCGCGTAGTCCTTCTCGAACTCCTCCCACGGCGTGCGGCTCTCCTCGCCCAGCACCCGGCGCGCCAGCCGGCACACGATCGCGGGCTCGGACAGCAGCTGCCGGCTCGCGGGCTCCAGCCGCCCGCGCGAGGCGTGCACCATGCCCATCGAGTCCTCGACGGTCACGAACTGCTCGCCGCCGCCCTGGAGGTCCCGCTCCGTGCGGCCCAGCGTCGGCAGGATGAGCGCCCGGGCGCCCGTGACCGCGTGCGAGCGGTTCAGCTTCGTCGACACGTGCACGGTGAGCCGGGCGCGGCGCATCGCCGCCTCGGTGACCTCCGTGTCGGGGGAGGCGGAGACGAAGTTGCCGCCCATGGCGAAGAAGACCTTCGCGTCGCCGTCGCGCAGCGCGCGGATGGCCCGTACGACGTCGTAGCCGTGCTCGCGCGGCGGGGCGAAGCCGAACTCCCTCTCCAGGGCGTCCAGGAAGGCGGGCGCGGGCCGCTCGAAGATGCCCATCGTGCGGTCGCCCTGCACGTTGGAGTGGCCGCGCACCGGGCAGACGCCCGCGCCGGGACGGCCGATGTTGCCGCGCAGCAGCAGGAAGTTCACCACCTCGCGGATCGTGGGCACCGCGTGCTTGTGCTGGGTCAGGCCCATCGCCCAGCACACGATGGTGCGCTCGGAGGCGAGCACCATGCGCAGCGCCGCCTCGATCTCCGCGCGCGTGAGACCGGTCGCCGCGAGCGTCTCGTCCCAGTCGGCGGCGCGGGCGGCCGCGGCGAACTCCTCGTAGCCGTGCGTGTGTTCCTCGACGAAGGTCTGGTCGACCGCGCCCTCCGTCTCGAGGATCAGCTTGTTCAGGAGCCGGAACAGCGCCTGGTCGCCGCCGAGGCGGATCTGCAGGAACAGGTCGGTGAGGGAGGCGCCCGCGGTGAGCCCCTTGGGGGTCTGCGGGTTCTTGAAGCGCTCCAGACCGGCCTCGGGCAGCGGATTGACGCTGATGATCCGCGCGCCGTTCGCCTTGGCCTTCTCCAGCGCCGAGAGCATCCGCGGGTGGTTGGTGCCCGGGTTCTGGCCCGCCACGATGATCAGGTCGGACTTGTACAGGTCCTCCAGCAGGACGCTGCCCTTGCCGACGCCGATGGTCTCGGACAGGGCCGAGCCGGACGACTCGTGGCACATGTTGGAGCAGTCCGGCAGGTTGTTGGTGCCCAGCTCGCGCGCGAAGAGCTGGTACAGGAACGCCGCCTCGTTGCTGGTGCGCCCCGAGGTGTAGAAGACCGCCTCGTCGGGCGAGTCCAGCGCGGCGATCTCCTCCGCGACGATGTCGAAGGCGCGCTCCCAGGTGACCGGCTCGTAGTGCTCGCCGCCCTCCGGCAGGTACACCGGGTGCGTCAGCCGGCCCTGCTGGCCCAGCCAGTAGCCGCTGCGGGTCGCGAGATCGGCCACGGAGTGCGCGGCGAAGAACTCCGGGGTGACGCGGCGCAGGGTGGCCTCCTCGGCCACGGCCTTCGCGCCGTTCTCGCAGAACTCCGCCTTGTGCCGGTGGTCGCCCTCCGGCCAGGCGCAGCCCGGGCAGTCGAAGCCGTCCTTCTGGTTGACGCTCAGCAGCGTCAGCGCCGTCCGCCGCACACCCATCTGCCGCTGCGCGACCCGCAGGGTGTGCCCGATGGCCGGGATGCCCGCCGCCGCGTGCTGCGGCTCCGAGACCCGCGGCGCGTCCTGAACCGGATCACCCTTGGGCGGCTTGGTCGCCATCGCGCGCTCCTTCGCTTACGCGTTGTGAAGTACGTCTCCGATCCTCGCACGCCCCGGCCGCAGCTACCGATGCCGGGCGCGACTGGCCTCCAAAGGGGTGCGGGGCTCTGCTCACTGTGCGGCTCCGCCGCGTGGGCGCGACCAGCCACGACGCACCCGCCGACGAATGGCCGCGCCCGTGCCACCGGCGATCGCGGCACCGACTGTCAGTGCCACGTGGCAGGATCGGAGTCGTGGCGAAGACAGCATCGAAGAAGACCGACAGCACCTCCGGCGACCGACCGCGGCTGATGCTCATGGACGGGCACTCGCTGGCGTACCGCGCGTTCTTCGCGCTGCCCGCGGAGAACTTCACGACCGCGACCGGCCAGCCGACCAACGCGATCTACGGCTTCGCGTCGATGCTGGCCAACACCCTGCGTGACGAGGCGCCCACCCACTTCGCGGTGGCGTTCGACGTCTCCCGCAAGACCTGGCGCTCCGAGGAGTTCACCGAGTACAAGGCGAACCGCTCCAAGACCCCGGACGAGTTCAAGGGGCAGGTGGAGCTGATCGGCGAGCTGCTCGACTCCATGCACGTCCCCCGCTTCGCCGTCGAGGGCTTCGAGGCCGACGACGTCATCGCCACCCTCGCCACCCAGGCCGAGGCCGAGGGCTTCGACGTGCTGATCGTCACCGGCGACCGGGACTCCTTCCAGCTGGTCAGCGAGCACACCACGGTCCTGTACCCGACCAAGGGCGTCTCCGAGCTGACCCGCTTCACCCCGGAGAAGGTCTTCGAGAAGTACGGGCTGACCCCCGCCCAGTACCCCGACTTCGCGGCGCTGCGCGGCGACCCGTCCGACAACCTGCCCGGCATCCCGGGCGTCGGCGAGAAGACCGCCGCGAAGTGGATCAACCAGTTCGGGTCGTTCGCGGAGCTGGTCGAGCGCGCCGACGAGGTCAAGGGCAAGGCCGGGCAGAACCTGCGCGACCACCTGGAGTCCGTGAAGCTCAACCGCCGGCTCACCGAGCTGGAGCGCCGGGTCGAGCTGCCGAGGACCGTCACCGACCTGGAGCGGACGGCCTACGACCGCAAGGGCGTCGCGGTGATCCTGGACACCCTGGAGATCCGCAACCCCTCCCTGCGCGAGCGGCTCTACGCCGTCGACCCGGGCGCCGAGGAGGCCGAGGCCACCCCGGTGGTCGCGGACGGCGTGGAGCTGGACGGCACCGTGCTGGGCACCGGCGAGCTGGCCGGCTGGCTCGCCGAGCACGGCACCCGGCCGCTCGGTGTGGCCACGGTCGACACCTGGGCCCTGGGCACCGGCTCGGTGGCCGAGGTCGCGCTCGCCGCGTCCGACGGGAAGGCCGCCTGGTTCGACCCGACGGAGATCGACGAGGCCGACGAGACGGCGTTCCGCTCCTGGCTCTCCGACCCGGACCGGCCGAAGGTCTTCCACAACGCCAAGGGCGCGATGCGCGTCTTCGCCGAGCACGGCTGGAGCGTCGCGGGCGTGGGCATGGACACCGCGCTGGCCGCCTACCTGGTCAAGCCGGGACGCCGCTCCTTCGACCTGGACGCGCTGTCCCTGGAGTACCTGCACCGTGAGCTGGCCCCCGCCGCCGCGGCCGACGGACAGCTCGCCTTCGGCGCGGACGAGGGCGCCGAGGCCGAGGTGCTGATGGTGCAGGCCCGCGCCATCCTCGACCTGGGCGAGACCTTCGAGAGCCGCCTGGCGGAGGTCGGCGCCGCCGATCTGCTGCGCGACATGGAGCTGCCCACCTCCGCGCTGCTCGCCCGCATGGAGCGGCACGGCATCGCGGCCGACCGCGAGCACCTCCAGGCCATGGAGCAGATGTTCGCGGGCGCCGTCCAGCAGGCCGTGAAGGAGGCGCACGCGGCGGCCGGCCGTGAGTTCAACCTGGGCTCGCCCAAGCAGCTCCAGGAGGTCCTCTTCGGCGAGCTGAACCTGCCGAAGACCAAGAAGACCAAGACCGGCTACACCACCGACGCCGACGCCCTGGCCTGGCTCGCGGCCCAGACGGACAACGAACTGCCGGTGATCATGCTCCGCCACCGCGAGCAGGCCAAGCTGCGCGTCACGGTGGAGGGCCTGATCAAGACCATCGCCGCGGACGGGCGCATCCACACCACGTTCAACCAGACGGTCGCCGCGACCGGCCGCCTCTCCTCCACCGACCCGAACCTCCAGAACATCCCGGTCCGCACCGACGAGGGCCGGGCGATCCGCCGCGGCTTCGTGGTCGGCGAGGGCTTCGAGTCCCTGATGACGGCCGACTACAGCCAGATCGAGCTGCGGGTGATGGCCCACCTCTCCGAGGACGCGGGCCTGACCGAGGCGTTCACGTCCGGCGAGGACCTGCACACCACCGCCGCCGCCCAGGTCTTCTCCGTCGAGCAGTCCGCCGTGGACGCCGAGATGCGCCGCAAGATCAAGGCCATGTCCTACGGCCTGGCGTACGGACTGTCCGCCTTCGGGCTCTCCCAGCAGCTGAACATCGAGGCGGCCGAGGCACGGGGCCTGATGGACGCCTACTTCGAGCGCTTCGGCGGCGTACGGGACTATCTGCGCCGGGTCGTCGACGAGGCACGGGCCACCGGATACACGGCGACCCTCTTCGGCCGCCGCCGCTATCTGCCCGACCTCAACAGCGACAACCGCCAGCGCCGCGAGGCGGCCGAGCGGATGGCCCTGAACGCGCCGATCCAGGGCACGGCGGCCGACATCGTCAAGATCGCCATGCTCAACGTGGACCGGGCGCTGCGCGAGGCCGGCCTCACGTCCCGCATGCTCCTCCAGGTCCACGACGAAATCGTCCTGGAGATCGCCCCGGGGGAGCGCGCGGCGGCGGAGGAACTCGTGCGCCGCGAAATGGCCAACGCGGTGCAGCTCAGGGTCCCCCTGGGCGTCTCCGTGGGCTCGGGCCCAGACTGGGAATCGGCAGCACACTAGCCGCCACCCGCCGTAGCTGCGGGCAGTCGCCGTTCCCCCGCCGCCGCTGCGGGCAGTCGTGCCGCTGGGGCGGCACGGGTGGGCGCAGCGGCACCCCGTTACGCCGGGCTGCGCACCCCCCCCGGGCCCCACCCGCGCCGCCTACCTGGTCAGCGACGGGCTGCGCAGTCCCCGGTCCGCTCGCGCCGGCCACCCGGTCAGCGCCGGGCTGCGCGCCCAGAGCCCGCTGCGCCCACCCCCCGTCACTCCGGTGGCCCCCGAGGAAACGCCCCACCCCCGCTCTCCCGTGAGGATGCGGGCATGGGTATACGCATGCTCCACCCCCGGACGACACCGGCATGGGCACGCACCGACGCACCCGCCCGCGTGCCACTCCTCCCGGTCCCGGTCTGCGCCCCGGGCGCAAGTACCGGCCGCACCCCCGCCACCCTCCCGACGGTCCTGCGCCGCACCGCGACCGGCCTCCGCCGCGGACTCGCCCGCCGCACCCCCGCGGCCACCGTTCCGCAGGAGACACCCGCCTGGCGGTTGTGGGCCGACCTGGCCCGCGGCTACCTCGCGCTGGCCCTCACCCTGCTGCCGCGCCCCCGGCCCGCCCACACCTTCACCGTCTTCGTCGCGACCGCCGACACCCTCGGCGCGCGACGCGGCGGTCCGGCTCCGTACTGACGTACAGTCCCGGGGCTCATATGGCCAAGTGGTGAATATCGGGCAGGAACGGGTGCCCGCGCAAAGGAAGTTGTCGTAGGGTCGCCTGCGGCACCGTACTGGTCGAACAGACGAGCACGGTGCTCGGAGGATCGCCGTGCAACCGTCTGCGCCGGTCGATCGTCACAACAGGGCGGGCACAGCCGGTACAACGGGCGCGTACGACAGCAGAAGACGGACGGAGACGGACGCGCGGGCGTCCAGGGGAGGGCTTCACTCTATGGCGGCGCAGTTCGACAGGAGGCTCCGCAAGGCGGCGGTCACCACCACCGTGGCTGCGGTCGTGGTCGCGGCCCTGTCCGCGTCCCAGGCCCCCGACGTGACGGCCGACGGCAACGGCAGACAGACCACCGCCGACAACGCGCCGACGTCCGACCCGTCGTCCCAGGAGAGTGCCACCGGCAACTCGCCCTACTACACCGACCTGCCGCCCCTCAACAGTCCGCTTCCCTCCCCGACCACGGGCACCCCTCCCGCCCGGGGTTCGGCAGAGGCCGGCATTCCCGCCACCGTCCTCGACGCCTACAAGCAGGCCGAGTCGGAGCTGCGCCGGTCCAAGCCCGGCTGCAACCTGCCGTGGCAACTGCTCGCCGCCATCGGCAAGGTGGAGTCCGGTCAGGCCCGCGGCGGCCGCGTCGACGCGGCCGGTACCACCATCGGCAGGATCATCGGCCCGCAGCTCGACGGCAACGGCTTCGCGCTCATCAAGGACACCGACAACGGCGTCTACGACGGCAACAGCAGCTACGACAACGCCGTCGGTCCCATGCAGTTCATCCCGTCGACCTGGGCGTGGGCGGGCCGCGACGGCAACGGCGACGGCAAGGAAGACCCCAACAACGTCTACGACGCCGCCCTCGCCGCCGGCCACTACCTGTGCCGCAACGGCTGGGACCTGTCCGTCCAGGCCGACCTCAACCGCGCGATCCTCAGCTACAACAACTCGCAGGACTACCTGAACACGGTCCTGTCGTGGCTGGAGCACTACCGCAGGGGCATCCAGGAGATCCCGGACGGCACCGGCAGCCTCCCGGTCGGCCGCAGCGACGACCCCGACCTGGGCATCAGTCCCTCACCGGGCCGCACGGGCGCGCACACGGGGTCCCAGGCGCCGGGCACGGTGAAGCCGAGCCCCGACCCGTCCCCGAGCAAGCCGCCGGCCTCGGGCAAGCCCACCGACCCCGGGCGCCCGAGCACCAAGCCGCCCACGGACCCGGCGCCGCCGACCGAGAACCCCACGCCCATCCCCACGCCCACCGACACGGTGCACCACCTGGAGAACGCCGGCAGTACCGGCCTCACCGCGGTCGCGGGCGACACCTTCGCCAAGAAGCTCAGCGCCCGCGCCGAGACCAAGGCCGGAAAGGCCGTCGGCAAGGTGCGCGTCCGGTTCACCGTCCTGGGCGACACGGACGCCACCTTCACCGGCGGCGAGAAGGTCGCCGCGGTCATCACCGACGCCTCCGGCGTGGCCGTCGCGCCCGCGCTGGTGGCCGGCGAGCAGACCGGCGAGTTCACCGTCCGCGCCACCGTCATCGGCCGTACCGTGCCGGGCCTCGACTACAAGGCCACCGTCACCGAGCGGGTCGCCGACGCCCTCGCCCGCACCACCGCGACCGAGCTGACGTGCACGCCGGGCGGCGAGTTCGCCGACCCGGTCCAGGTGAAGGCCACGCTCAAGGGCGCCGTCGCGGACAAGGTCGCGGTCACCGCCACGCTCATCAAGTCCGCGGCCGACCCGACCGAGAACGACAAGGGCCCGTACTTCAAGGGCGCCGACGGCAAGACCGTCCGTACGCTGTCCGGCCTGAAGACCGACGCCAAGGGCCTGCTGACGCTGCCGAAGCTGTACGCGGACCAGGCCGAGGGCTCCTACGTCCTCCGCCTCACCACGGCGGGCGGCGCCCACCTCGACGTCACGCTGAAGGTGGCCAAGGCGGCCGAACCGACGCCGGACCCGTCGACCGAGACGCCGACGGCACCGGAGGCGTAGGCACACTCCCGCCCGGCGGGGTGCTTCCCCGCCGGGGCCCGGTCACGTGCCGAGCCGGGCCTTCGTGTACCGCGTCGGCTCCGCCGTGGCCGGGTCCTCCGGCCACGGGTGCTTCGGATACCGGCCGCGCAGCTCCGCCCGTACGCCCTTGTAGCCGTCCTTCCAGAACGAGGCCAGGTCGGCGGTGACCGCGGCGGGGCGGCCGGCGGGGGAGAGCAGATGTACGAGGAGCGGCACCCCGGCGATCTCGGGTGACCGCTGGAGCCCGAACATCTCCTGCAACTTCACGGCGAGGACGGGCTGTTCGGGGTCGCCGTAGTCGATCCGGATCCTGGACCCACTGGGGACGAGGATCCGCTCGGGGGCCAGCTCGTCGAGCCGCGCCGCTTCCCCGGACGCCCAGGGCAGCAGCCGCGTCAGCGCCTGCCCGGCGTCGATCCGGCCCAGGTCGGCCCGCCGCCGGGCCCGGCTCAACTCGGGTTCCAGCCACTCGTCCGCGCGCGCGAGCAGTGCCTCGTCGGTGACCTCCGGCCAGGGCTCACCGAGGTGCCGCCGCAGGAACGCGAGTCGCTTGCGCAGCAGGTCGGCGTCGGCCGAGCGACGCAGCAGCCCGAGCCCCTCCCGGCGCAGCCCCTCCAGCAGCGCGTCCCGTACGAGGGCGGGGTCGGGGTCGGCGAGGGGCCGCACCGCCAGTTCCACCGCTCCGAGCCGCTCGACCCGCCGGGCCACCACGTCGCCGTCGGCCCAGTGCACCTCGTCCCGCTCGGTCAGCAGCGCTCCCGCCGCGAGCCGGGCGATCTCCTCGTCGACGGCCGCGCCGAGCTGCACGCGCGCGTGCCCCCGGCCCACGGGCCGGTCGGCCACGGCGACCGCGATCCACGGCGCCCCGCGCAGCGCCGACGCCTGAGGCAGTTCCGCCCGGGTGCCGGAGACCATCAGGTACGAACCGCCGTCCTTCCTGGCCACCCGCTCGGGAAACGCCAGCGCGGCCACCAGCCCGGCGAGGACGTCGTCGCCGACCGGCACTCCCCGCCCGCCCTCCACGGCGGCCCGCAGCCGCCGCACCTCGGCCCGCCACCGCGGCCCGTACGCGTCCCCACCCCGCCGAGCCGCCCGCAGTACGGACACGAGATCGTCCCCGTACTCCCGCGGCGCCTCCTCACTCAACAACCCCACCACCTCCGCCACCACCTCGCCCCCACGGCCCCCCGCCCGAGAACCGCCGCTCCGACCCCCACCCGCCCCCGTGGCGTCCGCTGCGTGGCCCGCTGTCGGGAAGGAAGCCTCCCCGGCCCGGCCGGTCCCGGACCCGACCGCGCGGGTGGCGTCGGCCCGGAAGCCGCCTGCCCGGGAGCCGCCGGCCTCGGAGGTGGTCGGACGCGTGGTGTGGCCGTCGGCAGGGTGTGGGGCCGTGGGTGGTGCCGGTGTCGAGGTGGGCCGGGGTGGGAGGGTCGCGGCCAGGTCCGTCGCGTCCAGGAGGGCGCGGCCCAGGCGGGGGTGGAGGCCGAGGCGGGCCAGGCGTGCGCCCCGGTCCGTCGCCCGGCCGGCGGAGTCCACCGCGCCGACCGCCTCCAGCACCGACCGGGCGGCCGTCATCGCCCCGCCCGGCGGCGGATCGAGCAAGGCCAGACCGGACGCGTCCGGATCGCCCCAGCAGGCCGCCTGCAACGCGAACGCCGTCAGGTCGGCCACCTTGATCTCCGGCGCCGGGAACCGCGGCAGACGGGCGTCCTCCGCCTCCGCCCAGCAGCGGTACACCACCCCCGGCGCCTCGCGGCCGGCCCGGCCCGCCCGCTGCCGTGCCGCCGCCCGCGAGGCCCGTACCGTCGTCAGCGCGCTGAGCCCGCGCGCGTGGTCCACCCGCGGCTCCCGCGCCAGCCCCGCGTCCACGACCACCCGGACGCCGGGGACCGTCAGCGACGACTCGGCCACCGAGGTCGCCAGCACCACCCTGCGCCGCGCCCCGGGCGCCAGCACCGCGTCCTGCACGGCCGCGGGCGCCCGCCCGTGCACCTGGAGCACGTCCACGTCCCCGAGGCCCGCCAGCTGACCCGAAACCCGGGAGATCTCCCCGACCCCCGGCAGGAAGCACAGGACGTCCCCGTCCCGTTCGGCCAGCGCCCGCCGTACCACCGCGGCCACGTGCGCGAGCAGCGCCGGGTCCACCCGCATCCCGTGCGGCGGCCGCACCGGACGCACCGGCGGCGCCCACACGACCTCGACGGGGTACGACGCGCCCCGCGCCTCGACGACCGGCGCGTCCCCCAGCAGCCGGGACCAGCCCTCCGCGTCGGTCGTGGCGGACGCGGCCACCAGCCGCAGCTCGGGCCGTAGGGCCTGCCGCACGTCCCACAGGAACGCCGCCGACGTGTCCGCGTCCAGATGCCGCTCGTGGCACTCGTCCAGCACCACCACGTCGACGCCCGTCAGCTCCTGGTCCCGCTGGAGCCGCTGCAACAGCACACCCGTCGTGACGACCTCCACGCGCGCGTGGCGTCCGACGACCCGCTCCCCGCGCACCGTGTAGCCGACTCGCGCGCCCGGCTCCTCACCCAGCAGCCACGCCATCCGCCGGGCCGCCGCCCGCGCCGCGATCCGCCGCGGCTCGGCCACGACCACGCGCCGCGCGGGAGCCTCGTCCCCGCCCAGCAGCCCGGCCAGCGCGAGCGGCACCAGCGTCGTCTTGCCGGTGCCGGGCGGCGCGACCAGCACCGCCGTGCCGTGCCCCTCCAGGGCGTCGTGCAGCGCGGGCAGGGCACCGCGCACGGGCAGCGCGTCCAGGGCGTCGTAACGGATCACGCCCCCAGTGTCGTACGTCCGCGAAACCGCCCTCCGCGCGCGGGCGCCCGCGCCCCGAGTACGGCTCAGTCGCGCTCGCAGACGAAGATCGCCGTCCCCGGGATCAGGTGTCCGCGCAGCGGCGACCAGCCGCCCCACTCCGAGGTGTTCCAGTCCGGCCACTCCGGCTCCACGAGGTCCACCAGCCGGAACCCCGACACCACCACGTCCCGCACCCGGTCACCGAGCGTCCTGTGGTGCTCGACGTACACCGCGAGGCCCTCGTCGTCCTGCTCGACGTACGGCGTCCGGTCGAAGTACGAGGCGGACACCGACAGCCCCTCGGGGCCCGGCTCGTCCGGGAACGCCCAGCGCAGCGGGTGCGTGACGGAGAAGACGAAGCGGCCGCCGGGCCGCAGCACCCGGCGCACCTCCCGCAGCACCAGCCGCGGGTCGGCGACGAACGGCAGCGCCCCGTACGCCGAGCACGCCAGGTCGAACGAACCGTCCGCGAAGGGCAGCACCGACGCGTCGGCACACACCAGGGGGAACGAGCCGCCGATGCGCAGGGCGTGCTGGAGCTGGCGGTGGGAGAGGTCCAGGGCCACCGCACGGGCCCCCTGGGCGGTCAGCCAGCGCGAGCACTGGGCGGCGCCGGCGCCGATCTCCAGGACGTCCTTGCCCTTCAGCTCCTCCGCCGGGCCGAGCAGCTCGGCCTCCACCTCGTCCAGGCCCTCGGGACACCACACGAAGCGGTCGTCGCCGAGGAAGGTGCCGTGCTCGGTCTGGTACTCGTCCGCGTTCCGGTCCCACCAGCCGCGGTTGGCGCGGGAACTCTCCGTCACACCGGCCGCGCGCCGGGTGGCCTCGGGCTCTGGTCCGTCGGTTCCTTCGGCCTCGGACGTTATGGGCTCTTGGATGACCGGCTCCCTCGTACTAGTCTGCGGGCTCTTCCGTGCCGCCCGCCCCGCGTGTCAGGCAAGGGGCGTCCAGGGGTCCGTGTGGCCTCGGGAGACGGCTTTTGTGCCGGGTATGCGAGGATCCGCCCCGGGTGTGCGGCTTCGCGCATTGACCCTGCCCGGCTGCCCCCGTATGCTACAAGTTGCGCTGCGGGCCTGCGCACCTCAGACGTAGCAGGTCGCGCTCGCATCTGTTGTATGTCCCCTCGGTTCTCGAGGCGTCACCAGTGGATTTCGGTGACGCTTCCTTGGCTGTCCGGCTTCGGCAGAGCGAAACGGGCTCCCGGCGTAAGCAGTACCTACGACTTCAATGTCCGTACCGGAGCCCTTTCCCACATGACGAGCAGCACCGAGACCACCGCCACCACCCCGCAGGTAGCGGTCAACGACATCGGTAACGAGGAAGCCTTCCTCGCCGCGATCGACGAGACGATCAAGTACTTCAACGACGGCGACATCGTCGACGGCGTCATCGTGAAGGTCGACCGGGACGAGGTCCTGCTCGACATCGGTTACAAGACCGAAGGCGTTATCCCGAGCCGCGAGCTCTCGATCAAGCACGACGTCGACCCCAATGAGGTCGTCGCCGTCGGTGACGAGATCGAGGCCCTTGTTCTCCAGAAGGAGGACAAGGAAGGCCGCCTGATCCTCTCGAAGAAGCGCGCCCAGTACGAGCGTGCCTGGGGCACCATCGAGAAGATCAAGGAAGAGGACGGGATCGTCACCGGTACCGTCATCGAGGTCGTCAAGGGTGGTCTCATCCTCGACATCGGCCTCCGCGGCTTCCTCCCGGCCTCCCTGGTCGAGATGCGCCGCGTCCGCGACCTCCAGCCCTACGTGGGCAAGGAGCTCGAGGCGAAGATCATCGAGCTGGACAAGAACCGCAACAACGTGGTCCTGTCCCGCCGTGCCTGGCTGGAGCAGACCCAGTCCGAGGTCCGCCAGACGTTCCTCACCACCCTCCAGAAGGGCCAGGTGCGTTCCGGCGTCGTCTCCTCGATCGTCAACTTCGGTGCCTTCGTGGACCTGGGTGGCGTCGACGGCCTGGTCCACGTCTCCGAGCTGTCCTGGAAGCACATCGACCACCCGTCCGAGGTGGTCGAGGTCGGCCAGGAGGTCACCGTCGAGGTCCTCGACGTCGACATGGACCGCGAGCGTGTCTCCCTGTCGCTGAAGGCGACCCAGGAAGACCCGTGGCAGCAGTTCGCCCGCACCCACCAGATCGGCCAGGTCGTGCCCGGCAAGGTCACGAAGCTGGTTCCGTTCGGTGCGTTCGTCCGCGTGGACGAGGGCATCGAGGGTCTGGTCCACATCTCCGAGCTGGCCGAGCGCCACGTGGAGATCCCGGAGCAGGTCGTCCAGGTCAACGACGAGATCTTCGTCAAGGTCATCGACATCGACCTCGAGCGCCGCCGCATCAGCCTCTCGCTGAAGCAGGCCAACGAGGCCTTCGGTGCCGACCCGTCCACGGTCGAGTTCGACCCGACCCTGTACGGCATGGCCGCGTCCTACGACGACCAGGGCAACTACATCTACCCCGAGGGCTTCGACCCCGAGACCAACGACTGGCTCGAGGGCTACGAGACCCAGCGCGAGGCGTGGGAGACGCAGTACGCCGAGGCCCAGCAGCGCTTCGAGCAGCACCAGGCGCAGGTCATCAAGTCCCGCGAGGCGGACGAGAAGGCCGCTGCCGAGGGTGTCGACACCGCTGGTGCGGCTCCGGCCGCCTCCAGTGGTGGCGGCGGCGGCTCGTACTCCTCCGAGGGCGGCGACAACTCCGGCGCCCTGGCGTCGGACGAGGCGCTGGCCGCGCTGCGCGAGAAGCTGGCCGGCGGCCAGAGCTGAAGCTCTGAACACCGGCCGCTGATCCCAGCGGTCGCAGCACAGCGGTAGCCGAGGGGCCGCACCTTCCGAGGTGCGGCCCCTTCGGTGTGTCCTGGCGGGAATGCCCCACCCCACAAAGGCGTTGCCACAGACGAACACATGGAGGGGAGCGGTCACTGTGCTTGATCCGCAGGATTTGTACGCCTGGGAGCCGAAGGGCCTTGCCGTCGTCGACATGGCACTCGCCCAGGAGTCCGCCGGACTGGTCATGCTGTACCACTTCGACGGATACATCGACGCCGGGGAGACCGGCGACCAGATCGTCGACCAGGTGCTCGACTCGCTGCCCCACCAGGTCGTCGCCCGCTTCGACCACGACCGGCTCGTGGACTACCGGGCGCGTCGGCCGCTGCTGACGTTCAAGCGGGACACCTACACGGACTACGAGGAACCCACCATCGAGGTGCGCCTCGTCCAGGACGCCACCGGAGCGCCGTTCCTGCTCCTGTCGGGCCCCGAGCCGGACGTCGAGTGGGAGCGGTTCGCCGCGGCCGTGGCACAGATCGTGGAGCGGCTCGGCGTGCGCCTCGCGGTGAGTTTCCACGGCATCCCGATGGGCGTCCCGCACACCCGCCCCGTCGGCATCACCCCGCACGGCAGCCGCACCGACCTGGTGCCGGGCCATCGCAGCCCCTTCGAGGAGGCGCAGGTCCCCGGCAGCGCGGAGGCCCTCGTCGAGTACCGGCTCGCGCAGGCCGGCCACGACGTGCTGGGCGTCGCCGCGCACGTCCCGCACTACATCGCCCGCTCCGCGTACCCGGACGCGGCACTGACCGTCCTGGAGGCGATCACCGCGGCGACCGGTCTGGTCCTGCCGGGCATCGCGCACTCCCTGCGCACGGACGCCCACCGCACCCAGACGGAGATCGACCGGCAGATCCAGGAGGGCGACGAGGAGCTCACCGCCCTCGTCCAGGGCCTCGAGCACCAGTACGACGCCGCCGCGGGCGCCGAGACCAGGGGCAACATGCTCGCCGAACCCGTCGAGATCCCGTCCGCGGACGAGATCGGCCGCGAGTTCGAACGGTTCCTCGCGGAGCGGGAGGGCGACAACTGACGTCGTGACCGGCACCCTCTAAGCTTCCGCCCATGCTGAAGGTGGGCCTGACCGGAGGGATCGGCGCCGGCAAGAGCGAGGTGTCCCGGCTCCTCGTCGAGCACGGCGCCGTACTGATCGACGCCGACCGGATCGCGCGCGAGGTCGTCGCCCCCGGAACACCGGGACTCGCGGCGGTCGTGGCGGCGTTCGGCGAGGACGTCCTGGCCGAGGACGGCAGCCTGGACCGGCCGAAACTGGGCGCGATCGTGTTCGCCGACCCGGAGAAGCTGGCCGTCCTGAACGGCATCGTGCACCCCCTGGTCGGTGAGCGCTCCCGCGCCCTGGAGGAGGCCGCCGCCGAGGACGCCGTCGTCGTCCACGACGTCCCCCTGCTCACGGAGAACGGCCTGGCGCCGCTGTACGACCTCGTGATCGTCGTGGACGCCGACCCGGCCACCCAGCTCGACCGGCTGGTCCGGCTGCGCGGCATGACCGAGCAGGACGCACGAAACCGCATGGCCGCCCAGGCGACGCGCGAGCAGCGCCGGGAGATCGCCGACCTGGTCGTCGACAACGACGTACCGCTGGAGGAACTGCGGCGCCGCGTCAAGGAGGTCTGGGACGAACTGGTGCGCAGGACGCACACGGAATAGCGGCCCCCGCGCGTGCGTTGATCCCTTGCAGCGAGGGAAGGACTCAGCCGTGCCCGAGACCAGCAGTCCCACCGGACGTACTCCGGAGACGGATGTCATCGACTTCCGTGCCGCCGAGCAGCTGCTCGCGGCGCGGGACCCGCGCGGCGCGGTGAAACTGCTCGACGGAGTCATCGGCGCCCACCCCGAGAACACCGCCGCGCGGCTGCTGCGCGCGCGTGCCTTCTTCGCGGCGGCGCAACTGCGACCGGCCGAGCTGGAGTTCACCATCGTCCTGGAGCGCGAGCCGGACAACGCGTTCGCGCACTTCGCCCTCGCCCGCACCTACGAGCGCCGGGGCTGTCCCGACCAGGCCCGCCGTCACTTCCGGCTGGCGGCCGCGCTGGACCCGAACCCGGAGTACCTCCAGCAGGCGCGCTTCGACTCCTGACGGTCAGCGTCTCGGCGGCGGGTACGGCGGGATGTTCCGGCCCGGCTGGTAGTGCGGACCCTGGCGGATGTGCCGGAGGATCACGGCCAGGTCGACCGTGACGACGAGCCACAGCACTCCGCAGGCCAGTGCCCAGCCGAACCGCCCGGTGAGCGCGAAGGCGGCCGTGCCGAAGACGGCCCAGACCAGCCCCCACAGGCTCAGCCAGAACCGCGCCCGCAGGGCACTGCGCGCGGTCGCCGGTTCACTGCCCGTACGCATCGGTTCACCACTCCTCTATCGAACCTACTGCGGCAGGTCGGGAGGGGGAAGCGAGCCGTACCGCCGGCCCGGCGGCCCCTTTGGGAACCGGCGCGTTCACTCGGACGGGTGAATCCGCACCGGAGGGGAACGGCTGTGCGGGCGTGGGCCGTTGGACGGGCATGGAACTGAGAATGCGAGAGGGACACCAGGGGACGGGACCCGGAGCCATCACGCCGGACGGCTGCGCCGTCGCGCTCTATTCGCGGCTGCCCGCCGGAGCCGAGCCGGACATCGTCGCCGCCGCCGTGCCCGAGGGCGCGCGGATCCTGGAGCTGGGCAGCGGCGTGGGGCGCATGACCCACCCCCTGCTGGAGCGCGGGTTCACCGTCACCGCGGTGGACGAGTCCGCCGAGATGCTGGAGCACGTGCGTGGGGCGCGCACCATATGCAGCCCGATCGAGGACCTCGACCTCGGCGAGCGCTTCGACGCGGTGATGCTGGCGTCGTTCCTCGTGCACACCGGGGACGTCGAGGTGCGGCGCGGGCTGCTGCGCACCTGTGCCCGGCATGTCGAGGAGACGGGCTGTGTGCTGATCCAGCGGGAGGGAGCGGACTACCACACGAACGTGCCGCGGGAGCGGGTGGACCCCAGCGGCTTCACCGTCCGGATCCTGTCGGCGGACCCGGTGGGTGACGGCGTCAACTCCGTCCGGGCGGAGTACGAGTTCCCGGACGCCGTCTGGACCCAGACCTTCCGGGCCCGCCCGCTGACCACGGAGCAGTTCGAGGAGGCACTGGGGGAGGTGGGACTGGCGGTGGACCGGTATCTCACCGAGGACGGGACGTGGGTGAGGGCGGTTCCCGCGCAGGGGTAGCGGCACGCCGCGGCGATGAGTTCCGGGGCGGCGAGCGGTCTGTATCCCGACAGCAGCACGGACCGCCCAGCCCAGGAGAGCGCCATGTCCGAGACCACCGTTTCCCCCGCCCCCACCGTTTCCCCCGCCTCCACCGTGTCGGCCCGCGGGCGTGGCGCCCGGGTCGCCCTGCGCGTGGTGCAGGTGTTCCTCGCGCTGTTCTTCGCCCTCGCGAGCGCCCTGCCCAAGCTGATCGGGCACTCCTCGGCGGCGGACGCCTTCGCGGAGATGGGCTGGGGCGACGCGGGCATGTACGCGATCGGTGTCCTCGAACTGGCCGGAGCGATCGCCCTGGTCGTCCCGGTGCTTCAGTCGGTGGCCGCGGCGGCGCTGAGCGCACTGATGGTGGGCGCGTTCGTCGTCCAGCTCACCAGCTTCGACGGGGCGAACGCGGCGACGCCGCTCGTCCTGATGGTGCCGCTCCTGGTCATCGCCCGGGCCCGCCGCGGGCACAACGAGGACCTGCTCCGGCTGGTGCGGTCGCGGGTCCGGCGCGGCTGATCAGGACCGGACCGCCCGCGAACCGGCCCCGCTCAGGGGCGGTTCGCGGCGTCCCGCCGGGAGCTGCTCAGGCCCTCGAGCCCGCGCAGCCGGTCCATCTCGCGGCGGTCCCGCTTGGTCGGGCGTCCGGCGCCCCGGTCGCGGATACCGGCCGGGGCGACGGCCTCGCGGGGCGGGGGCGGCGGGGAGTTGTCGACGTAGCACTGGACGGCGACCGGCGCCCCGACGCGCTTGCGGATCAGCCGCTTCACGACGACGATCCGCTCCCGGCCCTCCTGTCGCAGGCGCACCTCGTCGCCGACGCGGAGCGAGTGGGCGGGCTTGACCCGCTCGCCGTTCACCCGGACGTGGCCGCCGCGGCAGGCGGTCGCGCCCAGCGAGCGGGTCTTGATCAGGCGGACGGCCCAGATCCAGCTGTCCACGCGGACGCTCTCGCCGTGCTGCGGCCCGGCCGCCTCGGCGGCGGCGATCGCCGCCGCCGTCTTCGGGTCGGGTGCCCCGGCGGTGGCAGCGGCGTCGTCCCGCGCGGCGGCCACCCGGCCGCTCCCGCCTTCGTCATGCTCGGAAGCCATGCTCCGACCCTAACCGCCCGGCGCGGCGGAACGGGCCGCAATTTCGGTGGCCATCGGCGGACCCCGACCAGCTCCACGGACCCCCGCGTGTCCCGTACCCGCGGGCCGAGGTCTTACGGTGGACGCATGGACACCGGCGGCCTCTCCGTACTCGACCAGCGCATCGCGGGGTGCCGGGCCTGCCCGAGGCTGGTCGAGTGGCGCGAGGAGGTCGCCCGTACCAAGCGGGCCGCCTTCGCCGACTGGACGTATTGGGGCCGGCCGGTGCCGGGGTTCGGCCCGCCCGACGCCCGGCTGCTGATCGTCGGACTGGCCCCCGCCGCCCACGGCGGCAACCGCACCGGCCGGATGTTCACCGGCGACCGCTCCGGAGACGTCCTGTACCAGGCGCTGTACGACGTGGGCCTCGCCTCGCAGCCCACCGCGGTCCGGGCCGACGACGGTCTGGAGCTGTACGGCGTGCGCGTCACCTCGCCGGTGCACTGCGCCCCGCCCGCGAACAAGCCCACCCCCGCCGAACGGGACACCTGCCGTTCCTGGCTCGTCCAGGAGCTGGAGCTGCTGCGGCCGACGCTGCGGGCGGTGGTCGTCCTCGGTGCCTTCGGCTGGCAGGCCGCGCTGCCCGCGTTCGCCGGGGCGGGCTGGACCGTGCCCCGCCCCCGCCCGGCCTTCGCGCACGGCCGGCACGTGCGGCTGGACGCCGCCGACGGACCCGGCCTGCACCTCTTCGGCTGCTTCCACGTCAGCCAGCGCAACACCTTCACCGGCCGGCTCACCCCCGAGATGCTGCGCGAGGTGCTGCGCACGGCGGCGGACACGGCGGGGCTGCCCGCCGGGTGAGGCCCTCCACAAAAGCGGGTGAGCGCCCGGGCCGCCGCGGCTACGGTGCTCCGATGGGCCTGTATCCGCAGATCGAACCGTACGACCACGGCATGCTCGACGTCGGCGACGGCAACCACGTGTACTGGGAAACCTGCGGGAACCCGCACGGCAAGCCCGCGCTCGTCCTGCACGGCGGACCGGGCAGCCGCGCGAGCCCGGGGCTCAGGCGCTACTTCGACCCGGCCGCCTACCGGATCGTCCTCCTCGACCAGCGGGGCGCCGGACGGTCGCGGCCCCGCGCCAGCGCCTACGACACCGACATGAGCGTCAACACGACCGCCCACCTCATGGCGGACCTGGAGCGGCTGCGCGCCCACCTGGGGATCGAGCGGTGGCTGGTGTGGGGCGTGTCCTGGGGCTCGGTCCTGGGCCTGCGGTACGCGCAAACACACCCCGGCGTGGTGACCGAGCTGGTGCTGACCGGCGTCGCCACCGGCTCCGACGCCGAAGTGGCCCTCCTGACGCGGGGGCTGGGCACCATCTTCCCCCAGGCGCACGAGCGGTTCCTCGCCGAGCTGCCCTCGGGCGAACGCGACGGGAACCTGGCCGCCGCGTACAACCGGCTGCTGGAATCACCGGACGCGGCGGTGCGCGAGCGGGCCGCGCGGGCCTGGACCGACTGGGAGACGGCGACGATCCCGGCCCCGCCCGGCTCGGTCGCCCGGTTCCAGGACCCGGAGTTCCGCATGGGCTTCGCCCGCACCGTCACGCACTACTGGGGCAACGACCACTTCCTCGGCGACGGCAACGACGAGGGCGTGGTCCTCAGGGACGCGCACCTGCTGGCGGGCATCCCCGGCACCCTGGTCCAGGGCAGCCTCGACTTCGGCAACCTCCTCGGCATCGTCTGGCGGCTGCACCACGCCTGGCCGGACAGCGAGCTGGTGATCGTGGACGAGGCCGGGCACGACGCCGGGGCGGCCGGCGACGAGGCCCTGCTGGCGGCGACGGACACGTACGCGCGCGCGTACACCGGCGGATGAGGGACTAGGGGGTGTCGTTTGGATCTTGCCGGGGTCGCGGGGTCTGGCACGCACATCTGCGGCGTTGTCGTCACTCGCCGACGCTCCGCGTCGACTCCCTCCTCCGCCTTGCAGCTGCACGCACCAGACCCCGCTCGGGTCGGGAACAAGGCACCGTCGCCCGGAGCCGGCCTGATCCAAACGACACCCCCTAGGACCGCCGGGGCCGCCACACGTAGCGCACGTCCGGCTCCCGTTCCTCGTTCCGCTCGCCGTCCGTCCACTCCACGGGCGTGAAACCGTGCCGCTCGTAGAAGCGCCGCGCGGGCGCGTTGACCTGGAAGGTCCACAGCGACAGCCCGTCCGCCCGGCGCTCCTTGGCCAGGGCGACGAACCGGTCCCCGATCCCGCGCCCGCGGCGCTCGGGGGCGAGGTACAGCTGAGACAGCTCCTCGCCCTCCAGCACCATCACACCGGCGACCGCGCCGTCGGCCTCCTCCGCCAGCCAGGTCTCGTACCGCTCCACCACCACGTGCCGGAAGTAGGCACGGACCTCGGTGTCCGAGCGGGGCCGGACCACGGTCGGCAGCGCGGCCGCGAAGGAGCGCAGCCAGACGTCGGCCGCGGCCCGCGCGTCGGCGGCGCGGGCGCGGCGCAGAACGACCCCCTCGGCACCGGACGCGGCACGGGACTCGGCTCCCGTCTCCCGGTTCATGGGCGGCCGGTCTCGGGCACGGCCGCGGTCGCGGTGATCTCCACCAGCTGTCCCGGATAGCCGAGGCAGCTCACCCCGAGCAGCGTCGAGGAGTGCGGACCGGCGCTGAGCCCGGACGCCTCGACGACGTCCCAGACGGCGGACAGCGGGGCGGTCTCGGTGCTCACGACGTACACATCGGTGGACAGCACGTGCTCCGGGCCGCTCCCGACGGCGCGCAACTGCTCGGTGAGGTTCGCGATCACCTGCTCGGCCTGACGGACCGGATCGCCCTCGCCGACCAGCTTCCCCTCCGCGTCGAGCGGCACGGAACCGGCGAGGAACGCGAGCCTGGTCCCGGCCTCGACCACGGAGGCGTGCGAGTAGCGGGGCGGCGGGAAGAGGCCGGGCACGGTGACGCGCTGGATCACGGGGGCTCCTGGAAGACGGGCGGGCAACCTCCTGATCGTCCGTTCTCCGCCCGCGCCGCGCACCCGAATTTCGCTCGCGGCCCGCTCCCCGGCCGCCTAGGCTCCCCGGCGTCGGCCCCACCCCGCCCGCCCGTACCGTCAGGAGCCCGCACCAGTGCCCACGCCCACCCTCACGGACCAGGCCTTCCTCGACACCACGGCCGACCGGCTCGCCGCCCTGCCCGCGGTCCGCGCGGTGACCCTCGGCGGCTCCCGGGCGCAGGGCACGCACGGACCGGACAGCGACTGGGACCTGGCGGTCTACTACCGGGGCGCCTTCGACCCGGCGGACCTGCGGGCCGTCGGCTGGCCGGGCGAGGTCTCGGAGATCGGCGCCTGGGGCGGCGGCGTCTTCAACGGGGGCGCCTGGCTGACGATCGACGGGCGCCGCGTCGACGTGCACTACCGGGACCTCGACGTGGTCGAGCACGCGACGACGGAGGCCGAGGCGGGCCGCTTCGGCGTCGAGCCGCTGATGTTCCATCTGGCGGGCATCCCCACCTACCTCCTGGCCGCCGAGCTGGCGATCAACAAGGTGCTGCGCGGCGACCTGCCCCGCCCCGACGGCTACCCGGAGGCCCTGCGCACCACCGCGCCCGCACACTGGTACGGCGCGGCCACCGCCACTCTCGCCTACGCCGAGACCGGCCACGCCCCCAAGGGCGCCCTCACCCAGGTCGCCGGCGCACTCGCCCTCGCCACCACCCAGACGGCACACGCCGTGCTGGCGGCGCGGGGGGAGTGGGTGACGAACGAGAAGGGGATGGTCGGCCGGGCCGGGCTCGACGGCGTGGACGCGCTGCTCGCCGGACTGACGCCACAGCCGCGGGCCCTGGCCGACGCGGTGACGCGGGCCGGGACACTGCTGCGCGAGACCCTGGAGGCCGCCCGCTGCTGAGCGCACGGCGCCGCGGTGCTCCCGGGTGCCCGGCGGCCGTCATCCGCCCGAAACAGGCCCGTTTCCGCGCCTACGAAAACCCGTCGTACGCTGGACAGCGCACCGCCCAGCCCGGCCACCGTCGCCCGAAGGCTCACCACCGCCCTCGACCGGACGACAGGAGCCCCGCACCCCGTGTTCCGCACCGCAGCCCAAGCGCTCCCGCCCTGGCTCGGCCACGCCCTGAACGCCCAGCACGGCCCCGTGCCCTGGAACGCGGTGGCCCGGGGGGCCCTGGCGGGCGGGCCGCTGCTGACCGCGGCCCTGGTCGCCGGGCGGCCCTCCCTCGGAGTCGTCGCCGCGATCGCCGCCATGCTGGCCGGCATCAACGACCGGCCGGGCAGCCGCCGCACCTCCGTGCGCCGGATCGGCGTACCCGCGCTCGCGGGGGCCGCCGGACTGCTCGTCGGGACGTACGCCGGGCAGCACCTCGGGGCGGTGGCGCTGACCCTGGTGCTGACCGGGCTCGGACTGGTCGCCGGATGCGTCAGCGCCGTCGGGCCGGTGGCGTCCGGGACGGGGACGCAGGTGCTGGTCACCGCGGCCGTGGGCGCCGGGATGCCGCTGCCCGACCCCGGATGGCGGAGCGCGCTCGCCTTCCTCGCCGGCGCCGGCTGGCTGCTCCTGCTGAGGCTGGCCCTGCCCACGCCGACCGCTCTCACCGGCGACCTCCGTCTCGACTTCCGCTTCGACGGGGAACGGGCGGCCGTCGCCGACGTCTACGAGGCGGTCGCCGCGCTGCTCGACGCCGTCGGCACGGAGCACGCCGTGGCTCGCCGGGCCGCGCTCACCGCCGCCCTCGACCACGCGCAGGACGCGCTCGCCGGACCCCGGCTGCGGCGCCGTGCCTCGACCGCGGCCGAACGCCGGCTGCACGCCCAGTACGCCGCCGCGCTGCCCCTCGGTGAGGCCGCGACCGCGCTCGCGTGGGCGGAGCAGGTCGTGCCCGCGCGGGCCTCCGAAGGGCCCCGGCGGCTCGCGGCGGCCGTCCGCGTCAACGCCCACGCCGGGCCGCTGCCCGCGCCCAGCCGGACCGACCCCGCCCTGCGCGCCCTGGACGACGCCCTGCTGCACGCGGCCGATGCCTTCGACCGGGGCAGGGGCGCCGACCTGCACGTCCGCAGGCGATCGCCCCGCTCCGTGGCGCGCGCCGTGCTCGGCCCGGCCGGGCGGGAGTACGGGCTGCGGGCCGGGCTGTGCTTCGGCGCCAGCGCCGCCGTCGCCCAGGCACTGCACCACGGTCACTGGTACGGCTCCCACCAGCACTGGTACTGGCTGCCCGCCACCGCCGTCTTCCTCGTCAAGCCCGACCTCGGCCCGCTCGTGTCCCGGGTGCTGTGCCGGGCGGCCGGGACGGTGCTCGGGGCGCTGCTGTTCGCCGGGTTCGCGGCGGTACTGCCCCGGCCGGAGGGGCTCGTCGTCCTCGTCGCCGTGTGCGGTGCCCTGGTGCCGGTCGCGGCGCGGCACTTCGCCGCCCAGACCACCGTCGTCACCATTCTCGTCCTGGCCCTGGTCATGGTCGGCGGCGAACCGCAGGCCTCCGCGGGCCGCATCGGGGAGACGCTGCTGGCCTGCGCGATCGTGCTGGTGATCGGTCACCTGCCGCTGCCGGGGCAGCGGGGCGCCGGCATCCGGGCGGGCGTCGACGCCGCCGACGCCGCCGCACAGGCCTACCTCGCGCACGTACTGGGCGAGTCCGACGACCGCGCCACCCGCTGGACGCTGCGCCGGGAGGCCTACCGCACCCTCGCCCAGGCCCGCGCCGCCAGCGCCCGCGCCGCCGCCGAACTGCCCGCCCTCGCCCGGCACTCCGCGGGCACCGACGAGGTCGCCGCGGTCCTGGAGCGGCTCGTCGACACCACCACCGCGTGCGCCGTGCACCTCGACGACACCGGGCGGCTCACCCCGCGCCACACCGAACGGCTCGCCGCACTGCGGGACGAACTCGCCGAGCGGCGCGGACGCGTGGGACGGCACCGTACGTTGGCGTGATGACGCCTTCCTCACCCGAGCCCGCCGATCTCGTCATCACCGGCTGCACCGTCCTGGTGCACGACGCGCACGAACGGATCGGCTTCGAGCAGGACGCGGCCGTCGTCGTACGCGCCGGGGTCGTCGACTCCGTGACCACCGCCGCCGCAGGCGCCGCGGTGCCCGCCGCCGAGCGCATCGACGCCCGCGGTCAGGTGGCCCTCCCCGGGCTGGTCAACTGCCACACGCACGCGCCCATGGTCGCGCTTCGCGGCCTCGCCGAGGACCTGCCCACCGAGGAATGGTTCAACGACGTCGTCTGGCCCGTCGAGTCCAACCTCACCGCGCGGGACGTCGTCCTGGGCGCCCGGCTGGCCTGCGCCGAGATGATCCGCGCGGGGGTCACGACCTTCGCGGACAGCTACTTCCACATGGACGCCGTGGCCGCGGTCGTCGACCGGTGCGGGATGCGGGCCCAGCTGGGGCAGGCGTACTTCTCCTCGCAGGGGCCCGAAGGCCGGGAGGCGTCGCTGGAGTTCGCGCTCCGGCACCGTGGCGGGGCCGGCGGCCGGATCACCACCGCCCTCGCCCCGCACGCCCCCTACACGGTGACCGACGCCGACCTCGCCGCGACCGCGGAACTCGCCCGCGACCACGGCCTGCCCGTGCACCTGCACGCCGCCGAGAACCGCGAGCAGACCGACGCCAGCCTCGCCCGGCACGGGGTCACCCCCATCGAGGTCCTCGAACGCACCGGCGTCCTCGACACCGACGTGCTCATCGCCCACGGCACCGGCATCACCGAGGGCGACCTGCCGCTCCTCGCGCGCGCGGGGGGTCGTACGGCGGTGGCGACCGCGCCCCGCGGCTACCTCAAGTTCGCCTGGCCCGGCACCACACCCGTGCGCGCGCTGCGGGACATCGGCGTCGCCGTGGGGCTCGCCACGGACGGTGCCGCGTCCAACAACTCCCTCGACGTGTGGGAGTCGATGGCGCTCACGTCCCTGGTCCAGAAGTCGGCCGAGGGCGACCCGCGCTGGCTGACCTCCCGCCAGGCCCTCCACCACGCCACCGTGCAGAGCGCCCACGCGGTCGGCCTCGGGGACGCCGTGGGCCGCATCGCACCCGGGCGGCGGGCGGACCTGATCCTCGTCGACCTCACCGGACCGCACACCCAGCCCGTGCACGACCTCGCCGCCACCCTGGTGCACAGCGCGCGCTCCGCCGACGTGCGCACCACGATCGTGGACGGGCGGGTCCTCATGCGGGACCGCGAACTGCTCACCGTGGACGTGCCCGCGGTGGTGCGGGAGCTGGGGGAGCGGCTGCCCGCCCTGACCGACCGCGGACACGGCCGGCGCATCCAGGAGTACGACACCTGAACAGCCTGCTCGGAGACCGTTCGGCGACCTGTGGAAAAGAATCTTGCCGGGCAGCGATGAGTTCCGCTCCGCCCCTCGGTCACCACCCGGACGGCCCGGCCGCTGCGGACCGTCGGCCGTCGGACCGAAGCACGACGCACGTCGCACAGGAGGCTGGAGCCATGTCGCTGCCCGAGATCGTCACCCGCGCCCACTGGCGCGCGGCGCGCGAGGCCTTACTGGCCAAGGAGAAGGCGGCCACCCGCGCGCGTGACGCCCTCAACGCCGAGCGGCGCGGGCTGCCCATGGTGGAGGTCGACAAGGAGTACGTGTTCGAGGGCGGCGACGGCAAGGCCACCCTGCTCGACCTCTTCGAGGGCCGCGAGCAGCTCGTCGTCTACCACTTCATGTTCGCGCCCGAGTGGGACGCCGGCTGCCGCAGCTGCTCGGCGTTCCTGGACCAGATCGGGCACCTCGCGCACCTCAGGGCCCGCGGCACGTCGTTCGCCGCCGTCTCCCGGGCGCCGTATCCCAGGATCCTGCCGTTCAAGGCGCGGATGGGCTGGACACTGCCCTGGTACTCGTCGTACGTCAGCGACTTCAACACCGACTTCGAGGTGACCCTGGAGCACGAGGGCGAGCTGGTCGAGCGGCCGGGGCTCAGCTGCTTCCTGCGGGACCGCGAACGGGTCTTCCACACCTACTCGACGTACGAGCGCGGCCTGGACGGGCTCGGCTCGACGACCAGTCTGCTCGACCTGACCGCGCTCGGCCGGCAGGAGCCGTGGGAGAAACCCGAGGGGCGCGCGTCGGCTCTCGGTGCGCCCGCGGGCAGTGCGGGAGTGCGCTATCACGACGAGTACGAGGACTGAGACGCTCGGTAGCGAGAACGGCCGGACGGCCGAGGCGCCGCTCACCCTTTGCGGTGAACGGGTGTCGACTGTGTCTCAGTACCATCACCGGGCGAGGTGTTCACCCCATGGTGGCGTTTGACTCTACGAGTACAGCGCTACATGGAGGTGCGGAGTGAACGGGCGAACGGTGCTCGAACGCTTTCCCGCCGGTGGACCACGAGGATCCTGGCCCGCGGAGGAGTTCGCTCAGGCGCGGCGCCTGGAGGGTCTGGCCGCCGAGGTCGTGATGGACCTCGCCACGGACATGTTCCTGGTCGTCGTGCGCGGCGGCGACGCCGCGGGTGACGCGGCGGCCTGACGCGCCGCCGCCCCGCGCCTACGCGCTGACCGTCCGGTGCCTACGCGCTGACCGGCCGCGACCAGGTCGGCGTCGTGTTCGTCAGCCGGCACAGGGCCAGATACAGCGGGATCGGCGGCGTGTAGGGAACCGTGCCGTCCGAGCGGTGGAGGAGAGCCGGCAGGTCCGAGGTGCCGGGTACGACCGCACCGGTGGCGTACCGCGCGGGCGCGGGCCATTCCAGGGCGTAGTCGGAGTCGGACGGAACGATCCACCACCAGTGCGTCTCATCGGCGTAGACGCACCCCACGCGCGGCAGCCGGGGCAGCACCTGCTGGGCGAGGAACGCGGGCACCGCCACCGCGTCGCAGCCCAGGGGTGCCGTCATGCCGTCCGGCATGGGCAGTCTCCGAGGTGTCCCGGCGGTCTGCCGTCCGCGCTGGAGGCGGACCATCGTGTCCAGACCGAGAGGTCGGACGCCGGACGCGGCCCTCATAGCCATTCGGTCCCCGTTCCGCGGAGTGTCTCCCGGGCTTCCCGGCCTTCCCTGCGGCGGGACTCGGCCTCGTCCTCGTCCCCCGGGTCGTCCGTGGGGGCGGGCTTCGGCCGGGCGCCCCAGCCCAGGTCGTTGTGGGGCTCCAAGGGGTCGCGCGGTCCGTCGGCCTTGCGCGGCAGCTCGGCCCAGACCAGCAGTCCGGGACCGTGCTCGTGGGCGCCCCAGGCGTCGCACAGGGCGTCGACCAGAAGCAGCCCCCTGCCGTGCTCGTCCTCGGGCTGCTGACCGGCCGAGGGGTGGGGCTGGCCCGGGGCGCAGCCCTCGTCGCGCACGGCTATGCGGACCAGGTCGTCGGCGTCGTGCAGCTCGCACACTATGTGCCTGCTCGCCGTGTGCACGATCGCGTTCGTCACCAGCTCGGAGACCACCAGGGCCGCGGTGTCACAGGTGTCGTCGCACACCGCCCAGCCGCTCAGCCGGGCCCGTGTCAGGCGTCTGGCCTGCGAGGGAGAGCCCGGATGAGCGGCCAGCTCGAAACGGAACCGGCGCTCGGCGGCGGCGGCTCCCGAGAAGCCGGCTCCCATGGCGGCACCGAGGCCCAGGGAGCCCGCGGTGGCGTCTGTTCCTAAGGGCGCGGACGGAATCACGCTTGCCACTATCGCCCCGCCGTGAACACTTGGCAAGTGTCACTCTGAAAAATGCAGAGTGCTGTGTGACGTTCTGGGTGGCCGTGGCACACTGCTCGCAACAGCACGTCGAGCGGCGCCACTTCAGGTCGTCGAAGACTTCTCCAGGTTTTCGAACGCATCTTCGAATGGCGCCGCCGGGCTGTCCGCACCAGGACACGCCGGGCTCGCCGAGGCTGTCCGTACCAGGGAACAGGGACGCAACGACTCTTTCGGACTCTTCAGGAGGTGGGCGGTGAGCGAGCCGCGGTCCGCGCCGACGGTCGGCCAGGTCGTCCTCGGCCGGCGCCTGCTGGACCTGCGGGAACGTGCCGGTCTCAAGCGCGAGGAAGCGGCCCGCATCCTGCGCGTCGCCCCCGCCACGGTCCGCCGCATGGAGATGGCCGAGGTCGCCCTCAAGATCCCGTACCTCCAGCTCCTGCTGAAGGCCTACGGCGTCGGCGACGAGGAGGCCGAGGCCTTCGTCCGGCTGGCCGAGGACGCCAACAAACCGGGGTGGTGGCAGCGCTTCCACGACATCCTCCCCGGCTGGTTCTCGCTGTACGTCAGCCTGGAGGGCGCGGCCTCCCTGATCCGCGCCTACGAGCCCCACTTCGTCCCCGGAGTGCTCCAGACCGAGGACTACGCGCGTGGCGTGCTGCGCTCGGGCGCCATCGGGCAGACCCGCCCCGACGACATCGAGCGCCACGTCGACCTGCGCATGCGGCGCCAGGAACTGCTCACCCGCAAGGACGCACCCCGGCTGTGGGTCGTGATGGACGAGACCGCGCTGCGCCGCCCCGTCGGGGGCCCGGAGGTGATGCGTGCCCAGATCGACCGGCTGCTCGACGCCACGAAGCTGCCCAACGTGACGCTGCAAATCGCGCCGTTCTCCAGCGGGCCGCACCCCGGCACGTACGGGCCCTTCGTGCTGTTCCGATTCGCCATGCCGGAACTCCCGGACATGGTCTACAGCGAGTACCTGACCGGCGCCGTCTACCTCGACGCGCGTGCCGAGGTGGCGACCCACCTCGAGGTCATGGACCGCATGGCGGCGCAGGCCGCCACGGCACATCGCACGAAGGAGATCCTCCGGGATCTCCGCAAGGAGCTGTGAATGAACCGCATCAAAGCCCAGCGCCCGCCACTGACCCGCGGTGCGCGGATCTACAACGGCATGCCCGCCCGTGAACTGGGCAGCGAGGGCTGGCACAAGCCGTGGAGCGGCGGCAACGGAGGCAACTGCCTGGAGGCCATGAAGCTCGCCGACGGCCGGATCGCGGTACGGCAGTCCACCGACCCGGACGGGCCGGCGCTCATCTACACCTCGGCCGAGATGACGGCGTTCATCGAGGGAGCGAAGGCGGGAGAGGCGGACTTCCTTCTGTCCTGAAACGGGTCACCCCGTTGCTTGTTCTTTTTAAGCTGTTTGGCACCTGAGTTGATCACCCATCGCGACGAGGACTCGACACCTGGGAGTGCGTCATGACCGGGCAGCACGGCCCCGCCGGGATCGACACGAGCAAGCCGCACCCCGCGCGGATGTACGACTGGTATCTCGGCGGAAAGGACAACTACCCGGTCGACGAGGCGATGGGCCGGCAGATGCTCGCCCTCGACCCGAGGGTGCCGGTGATGGCGCGGGTCAACCGCGCCTTCATGCACCGTGCCACCCGATGGCTGGCGAGCCGCGGCACACGGCAGTTCCTGGACGTCGGCACCGGTATACCGACCGAGCCCAATCTGCACCAGGTCGCCCAGGAGATCGCGCCCGACGCCCGCGTCGTCTACTGCGACAACGACCCCATCGTGCTGGCCCACGCGGCGGCCCTGCTGCGCGGCACGCCCGAAGGGGAGACCGAGTACCTCCAGGCCGACGTCCGGGACCCGGAGGCCGTCCTGGAGGGGGCCGCGAAGATCCTGGACTTCGACCGGCACGTCGCCCTGTCCCTGGTCGCGCTGCTGCACTTCGTCCCGGACGAGGACGGGGCGCACGACCTGGTCCGCCGGCTGCTGGACGCGCTGCCCTCCGGCAGCCACCTGGTGATGACCCACGCGACGGCCGACTTCACCCCCGAGGAGTCGCGGGCGGCCACCGAGAAGCTCCGTGCCGCCGGGGTCACCCTGGCGCTGCGCTCGCGCGAGGAGTTCACCCGCTTCTTCACCGGCCTCGACCTGGTGGAGCCCGGAGTCGAGGTGCCGCACCGGTGGCACCCCGAACTGGGCGAGCCGGTCGCCGGCCAGGACGACGGCGTCATCCCCGGGTACGGGGCGGTGGCCCGCAAGCCGTGAAGGGCAGGGCCCGGCGGCCGCGCGCGAGGTGGTGTGTGCGGTGGATCGGGCCGCCGGTGGATCAGGCCGTCATCGGCCGGACGGGTCAGGCCGTCATCGACCGGACGGATCAGGCGGTCATCGGCCGGTCGTACGGGCCGATCGGCGCCGGCAGCCGGGTGGCGCCGCCGGACAGATGGCGGTCGACGGCCGCCGCCACCGCCCGCCCCTCCGCTATCGCCCAGACGACGAGGGACTGCCCGCGTGCCGCGTCCCCGGCGGCGAACACCCCCGGGACGTTGGTCGCGAAGTCCCGGTCCCGGGCGATCGTGCCACCGGCGTCCAGCTCCAGCCCGAGACCGTCGACGAGCCCGTCCCGCCGGTCGGGTCCCGAGAACCCCAGGGCGAGGAGGACCAGGTCCGCGGGGAGCGAGCGTTCGGTGCCGGGCAGCGGCCGGCGGCCGGCGTCCACCCCGACCAGGTGCAGCGCACGCACGTGCCCCCGCTCGTCGCCGGTGAGGCGGAGCGTGGACGCCGCGAACAGCCGGGCGTCCACGTCCGCCGCCGGCGCGGACCGCAGCTCGTCCGCCTCCTCGTGCGCCGCCGACAACCGGTACAGGCGCGGGTACGTCGGCCAGGGCTCGGACTCCTCGTCGCGTTCCGCACCCGGCCGCGCGTAGATGTCCAGCTGCGTCACGGACGCCGCCCGTTCCCGCACCGCCGTGCCGAGACAGTCCGCGGCCGTGTCGCCGCCGCCGACGATGACGACGTGCTGTCCGGCGGCGGACAGCGGGGAGCGCTCGAGGTCGCCCTCGCACACCCGGTTGGCCAGCGGCAGGTACTCCATCGCCTGATGAACCCCCGCCAGCTCCCGGCCGGGCACGCTCAGCTCGCGCCACGCGGTCGCCCCGGTGGCGATCACCACCGCGTCGTAGCGGGCCCGCAGCCCCGCGGCGTCCACGTCCCGGCCGACCGCCGTCGACGTACGGAACCGCGTCCCCTCCGCCCGCAGCTGGCCGATGCGCCGCTCCAGGTGCCGCTTCTCCATCTTGAACTCGGGGATCCCGTACCGCAGCAGCCCGCCGATCCGGTCGTCCCGCTCGTACACGGCGACCGTGTGCCCCGCCCGGGTCAGCTGCTGTGCCGCCGCGAGGCCCGTGGGCCCCGAGCCGATCACCGCCACCGTCCGCCCGGACAGCCGCTCCGGGGGCCGCGGCGGGGCGAGGCCCTTCTCCCAGGCCATGTCGGCGATCGCACACTCGACGTTCTTGATGGTGACGGCGGGCTGGTTGATGGCGAGTACACAGCCCGCCTCGCACGGTGCCGGACACAACCGGCCGGTGAACTCCGGGAAGTTGTTGGTGGCGTGCAGCCGCTCGCTCGCCGCCCGCCAGTCCGACCGGGAGACCAGGTCGTTCCACTCCGGGATCAGGTTGCCCAGGGGGCAGGCCTCGTGGCAGAAGGGGACGCCGCAGTCCATGCACCGGTCGGCCTGCCGACCGACGATCGGCAGCAGCGCTCCCGGGACGTACACCTCGTCCCAGTCCCCGACCCGCTCCCCGGCCGGCCTGCGGGGCCACTCCTCGCGGGGCGTGGTCAGGAAACCCTTGGGATCGGCCATGGCCGTCTTCCTTGCGTGCGGGGTGGCTGGCCGCGCGCCGTGGGGCGGCGCTCTCGCGCTCCACGATACGACCGGCCCGCCCGACGCGCAGAACGCCCGGACGGCCCCTCGCGCGCGGTGCCGCCCAGCACCGGACGGCGTGGGTCTTCCCTCGGTCCGGGCCCCGCCTCACCCGCCTCAGGCGAGCGCCAGCACGTACGCCACCGCCGCGGCGGCCGCAGCACCCGTACGCACGTGGTTCCAGGCCGTCCACTCGCGCACGTACGCGGTCCAGCGGTCCGCCGCCTCCGCGGAACCCGGCTCCAGCCGGAGCAGCGCGTCGTTGCGGGGCACGTTGGCCGCCACGGTGACCCCGAACGACCCGACCAGGTACAGCCCGCTGCCCAGCAGCAGCTCCACTGCCGCGTCCTTCGGCCACACCGCCAACGTGACCACCGCGATCGCCAGGGCCAGCACCGCCGTCCCGAGGAACACGGACATGAAGGCCGGCCGTACGGCGGCCTTGTTGATCGCGTTCATCGCGGCGACCCCCTGTGCGGGCGGCAGCGCGGCCAGCCCCCGCATGACGAAGGTGGAGAACGCGCAGAAGACACCGGCCGTCACACCGGTCCCGAGCACGCCCAGCACCGTCAGCACGAAGTACGGTCCGTCGATCATGTCCTGTCGACTCCCACCCGTCTCGACTCCCACCCGTCCCGACTCCCACCCGTCCCGACTGCCACCCGTCGAGCTGCCGTCGGACCGGTGGGCGCCTCCCGGCGTCGCCGTCCGTCGACCACCCCAAGTCAAGCTCCGCACCGGCACGGTGACCATGGCCGAGCGCCGCGGGGCCATGCGCGAGCGTCCAGGCCGGCCGGGCGGCGACCGACGGGACGACCGTCGTGTCGGCCGACGCGGGAACTGACGCATCATGGGCGGGTGCGACTGGAAGCGATCACCTGGGACCGGCTCGGCGACCGGCTCGCCGAGCGAGTGCTCGACCTGGAGCCCACCGACGGCAGCGCCTGGACCCGTGTCGCCCTCGACGGCGCCCCGGCCGCCCGCCCCGGCGACCTCGCCGAACGGGTCGGCGAGGCCCTGCGCGTCCGCGGCCGCCCCTCCCTCGTCGTCGGAACGGAGGGCTTCCTGCGACCCGCCTCGCTCCGTCTGGAGTACGGGCACCAGGACGTCGAGTCCTACTACAACGGCTGGTACGACACCGGCGCACTGTGGCGCGAGGTCTTCGATCCCCTCGGCCCCGGCGGCGACGGGCGGGTCCTGCCCGACCTGTGGGACCCGGTCACCGACCGAGCCACCCGCAGCCCCTACGTCCCGCTCCCTCCCGGCGGTGCGCTGCTGCTCCACGGCCCCTTTCTGCTCCGGCACTGGTTCCCCCTCGACCTGAGCGTCCATCTCGTCCTCACCCCGGGCGCCCTGCGCCGCCGCACCCCCGAGAGCGAGCAGTGGACCCTGCCCGCGTTCGAGCGCTACGACGAGGAGACCGACCCGTCGGGCGCCGCCGACGTCCTGGTGCGTGCCGACGACCCACGGCATCCCGCCTGGAGCGGCTGATCCGGCGCGGCCGGCCCGGAGCGGCTGACCTCTCAGAGCCAGCCGTTGCGCCTGAATCCCCGGTGCAGCGCCAGGCAGGCGACGGCTATCACGCCTATGACCATGCCGTAGCCGTACCGCCAGCCCAGCTCCGGCATGTGGTCGAAGTTCATGCCGTACACGCCGCAGACCATCGTGGGCACCGCGACGATGGCCGCCCACGCCGTGATCTTCCGCATGTCCTCGTTCTGCGCGACCGTCACACGGGCCAGGTGTGCCTGGAGGATCGAGTTGAGGAGTTCGTCGAAGGCCGCGAGCTGTTCGGTGGCCCGCAGCAGGTGGTCGGCGACGTCGCGGAAGTAGGCCCGTATCTCCGGTTCGATCACCCGGAACGGCCGCGTGGCCAGCTCCTCCAGCGGCCGGCCCAGCGGCACCACGGCCCGCCGCAGCTCCAGGAGTTCACGCTTGAGCTGGTAGATGCGCCCGGGGTCGACCCGCGCGCCGTTCTCCGCGAACACCTCCGTCTCGACGTGGTCGACGTCCTCCTGGACCGACTCGATGACGCTCAGGAAGTCGTCCACCACATGGTCCGCGATCGCGTGCAGCACCGCCGACGGTCCCTTGGCGAGCTGCGCCGGATCGGACTCCAGCTCTTCCCGCAGCGGTCCCAGCGAACCGTGCCGCCCGTGCCGCACGGTGATCACGAAGTCCTGCCCGGCGAACACCATGATCTCGCCGGTGCTCACCACCTCGCTGGTGGCCGTGAGTTCCTCGTGCTCCACGTAGCAGACGGTCTTGAACACGGCGAAGAGCGTCTCTCCGTACCGCTCCACCTTGGGCCGCTGGTGGGCCTCGATCGCGTCCTCGACCGCCAGCGGATGCAGCTCGAAGAGCTCCGCGACACCCGCGAACTCCGCGTCCGTCGGCTCGTGCAGGCCGAGCCAGACGAAGCCCGCTCCGCGCCCGCGCATCCGCGCCACGGCCTCGGCCGGATCACCGCCTTCGGGTGTGCGGACCCCGTCCCGGTAGGTCACGCAGTTCACCACCGAGGAACCCAGCGGGGAACGGGCGTGGTGGCTCAGGTCCACCCGCGGCCGTCGGCGGGCCAGCCGTGTCACCTTCCGGAGGCCGCCGGTCCTTCCCAGCTCCGTGACCTTCCGCAAATTCCCCGCCATGGTCATCCGAATCTCCTCGCGTGGGTCCCCTCGCGCCGTGCTTCCCGCGCCCTTGGCCCGCCAGTCTGCCAGGACGGCGGGCACGGCGAACGAGCCTGTGGAAACGGCGGGTTCCGCTTTGTTCCCGCCTGTGGACAGACCGCTCGGGGACCGCCCACGGCCCCGCCCTGACGGCCTCGGCCGCCCGGAGGAGGCCCGCGTGCCGGAGCGTCGCCCCCTTCGCACAAGCGGGACAACTGGGATGATCGCCGCATGACGCGAACCGACGGATACCTCCTCGACAACGGCCGGTCCGAGGCGGCGGAGCGCTTCGACGCCTTCGCCACGCTCTTCGACCCCACGACGTTCCGGCACCTGGAGGCGCTCGGCGTCGGCCCCGGCTGGCGCTGCTGGGAGGTCGGGGCCGGCGGCACCTCCGTGGTGTCGTGGCTGGCCAAGCGGGTCGGACCGACCGGCAAGGTCCTCGCGACGGACATCGACACCTCCCGGGTCGTCCCGGCCCGTCGGCCGCCGGTCGAGGTCCGCGTGCACGACGTCGGCGCGGAGGAACCGCCGGGGGAGGGCTTCGACCTGGTGCACGCACGGCTCGTCCTCGTCCACGTCCCCGACCGGGACGCGGCGTTGCGGTCGATGATCAGGGCCCTGCGTCCCGGTGGCCGCCTCCTGGTCGAGGACGCCGACCCGGCGCTCCAGCCCCTGCTCTGCCCCGACGAGCACGGCCCCGAGCAGCAGCTGGCGAACAGGCTCCGGCACGGCTTCCGCCACCTGCTGTCCCAGCGTGGCGCCGACCTCTCCTACGGCCGCCGGCTGCCCCGGCTGCTCCGGGAGGCGGGGCTGCGCCGCGTGGAGGCCGACGCCTACTTCCCGGTCACCTCGCCCGCGTGCGCCGCCCTGGAGTCCGCGACGGTACGACAGCTCCGCGACCAGCTGGTCGCCGCCGGGGTCGCCACCCACGACGACATCGACCGCCACCTCGCGAACGTCGCGTCCGGCGGCATGGACCTCGCGACCGCGCCGATGATCTCGGCGTGGGGGCGCAAGGCATAACCCGGCCACCAACCCCGGCTACCCGTCGGCCGCTCGCCCGTCGTTCGTTCGCGGCGGTCTCCCGCCCACCCGCTCGACCGCCCGTGCTCCTGCCCGGCACCCGGCGGCCGCCGCCTCCCCGGGCTCCGCGCCCGCGAGCAGCGCGGCGAGGAACGCGCCGGTGAAGGCGTCACCGGCCCCAGTGCTGTCCCGGGGCGACGCCGTGACCGCGGCGACCCGTGCGCGCACGCTGCCGGACCGGGCCACCAGGGCCCCTTCCGCCCCCTGCTTGACGATCACCAGTGGAACGTGCCGGCTGAGCTTCGCGGCAGCGTCCGCCGCGTCGGGCAGGCCGGTGAGCAGACACGCCTCGTCACGACTGGGCAGCAGCACGTCCACACCCTCGACGAGGCCGAGGAAGCGGCCCACCCCCAGCGCGGTGAGGAACCCGGTCGACGCCGGGTCCAGGCTGACCGGCACCCCACGCGCGCGGGCCGCCGACAGGGCGACCGTCACCAGGGCGCGGCTCGGCTCCGAGAACAGGAGGTAGCCCGACAGGTGCAGCCGGCCCACGCCGTCGAGCAGCGCGTCCGACCAGTCGTCCGGCCCGAGCCGCAGCGACGCCCCGCTGTCGGTGAGGAACGTCCGCTCGGCCGAGTCGGCGGTGTCGACCAGGCAGATCACCGTCCCCGTGGGCGCCGCCGCGTCGACGACGAGGAGCGGGCGCACCCCGCACGCCGCCAGCTCCCGCTCGTGCCACGCGCAGGCGTCGGTGCCCACCCGGCCCAGCAGCCGGACCTCCCCGCACCCTTCGTGCGCGGCCCAGCAGGCCACGTTGGCACCCGCCCCGCCGGGCAGCCGCCGGACCGAGGCGGCGGTGTCCGTGCCGGCGGCCAGCGGCCCCCGGTGCCGGGCAACGACGTCCGTGACCACGTCCCCGACGACCAGCAGCGCACCGCCCGGCGCCACCATCACGCCCCGGTCCAGGCCGCGGCGATCCGGGCCGCCAGCCGCACGTTCCCCCGCACCGCGGCCAGGTTGGCGCTCAGCGAGGCCCCGTCGGTGAGCCGTACCAGGCGTTCGAGGAGGAACGGCGTGACCGCCTGACCGGTGACCCCCTCCGCCTCGCAGGCGTGCAGCGCGTCGGCGAGCACGCGCGCGTGGAGCGCCGGATCGAGCTGCTCGTCCTCGGGCACCGGGTTGGCGACCACGAGCGCGGACGGCGGCCCGCCCAGCGCGTCCTGCGCCCGCATGGCCGCCGCCACCTGCTCCGGATTGTCCAGCGTCCAGTCCACCGGGTGGCCCGAGTCGGACAGGTAGAAGCCGGGGAAGCGGTCCGTCCCGTACCCGGCCACGGCGACCCCCAGCGTCTCCAGCCGTTGCAGGGTCGCCGGTACGTCCAGGATGGACTTCACGCCCGCGCAGACCACCGTGATCCGGGTGCGGGCCAGCAGGCCCAGATCGGCCGACTCGTCCTGCGTCACCGTCCACTCCCGGTGCACGCCGCCCAGCCCTCCGGTCGCGAACACCCGTACGCCCGCGAGGGCGGCCAGCAGGGCGGTCGCCGACACGGTGGTCGCCCCGCTCGCGCCGGAGGCCACCGCGAGCGGCAGGTCCCGGTGCCCCAGCTTGCGGATGCCGTCCTCGTTGGCGACCCGCTCCAGTTGCTCCTTGTCCAGGCCGACGTGCGGCCGTCCGTCCAGCACGGCGATCGTCGCCGGTACGGCGCCCTCCCGCCGGACCGCCTCCTCCAGCTCCCGCGCCACCAGCAGATTGCGCGGGCGCGGCAAACCGTGCGCGATGATCGTGGACTCCAGGGCCACCACGGGGCGACGGGCGTCCAACGCCTCCCGTACCTCTTCCGACACCACCAGCATCACGAGCCTGCCTCCCGCCGACGGTTCTCCCTCAGCTCCGGTCTCCCTCATCCCTGGCGGGCGGGGGACCCCGCCAAACCCCGCCGGTGCCGCGACGGGCCCCTTGCGGCGCCGGGGACCGGCCACGAGCCTGGAGTCATGACGGACAACACGACACGTCTCGACCACGTCGTCCTCTGGGTGCGCGACCCGGTCGCCGCCGCCGGTTTCTACGAGAAGAACCTGGGCCTGGAACCACTGCGGGTCACCGAATACGCCGCGGGGACCGTGAGCTTCCCCTCCGTGCGTCTCAACGACGAGACCATCCTCGACCTCGCACCGCACACCATGGCGGACCGCATGCGGATGGTCCCCGGCGCCGACGCCAGTGCCGGGCATCCCGTCAACCACATCTGCGTGTCCCTGCCCGCAGACGACTTCGACGCCCTGCGCGCCCGCCTGCGGGAGCAGTCCATCCCCGTCTCGGACCTCTCGCACGACTCCTACGGCGCCCGCGGCCTGGCCAGGCGGAGCTTCTACTTCGGCGACCCGGACGGCAACATCATCGAGGCCCGGCACTACGAGTAGCCCCGCCCGGCGGCTGTCCGCCCCTCAGAACAACGGCTCGGGGAGCACGCCCTCCAGCGCGAGCAGCCGCCGCTTGGTGTCCACACCGCCGCCGAACCCGCCGATGCCGCCGTCGCTCTCCACGACCCGGTGGCACGGCACGACGACCGGCAGCGGATTGGCCCCCATGGCCATGCCCACCGCCTGCGCGGCGCCCGGCTGCCCCACCCGGCCGGCCAGGTCGCCGTAGCCGACGACCTGGCCGTAGGGGACGCCGGACGCCAGCTCGCGCAGCACCTGCCGGTTGAAGCCCGAGATCAGCGACCAGTCCAGCGGCACGTCGAAGTCGCGCCTGCGGCCCGCGAAGTACGCCTCCACCTGGCGTATCGCCTCGGCCAGCAGCGGGGAACCGGGCGCCTCGACGGGCTGAGTGCCCAGCCGGGCCGCGAGCCTCTCGAGCGCCCGGTCGCGGATGGCGTCGGTGGCGTGGAACACCACGTTGACCAGACCGTCGCGAGTGGCGGCCAGCAGCAGCGGACCGATGCCGGTCCCGACGACGGTCCACACGACCCGCTGTTCGTACTGCCCAGGGCTGTCCATGCGCCCACGGTACGGCCGGCCACTGACAACGCCGGGTCAGTCCACGGCGTCCCGCACCACGTCGGGCTTGTTGGTGATGATGCCGTCGACGTCGTACCCGGCGACCCGGCGCGCGGTGTCCGCGTCGTTCACCGTCCAGGTGAGCACCTCCAGCGGCCTGCCGTGCGGCCCGGTGAACGCGTGCACCGCGGACACGTAGCTCAGGGAGAGCGAGCCGTACGACGGGTTGATCTGGTCGACGAACTCCGCGTACGCCGGCAGCTCCGCGACGGCCGGGGTGCCGAGGAGGCCGGTCTTGACGGCGGGCTTGAGGTCGTGGACCGTCCGGATGCTGTCGGCGTCGAAGCTCTGCACGACCAGCCGCCCGGCCACGTGCCGCCGGTCGAGCCAGCCCTCGTTGGCGAGGACCTTGAGGGTCTGCCGCTCGATGCCCGGGTACAGCCCGGGGCTCTTCAGCTCCAGGAGCAGCTTCTGGTGGTTGTGCTCCACCCGGTCCACGTACTGCTCCAGCGTCGGCACGCGCGCGCCCGCGTACGCGGGACCGAACCAGCTCCCCGCGTCCAGCCGCGCGATCTCGGCGGCCGTGAAGTCCTTCACCTTCCAGGGCGACCGGTCCGGGAAGACCTCCTCCACGTCGGTCGTACGGGCCAGGCTCTCGTCGTGCAGGACGACGAGCTCGCCGTCCCGGGTGCGCTGGACGTCGTTCTCCACCCAGCGGATGCCCAGCTCGGCCGCCCGGTCGATGGCGGCCAGGGTGTTCTCCGGCGCGTATCCGGAAGCGCCCCGGTGGGCGACGACCGTGGGCCCGTCGTCGCCCGCCCCGTCGGCCCGGGCGTGCGAGAGGGGAGCCGTGAGGGCGACCCCAAGAAGGGCGGTGGTCGTGACGGCTACTGCGCGCACGTGCATGCGTACTCCTCGCGTCGAACGATCACGGACAGCACCACTGTGACACCAGAGAGTCGACAAAAGAGGGGTGCAGAGTGGCCACAGGCTGAATGGAGTTGCTCAACTACGCTCACGAGGACGGCACAACTGGGGCGAGGCCGTGATTCTTTGCCGGAGAATCGTTCGTCCATTCCGGTGGACGTCATACTCTCTGCCTCGACCCTGATCGTTCGCGCGGTCCTGGGAGGGGGGCGCACATCAGGAGAATCCGGGACACCACCGGGGCGTAAGAAGGCGGAAGGGCAGCCGCACATGCACACCACGGTCCACGGATTCGGCTACGGACTCGTCACACCGCTGGCCGCCTACCTCATGGCGTGCCTCGGCGGCGCCCTCGGCCTGCGCTGCACCGCCAGGGCCATGCTGGTCACCCGTTCCTGGCGCCCGGGATGGCTCGCCCTGGGCGCGGCGGCGATCGGCTCCGGCATCTGGACCATGCACTTCGTGGCGATGATGGGCTTCACGATCGAACACACGCCGATCCGCTACGACTGGCTGATGACCTTCGCCAGCCTGGCCGTCGCCGTCGTCATGGTGGGGGTCGGGATCTTCATCGTCGGCTACCGGGGCGCGAGCGGGGCGGCCCTGTTCACCGGCGGCACCATCACCGGCCTGGGCATCGCCTCGATGCACTACCTGGGAATGGCCGGGATGCACCTGGACGGACAGCTGACCTACAACACGTTCACCGTCGCCGTGTCCGTCGTCATAGCCATGGCCGCCGCCACCGCCGCCCTGTGGGCGGCCGGACAGGTCCGGGGCTTCCTGTGGAGCGTGGGCGCCGCCCTGATCATGGGACTGGCCGTCACCGGCATGCACTACACGGGGATGGCCGCCGTCGAGGTCCACGTCAGCGGCACGGCCGAGCCCTCCGCCGGCGGATCGCCCGCCGAACTGCTCGCCCCCATGCTGATCGGTCCCCTCGTCTTCCTCCTCCTCGCCGGTGTCGTCGTCGTGCTCGACCCGCTGATGGTCATGGGGAAGCCCGCCGCGGCCCCCGTCGAGCGGAAGCCGGGCATCTCCGCCCACGCCGAGGGCGCCCGCACGATCCGCCACCCGGCACACCACCCCGCGCGCCGCACCCGCCGCCCCCTGGTCCACCGGCGCCCCCGCACCCCGCAGAACCGCTGACCGGGACCCGTTGTCAGTGCGGGGTCGTACGGTGGAACCCATGCGGCCCGTTTCCCAGATCGAACGCACGGTGGCGCCCTTCGAGGTCGTCAGCCCGTACCAGCCCAACGGCGACCAGCCGGCGGCCATCGCCGAGCTGGCCCGGCGCATCCAGGCAGGCGAGAAGGACGTCGTCCTGCTCGGCGCGACCGGCACCGGCAAGTCCGCCACCACCGCGTGGATGATCGAGAAGCTCCAGCGCCCCACCCTGGTGATGGCGCCGAACAAGACCCTCGCCGCCCAGCTGGCGAACGAGTTCCGCGAGCTGCTGCCCAACAACGCCGTCGAGTACTTCGTCTCGTACTACGACTACTACCAGCCCGAGGCATACGTCCCCCAGTCGGACACCTACATCGAGAAGGACTCCTCGATCAACGAGGAGGTGGAGCGACTGCGCCACTCCGCCACCAACTCGCTGCTCACCCGCCGTGACGTCGTCGTGGTCGCCTCCGTGTCCTGCATCTACGGCCTCGGCACCCCGCAGGAGTACGTCGACCGCATGGTCCCGCTGCGGGTCGGCGAGGAGCACGACCGGGACGAGCTGCTCCGGCGCTTCGTCGACATCCAGTACACGCGCAACGACATGGCCTTCGCCCGCGGCACCTTCCGGGTGCGCGGCGACACCATCGAGATCTTCCCGGTCTACGAGGAGCTGGCCGTTCGCATCGAGATGTTCGGCGACGAGATCGAGGCCCTGTCCACGCTCCACCCGGTCACCGGCGAGATCATCAGCGACGACCAGCAGCTGTACGTCTTCCCGGCCTCCCACTACGTCGCCGGCCCCGAGCGCCTGGAGCGGGCGGTCAACGACATCGAGAAGGAGCTGGCCGAGCGCCTGACCGAGCTGGAGAAGCAGGGCAAGCTCCTGGAGGCCCAGCGGCTGCGGATGCGCACCACGTACGACATCGAGATGCTCCGCCAGATCGGCTCCTGCTCCGGCGTGGAGAACTACTCGATGCACTTCGACGGCCGCTCGCCCGGCTCCCCTCCGAACACACTGCTGGACTACTTCCCCGACGACTTCCTGCTCGTCATCGACGAGTCGCACGTCACCGTCCCGCAGATCGGCGCCATGTACGAGGGCGACGCGTCCCGCAAGCGGACCCTGGTCGACCACGGCTTCCGGCTGCCCTCCGCGCTCGACAACCGCCCGCTGAAGTGGGAGGAGTTCCAGGAGCGCATCGACCAGACCGTGTACCTGTCGGCCACCCCGGGCACCTACGAGCTCTCCCGCTCGGACGGCGCCGTCGAGCAGATCATCCGCCCCACCGGCCTGGTCGACCCGGAGGTCGTGGTCAAGCCCACCGAGGGCCAGATCGACGACCTGGTGCACGAGATCCGCAAGCGGACCGAGAAGGACGAGCGCGTCCTGGTCACCACCCTCACCAAGAAGATGGCCGAGGACCTCACCGACTACTTCCTGGAGCTCGGCATCCAGGTCCGCTACCTCCACAGCGACGTCGACACGCTGCGCCGCGTCGAGCTGCTGCGCGAGCTGCGCGCCGGTGAGTACGACGTCCTGGTCGGCATCAACCTGCTGCGCGAGGGCCTCGACCTGCCGGAGGTGTCCCTGGTGGCGATCCTCGACGCCGACAAGGAGGGCTTCCTGCGCTCCGGCACCTCCCTGATCCAGACCATCGGCCGCGCGGCGCGCAACGTCTCCGGCCAGGTCCACATGTACGCGGACAAGATCACGCCGGCGATGGAGAAGGCCATCGACGAGACCAACCGCCGACGCGAGAAGCAGGTCGCGTTCAACAAGGCGAACGGCATCGACCCGCAGCCACTCCGCAAGAAGATCAACGACATCGTCGCGCAGATCGCCCGTGAGGACGTCGACACCGAACAGCTCCTCGGCTCGGGCTACCGCCAGGGGAAGGAGGGCAAGGGCGCCAAGGCCCCCGTGCCCGCGCTGGGCGGCCAGGCGACGGGCGGAGCCAAGGCGGCCAAGGGCAGGGCCAAGGAGACGGCGGTGACCGACCGTCCCGCGGCGGAACTGGCCGAGCAGATCGAGGACCTCACCACCCGGATGCGGGCGGCCGCGGCCGACCTCCAGTTCGAGATCGCGGCCCGGCTGCGCGACGAGGTCTCCGAGATGAAGAAGGAACTGCGCCAGATGAAGGAGGCGGGCCTGGCCTGACGGCCCGTCCGGGCACGCGCTGTGTTGCAAGACCGACACAAAGCACGGGCCGGGGTGGGGCGCTGTCAGTGCCCCTGCGTAGGGTTCTGGTCAACCGCGGAGACCGCGGCAACAGGGGACAGCTCGAGAGGGGATCAGCGCGTGACCGTCAACATGACCAAGGGTCAGGCCATCAGTCTGCAGAAGAGCGACGGCGGCAGCCTGACGTCGGTGCGCATGGGTCTCGGCTGGCAGGCGGCTCCCCGGCGCGGCCTGTTCGGATCGCGCACCCGGGAGATCGACCTGGACGCCTCCGCGGTCCTCTTCGCGGACAAGCAGCCGGTCGACGTCGTCTTCTTCCGCCACCTGGTGAGCGACGACGGCTCCGTGCGCCACACCGGGGACAACCTCGTCGGCGGTGTCGGCCAGGGCGGCGACGACGAGGCGATCCTCGTCGACCTGCAGCGCGTTCCGGTCCACATCGACCAGATCGTCTTCACGGTGAACTCCTTCACCGGCCAGACCTTCCAGGAAGTGCAGAACGCCTTCTGCCGCCTGGTCGACGAGACCAACGGCCAGGAACTCGCCCGCTACACGCTGGCCGGCGGCGGAGCCTTCACGGCCCAGATCATGGCCAAGGTGCACCGCGCCGGCCAGGGCTGGGCGATGACCGCCATCGGCACCCCGGCCAACGGCCGCACCTTCCAGGACCTGATGCCGGCGATCCTGCCGGTCCTGTAGCGGCCGCAGCGGCCGACCCGCGGGGGGTCCGGCCCGCAGCAGTCCGACACCGACGGCCGGTCCCGCGCGCGGGAGCGGCCGGGCCCGCCTGACGTCTCGCGGGTGCCGCACGAATGACACAGGGGGAAAGGCGATGACGGCCGAGCTGACGCGGGGACAGAACCACCCGCTGCCCCGGGCTCGTCTCGAGATCCGGATCTCGGCCGGCACGCCGGTCGTGACCGGGGCCACGCTCGGCGACGAGAACGGCACCGTCCACGGCGTCGACCAGGTGGTCCACCCGGGGGCGCCCACCCTGCCGGGCCTCGAGGTCTCCCGGCAGGCCGCCGCCGACCACCGCCTCGCGGTGGACCTGGACGCCGTGCCCGACGCGGTGCACCGCGTCAGCGTACTGCTCGCCCTGCCCGCCGGCGGGACGGGACCGGCCCGGTTCGGGGCCGTCGCCGCCCCCTTCGTCGCCGTCACGGACCTCGACGGTGACGAGGTCGTCAGTTACACCATCACCGGCCTGGAGGCCGAGACCGCCGTCGTCGCCCTGGAGCTCTACCGGCGCCAGGGCGCCTGGAAGGTCCGCGCCGTCGGCCAGGGCTACGCGGGCGGGCTCGCCGAGCTTCTCGCCGACCAGAAGCTGTCCCAGGCCCACCAGCTCGCGGCGAGCATCCACGAGGCGGTGGCCAGCGGGCTGGCCCGTTCGATACCGGCCCCGCCGGCCGCCGCCCCGGCACACCGCCCGGACCACAACACCGCGCCCCGGACCGGCCCGGGTGCTCCCGTGGCGCCGGCGTCGCCGTACGACCCCCAGGGCGCCTCCGCTCCCGGCCCGCAGACGCCCGGGGCGCCGGGGCGGCCCGGCGCACCGCAGCCGTACCCGGGCGGACCGGGGGAGCCCGCCACCGCCGGCCAGCCGTCCGCGCCCACCGCAGGCGGCCCGATCGACTACAGCCACCCACGCCGGCAGAACGCGGCGCCGCCCCCGCCCCCGCCGGCCGCGCCCCCGGCCGAACCCGGCCGGCCGGCCCGGCCCGTCGCGGGTGACGCCACCGGCTGGTCCCTGGAGGAACGGCTCTACAACCAGGTGTGGGGCATGTTCGAGGACCTGGCCCGCACCACGGCCGCCTACCGCAGCGCCGTCGACTTCGCCGAATCCCGCATGGAGAAGGAACTCGACCAGGTCCTGTCCGATCCCCGCAGCCGGATCGGCGGGCAGGGCGACGCCGCCAGGGAAGCGGCGCGCTCCCGGCACGGCCTGCTGGTGTCCCAGGCCCGGGAGGTCCTGGACCGGGACGTCGCGCAGCTCGTCGCCGAGGCCGAGGTCGTCGAGCCCGCCCTGCCGGCGGCCTTCGCACGCTGGGACAACCCCGTCTGGCACGCCTACCGGGTCCCCATGGAGATCCCGATGGCCCTGCGGCTGGGCGATCTCCATCTGCCGGAGGCCGACCGCATACGCATCCCGATGCTGATCCGGCTGCCGCTGGAGCGCGGTCTGTGGATCGACAGCGGGCGCTCCGCCTCGCTCGACGGTTCGTTCGCCGACTCCCACGAGATGCGGCGCCTGGGCCTGGAGACGGCCGTCGCCCACGCGGCCCGGCTGCTCGCCGTCTACCCGGCGGGCGAGTTCACCGTGCACGTCATCGACCCGGCCGGGTCCGGGGCGCAGGCCTTGGCGCCGCTGGTGCTGAGCGGGGTGCTCGCCGCGCCGCCCGCCCAGGGCGCCGCGGGGGCGGCGGACGTGCTGGCCCGTCTCACCCAGCGCGTCGACCTGGTCCAGATGGCGTTGCGCGGAGGGGCTCCGGACGCGCTCCCGCCCGGTCTCGACACCTCGCAGCAGCTGCTGGTCGTCAACGACTTCCCCCACGGTTTCGACGACCGGGCCGTCAACCAGCTGCGCTACCTCGCCGACGAGGGGCCGGCCGTCGGCGTCCACCTGATGATGGTCGCCGACCGCGAGGAGTCCGCCGGGTTCGGACCGCTGCTCGACCCGCTGTGGCGCTCGCTGCTGCGGCTGACGCCGGTGGCCGACGACCACCTCGCCGACCCGTGGGTCGGGCATGCCTGGACGTACGAGCCCCCGCTCGTGCCGCCCGGCAGCCAGGTGCTCCAGCAGGTGCTCGACCAGGTCGCCGCCGCCCGGCGTTCATGGGGCCGGTGATCGCTCCCGAGCTGGTCTTTTGAGCTTAATTTGCAAATCTCTTTACCTTCCCTTGGGGATTGGGGTACTGTCGTCCGTACGGAGGGGAGTACTCCCTGTCTGTGCGGCGTTCCCGTCAATACGGATCAGGCCAGATCCCGGGGCGTCGGCCCGTGGTTCCGGGCGCATCGCGCGTCCCGGACCCCTGGGTGGAAGAGACCTCCGGCAGCGACGACGCTGACATCTGCCGTGTGACGTACTGCCGGAGGCGTAGTGGAAGTTTCGGTGACCCTGTGGGTCCTTACCATCGTGGGCCTTGCCGCCCTCATCGCGGTCGATTTCTTCATCGGCCGCAAACCGCACGACGTATCGATCAAGGAAGCCGGCATCTGGACCGGCGTCTGGATCGCCCTGGCGGGCCTCTTCGGGCTCGGCCTGCTCCTCTTCGGGGGCGGTGAGCCCGCCGGCGAGTTCTTCGCGGGCTTCATCACCGAGAAGTCGCTGAGCGTGGACAACCTCTTCGTCTTCGTGCTGATCATGGCGAAGTTCGCGGTCCCCTCGCAGTACCAGCAGCGGGTTCTGCTCATCGGTGTCCTCATAGCCCTGATCCTGAGGGCCGTCTTCATCGCCGCGGGTGCCGCGATCCTGGCCAGCTTCGCCTGGGTCTTCTACATCTTCGGTGCCTTCCTCATCTACACCGCCTGGAAGCTCATCCAGGAGGCGCGGGCCGACGAGGAGGACGAGGAGTTCGAGGAGAACAAGCTCCTCAAGGCCGCCGAGCGACGCTTCGGTGTCGCCGACCGGTACCACGGCACCAAGCTGTGGATCGAGGAGAACGGCAAGCGGATCATGACCCCGATGCTGGTCGTGATGCTCGCCATCGGCACCACCGATGTGCTCTTCGCGCTGGACTCCATCCCGGCGATCTTCGGTCTGACGCAGGACCCGTACATCGTGTTCACGGCCAACGCGTTCGCCCTGATGGGTCTGCGTCAGCTGTACTTCCTCATCGGCGGTCTGCTGAAGAAGCTGGTCCACCTCTCCTACGGCCTGTCCGTGATCCTGGGCTTCATCGGCGTCAAGCTGGTGCTGCACGCCCTGCACGAGTCCGGCGTCCATGTCCCGGAGATCAGCATCCCGGTCTCCCTCGGCGTGATCTGCTCCGTCCTGATCGTCACCACGATCACCAGCCTCCGTGCCTCGAAGAAGCAGGCCGAGGCGGACGCGGCGGCCGCCGGGAGCGGCGAGGCGTCGAAGGACAGCGTCGAGGCCTGATACACCCGGGCCCGGGGAGCGGTGAACGGCGGGAGCCGTTCACCGCTCCCCGCGTGTTCGGCCGCGTGTTCGGCGGGCCCGCAGGGCCCATGGGCTCGTTGGATTCGGGCCGGAGATCCGGAATGCGGGGCCCGTCGCCCTCTGCGACGATCACCGCATGGTCACCGGTCCCAGGGCGCTCCTCGCACAGTGGACGACCGTCACGCCCGTGATCGCGGTCGTGCTGCTGGCCTTCACCTGGGGCCGTCCGCTGCCCGGCGCGGTCGTCGCGCTGCTCACGATCGTCCTGGCGGCGTCGGTCCTGGCCGCCGTGCACCACGCCGAGGTGGTCGCCCACCGGGTCGGCGAGCCCTTCGGCTCCCTGGTCCTCGCCATCGCGGTCACGGTCATCGAGGTCGCGCTGATCGTGACCCTGATGGCGGACGGCGGCGACAAGAGCGCGACCCTGGCCCGGGACACGGTCTTCGCGGCCGTCATGATCACCTGCAACGGCGTCGTCGGCCTCAGTCTCCTGGTCGCCTCCCTGCGACACGGGATCGCGGTGTTCAACCCGGAGGGCACCGGCGCCGCCCTCGCGACGGTGGCGACCCTGGCCACCCTCAGCCTGGTGCTGCCGACCTTCACCACCAGCGCGCCCGGGCCGGAGTTCTCCACCGTGCAGCTGACCTTCGCGGCGCTGTCCTCGCTCGTCCTCTACGGCCTGTTCATCGCCACCCTGACCGTGCGGCACCGCGACTACTTCCTGCCGATCACCCGGCAGGGCGAAGTGATCACGAGCGAGGAACACGCCCACGCCCCGTCCTCACGCACGGCCCTGCTCAGCCTCGGGATGCTGGGCCTGGCCCTGATCGGGGTCGTCGGCCTCGCCAAGGGCGTGTCGCCGACCATCGAGGACGGGGTGGCGGCCGCCGGCCTCCACCACGCCGTCGTCGGCGTCATCATCGCCTTGCTGGTCCTGCTCCCCGAGACCATCGCCGCGGTGCGCTCCGCGCGCCGCGACCGGGTGCAGACCAGCCTGAACCTGGCGCTCGGTTCGGCCATGGCCAGCATCGGCCTGACCATCCCCGCCGTCGCCCTGGCCTCCGTGTGGCTCAGCGGGCCGCTGGTCCTCGGCCTCAGCCCCGTCCACCTGGTGCTGCTCGCCCTGACCGTGGTGGTGGCCTCCCTGACGGTCGTGCCGGGCCGGGCCACGCCCTTGCAGGGAGGCGTCCACCTGGTGCTGTTCGCGGCCTACCTGGAACTGGCCGTCAACCCGTAGGCCGCGGCCGGGCCGGCGGAGCACCGTGATAGACCGGGACCGAGCGGCGGTCGCGCAGGGCCGCCGCACCCCCTCACGGACCGGAGGAACCGTGCCCCGCACCCTGGCCAACGCCCCGATCATGATCCTGAACGGGCCCAACCTGAACCTGCTCGGCCAGCGCCAGCCGGAGATCTACGGCTCCGACACCCTGGCCGACGTCGAGGCGCTGTGTGTGAAGGCGGCGGCCGCGCACGGCGGCACGGTGGACTTCCGGCAGTCCAACCACGAGGGCGAACTGGTCGACTGGATCCACGAGGCCCGGCTGAACCACTGCGGGATCGTGATCAACCCCGCCGCCTACTCGCACACGTCCGTCGCCATCCTGGACGCGCTCAACTCGTGCGACGGGCTGCCGGTGGTGGAGGTCCACATCTCCAACATCCACCAGCGTGAGCCGTTCCGGCACCACTCCTACGTCTCGCAGCGCGCCGACGGAGTCGTCGCGGGATGCGGTGTGCAGGGGTACGTCTTCGGGGTGGAGCGGATCGCGGCCCTGGCCGGGGCGGGCTCGGCCCGGACCTGAGACGCCGGGGCCGCCGGCCGGGGGCGGGGATCGGGAGGCCGGCGGCCCCTGCCGCCCAGGAGCCGTCGTTCCTGTGCGCGGCTGCCACCAGTCGACCGCGCCCCACCGGTGCGAGGGGAGCGCGCGCGGACCGCGGATGTGTGCGAACGCTTCACACGGGGCGCGTACGCAGGCGCGAGGGCGCGGGTCAGTGGCCGACGCGCCCCGCCGTCACCAGCCGCGCGCCCGCCATTCCGGCAGGTGCGGCCGCTCCGCGCCGAGCGACGTGTCGTTGCCGTGCCCGGGGTAGACCCACGTCTCGTCCGGGAGCACGTCGAAGACCTTGGTCTCCACGTCGTGGAGGAGACTGGCGAACGCCTTCGGGTCCTTGTGGGTGTTGCCCACACCGCCCGGGAAGAGACAGTCCCCGGTGAACACATGAGGATGCCCGTGCGGGTCGTCGTAGATCAGGACGATGGCGCCCGGGGTGTGTCCGACGAGGTGGCGTGCGGTGAGCTCCACCTGACCCACCCGGATGGTGTCGCCGTCGTCGACCAGGACGTCGGTCGGCACCGGGATGCCCTCGGCGTCGTGCCGGCCGGCGTGGGTGCGGGCGCCGGTGGCCGCGACGACCTCGGCGAGGGCCTGCCAGTGGTCGCCGTGCCGGTGGGTGGTGACGACGGACGCGATGCCGTCGTCACCGATGGTGCCGAGCAGGGTGTGCGCGTCGTTGGCGGCGTCGATCAGCAGTTGCTCGTCGGTGGCCCGGCAGCGCAGCAGATAGGCGTTGTTGTCCATCGGGCCGACCGCGACCTTGGTGATCATCAGGTCCTTGAGCTCGTGCACGTCGGCGGGACCGCCGACCGTCACCTCTCCGCTGTACGTCATGACCGCCAGCCTAGCGCCGGGAGACCGTCCGCAGACCGCCTCCCGCCCGCCTACAGGGGCGGCAGCGCCGGCAGCGGACCGCCCTCCACCGCGAGGGCCGAGCCCTCACGGCGACCGGCGAGCCAGCCGAGCAGATCGGCCGGGGGACCGGTGACGGTCACCTCGGCGGCGTCCGCCTCCCGCCCCGTGCGCCACGCGCGCGTGCCGTCCGTGAGCCGGGTCGGCGGCACCTCGGGGTGACCGGAGAACCGGGCGGCGAGGAAGCCGGTCTCCCGCTCGGTGAACTCCGCCGGAAGGTCCTCCAGCTCGTAGCCGATGCCGAGGTCCACGTGGTGCAGCTCCACCTCGGCCCACCGCCGGAGCGGCACCCGGGAGGCCGAGTCCGTGATCCCGTTGCGCAGCTCCACGGTGCGCGACCAGTCGGCGGGGGCGGCCGAGACGTCCTGGAACCGGGCCGCGCTCTCGCGCACGTCCGCGAGGTGCGCGGCGAGGGGGCGCGGGGCGTCCCGTTCGATGTCGGCGTCCCGGGCGTCGCCGGAGACGTACATGGGGCGTCCTTCGAGGACGTTCACGAGGGCGTCGGCGTTGCGGGCGACGTGGGCGAGGACGTGGCCGCGAGTCCAGCCGGGAAGCCGTGACGACTCCGTCACGGACGCGTTGTCCAGTTTCCCGACCGCGGTGAGCAGCCGCTCGGTCGCGTCACGTACAGACGCCAGGTCATGCGCGTGATCAATCATGCCGCTGACCCTAGACCGCACCACACCTTCGGGTGAAGGAGGTGGACGACCCCCGCAATTCGAATGCACGTGCTATAAGGTCGACAGCGGCGTCGGGCATGCTGGGAAGTCGGGGTTTGTTGACAACCGGTGAATCGACCGGCGTTGTCAGTGGCTCCCCCTAGTCTGAGAAAGACGGGGGCCCCGCCCCTGTCACTTCTCTCAAGAAAGGTGCGGACCGGCGTGGCCGACCGTCTCATCGTCCGTGGCGCGCGCGAGCACAACCTGAAGAACGTCTCGCTCGACCTGCCTCGTGACTCGCTCATCGTCTTCACGGGCCTGTCCGGGTCGGGCAAGTCCTCCCTGGCCTTCGACACGATCTTCGCCGAGGGCCAGCGGCGCTACGTGGAGTCGCTCTCGTCCTACGCCCGGCAGTTCCTCGGCCAGATGGACAAGCCGGACGTGGACTTCATCGAGGGCCTCTCCCCGGCGGTCTCCATCGACCAGAAGTCGACCTCGCGCAACCCGCGCTCGACGGTGGGCACCATCACCGAGGTCTACGACTACCTGCGTCTGCTCTTCGCCCGCATCGGCAAGCCGCACTGTCCCGAGTGCGGCCGGCCGATCTCGCGCCAGTCGCCGCAGGCCATCGTGGACAAGGTCCTGGAGCTGCCGGAGGGCAGCCGCTTCCAGGTGCTGTCGCCCCTGGTGCGCGAGCGCAAGGGCGAGTTCGTCGACCTCTTCGCCGATCTTCAGACCAAGGGCTACTCCCGCGCGCGGGTGGACGGCGAGACCGTCCAGCTGTCCCACCCGCCCACGCTGAAGAAGCAGGAGAAGCACACCATCGAGGTGGTCGTCGACCGCCTCACCGTGAAGGACTCCGCCAAGCGGCGCCTCACCGACTCCGTGGAGACCGCGCTCGGTCTGTCCGGCGGCATGGTCGTGCTCGACTTCGTCGACCTCCCCGAGGACGACCCCGAGCGCGAGCGCATGTACTCGGAGCACCTGTACTGCCCGTACGACGACCTGTCCTTCGAAGAGCTGGAGCCCCGCTCCTTCTCCTTCAACTCGCCCTTCGGCGCCTGCCCCGACTGCTCCGGCATCGGCACGCGCATGGAGGTCGACCCGGAGCTGATCGTCCCCGACGAGGACAAGTCCCTCGACGAGGGCGCCATCCACCCCTGGTCGCACGGGCACACCAAGGACTACTTCGGCCGCCTGATCGGTGCCCTCGCCGACGCCCTCGGCTTCCGCACGGACATCCCCTTCGCGGGTCTGCCGCTGCGCGCCCGCAAGGCCCTGCTGCACGGTCACAAGACCCAGGTCGAGGTCCGCTACCGCAACCGGTACGGCCGCGAGCGCCGGTACACCACGGCCTTCGAGGGTGCGATCCCCTTCGTCAAGCGCCGGCACAGCGAGGCGGAGAGCGACGCGAGCCGTGAGCGCTTCGAGGGCTACATGCGCGAGGTGCCCTGCCCCACCTGTGAGGGCACCCGCCTCAAGCCGCTCGTCCTCGCGGTCACCGTCATGGGCAAGTCGATCGCCGAGGTCTCGGCGATGTCCATCAGCGACTGCGCGGACTTCCTGGGCGAGCTGACGCTCAACGCCCGGGACAAGAAGATCGCCGAGCGGGTGCTGAAGGAGGTCAACGAACGACTGCGGTTCCTGGTCGACGTCGGCCTGGACTACCTCTCGCTGAACCGCGCGGCGGGCACCCTCTCCGGCGGCGAGGCCCAGCGCATCCGGCTGGCCACCCAGATCGGCTCCGGACTCGTCGGCGTGCTGTACGTCCTCGATGAGCCGTCCATCGGCCTGCACCAGCGCGACAACCACCGGCTGATCGAGACCCTCGTCCGGCTCCGGGACATGGGCAACACGCTCATCGTCGTCGAGCACGACGAGGACACCATCAAGGTCGCCGACTGGATCGTCGACATCGGCCCCGGCGCCGGTGAGCACGGCGGCAAGGTGGTGCACAGCGGCTCCGTCAAGGAACTGCTCGACAACCCCGAGTCGCAGACCGGCCTGTACCTGTCCGGGCGGAAGGCCATCCCGCTGCCCGACATCAGGCGCCCGCTGGACCCCTCCCGGCGGCTGACCGTGCACGGCGCCCGGGAGAACAACCTCCAGGACATCGACGTGTCCTTCCCGCTGGGCGTGTTCACGGCGGTCACCGGCGTCTCGGGTTCCGGCAAGTCGACGCTGGTCAACGACATCCTGTACACCCACCTGGCCCGCGAACTGAACGGCGCGCGGAACGTCCCGGGCCGGCACACGCGCGTGGACGGCGACGACCTCGTCGACAAGGTCGTCCACGTCGACCAGTCGCCCATCGGCCGCACCCCGCGGTCGAACCCGGCGACGTACACCGGCGTCTTCGACCACATCCGCAAGCTGTTCGCGGAGACGACGGAGGCGAAGGTGCGGGGCTACCTGCCCGGCAGGTTCTCCTTCAACGTCAAGGGCGGCCGCTGCGAGAACTGCGCGGGCGACGGCACGATCAAGATCGAGATGAACTTCCTCCCGGACGTCTACGTCCCGTGCGAGGTCTGCCACGGCGCCCGGTACAACCGGGAGACCCTGGAGGTCCACTACAAGGGCAAGTCCATCGCCGACGTGCTGAACATGCCGATCGAGGAGGCGACCGACTTCTTCGAGGCGGTGCCCGCCATCTCCCGGCACATGAAGACCCTGAAGGACGTCGGCCTCGGTTACGTCCGGCTCGGCCAGTCCGCGACCACCCTGTCCGGCGGCGAGGCCCAGCGCGTCAAGCTCGCCAGCGAGTTGCAGCGCCGCTCCACCGGGCGCACGGTCTACGTCCTGGACGAGCCGACCACCGGTCTGCACTTCGAGGACATCAGCAAGCTGCTGACGGTCCTCGGCGGCCTGGTCGACAAGGGCAACACGGTCATCGTCATCGAGCACAACCTCGACGTGATCAAGACCGCCGACTGGGTGGTCGACATGGGCCCCGAGGGCGGCGCCGGCGGCGGGCTGGTGGTCGCCGAGGGCACGCCCGAGCAGGTCGCGGGCGTCCCCGCCAGCCACACCGGCAAGTTCCTGCGGGACGTCCTCGGCGCCGACCGGGTCAGCGACGCGCCCGCGGTGAGCGGGCCGCGCAAGGCGGCGAAGACGGTCGCGACCAAGGCCACCGCCAAGAAGACCGCCACGAAGACGGTCACGGGCACGGCCGCCAAGAAGGCGACCGCGAGCAAGACGGCCAAGACAGCCAAGACGACGGCCAAGAAGGCCGCCAAGCCCGCCGCGAAGAAGACCACGCGGACCAGCAAGGGCTGAGTCCGACGGCGGCGGGCCCCACGGGAGCACCCGTGGGGCCCGGCGCCGTCAGGCGGCGACCTCGTGGGCGTACGGCGGTTCCGCGCCCGCGCGGGAGCAGGTGACCGCCGCCGCGCGGGCGGCGAAGCCCAGCAGCCCCGCCCAGCCGTCCGGTCCCAGGGCGGCCACGGCCGCGTCGTCGAGGGCGTCCCGGGCCGCGAGGCCGTGCAGGAGCGCCGCGTTGACCGTGTCGCCCGCGCCGATCGTGTCCACCACCTCGACGCGCTCACCCGGCACCGTGTACTCGCCCCCGTCCCGGACGAACGCCGTCAGACCGTCGCCTCCCCGGGTGACCACGACCGCCGCCGGTCCCGCCGCGAGCCACTCGCGGGGCGTGCCGCCGAGCCACTCGGCGTCCTCGGCGGACAGCTTCAGCAGCGACACCGACGGCAGCCAGCTCTTGAATCGGGCCCGGTAGGCGTCCGGGTCCGGGATCAGCCCGGCCCGGATGTTCGGGTCCAGCGCCGTGAACACGCCCCGCGCGGCCGTCTCGCGCAGCAGCTCCTCGTACGCGCTCGCGCCCGGCTCCAGCACCAGCGAACAGGTTCCGAAGGAGACGGCCCGGGTGCCGGGCGGCAGACCGGCGGGGAGCGCGAACAGCCGGTCGGCCGTCCCGTCCACGTAGAAGGAGTACGCGGCCGAGCCGTCCGCGTCGAGCGAGGCCACGGCGAGGGTCGTCGGCTCGGCCCCGCGCTGCACCGGCGAGACGTCCACGCCGGTCTCGCGCAGCCGGTCCAGCAACGCCTCGCCGAAGGCGTCGTACGACACCCGGGAGCAGAACGCGGCGGGTGAGCCGAGGCGGCCCAGTGCGACGGCCGTGTTGTACGGACCGCCGCCGAGCGCGGGCCGCAGCGCGGCGAGGGCGCCCGTGCCCTGCGGTACCAGGTCGATCAGTGCCTCACCGGCGACGACGATCACGGGAGGGTCCTTTCGTGGGCCTTGGCATGGGCTTGTCCGGACTGCCTGGAGAGTGGTGCGGGCTGCTCGGCACAGCCGCAGGAGTCGCGGTGGACGAAGGTGCAGGGCAGCCGCAGGGTCCGCGCGGGCCGGTCCGGCGCGGCGAGCCGTTCGAGGAGCAGCCGGACGGCCCGCGCCCCGATGTCCCTGCTGGGCTGGGCGACGGCGGTGAGCCGGGGCGAGAAGAGGTCCGCCCAGGCGAAGTCGTCGAAGCAGCACAGCGCGAGGTCGCCGGGCACGGACAGACCCCGGTCCCGCAGGGCGCGCAGGGCGCCGATGGTCATGGCGTTGTTGGCGGTGACCAGCGCGGTGGGCGGCACCGCCAGGGAGAGCAGGCCGGCCGTGGCCCGTTCGCCGCCGGCCGCCTCGGAGTCGCCGTGGACCAGCAGCCGTTCGTCGAAGGGCAGCCCGGCGGCGGCGAGGCCGTGCCGGTACCCGGTGATCCGCTCGCGGGTGGTGCTGAGCCCCGGCCGGCCCGCGACCAGGCCGATCCGGCGGTGCCCCAGTCCGGCGAGATGGCCCACCAGCCGGGTCGTCGGCTCGGCGCTCTCGGCGCAGACCTGGTCGAAGCGCGGGGCGTCCGCGCCCTCCGGCACGTCGACGATCCGGTCGAGGAACACGGCCGGCACCTGGTGGCGCGTGAGGTAGGCGAGGAGACCTTGGGGCTCGGCGGAGGGTGCGACGATCATGCCGTCCACCCGCCGCTCGTGCAGCAGCCGGACCACCTCGCGCTCGTGCTCGGGGTCGTCGTGCGGATCGGCGATGAGCAGGCCGTAACCGTGCTCCAGGGCACTGGCCTCGACGCCTTGCAGGATCTCCGTGAAGTACGGGTTGCTGATCGCCGACACCGCGAGCCCGATGGAGCGGGTGCGGGAGGTCACCAGGGAACGGGCCAGGGTGTTCGTGGTGTAACCCAGCTCTTCGACGGCGTCCAGCACCGCCTGGCGGGTGTGCGGCAGCACCGGGCGGGTGGCGTTGAGCACGTGCGAGACGGTCGCCACGGACACCCCGGCGCTCCGTGCGACATCGGCCATGGTCGCCACCGGCGTCCCCCTTCGCGTGCGGTCGGGCCGTGGCCGGACCGTACCCCATGACCCGGGGGCGCGTAAACGCTTGCGCAAGCGTTTACGCGGCCCCGTCGGAGACCCCACCACAGACCTTGCGGGAGACCTTCGCGCCCGGGCCCCCGGCCCACCGGACCGTCAAGGCCGCCGGATATCGTCGCCCTGCACCCGCACCGCCCACCCGCACGCACGCACGCCTCACCCGCACCCCCCACCCACGCAGCCCCGCCCCTGCCCGCCCCGACCAGTGGAGATTCCATGTCCGGCCGTCCCGCCCCGAGCCGCCGTACCGTCCTGCGTTCGGCGGCCGCCACGCCCGTCGTCGGACTCGGCCTGGCCGCCTGCTCCCCGGGCGACGACGGTGCCGCGCCGGCCAAGCCGACCGCGCCCGTGGACCTCGGCCCGGACGGGGAGGTCGCCAAGGGCGCGACCAAGCTCTTCCCCGACGGCAACGTGGTGGTCAGCCGGGCCGCGGACGGCTCCCTGAAGGCGTTCAGCACGGTCTGCACGCACGCGGGGTGCCCCATCAAGAAGCTGGAGGGGACGAAGCTCGTCTGCAACTGCCACGGCAGCGAGTTCGACGCCCGCACCGGTGAGGTGCTGCACGCCCCGGCGACCGTGCCACTCGCCGAACTGCCCGTCGAGGTGAAGCAGGGCCGGATCGTCGCGAGCCCGGGGACCTGACCGGCAGGGGCCGGCAGGGGCCGGCGTCCGCCCGGGCGTCCTACTCCCAGTCCCAGCCGATCCCCAGCATCCCCGACCTGACCCGCGGCTCCACGAAGTGCACCGAGTGGTGCCGTCCGCTGAGCACCAGCTCCTGCCGGCCGCCGCGCGGTGCCGCCGGAGAGTGCTGGGTGAACCGGTGGCAGCGCACCGGAAGGGCCGCGACGTCGAACCGCACCTGGAGCGCGTACTGCCCGCCCGCGGTGCCGAACCCGCGGACGTACTCGCGCGACACACCGGCCGTGCCGTCCTCGACGCCGTAGCGGAAGAGGTGCGTGTCGCCCGCCCGCAGCCGGGTGTCGAAGAGCAGCTCCGTCACGAGGACGCCGGTGTCGTGGTGGGTGCGGACACGTCCGGTGCGGCAGTTCTCCAGCGCGTGGACGGTCATCCGCGCGGGGACGCATCCCGGATCGCCGTAATGGACGGCGACGAAGCGGTCGACGCCGTCCCGGTGGGCGCGGACGATGAGGTGCGACTCGCGGTCCGCCAGCTCACGGCCGGACCCGATCCGGATCCGTTCGTGGTGCCCGAGGATGTGCACCCCGCCGTCCGGCGCCGGGTACTCCAGCTCGGCCAGCAGCCGGTCCAGGACGCCCGAGGCGGCCAAGTGGGCGCGGTAGGAGCGGCCTGCGGGCGGTCGCTCCGCGGTCTCCGCGTCGGCCTCGGAGAGCAGGCGTATCAGCGACTCCTCGGGCAGCTGGAGTATCTCCTCCAGGGCCCGTACGGCCCGCAGGGACTCCGGACGCTGCGGACGCCGGGCGCCCTGCTGCCAGTAGCTCAGACTCGTGACGCCCACTTTCACTCCGTGGCGCGACAGATGGTGCTGCACGCGCTGGAGCGGCAGTCCGCGGGCGGCGATCGCCGCCCGCAGGGCGACGTGGAAGGGGCCACCGCGCAGGGCCGAGTCGAGTTGCGCGGTGGCGACGTCCGCGTGCTGTGTGGCGTGCGGCATGCAGGGGGCCCTTCTGTGAAGTTCACGACGGCTGGTCAGACCGCCGACACGGATCGGACGGGGCCGCCCGCCCCCGTCGCGGCGCAGAGTCTTCACATCCGTACGCCGCGCTTCAGGGCCCCGAGTCCCCCCGCATTGAAGCGTGTTGCCCTAGTCCCGACAACACCTGGCGCCCGACCGTCGCGCGCTCCTGGCCGAGAACGCTCGGGCCCGCCGTCCCGGGGGCCACCCGGCGTGACCGACCGGCCCCGCACCGTCGTCCCCGCCCTTGCCCGCGGGCCGTCCACAGGGGGCCGGCCCGTCGTCCACAGCCCCGCCGGAGTGTCGGTCCGCGCCAGTAGGGTGTGAGTCATGGCCGACCCCTCCAGCTACCGCCCCAGGCCGGGAGAGATCCCGGACTCCCCGGGGGTGTACAGGTTCCGTGACGAGCACCGCCGGGTGATCTACGTCGGAAAGGCGAAGAGCCTGCGCCAGCGCCTGGCGAACTACTTCCAGGACCTGGCGAACCTGCACCCGCGCACCCGCACCATGGTCACGACGGCCGCGTCCGTGGAGTGGACCGTGGTGTCCACGGAGGTGGAGGCGCTCCAGCTGGAGTACTCCTGGATCAAGGAGTACGACCCCCGGTTCAACGTCAAGTACCGCGACGACAAGAGCTACCCGTACCTCGCGGTGACGATGAACGAGGAGTTCCCGCGCGTCCAGGTGATGCGCGGCCAGAAGAAGAAGGGCGTGCGCTACTTCGGGCCGTACGGGCACGCCTGGGCGATCCGCGACACCGTCGACCTCCTGCTGCGCGTCTTCCCGGTGCGCACGTGCTCCGCGGGCGTCTTCAAGAACGCCGCCCGCACCGGCCGCCCCTGCCTGCTCGGCTACATCGGCAAGTGCTCGGCGCCCTGCGTCGGCCGCATCACCCCCGACGACCACTGGGACCTGGCCGACGAGTTCTGCGACTTCATGGCCGGCCGCACCGGTACCTACCTGCGCCGCCTGGAGCGGCAGATGGCCGAGGCGGCCGAGGACATGGAGTACGAGCGGGCGGCGCGCCTGCGGGACGACATCGGGGCCCTCAAGAAGGCCATGGAGAAGAGCGCGGTGGTGCTCGCCGACGCCACCGACGCCGATCTGATCGCGGTCGCCGAGGACGAGCTGGAGGCAGCCGTCCAGATCTTCCACGTGCGCGGCGGACGCGTGCGCGGCCAGCGCGGCTGGGTCACCGACAAGGTGGAGGAGATCACCACCGGCGCCCTCGTCGAGCACGCCCTCCAGCAGCTGTACGGCGAGGAGAGCGGCGACGCCGTCCCCAAGGAGGTCCTGGTCCCCGCGCTGCCCGACCCGGTGGAGCCCGTCCAGCAGTGGCTGACCGAGCGCCGCGGGTCGGGGGTGTCGCTGCGCATCCCGCAGCGCGGCGACAAGAAGGCGCTGATGGAGACCGTCCAGCGCAACGCCCAGCAGGCCCTCGTCCTGCACAAGACCAAGCGTGCCTCCGACCTGACGACGCGCTCGCGCGCGCTGGAGGAGATCGCCGAGGCCCTCGACCTGGACAGCGCCCCGCTGCGGATCGAGTGCTACGACATCTCGCATCTCCAGGGCGACGACGTCGTGGCCTCCATGGTCGTCTTCGAGGACGGGCTGGCCCGGAAGAGCGAATACCGGCGGTTCCAGATCAAGGGCTTCGAGGGACAGGACGACGTCCGTTCCATGCACGAGGTCATCACCCGCCGCTTCCGCCGCTACCTCGCCGAGAAGGAGAAGACCGGCGAGTGGACGGACGGCGAGGGACTGACCGACGGCGACCGGCGCGCGGACGGCGCGAGCGGGGCGGACGGCATGGGCGGGGCGGACGGCATGGGCGGTGCGGGCGCCACGGACGACGCCGCGGCACTCACCGACGGCCCCGCGCTCAAGGACGACGACGGGCGGCCCAAGCGCTTCGCCTACCCGCCGCAGCTCGTCGTCGTCGACGGCGGGCAGCCGCAGGTCGCGGCCGCCCAGCGGGCGCTGGACGAGCTGGGCATCGACGACATCGCCGTGTGCGGTCTCGCCAAGCGCCTGGAGGAGGTCTGGCTGCCCCGCGAGGACGACCCGGTCGTCCTGCCCCGCACCAGCGAGGGCCTGTACCTGCTCCAGCGGGTCCGCGACGAGGCCCACCGCTTCGCGATCACCTACCAGCGCGCCAAGCGCGCCAAACGGTTCCGTTCCAGTCCGCTGGACGACGTGCCCGGTCTGGGGGAGACCCGCAAACAGGCGCTGATCAAGCACTTCGGTTCGGTGAAGAAGCTGCGGTCGGCGACGATCGACCAGATCTGCGAGGTGCCCGGCATAGGCCGCAAGACGGCCGAGACCGTCGCCGTGGCCCTCGCCCGGGCCACCCCGGCCGCGCCCGCCGTGAACACGGCGACCGGAGAGATCATGGATGAGGACGACGGGGCACCCGAGACGACGGCGGATGCCCCGGGGGAGCCCGTGTCCGCGGGCTCCCCGGACGAACGACGGGGGCAGGAGAGATGACCGAGCACGAGGTACGGCCCGCAGCGGGACGAGAACAGACACAGCCCGCGACGCGAAGAGAACAGACCGGGCACACAGCCGACCGGGAACAGACCCGCGACGACGGAGCACAGGTGAGTACGGGCAAGGAAACGGCCGGGGCGCACGAGGCGGCCATCCCCGAGCTGGTGATCATCTCCGGCATGTCCGGGGCCGGCCGCTCGACGGCCGCCAAGTGTCTGGAGGACCTGGGCTGGTTCGTCGTCGACAACCTGCCGCCCGCGCTGATCCCCACCATGGTGGAGCTCGGCGCCCGCTCGCAGGGCAACGTGGCCCGCATCGCGGTGGTCGTCGACGTCCGCGGCCGGCGCTTCTTCGACAATCTGCGCGAATCCCTGGCGGACCTCGACGCCCGGGGCGTCACCCGCCGGATCGTCTTCCTGGAGTCCTCGGACGACGCCCTGGTGCGCCGCTTCGAGTCGGTGCGCCGCCCGCACCCCCTCCAGGGCGACGGCCGGATCGTCGACGGCATCGCCGCCGAGCGGACGCTCCTGCGCGAGCTGCGCGGCGACGCCGACCTGGTCATCGACACCTCCAGCCTCAACGTCCACGAGCTGCGCGCCAAGATGGACGCCCAGTTCGCCGGCGAGGAAGAGCCCGAGCTGCGGGCCACGGTGATGTCCTTCGGCTTCAAGTACGGCCTCCCGGTCGACGCCGACCTCGTCGTCGACATGCGTTTCCTGCCCAACCCGCACTGGGTCCCGGAGCTGCGCCCCTTCACCGGCCTCAACGAGGAGGTGTCGAGCTACGTCCTCAACCAGCCCGGGGCCAAGGAGTTCCTCGACCGCTATGCCGAGCTGCTCCAGCTGATCGCGGCGGGCTACCGTCGGGAGGGCAAGCGCTATGTGACCGTCGCCGTCGGCTGCACCGGCGGCAAGCACCGGTCCGTGGCCATGTCGGAGAAGCTCGCCGCCCGGCTCGCCGCCGAGGGCGTGGAGACGGTGGTCGTCCACCGGGACATGGGACGGGAATGACAGGGGAATGACAGGACGTACTCCGCGGCTGAGCAGGCTGCGCCGGGTGGTGCCCGAGGGACGCGGCGGCAGACCCGCCGACACCCGGGCCGCCCGGCCCGAACAGGCGCGCGGCGGCAAGCCGCGCCGCCGGGGCGCCCAGCCCAAGGTCGTCGCGCTCGGCGGCGGCATGGGCCTGTCCGCCTCGCTCGCCGCGCTGCGCCGGATCACCGGCGACCTCACCGCCGTCGTCACCGTGGCCGACGACGGCGGCTCCAGCGGGCGCCTGCGCGACGAGCTGGGCGTCCTGCCGCCCGGCGACCTGCGCAAGGCGCTGGCCGCGCTGTGCGGGGACGACGACTGGGGCCAGACCTGGGCCCGCGTCATCCAGCACCGCTTCCAGTCCCAGGGCGACCTGCACGAACACGCGGTCGGCAATCTGCTGATCGTCGCCCTGTGGGAACAGCTCGGCGACCACGTCCAGGCGCTGGACCTGGTGGGCAAGCTGCTCGGCGCGCACGGGCGGGTGCTGCCCATGTCCGCCGTCCCGCTGGAGCTCCAGGCCCTGGTCAGGGGCCACGACCCGGAGCGGCCCGACGCGGTGGACACCGTACGGGGGCAGGCGACCGTGGCGCTCACGCCCGGCGAGGTGCAGTCCGTGCACCTGGTGCCCAGCGACCCGCCGGCCGTCCACGAGGCGGTCGACGCCGTCCTGGACGCCGACTGGGTGGTGCTCGGCCCCGGCTCCTGGTTCTCCTCGGTCATCCCGCACCTGCTCGTGCCGGATCTGCTGGACGCGCTGGTCGAGACGAAGGCGCGCCGGGTGCTCTCGCTGAACCTCGCCCCGCAGCCCGGAGAAACTGAGGGCTTCTCCCCGCAGCGTCATTTGGAGGTTTTGGGACGACACGCCCCTAAACTCGCCCTGGACGTGGTGCTGGCCGACGAGGCCGCCGTGCCCGACCGTGACTCGCTCACCGACGCCGCGAAACGGTTCGGCGCCGCGGTCGAGCTGGCTCCGGTCGCCCGGACCGACGGGACCCCGAGGCACGACCCGGAGCTGCTGGCCGCCGCGTACGACCGTATTTTTCGGATGCATGGAAGGATCGGCCCATGGCGATGACGGCAGCGGTGAAGAGCGAGATCTCCCAGCTCCCCGTCACCCGGACCTGCTGCAGAAAGGCGGAGGTCTCCGCCGTCCTGCGGTTCGCCGGCGGCCTCCACCTGGTGAGCGGACGCATCGTGATCGAGGCGGAGCTGGACACCGGGAACGCGGCGCGACGGCTCAAGCGGGACATCCTGGAGATCTTCGGGCACAGCTCGGAGCTGATCGTGATGGCTCCGGGCGGGCTGCGCCGCGGTTCGCGCTTCGTCGTCCGGGTGGTCGCGGGCGGTGACCAGCTGGCCCGGCAGACCGGCCTCGTGGACGGCCGGGGACGCCCGATCCGGGGCCTGCCGCCGCAGGTGGTCTCGGGCGCCACCTGCGACGCCGAGGCCGCCTGGCGCGGGGCCTTCCTGGCCCACGGCTCGCTCACCGAGCCCGGTCGCTCCTCCTCCCTGGAGGTGACCTGCCCGGGCCCCGAGGCGGCACTCGCCCTGGTCGGCGCCGCCCGCCGGCTGTCGATCCCCGCCAAGGCCCGCGAGGTGCGCGGCGTGGACCGGGTCGTGGTCCGCGACGGCGACGCGATCGGCGCCCTGCTCACCCGGCTCGGCGCCCACGACTCGGTGCTGGCCTGGGAGGAGCGCAGACTGCGGCGCGAGGTCCGCGCCACCGCCAACCGGCTCGCCAACTTCGACGACGCCAACCTGCGCCGTTCCGCCCGCGCGGCCGTCGCCGCAGGCGCCCGGGTGCAGCGCGCCCTGGAGATCCTCGCCGACGACGTGCCCGAGCACCTCGCCGCCGCCGGGCGCCTGCGCATGGAGCACAAGCAGGCCTCCCTGGAGGAGCTGGGCGCCCTCGCCGACCCGCCGCTGACCAAGGACGCCGTCGCCGGACGCATCCGCCGCCTGCTGGCCATGGCCGACAAGCGGGCCTCGGACCTCGGCATCGCCGGTACGGACGCCAACCTCGGCGAGGAGCTGGCCGACAACCTGGTCGGCTGACCGGACCGGCAGCACCGCCAACGAGCCGGTGCCGTCGCCCACTTGGGTGACCGGCACCGGCTTTCGCGTGTCCCAGCCGCACTCTTGACTCGATCATGAGCTGTCATGAGCCTGGCATCTGTTCGCTGCTGTGGCGGACCCAGGCCTGTCGGACAGGCCCCACCCAGGGGGTTTCATGAGACGAAGAGCGAGATCGATCCTCGCCGTCGGCGCGCTCCTGATCGGCGGAGCGAGCTTCGCGCCCATCGCCCAGGCACAACCCGCGGACCCGGGGACCCCGGACGCGAACGAAGTGAAGGTCTTCCGCGCCGACGTCACCCGGGAGCAGGTACCCCTGCTGCTGGCCGCCGGCCAGGACGGCCACGAACTCGGCGAGCAGGTACCCGCCCGCGGTACGGCCGCCGTCGAGCTGTACCTCACCGGGAAGCAGGCCGGCACGCTGGAGAAGCAGGGCGTCGACCTCACCGAGCACACCCTGTCCGCCCAGGCCGAGAAGCGGGTCGAGAGCGCCGCCGACGGCGTCTTCCGCCCCTACAGCGGCAGCGGCGGACTGCGCGAGGAGATCCTGCGCACCGCCCAGGAGAACCCCGGCCTGACCAAGGTCGTCTCCATCGGCAAGACCGTGAAGGGCCAGGACATCCTGGCGCTCAAGCTCACCCGGCACGCGAAGCAGTCGAAGGACGGCGCCAAGCCGTCCGTCCTCTACATGTCCAACCAGCACGCCCGCGAGTGGATCACCCCGGAGATGACCCGGCGGCTGATGCACCACTACCTGGACAACTACCAGAAGGACCGGCGGATCAGGCAGGTCGTCGACTCCACCGAGCTGTGGTTCGTCCTGTCGGCCAACCCCGACGGTTACGACTACACCTTCGAGAACACCGACCACCGCCTCTGGCGCAAGAACCTGCGCGACGTCAACGGCGACGGCACCATCAGCACCGGCGACGGCGTCGACCTCAACCGCAACTTCGCCTACAAGTGGGGCTACGACGACGAGGGCTCGTCCCCCAACCCCACCAGCGAGACCTACCGCGGCGCGAGCCCCGGCTCCGAGCCCGAGACCAAGGCACTCGACGCCTTCCAGAAGCGGATCGGCTTCACGTACGGCATCAACTACCACTCCGCCGCCGAACTCCTCCTCTACGGCGTCGGCTGGCAGGTGGCCACCGACACCCCGGACGACGTCCTCTACAAGGCGCTGGCCGGAACCCCCGACAACTCCGCGATCCCCGGCTACCACCCGCAGGTCTCCTCGGAGCTGTACACCACCAACGGCGAGGCCGACGGACACGCGGCCAACGTCAACGGCATGGCGATGTTCACCCCGGAAATGTCGACCTGTCAGACGGCCTCCGACGCGGACCCCGACGACCAGTGGAACGCGCGCGACTGCCGGTCGGGCTTCACCTTCCCCGACGACGAGAAGCTGATCCAGGAGGAGTTCGCCAAGAACATCCCCTTCGCCCTCTCCGTCGCCGAGAGCGCCGCCCACCCCGACCGGCCGTCCTCCTCCGTCGGCCTGGACGCCGCCGACTTCACCCCGGCCCCCTTCACCACCTCCTACGCGCGCGGCGCCGACCAGGAGGTCTCCGTCGTCGTCCGCAAGTCCGTGCGCGACAAGGAGCTGAGGTACCGCGTCAACGGCGGACGCACCCACGACACGACGCTGCGGCCCTGGCGGGGCGGCGAGACGTACGGCGGTGCGGACAACCTCTACTTCGACGAGTACCGGGCCCGGGTCAGGGGCGCCGGCCCCGGCGACCGCGTCGAGGTCTGGTTCAGCGGCGAGCGGCCGCGGGGCAGCCACGACCGGCACGGGAAGCACGGCAAGCGCACCGAGAGCGAGCACTTCACGTACACGGTCGCCGAGCGGCCCCGCGCCGACGTCCTCGTCGTCGCCGAGGAGGGCGCGAAGGCCGCGCAGACCCGGACGTACGTCGACGCGCTCAAGGCCAACGGCCGGCGCGCGGCCGTCTGGGACGTCGCCACGCAGGGCGCTCCCGACGCGCTCGGCGTCCTCGGCCACTTCGGCACCGTCGTCCACTACACGGGCGCCGCGGTGCCCGGCAACGCCACCCAGCTCCAGCTGCGCGCCTTCCTCAACGAGGGCGGCAAGCTGATCGAGGCCGGCGAGCAGGCCGGCGGCGAGGTCGACCTCGGCGGCGGCACCCTCTCCGACGACTTCAGCCAGTACTACCTGGGCGCCTACACCCGCACCTCGACCTCCGGCGCCACCGGCTTCACCGGCTCCGGCAAGCTCGGCACGGCGGGCGGCACCCTCGGCGACGCCCCCGGCAACCCGCTGGACGCCGCCGGGACCTACAGCGTGACCTCGGACGAGCTGGACCCCGGCACGTACCCGCAGTTCGCCAGCGAGGGCGCCGGGAAGTTCGCCGGGACGGTCAACCCGTACGGGCCCTACGCGGGGGAGTGGATGGCCGCCGCCGTCCACACCGACGACTCCTACAAGCGCCTGACCCGCACCGTCGACCTCACCGGTGTCACCGCCGCCGACCGGCCCACGCTCCGCACCCAGCTGCTGTGGGACACCGAACGCGGCTACGACCACGCCCTGGTCGAGGCGCACACCACCGGTGCCGACGACTGGACCACGCTCCCCGAGGCGAACGGCGCCACCGGCACGGCCGTGCCCGCGGACTGCGCGGCCGGGTTCTACCTGGGCGAGCACCCCTGGCTCGGGCACTACCTGACCCAGTCCGACGAGGGCTGCGCCGCCACCGGCACCACCGGGCAGTGGAACAGCCTCACCGGTTCCTCCGGCGGCTGGAAACAGGTCGAGTTCGACCTGAGCGCCTACGCCGGGAAGTCCGTCGAGCTGTCGATCGCCTACGTCACCGACCCCGGCACCGGCGGCCGGGGCGTCCTCGCCGACGAGGCCTCCCTGGTCGTCGGGGGCACGGCGACGCAGACCGAGGGCTTCGAGGCCTCGCTGGGCGCCTGGCGGGTCGCCGGACCGCCCGAGGGAAGCCCCGCCGTCCTGAAGGACTGGACCCGCACCGGGACGCTGTTCCAGACCTACGGCGCGGTCACCACGGACGACACCGTGCTGCTGGGCTTCGGCCTGGAGCACCTCGCCGAGCCGGCCGCCCGCGCGGCACTGGTCCGGCAGGCGCTGCATGCCCTGGACGAGTGAATTCCGGTGTACGGGGGACTGACCCGGTGTAGCGAAATCGGGTGATCGGTCCCCGCCGCCCAGGGCGGTCCGTACCCCTACTGGCGGGTACGGACCGCCCTGCCGGGTATGGGCCGTCTCGATGTCACCCCCGACGCCGTAGGGAGGTAGGGTCGGAGGTGGTCGGGGACATCCCAAATACAGCTCGCCGGCACATCGGGCCGGCGTACCAACGAGGAGATCGGTTCGTGACGATCCGCGTAGGCATCAACGGCTTTGGCCGCATCGGTCGTAACTACTTCCGCGCGCTGCTGGAGCAGGGTGCGGACATCGAGATCGTGGCTGTCAACGACCTGGGTGACACCGCGACCACCGCCCACCTGCTGAAGTACGACACCATCCTCGGCCGCCTCAAGGCGGAGGTCTCGCACACCGAGGACACCATCACCGTCGACGGCAAGACCATCAAGGTCCTGTCCGAGCGCAACCCGGCCGACATCCCGTGGGGCGACCTGGGCGTCGACATCGTGATCGAGTCGACCGGCATCTTCACGAAGAAGGCCGACGCGGAGAAGCACATCGCCGGTGGCGCGAAGAAGGTCCTCATCTCGGCTCCGGCCAAGGACGAGGACATCACCATCGTGATGGGCGTCAACCAGGACAAGTACGACCCGGCGAACCACCATGTCATCTCCAACGCCTCCTGCACCACCAACTGCGTGGCGCCGATGGCCAAGGTCCTCGACGAGAACTTCGGCATCGTCAAGGGCCTGATGACGACGGTCCACGCGTACACGAACGACCAGCGCATCCTGGACTTCCCGCACAAGGACCTGCGCCGCGCCCGTGCCGCCGCGGAGAACATCATCCCGACCACCACGGGTGCCGCCAAGGCCACCGCGCTGGTCCTGCCGCAGCTCAAGGGCAAGCTCGACGGCATCGCGATGCGCGTCCCGGTCCCGACCGGCTCGGCCACCGACCTGGTCGTGGAGCTCCAGCGCGAGGTCACCAAGGACGAGGTCAACGCCGCGTTCAAGAAGGCCGCCGACGACGGCGACCTCAAGGGCATCCTGTTCTACACCGAGGACGCGATCGTCTCCTCGGACATCGTCGGCGACCCGGCCTCCTGCACCTTCGACTCGTCCCTGACCATGGTCCAGGACGGCAAGTCGGTGAAGATCCTCGGCTGGTACGACAACGAGTGGGGCTACTCGAACCGCCTCGTCGACCTCACGGTCTTCGTCGGCGACCAGCTCTGAGCGACTTCTGAGCGACTTCAGCAAGGCACCTCGATGCGGTAGCAGGGCTCGGACAGCGCAAGGTCGCGCTGCCCGGGCCCTGCGTCGCGTCCGCCGCCCCCAGTCCTCGTAGGATCACGAGCGATCCGAGAACCCAGGAGCCCTCTTGAAGACGATCGACGAACTGCTCTCCGAAGGCGTCGCGGGCAAGCGCGTCTTCGTCCGCGCCGACCTGAACGTCCCGCTGGACGGCACCGCCATCACCGACGACGGCCGCATCCGTGCCGTGGTGCCCACCGTCAAGGCCCTGGCCGACGCCGGCGCCCGCGTGATCGTGGCCTCGCACCTGGGCCGCCCCAAGGGCGCCCCGGACCCCGCCTTCTCCCTCGCCCCGGCCGCCGCCCGCCTCGGTGAACTGCTCGGCGCCGACGTCGCCTTCGCCGAGGACACGGTCGGCAGCTCCGCCGAGGCCGTCGTCTCCGGCCTCGCCGACGGCGGCGTCGCCGTCATCGAGAACCTGCGCTTCAACGCCGGTGAGACCAGCAAGGACGACGCCGAGCGCGCCGCCTTCGCCGACCGGCTGGCCGGCCTCGCGGACGTCTACGTCGGCGACGGCTTCGGCGCGGTGCACCGCAAGCACGCGTCCGTCTTCGACCTGCCGAAGCGGCTGCCGCACTACGCCGGGTACCTCATCGCCACCGAGGTCGGCGTGCTGAAGAAGCTCACCGACGACGTGCAGCGCCCGTACGTGGTCGCCCTCGGCGGCGCCAAGGTCTCCGACAAGCTCGCCGTCATCGACCAGCTGCTCGGCAAGGCCGACCGGCTGCTCATCGGCGGCGGCATGGCGTACACCTTCCTCAAGGCCAAGGGGTACGAGGTCGGCATCTCCCTGCTCCAGGAGGACCAGATCCCGGCGGTCAAGGAGTACATCGAGCGCGCCGAGAAGAACGGCGTCGAGCTGGTCCTGCCCGTCGACGTGCTGGTCGCGCCCGAGTTCCCCGACCTCAAGACGAAGGCCCCGGCCAACCCCACCACCGTCGCCGCGGACGCCATCCCGGCCGACCAGGAGGGTCTGGACATCGGTCCCGAGACCCGCAAGCTGTACGCATCGAAGCTCGCCGACGCCGCCACCGTCTTCTGGAACGGCCCCATGGGCGTCTTCGAGCACCCCGACTACGCCGAGGGCACCAAAGCGGTCGCCCAGGCCCTCGTCGACGCCCCGGGCTTCACCGTGGTCGGCGGCGGCGACTCCGCCGCGGCCGTGCGCACGCTCGGCTTCGACGAGAACGCATTCGGCCACATCTCGACCGGCGGCGGCGCCTCCCTCGAATACCTCGAGGGCAAGACGCTCCCCGGCCTCGCCGCACTGGAGGACTGACCCCGATGACCACCCGCACGCCGCTGATGGCGGGCAACTGGAAGATGAACCTCAACCACCTGGAGGCCATCGCCCACGTCCAGAAGCTCGCCTTCGCCCTCGCGGACAAGGACTACGACGCCGTCGAGGTCGCCGTCCTCGCCCCCTTCACCGACCTGCGCTCCGTGCAGACCCTGGTCGACGGGGACAAGCTCAAGATCAAGTACGGCGCCCAGGACATCTCCGCGCACGACGGCGGCGCCTACACCGGCGAGATCTCGGGCCCCATGCTGGCCAAGCTGAAGTGCGCGTACGTGGCCGTCGGCCACTCCGAGCGCCGGCAGTACCACGCCGAGACCGACGAGATCGTGAACGCCAAGGTCAAGGCCGCCTACAAGCACGGTCTGACCCCGATCCTGTGCGTCGGCGAGGAGCTGGACGTCCGCGAGGCGGGCAACCACGTCGAGCACACCCTCGCCCAGGTCGAGGGCGGCCTGAAGGACCTCCCGGCCGAGCAGGCCGAGTCCGTCGTGATCGCCTACGAGCCCGTGTGGGCCATCGGCACCGGCAAGGTCTGCGGCGCCGACGACGCCCAGGAGGTCTGCGCGGCGATCCGCGGCAAGCTCGCCGGGCTGTACTCCCAGGAGCTGGCCGACAAGGTCCGCATCCAGTACGGCGGCTCCGTCAAGTCCGGCAACGTCGCCGAGATCATGGCCAAGCCCGACATCGACGGCGCCCTGGTCGGCGGCGCCTCGCTGGACTCGGACGAGTTCGTCAAGATCGTCCGCTTCCGCGACCAGTAGCCGGCGGCCGGTCGAGCGGCAGATCGACCAGTGAGTATGCGCTAGCGGCGATACGTCGTACCCTTGCGGGGGCATGGTGGCCTGCTGTCACCGTGCCCCCGTCGTTCATCCGAATCCGAGGAAGTTGGTCCAGCCGTGGTTTTGGGGTTCTCGATCGCCCTGATCGTCTTCAGCCTGCTGCTGATGCTGCTGGTGCTGATGCACAAGGGGAAGGGCGGCGGCCTCTCCGACATGTTCGGTGGCGGCATGCAGTCGTCCGTCGGCGGCTCCTCGGTCGCCGAGCGCAACCTCGACCGGATCACCGTGGTGGTCGGTCTGTGCTGGTTCGCCTGCATCATGGTGCTCGGCCTGCTCATGAAGGCCAACAACTGAGGGGCCCCGTCGCCCCGTCACACACTTGTGCACGTAAAGCCCCATGTCGGGTACGCGCTTCGGCGCGCCGCCTATCATGGGGCTTGCGTCTGTGCACTGGAGCTTGTAACTCCAAATACTGGACGCGCGTTGGGCCTTACGTAGACTGAGGCGCTCGCAGCGAAGCGAAACGCCGACTCGCTTCGCGGCACCATCACGCAGGGAGTTACGACCGTGGCAAGTGGCAACGCGATCCGGGGAAGCCGGGTCGGGGCGGGGCCGATGGGCGAGGCCGAGCGTGGCGAGTCCGCGCCGCGTCTGCGCATCTCCTTCTGGTGCTCCAACGGACACGAGACACAGCCGAGCTTCGCGAGCGACGCCCAGGTCCCGGAGACCTGGGACTGCCCGCGCTGCGGCTTCCCCGCCGGACAGGACCGGGACAACCCGCCGGACCCGCCGCGCACCGAGCCCTACAAGACCCACCTCGCGTATGTGCGCGAGCGCCGCAGCGACGCGGACGGCGAGGCGATCCTCGCCGAGGCCCTCGCCAAACTGCGCGGCGAGATCTAGTTCCGTCTCCGTCGGACGCCCTCATTCCTGATCATCTAGGTTGGAACAGCTGTACAGCCGGGACAGCTGGGACACCCCAAGGAAGAAGGCTGACGTCCGACATGAACGCAGACGGCCGTACCAGGCTCCACCAGACGCCCGAATGGGCCGCGCTGGCCAAGCACCGCGAGCAGCTCGGCGAGGTGCGGCTGCGCGAGTTGTTCGCCGCGGACCCGGGGCGCGGCACCGGCTGGACGCTCCGCGTGGGAGACCTGTACGTCGACCACTCCAAGCACCTCGCCACCGACGAGACCCTGCGGCTGCTGCGCGAGCTGGCCGCCGCCACCGACGTGTTCGGGCTGCGCGACGCGATGTTCCGCGGTGAGCGCATCAACATCACCGAGGACCGGGCCGTGCTGCACACCGCGCTGCGCGCCCCGCGGGACGCGGTGATCGAGGTCGACGGCGAGAACGTCGTCCCCCAGGTGCACGCCGTGCTCGACAAGATGGCCGGCTTCGCCGACCGGGTCCGGGGCGGCGAGTGGACCGGTCACACCGGCAAGCGCATCAGGAACGTCGTCAACATCGGCATCGGCGGCTCCGACCTCGGTCCGGCCATGGCCTACGAGGCGCTGCGGGCCTTCACCGACCGCTCGCTCACCTTCCGCTTCGTGTCCAACGTGGACGGCGCCGACCTGCACGAGGCGGTCCGGGACCTGGACCCGGCGGAGACGCTGTTCATCATCGCGTCCAAGACGTTCACCACCATCGAGACGATCACCAACGCCACCTCGGCGCGGTCCTGGCTGCTGGCCGCGCTGGGTGACGAAGCCGCGGTGGCCAAGCACTTCGTGGCGTTGTCGACCAACGCCGAGAAGGTCGCCGGGTTCGGCATCGACACGGCCAACATGTTCGAGTTCTGGGACTGGGTCGGCGGCCGGTACTCGTACGACTCGGCGATCGGGCTCTCCCTGATGATCGCCATCGGCCCGGACCGCTTCCGGGAGATGCTCGACGGCTTCCACCTCGTCGACGAGCACTTCCGCACCGCGCCCGCCGAGTCCAACGTGCCTTTGCTGATGGGCCTGTTGGGCGTCTGGTACGGCGACTTCCTGGGCGCACAGTCGCACGCGGTCCTGCCGTACAGCCACTATCTGTCGAAGTTCACCGCGTATCTCCAGCAGTTGGACATGGAGTCCAACGGCAAGTCCGTCGACCGCGACGGGAACCCGGTGGAGTGGCAGACGGGGCCGGTGGTGTGGGGCACGCCGGGCACCAACGGGCAGCACGCGTACTACCAGCTGATCCACCAGGGCACGAAGCTGATCCCGGCGGACTTCATCGGCTTCGCGCGGCCGGTGGGCGAGTTGAGCGACGGACTGAAGGCCCAGCACGACCTGCTGATGGCCAACTTCTTCGCGCAGACCCAGGCGCTCGCCTTCGGCAAGACCCCGGACGAGGTACGCGCCGAGGGAGTGCCCGAGGAACTGGTCCCGCACAAGACCTTCCGCGGCAACCGTCCGACGACGACGATCCTCGCCCGCGAGCTGACTCCGTCGGTGCTGGGGCAGCTCGTCGCGCTGTACGAGCACAAGGTGTTCGTGCAGGGCGCGGTGTGGCACGTCGATTCGTTCGACCAGTGGGGTGTGGAGCTGGGGAAGGTGCTGGCCAAGCGGGTAGAGCCGGCCCTCACCGAGGGGGCGGACGTGCCCGGCCTCGATCCGTCCACGGCCGCGCTGGTCGCCGTCTATCGGGAGATGCGCGGGCGGGTGTGAACGTGCCGAAGGGACGGCGAGGGTTTTCGCCCCCGCCGCCCCTTCCCGTTCCCGTCCCTGGGGGCTGCCGCCCCCAGACCCCCGCTTTCGGCCTGGACGGCCTCGTCCTCAAGCGCCGGACGGGCTGGATTATGCCGACGCCGGTGGGTAGAGGGATCTCGGCAGTTGGGACGCCGCTGCCGAGTCCAGTAGCCACAGGGTGCGGGCGCGGCCCCGGGCGCCCGCTGCCGGGGCCTGGATCTCGCCCGCGCCCGACAGGGCCATCGCCACCGCGTTCGCCTTGTCCTCGCCCGCCGCGAGCAGCCACACCTCACGGGCGGCGCGGATCGCGGGCAGGGTCAGGGAGATACGGATGGGCGGCGGCTTGGGGGAGCCGTGGACGCCGATCACCGTGCGCTCCGTCTCCCGGACTCCGGGGTGCTCCGGGAAGAGCGACGCCACGTGGGTGTCCGGGCCGACGCCGAGGAGCAGGACGTCGAAGGACGGGACCGCGGCGTGGTTCTCCGGAACGGAGGCCGTGGCCAGCTCCTGCGCGTAGGCGGCGGCCGCCGCCTCCACGTCCGAACCGTGGGGGCCGTCGGACGGCGCCATCGCGTGCACCCGCTTCGGGTCCAGCGGCACCGTGTCGAGCAGCGCCGCACGCGCCTGGGTCACGTTGCGCTCCGGGTCGCCCTCCGGCAGGAAGCGCTCGTCGCCCCACCACAGGTCGAGCCGGCCCCAGTCGATCGCGTCCCGGGCCGGGGAGCCGGCCAGGGCCGCGAGCAGGCCGTTGCCGTTGCGACCGCCGGTGAGGACCACGGACGCGCTGCCCCGGGAGGCCTGCGCGTCCACGATCTTCGTGATCAGGCGGGCCGCCGCGGCCTCGGCCATCAGCTCCTTGTCACGGTGCACGACCAGCTGCGGGGTGTCGCTCATTTCGCCGCCGCCTTCCTCACCGGTGCCTTCTCCTGCGCCGCGTCCTTCGCGGGAGCCTTCGCGACCGTCCCGACGGGAGCGGCGGCCGCGACGGCGCCCTCGTCGGCCGGGTCTCCTTTGGCCGGTGCGTTCAGCCGGTCCAGGCCGTACCGCAGCGCCGAGGCGTACGTGTCGTCCGGGTCCAGGCGCCGCAGCTCCTCCGCGATCAGCTCGGCCGTGTCACGGCGCTTGAGCGCGACCGCGCGGGCCGGCTGGCCCTGGATGGAGAGGTTGGCCAGCGAGCCGTCGGCGCGGTCCAGGACGACCGGACCGCAGTCGGTGTCCATGCGGACCGCGGTGAGCCCCGGCCCGCTCGACACCGTGCGCTTCACCGGCACGTCCAGCCGGTCGGCGAGCCACATCGCGAGCAGCTCGCAGCTCGGGTTGAATTCCTCGCCCTCCACCTCGACCGACTGCACCTGGCAGTCGACCTGGTCGAGGGCCGCCGCCAGCATCGAGCGCCACGGCGTGATGCGGGTCCACGACAGGTCCGTGTCGCCCGGCGCGTAGGCGTCGGCACGGGCCACCAGCTCCCGTATCGGCTCCTCGCAGGCGTAGGTGTCGGTGACCCGGCGCTGGGCGAGGGCGCCCAGCGGGTCCTTCGCCGGGTCCAGCGGCGCGTTCACCGGCCACCAGACCACGACCGGGGCGTCCGGCAGCAGCAGGGGAAGGACCACCGACTGGGCGTGGTCGACGACGTCGCCGTACAGCCGCAGCACGATCGTCTCGCCGGTGCCCGCGTCGGCGCCGAGGCGCACCTCGGCGTCCAGCCGGGACCGGGTGCGGTCCCGGGGCGAACGCGAGACCCGCTTGATGACCAGGAGCGTGCGCGAGGGGTGCTCGTGCGCGGCGTCGCTCGCGGCCTTCAGGGCGTCGTAGGCGTTCTCCTCGTCGGTGACGATGACCAGGGTGAGCACCATGCCCACGGCCGGGGTCCCGATGGCCCGCCGGCCGAGCACCAGCGCTTTGTTGATCTTGCTGGCCGTGGTGTCCGTGAGGTCGGTCTTCATGGCCGGCGCCAGCTCCGTCCGTCTCGTTCCAGCATGTCGTCCGCCTCGACGGGCCCCCAGGTGCCGGCCGGGTACTGCGCGGGGGTGCCGTGCGCGTCCCAGTACTCCTCGATCGGGTCGAGGATCTTCCAGGACAGCTCGACCTCCTCCGTGCGCGGGAAGAGGTTGGCGTCGCCGAGCAGCACGTCGAGGATCAGGCGCTCGTACGCCTCCGGGCTCGACTCCGTGAAGGACTCGCCGTAGGCGAAGTCCATCGACACGTCCCGGATCTCCATCGACGTGCCCGGCACCTTGGAACCGAAGCGGACGGTGACGCCCTCGTCGGGCTGCACGCGGATGACGATCGCGTTCGAGCCCAGTTCCTCGGTGGCCGTCGTGTCGAAGGGGGAGTGCGGGGCCCGCTGGAAGACGACCGCGATCTCCGTGACCCGGCGGCCGAGCCGCTTGCCGGTGCGCAGGTAGAAGGGGACGCCCGCCCAGCGGCGGTTGTCGATGCCGACCTTGATCGCGGCGTAGGTGTCGGTCTTCGACTTGGGGTCGATGCCCTCCTCCTCCAGGTAGCCGACGGCCTTGGCACCGCCCTGCCACCCGGCCGCGTACTGGCCGCGCACGGTGTCGCGGCCCAGGTCCTTGGGGAGCCGGACCGCGCCGAGCACCTTGGTCTTCTCCGCCGCCAGCGCGTCCGCGTCGAAGGAGGCGGGCTCCTCCATGGCGGTCAGGGCGAGCAGCTGGAGCAGGTGGTTCTGGATGACGTCGCGGGCCGCGCCGATGCCGTCGTAGTAGCCGGCCCGGCCGCCGATGCCAATGTCCTCGGCCATGGTGATCTGGATGTGGTCCACGTAGGACCGGTTCCAGATCGGCTCGAACATCGTGTTGGCGAAGCGCAGCGCCAGGATGTTCTGGACGGTCTCCTTGCCCAGGTAGTGGTCGATGCGGAAGACCTGGTCGGAGCCGAAGACCTCGTGGACGATCGCGTTCAGTTCCTCGGCCGACTTCAGGTCGTGGCCGAACGGCTTCTCGATCACCGCGCGCCGCCAGGAGCCGCCCGTCTGGTCGGCGAGACCGTGCTTCTTCAGCTGCTGGATGACCACCGGGAAGGACTTCGGCGGCACCGACAGGTAGAAGGCGAAGTTGCCGCCCGTGCCCTGTGCCTTGTCCAGTTCCTCGATGGTGCCGCGCAGCCGCTCGAAGGCGTCGTCGTCGTCGAAGGTGCCCTGGACGAAGCGCATCCCCTGGATGAGCTGCTGCCAGACCTCCTCGCGGAACGGCGTGCGGGAGTGTTCCTTGACGGCGTCGTGCACGACCTGGGCGAAGTCCTCGTGCTCCCAGTCGCGGCGGGCGAACCCGACGAGCGAGAAGCCCGGCGGCAGCAGGCCCCGGTTGGCGAGGTCGTACACGGCGGGCATGAGCTTCTTGCGGGACAGATCGCCGGTGACGCCGAAAATGACCAGACCCGACGGCCCCGCGATGCGCGGGAGCCGTCGGTCTGCGGGGTCACGCAGCGGGTTGCTGCTTGACAATTCTCAGCCCTTCGAGGGAGCGAGGCGCTTGAGCTCCGCCTCCGTGGACTTCAGCAGGTCGTTCCAGGCGTCCTCGAACTTGTCGACGCCTTCCTTCTCCAGGAGCTGGACCACCTCGTCGTAGGAGATCCCGAGCTTCTCGACCGCGTCGAGGTCCGCGCGGGCCTGCTCGTACGTCCCGGAGACGGCGTCCCCGGTGATCTCGCCGTGGTCCTCGGTGGCGAACAGCGTCGCCTCCGGCATGGTGTTCACCGTGTTGGGCGCGACCAGGTCGGTGACGTACATGGTGTCGCTGTACGCCTTGTCCTTGACGCCGGTCGACGCCCACAGCGGACGCTGCTTGTTGGCGCCGGCCTTCTCCAGGGCGGCCCAGCGGTCGGTGCCGAAGACCTCCTCGTACGCCTGGTAGGCGAGGCGGGCGTTCGCGATGGCGGCCTTGCCGCGCAGCGCCTTGGCCTCGTCGGTGCCCAGCGCGTCGATCCGCTTGTCGATCTCGGTGTCCACGCGGGACACGAAGAAGGACGCCACGGAGTGGATCTGCGACAGGTCCAGGCCGCGCTCCTTGGCCTTCTCCAGGCCGGTCAGGAAGGCGTCCATGACCTTGCGGTAGCGCTCCAGCGAGAAGATCAGCGTGACGTTGACGCTGATGCCCAGGCCGATGGTCTCCGCGATCGCCGGGATGCCGGCCTCGGTGGCCGGGATCTTGATGAGCGTGTTGGGCCGGTCCACCAGCCAGGCCAGCTGCTTGGCCTCGGCGACCGTCGCGCGGGTGTTGTGGGCGAGGCGCGGGTCGACCTCGATGGAGACCCGGCCGTCCTTGCCGCCGGTGTTGTCGAACACCGGGCGCAGGATGTCGGCGGCGTCGCGGACGTCCGCCGTGGTGATCATGCGGATGGCCTCTTCCACCGTCACCTCGCGGGCGGCGAGGTCGGTGAGCTGCGTGTCGTAGCCGTCGCCCTGCGAGATCGCCTTCTGGAAGATCGAGGGGTTGGTGGTGACGCCCACGACGTGCTGCTGGTCGATCAGCTCGGCGAGGTTGCCGGACGTGATCCGCTTGCGCGACAGGTCGTCCAGCCAGATCGCGACGCCTTCATCGGAGAGGCGCTTGAGTGCGTCTGTCATGGAAAATGCATCTCCTACGTGTCGTGTATGGGCGTCAGCGCTGGGCCGCGGCGAGTGATTCCCGCGCGGCGGAGGCCACGTTCTCGGCGGTGAAACCGAACTCCTTGAAGAGCACCTTGGCGTCCGCCGAAGCACCGAAGTGCTCCAGGGAGACGATCCGGCCGGCGTCCCCCACGTACTTGTGCCAGGTCAGGCCGATCCCGGCCTCGACCGCGACACGGGCCCTCACGGACGGGGGCAGGACGCTGTCCCGGTACCCCTGGTCCTGCTGCTCGAACCACTCCACGGACGGCATGGACACCACACGGGTCGGCACACCGTCGGCCTGGAGCTGCTCGCGCGCCTCGACGGCGACGTGCACCTCGGAACCGGTGGCGATGAGGACGACCTGCGCCTCGCCGCCTTCGGCGTCGAACAGCACGTAGCCGCCCTTGGCCGCGTCCTCGTTCGGCTCGTACGTCGGCACACCCTGGCGGGTCAGCGCCAGACCGTGCGGCTGGCCCTTGCCGAACTCCTTCGTCCAGCGGCGCAGGATCTCCCGCCAGGCGATCGCCGTCTCGTTGGCGTCGGCCGGACGGACCACGTTCAGGCCCGGGATGGCGCGCAGCGAGGCCAGGTGCTCGACCGGCTGGTGGGTCGGACCGTCCTCGCCCAGACCGATGGAGTCGTGCGTCCACACGTACGTCACCGGCAGGTGCATCAGCGCGGACAGCCGTACCGCGTTGCGCATGTAGTCGGAGAAGACCAGGAACGTTCCGCCGTAGATGCGGGTGTTCCCGTGCAGCGCGATGCCGTTCATCTCCGCGGCCATCGCGTGCTCGCGGATGCCGAAGTGGATGGTGCGGCCGTACGGGTCCGCCTCCGGCAGCGGGTTGCCCGCGGGGAGGAAGGACGACGTCTTGTCGATCGTCGTGTTGTTCGAGCCCGCGAGGTCGGCCGAGCCGCCCCACAGCTCCGGGATCACCGCGCCGAGCGCCTGGAGCACCTTGCCGGACGCGGCGCGGGTGGCCAGGCCCTTGCCCGCCTCGAAGACCGGGATCTTCTCCTCCCAGCCCGCGGGCAGCTCGCCCTTGGCGACGCGGTCGTACTCGGCGGCGCGCTCCGGGTTGTTGTCCCGCCACTGCTGGAAGGACTTCTCCCACACCGCGCGGGCCGCCTGGCCCTTCTCCAGCGCCCTGCGGGTGTGCTCGATGACCTCGTCGGAGACCTCGAAGGACTTCTCCGGGTCGAAGCCCAGGACGCGCTTGGTCGCCGCGACCTCGTCGTCGCCGAGCGCCGAGCCGTGCGCGGCCTCGGTGTTCTGCGCGTTCGGGGCGGGCCAGGCGATGATCGAGCGCATGGCGATGAAGGACGGCCGGTCGGTGACCCGCTTCGCCTCCTCGATCGCGTCGTAGATCGCGCTCGGGTCCAGGTCGCCGTCCGGCTTGGGGGCGACGCGCTGGACGTGCCAGCCGTACGCCTCGTACCGCTTGCAGGTGTCCTCGGAGACCGCGGTCTCGGTGTCGCCCTCGATGGAGATGTGGTTGTCGTCCCACAAAAGCACCAGGTTGCCGAGCTTCTGGTGCCCGGCCGTCGAGGACGCCTCGGCGGAGATGCCCTCCTGGAGGCAGCCGTCACCGGCGATGCAGAAGACGAAGTGGTCGAACGGGGAGGTGCCCTCGGGGGCCTCCGGGTCGAACAGACCGCGCTCGTAGCGGGCGGCCATCGCCATGCCCACCGCGTTGGCCACGCCCTGGCCCAGCGGACCGGTCGTGGTCTCCACGCCCGTGGTGTGGCCGTACTCCGGGTGACCGGGGGTCTTGGAGCCCCAGGTGCGGAAGGACTCGAGGTCCGCCAGCTCCAGGCCGAAGCCGGCCAGGTACAGCTGGGTGTAGAGGGTCAGGGACGAGTGGCCCGCGGACAGCACGAAACGGTCGCGCCCGACCCAGTTCGCGTCGGCGGGGTCGTGCCGCATCACCTTCTGGAAGAGGGTGTAGGCGGCGGGCGCCAGGCTCATCGCCGTACCCGGATGGCCGTTGCCAACCTTCTGTACGGCATCGGCGGCCAGGACGCGGGCGGTGTCCACGGCCCGCTGGTCCAGTTCGGTCCACTCGAGGTCTGTGGTGGTCGGCTTGGTGCTCACCCTGAGTCAGGGCTCCTCTCCACATGTCGGTTGCCGGTGCACGCGTGCACGGGCTGCCGGCGCGTCCGTGAGTCGGCCGGCCATTGCCGAGCCTACCCCCGTAAGTACGTGCGTTTTTCCGCTGGAAACCAGACTGCCGGGACTCTTGTGGATCCGCCTGTCGACTGGGCGAAACCGCATTCGGCAAGTGAATACGGAGCCGCTCATCTGACCGCTCAATCGACTCTCCGAACGCACGTCGGAGCACCCCCGCCAACACGAGCCCACCCCCGCGAAGGCCGAGGTATGGGCAACGTCTAAAGTGGCGTGGTACGCGCGAGCCTTTACCGCCGCTTCCTACGCGGGAGGCTCGCTGGGATGTCTCTGTCAGGGGTGTGCGTGACGGCCGTTGAATCCCGTCCTGCGGGTGGGGGTACCTCCCATGCCCTTAAGGCAATGGGGGATATCGGGACGAGCCAGAGCCCGAGTCACCGGCCGTTCGGGGCCCGTGTCAAGGCGTTCGTGGCACTGACCAAGCCGCGGATCATCGAGCTTCTGCTGATCACCACCGTTCCGGTGATGTTCCTCGCGGAACAGGGTGTTCCGAATCTGAAGCTGGTGCTGCTGACCTGCGTCGGCGGTTATCTGTCGGCCGGCGGCGCCAACGCGCTGAACATGTACATCGACCGCGACATCGACGCGCTGATGGACCGGACCTCGCAGCGCCCGCTGGTGACCGGCATGGTCAGCCCGGCCGAATGCCTCGTCTTCGGCATCGCCCTGGCGATCGTCTCCACGCTGCTGTTCGGGTTCACCGTCAACTGGCTGTCGGCCTGGCTCTCGCTCGGCGCGCTCCTCTTCTACGTCGTCGTCTACACGATGATCCTCAAGCGCCGTACCTCGCAGAACATCGTCTGGGGCGGCATCGCCGGCTGTCTGCCGGTGCTCATCGGCTGGTCGGCCGTGACCAACTCGATGTCCTGGGCGCCGATCATCCTCTTCGGGGTGATGTTCTTCTGGACGCCGCCGCACTACTGGCCGCTGTCCATGAAGGTCAAGGAGGACTACGCGCGCGTCGGCGTGCCGATGCTCCCGGTGATCGCGTCCAACAAGGTGGTCGCCCGGCAGATCGTCATCTACAGCTGGGTGATGGTCGTCGTGTCGCTGCTGCTGACGCCGCTCGGCTACACCGGCTGGTTCTACACGGCGGTCGCCGTGGCGGCCGGCGGCATGTGGCTGTGGGAGGCGCACGGGCTCCAGAACCGTGCCAAGGCCGAGGTGACCGGCGGCAAGCTCAAGGAGATGCGGCTCTTCCACTGGTCCATCACCTACGTGTCGGTGCTGTTCCTCGCCATCGCGGTGGACCCCTTCCTGCGTTGAGACGCTGAAGACCCCGTGTACGGGCGGGGTGCGTGGTCAAGGCCACGCACCCCGCCCGTCGCCGTTTGAGCTACCCGTCGGTAGCATCCTGGTCATGGCAGACACGCAGCAGGTGGACACGGAGCAGGCCGGCACGAAGACCGGCTGGGCCGACCGGTGGGCCGCGTACGAGGTGACCCGGACGGCCCGGCGGATCGCATCCTTCGCCAAGGCCCACGGCGGCGCCGAGGCCCAGGTGGCCCATCTCGGTGAGCGCGGCGCCCGGATCGTACTGGTCGGCGAGGACGGCGCCTGGGGCGACCTGGTCGCGCGCACCCACGAGGGCGCGCTGAAGGCCGTCGAGCAGTCCAAGGTCACCGTCCACGAGGACTTCGACGGCGACTTCGCCGCCAAGGTCACCACGGGCCGCTACGAGTGGTCGCGCATGGCGGGCATCCAGGTCGGCGGGCCCAGCAACACCTGAGACCGGGTTCACCCGTTAGGACCGTAGGAAGCCGCAAGGCGCACGGTCCCAGCACGGGGAGCCCGGATGATCGAAACGCCGACCCTGGTGGACCAGTACTGCCACGGCGTCCTGAGAACGGAGCTGGGCCTCGGCACCTTCGAGGCCCAGCTGGCCCGCACCGAGGGGCCGCCCGCACCGGGCACCACCCTCTTCGACACCCAGACCGGCTTCGCGGTACGCCGCTGGTGCCCGCCCCTGCTCGGCCTGGAACCGCACTGCCCGCCCGCCCGCTACCTGGCCCGGCGCCGTGAACTGGGCGTCATGGAGGCCGACCGCCGGCTGCTGCGCGGCAGCGGCATCACCACCTACCTGGTCGACGCGGGACTGCCCGGAGACCTCACCGGGCCCACCGAGATGGCCACCGCGGCGGACGCGGACACCCGCGAGATCGTGCGCCTGGAACTCCTCGCCGAGCAGGTCGCCGACACCTCAGGCACCGTCGAGTCCTTCCTCGCCAACCTCGCCGAGGCCGTGCACGGCGCCGCCGTGCACGCGGTCGCCTTCACCTCCGTCGCCGGGGTACGGCACGGCCTGGCACTCGCCCCGGAGCCGCCGGGACCCGGCGAGGTGCGCGGGGCCGCCGCCCGCTGGCTGACCGGACGCGAGGTCGGCGGGGAGCTGAGCGACCCGGTGCTGCTGCGCCACCTGCTGTGGATCGCCGTCGCCTCGGGCCTGCCGCTCCAGCTGCACGCGGGCCTCGGCGAACCGGGCCTGCGCATCGACCGCACCGACCCGGTCCTGCTCACCGACTTCGTCCGGGCCACCGTCGGACTCGGCACCGACCTGGTCCTGCTGCACGGCTACCCCTACCACCGCCACGCCGCCCACCTGGCCGGCGTCTTCCCGCACGTCTACGCCGACTCCGGCGCCGCCCTGGTGCGCACCGGCGCCCGCGCGGCGACGGTCCTCGCGGAGATCCTGGAGCTGGCCCCGTTCGGCAAGATCCTGTTCTCCAGCGGCGCCCAGGGCCTGCCGGAGCTGCACGTGGTCGCCGCCCGGCTCTTCCGCGAGGCCCTCGGCCGGGTGCTGGGCACCTGGGTGGCCGAGGGGGCGTGGTCGCCCGGGGACGCGCAACGGGTGGCGGGGATGATCGCCTCGGGGAACGCCGGGCGGGTGTACGGGCTGGAGTGACGGCTGTACACGCCGGAGTCGGTCGTCGAGACTGGCCGCATGCCGACCGACGCCTTGCTCGACCGCTTCCTCACCGGCCTCACGCCCTTCGACCCCGTCGCCGTCTGGGCGCACGGCTCACTGGGCGCGGGGGACTACCAGGAGGGCCGCAGCGACCTGGACCTGATCGCGGTCCTGCCCCGGCCGGCCACCGCCCGCACGGCCTGGCGGCTCGGGCTGCTCCACGCCCGGCTGCGCGCCGAACCCCTGGCCGGACTGCTGCACTGCACGTACCTGTCGCCGGACACGGTCGCCGACCCCGACCAGCGGCATCTGACCTGGGCCCACCAGCAGCTCTTCAAGCGGACGGTCACCCCGGTCACCCGGCGCGAACTCCACAGCTTCGGCCGCGTCCTGCACGGCGAGCCGCCGGAGCAGTTGCTGCCCCCGGTGGGGGACGCGGAGCTGGCCGCGTTCGTCGTCCGCGACCAGCGGGACTACTGGCGGGCGCACGTGCGCCGGGCGGAGTTGTGGCGGCAGGACGTCTGGGTCGACCTGGGCCTGCTCACCTTCGCCCGCGCGACCGTCACGCTGCGCGAGGGCCGCCTGATCACCAAGCGGGAGGCCCTGGACGAGCTGCCCGCCCTCGGCGCTCCCGGCGAGGTCGTCCAGGACATCACCGAACGGCGGTACGGGAACGGCACGCGACCCGCGGCCACGGCGGAGTGGACCGCCCGCCGCGCCGAGCTGACCCGGAGCTACCTGGGACCGGCCATCGACACGCTGGTGGCGTCGTACTCCTGAGCGGGCAGCCCGGGCACCGTCTCCTCGGGCCGCTCGCGCAGCGCCAGCAGCACCCGCAGCACCGCGATCCACACCAGGCACGAGCCGAACATGTGCAGGCCGACCAGGACCTCGGGCAGGTCGGTGAAGTACTGGACGTACCCGATGACCCCCTGGGCGAGCAGCACCAGGAACAGGTCGCGGGTGCGGGCCGGCGGGCCCTTGGGCGCGTCGACCGCCTTCAGCACGAACCACAGGGCGAACGTCAGCGTCACCACGATCCACGCCAGGACGGCGTGCGCCTTGCTGATCGTCTCCCAGTCGACCGGCATCCGCGGCACGTCGCTGGAGTCGCCCGCGTGCGGGCCGGCGCCGGTGACCACGGTGCCGACCACGACCAGCAGCGCGGAGACGACGACCAGCACCCACACCAGCTGCCGCACGGACGTGCCGACCAGCGGGCGCGGTGCCGTGTCGCCCTCCCGGGTGCGCTGCCACATCACCGTGGCCAGGGTCAGCAGCGCCGTCGTCGCCACGAAGTGGGCCGCGACCGTGTACGGGTTGAGGCCGACGAGCACGACGATGCCACCGAGCACCGCGTTGCTCATCACCACCCAGAACTGCGCCCACCCCAGCAGGGTGAGGCTGCGCCGGTACGGCTTCTGCGAGCGGGCGGCGATGATCGCCCAGCCGACCGCGGCGCACAGCACGTAGGTCAGCATGCGGTTGCCGAACTCGATGATGCCGTGGAAGCCCATCTCGCTCGTGGTGGTCAGCGAGTCGTCGGTGCACTTGGGCCAGGTCGGGCAGCCGAGCCCGGAGCCGGTGAGCCGGACGGCGCCGCCGGTGACGACGATGACCACGGACATCACGAGAGGCGCGAGGGCCGCCCGCTGGACCGTCCGGGGGTGCGGGGTCCAGTGCGCGGCGATGAAGGCGAGCGGATTGCGCACGGCGGCTGCGACGTCGGCGCGGGTCACGTTTGGCACGCCGTCCATCGTAGGCGCCCGCTTGTGCACGCGTTCACGAGGGTCGGTCTCCGGCATGTGTTCCTACTCCCAGCGGAAGAACTTCCCGGCGGCCGCGAGCCCCACGACCGCCCACGCGGCGAGGATGCCCAGGTCGCCCCAGGGCATCGAGGCCCCGTGCTGGAGGACGTCCCGCAGCCCGTCCGACAGGGCGGAGATCGGCAGCAGCCCCAGCACGTCCCGCGCCGCGTCCGGGAACCTGTCCAGCGGCACGATCACGCCGCCGCCCACCAGGAGCAGCAGGAAGACCAGGTTGGCGGCGGCCAGTGTGGCCTCCGCCTTGAGCGTGCCCGCCATCAGCAGCCCGAGCCCGGAGAAGGCGGCGGTGCCGAGGACCAGGAGCAGCAGCACGGCCGCCGGGTTGCCGTGCGGCGACCAGCCCAGCGCGAAGGCGATCACCGTGAGCAGCACGATCTGGAGCACCTCGGTGACCAGGACCGAGGCCGTCTTCGCGGTCATCAGGGCCCAGCGCGGCAGGGGGGAGGCCGCCAGCCGCTTCAGCACCCCGTACCGGCGCTCGAAACCGGTGGCGATGGCCTGCCCCGTGAACGCCGTCGACATCACGGCCAGCGCGAGGATGCCGGGGGCGAGGAAGTCGACCGCCTCGCCCGCTCCGGTGTCGATGATGTCCACGGAGCTGAACAGGGCGAGCAGCAGCGTCGGGATGATCACCGTCAGCAGCAGCTGCTCGCCGTTGCGCAGCAGCATCTTCGTCTCGAGCACGGCCTGCGCCGCGATCATCCGCCCGAGCGGCGCGGCGCCGGGCCTGGGCGCGTACGTCCCCGTGGTCCCTGTCGTGGTGGTCACCCGCGCAGCTCCTTGCCGGTCAGCTCCAGAAAGACGTCCTCCAGTGTGTGCCGCTCCACCGAGATGCGGTCCGGCATCACCCCGTGCTGGGCGCACCAGGAGGTCACCGTCGCGAGCAGCTGGGGGTCGACCTCGCCGTTCACCCGGTAGGAGCCCGGGGTCAGCTCGGCGGCCGCGGAGTCCGGGGGCAGCGCCTTGAGCAGGGACGCGACGTCCAGTCCCGGGCGGCCCGTGAAGCGCAGGGTGTTCTCGGCGCCGCCGCGGCACAGCTGCTCGGGGGAGCCCTGGGCGACGACCCGGCCGGTGTCGACGATGGCCACGTCGTCGGCCAGCTGCTCGGCCTCGTCCATGTGGTGCGTGGTGAGGATCACCGAGACCCCGTCGGCGCGCAGGTCCCGCACGAGGTCCCAGGTGGCGCGGCGGGCCTGCGGGTCGAGGCCGGCGGTCGGCTCGTCCAGGAACACCAGCTCGGGGCGCCCGACCACGGCCATCGCGAGGGCGAGGCGCTGCTGCTGCCCGCCCGAGAGCCTGCGGTACGTGGTGCGGCCGCACGAGCCCAGCCCGAGCCGCTCGATCAGCGCGTCGACGTCCAGCGGGTGCGCGTGCAGTTTCGCCACGTGGCGCAGCATCTCGTCGGCGCGGGCACCGGAGTAGACGCCGCCGGACTGGAGCATGACGCCGATCCGAGGGCGCAGCTCGGGGCCCTGTCTCACCGGATCGAGGCCCAGCACGCGCACCGTGCCGGAGTCCGGCCGCCGGTACCCCTCGCAGGTCTCGACCATGGTCGTCTTGCCCGCCCCGTTGGGGCCGAGCACGGCGGTGACGCCCGGGCGGGCCACCAGGTCGAGGCCGTTCACCGCGGTCTTCGTGCCGTACCGCTTCACCAGGGCCTGGACCTGGACCACGGGCTCACTTCGCATGGGTCACGAGTCTAGGGAGACGGACGACCGGCCGGGCGCGGGGGTGTGGAAAACCTCCTGGAACCCGGGACGGGACTCACTCGCGAGGGCGGTGCACGGGCAGCCATCGCTCGGCGTAGGCGACCGCGTCCGGCAGCGGGAACAGGCGTACGTCGGCCCCGCCGACCCGGCCGCGCACGACGGGCCGGTCCCGCTCGAAGTCGTGGCCCAGTTCGCCGAAGCGCTCCGAGGTGATCGACACCTCGGTCACCCGCTCCCAGCCCACCGGCCCCGGGCGCCCCACCTCCACCAGCGGGGCGGGGATCCGGTACTCGGCGAGGTGGAAGGCGGTGCACGCGTCGTAGCCCGCGCCGAGCAGCAGGACCCGGGCGCCCAGCCGCTCCAGCGTGGCCAGCGGGCTGCGCTCGCCCAGCCGGCAGTCCCGCGCGTGGCCCGCGACCACCTCGTCGGCGCGGGCGCCGAGGGCCGCGAAGGACGTCTGCGGATGGGCGCTGCGCCGGGCGCCCGGCCAGGTGCGCACCGTCTCCGGGACCACCCCGACGCCGCGCGAGGGCGAGATCAGCGGGTCGTAGGCGGGTGTCGCCGCCCGCACGGTCTCCCACCACTCCTCGGGCACCGGCGGGCTGGTCCACAGGGCCGGGTCCGAGAGGTCGCCGGTCTGGGTCGGGACCACCAGGGTGCCGCTCGGGCCGAGCACGTCCAGCAGCGCCTGGACGACCGCCACGGGGCCTCCGCAGACCCAGCCGAGCGCGCTGAGGGAGGAGTGCACGAGGAGGGTGTCGCAGGTGTGCACACCCAGTTCGCGCAGCCCGGCGGCGAGCGTGCCGCGGGTGACGAGTGGGCCGGTCGGAGGGGGTGTGGGCATGCGGGGGAGTGTTCCGGAAGCGGCTCGCGGACGCCAGTGGGTTCCCCCGCCGCTGATCGATCAAAGATCGTTTCCGCAGGTCACCTTAGGTATGCCTAAGTGACGCAGGGCACCGTCCGATGATCGGGACGCGGCTTGCCCGCCCCGGAGGAATTACGCAACAATGGCGTTGTGAAAAACGTCGGCGAGGCTCCGCAGGAGGAACTCGCGACCGGTGAGCGGTCCACCCGCAACCGTGTCGCGCGCTCCATCCTGGACCACGGGCCGTCCACCGTCGCCGAGCTCGCCGGACGCCTGGGCCTGACCCAGGCCGCCGTCCGGCGCCACCTCGACGCCCTGGTCGCCGACGACGTGGTGGAGGCCCGTGAGCAGCGGGTCTACGGCACGCGCACGCGCGGGCGGCCCGCCAAGGTCTTCGCGCTCACCGACTGCGGCCGGGACGCCTTCGACCAGTCGTACGACAAGCTGGCCGCCGACGCCCTGCGCTGGATCGCCGAGCAGGAGGGCGGGGAGCAGGCGATCGCCGCCTTCGCCCGCGCCCGGATCGCCGCCCAGTCGGGCGCGTACCGCGCGGCCGTCGAGTCCGTCCCCGCCGAGCGGCGCACCGAAGCGCTGGCCAAGGCGCTGAGCACGGACGGGTACGCTGCTACCGCGCGGAGCGCACCCCACCCCCAGCAGGGCGAGCAGCTGTGCCAGCACCACTGCCCGGTCGCCCACGTCGCGGAGCAGTTCCCGCAGCTGTGCGAGGCGGAGACGGAATTTTTCGCCGAGCTGCTCGGTACGCATGTACAGCGCCTGGCGACCATCGCGCACGGCGACGGGGTGTGCACCACGTTCATTCCGAAGACTTCGAAGCCCCCCGAGACGTCCGAGACGGCTTCCGAGACGATTTCCACGACCCACAACGCATCCGCAAGCACGGCCGGGAGGAACCCCGCATGACTCTCCCCACGGAGACTGCTCACCCTGAGCTCGAGGGCCTGGGCAAGTACGAATACGGCTGGGCCGACTCCGACACGGCCGGCGCCTCTGCCAAGCGCGGCATCAACGAGGACGTCGTCCGCGACATCTCCGCGAAGAAGAACGAGCCGGAGTGGATGACCAAGCTCCGTCTCAAGGGCCTGCGCCTCTTCGAGAAGAAGCCCATGCCGAACTGGGGCTCGGACCTGTCGGGGATCGACTTCGACAACATCAAGTACTTCGTGCGCTCCACGGAGAAGCAGGCGGAGTCCTGGGAGGACCTGCCCGAGGACATCAAGAACACGTACGACAAGCTCGGCATCCCCGAGGCGGAGAAGCAGCGCCTCGTCGCCGGTGTCGCCGCGCAGTACGAGTCGGAGGTCGTCTACCACCAGATCCGCGAGGACCTGGAGGAGCAGGGCGTCATCTTCCTGGACACCGACACGGCCCTGAAGGAGCACCCGGAGCTCTTCAAGGAGTACTTCGGCACCGTCATCCCCGTCGGTGACAACAAGTTCGCCTCGCTGAACAGCGCCGTGTGGTCCGGCGGCTCCTTCATCTACGTGCCGAAGGGCGTGCACGTCGAGATCCCGCTCCAGGCCTACTTCCGCATCAACACGGAGAACATGGGCCAGTTCGAGCGGACCCTGATCATCGTCGACGAGGGTGCCTACGTGCACTACGTCGAGGGCTGCACCGCGCCGATCTACAAGTCGGACTCGCTGCACTCCGCCGTGGTCGAGATCATCGTCAAGAAGAACGCCCGCTGCCGCTACACGACCATCCAGAACTGGTCGAACAACGTCTACAACCTGGTCACCAAGCGCGCCGTGGCGTACGAGGGCGCGACCATGGAGTGGATCGACGGCAACATCGGCTCCAAGGTGACGATGAAGTACCCGGCCGTCTACCTGATGGGCGAGCACGCCAAGGGCGAGACCCTGTCCATCGCCTTCGCGGGCGAGGGCCAGCACCAGGACGCCGGCTCCAAGATGGTCCACATGGCGCCGAACACCTCCTCCAACATCGTCTCGAAGTCCGTGGCGCGCGGCGGCGGCCGCACCTCCTACCGCGGTCTCGTCGAGATCGGCGAGGGCGCCCACGGCTCCAAGTCGAACGTGCTGTGCGACGCGCTGCTCGTCGACACCATCTCCCGCTCCGACACGTACCCGTACGTGGACGTCCGCGAGGACGACGTGTCCATGGGCCACGAGGCGACCGTCTCCAAGGTCTCCGAGGACCAGCTCTTCTACCTGATGAGCCGCGGACTGAGCGAGTTCGAGGCGATGGCGATGATCGTGCGCGGCTTCGTCGAGCCGATCGCCAAGGAGCTGCCCATGGAGTACGCCCTCGAGCTGAACCGGCTGATCGAGCTGCAGATGGAGGGCGCGGTCGGCTGACCCCGCCCCCCACCGCAGTCCCCAGATCCAGGAACGTAGGAAGAGAGCAGACCGACAGCCATGGCTGAGGCTCAGAACATCCCCGTGGGGTCCACCACCGCGGGCCAGATCGCGGTGGCCGCCGAGTCGACCGTCGCCACGCGCATGAGCGCACCCGCGTCCTTCGACGTGGCGGACTTCCCGGTCCCCCACGGCCGCGAGGAGGAATGGCGGTTCACCCCGCTCGAGCGGCTGCGCGGACTGCACGACGGCACCGCCGTCGCCACCGGTGACGGCGTGAAGGTCGACATCGAGGCGCCCGAGGGCGTCGTCGTCGAGACCGTCGGCCGCGACGACGCGCGTATCGGCCGCGCCGGGACCCCCGTGGACCGGGTCGCCGCCCAGGCCTACTCGGCGTTCGAGAAGGCCGGCGTGATCACCGTCCCCAAGGAGACGGTCCTCACCGAGCCGATCCGCATCGTCGTGCAGGGCGAGGGCGGCACCGCCTACGCCCACCAGGTCGTCGAGCTGGGCGCCTTCGCCGAGGCCGTGGTCGTCATCGACCACTCCGGTGACGCGGTGCTCGCCGCCAACGTCGACTACGTCCTGGGCGACGGCGCCAAGCTGACCGTCGTCTCCGTCCAGGACTGGGACGACAAGGCCGTGCACGTCGGCCAGCACAACGCGCTGATCGGCCGCGACGCCACCTTCAAGTCCTTCGTGGTCACCTTCGGCGGCGACCTGGTCCGCCTGCACCCGCGCGTGGCCTACGCGGGGCCCGGCGGCGAGGCCGAGCTGTTCGGCCTGTACTTCACCGACGCGGGCCAGCACCAGGAGCACCGCCTCCTGGTCGACCACAACGTCCCGCACTGCAAGTCGAACGTCGTCTACAAGGGCGCGCTCCAGGGCGACGACGCGCACGCGGTCTGGATCGGCGACGTGCTCATCGAGGCCGCGGCCGAGGGCACCGACACCTACGAGATGAACCGCAACCTCGTCCTCACCGACGGCGCGCGGGTCGACTCGGTGCCGAACCTGGAGATCGAGACCGGCGAGATCGTCGGCGCCGGTCACGCCTCCGCCACCGGCCGCTTCGACGACGAGCAGCTCTTCTACCTGATGGCGCGCGGCATCCCCGAGCTGGACGCCCGCCGCCTGGTGGTCCGCGGCTTCTTCGCCGAGCTGGTCCAGCAGATCGGCGTCGCCGACATCGAGGAGCGCCTCCTCACCAAGATCGAAGAGGAGCTGGAGGCGTCGGTCGCATGACCTTCGTACGCGTCTGTGGAGCGGACGAGCTGGAGGAGGACACCCCGAAGCGGGTGGAACTCGACGGCACGCCGATCTCCGTCGTGCGGACCGAGGGCGAGCTGTTCGCGATCCACGACATCTGCTCGCACGCGAACGTCTCCCTCGCCGAGGGCGAGGTCGACGACTGCCACATCGAGTGCTGGCTGCACGGCTCGCGCTTCGACCTCCGGTCCGGCAAGCCCGACAGTCTTCCGGCGACGCGCCCCGTCCCCGTATACCCCGTAAAGATCGAAGGGGACGACGTGCTCGTCTCCCTCACCCAGGAGTCCTGAGGCACCCATGGCAACGCTTGAAATCCGAGACCTGCACGTCACCGTCGAGGCCGACAACGCCACGAAGGAGATCCTCAAGGGCGTCGACCTCACCGTGAAGCAGGGCGAGACGCACGCCATCATGGGCCCCAACGGCTCCGGCAAGTCGACCCTCGCCTACTCGCTGGCGGGTCACCCCAAGTACACGATCACCGGCGGCACCGTCACCCTCGACGGCGAGGACGTCCTGGAGATGTCCGTCGACGAGCGCGCCCGCGCCGGCCTCTTCCTCGCCATGCAGTACCCGGTCGAGGTCCCCGGCGTCTCCGTCTCCAACTTCCTGCGCACCTCCGCCACCGCCGTCCGCGGCGAGGCCCCCAAGCTGCGGCACTGGGTCAAGGAGGTCAAGGAGGCCATGGAGCGCCTCAACATGGACCCCGCCTTCGCCGAGCGCAACGTCAACGAGGGCTTCTCCGGCGGTGAGAAGAAGCGCCACGAGATCCTCCAGCTGGAGCTGCTCAGGCCGAAGGTCGCCATCCTCGACGAGACCGACTCCGGCCTGGACGTCGACGCCCTGCGCGTCGTCTCCGAGGGCGTCAACCGGGTCCGCGAGACCGGCGAGGTCGGCACGCTGCTGATCACGCACTACACGCGCATCCTGCGCTACATCAAGCCCGACTTCGTCCACGTGTTCTCCGCCGGCCGCATCGTCGAGTCCGGCGGCGCCGAGCTCGCCGACAAGCTGGAGAACGAGGGCTACGAGGCATACACGAAGGGTGGCGTATCCGCGTGACACAGCTGCCGGGCCTCCTCGACACCGAGGCGATCCGCAAGGACTTCCCCATCCTGGACCGCCAGGTCCACGACGGGCACAAGCTCGTGTACCTGGACAACGCGGCGACCAGCCAGAAGCCGCGACAGGTGCTGGACGCGCTCAGCGAGTACTACGAGCGCTACAACGCCAACGTCCACCGCGGCGTGCACGTCCTCGCCGAGGAGGCCACGGCGCTGTACGAGGGCGCGCGCGACAAGGTCGCGGAGTTCATCAACGCGCCCTCGCGCGACGAGGTGATCTTCACCAAGAACGCCTCGGAGTCCCTCAACCTGGTCGCCAACATGCTGGGCTGGGCCGACGAGCCCTACCGCGTGGACCACGAGACCGAGATCGTCATCACGGAGATGGAGCACCACTCCAACATCGTGCCGTGGCAGCTGCTGGCGCAGCGCACCGGCGCGAAGCTCCGCTGGTTCGGTCTCACGGACGACGGCCGCCTGGACCTGTCCAACATCGACGAGGTCATCACCGAGAAGACGAAGATCGTCTCCTTCGTGCTGGTCTCCAACATCCTGGGCACCCAGAACCCGGTCGAGGCGATCGTGCGCCGCGCCCAGGAGGTCGGCGCGCTGGTGTGCGTCGACGCCTCCCAGGCCGCGCCGCACATGCCGCTGGACGTACAGGCCCTCCAGGCCGACTTCGTGGCCTTCACCGGCCACAAGATGTGCGGCCCGACCGGCATCGGCGTCCTGTGGGGCCGCCAGGAACTGCTGGAGGACCTCCCGCCGTTCCTCGGCGGCGGCGAGATGATCGAGACCGTCTCGATGCACTCCTCCACCTACGCCCCGGCACCGCACAAGTTCGAGGCGGGCACGCCGCCGGTCGCGCAGGCGGTCGGTCTCGGCGCGGCGATCGACTACCTCGACGCGATCGGCATGGACAAGATCCTCGCCCACGAGCACGCGCTGACCGAGTACGCGGTCAAGCGGCTGCTGGAGGTCCCGGACCTGCGCATCATCGGCCCCACCACGGCCGAGGAGCGCGGCGCCGCGATCTCCTTCACCCTGGGCGACATCCACCCGCACGACGTGGGCCAGGTCCTCGACGAGCAGGGCATCGCGGTCCGGGTCGGCCACCACTGCGCCCGTCCCGTCTGCCTGCGCTACGGAATTCCTGCGACCACGCGAGCGTCGTTCTATCTGTACTCCACGCCGGCCGAGATCGACGCGCTGGTCGACGGCCTGGAGCACGTACGGAACTTCTTCGGCTGACGGGACGAGCGAAGAGCATGAAGCTGGACTCCATGTACCAGGAAGTCATCCTGGACCACTACAAGAACCCGCACGGGCGGGGCTTGCGGGATGGCGACGCCGAGGTCCACCACGTCAACCCCACCTGCGGTGACGAGATCACGCTCCGCGTGAAGTACGACGGCACGACGATCAGCGACGTCAGCTACGAGGGCCAGGGCTGCTCCATCAGCCAGGCGAGCGCCTCCGTGCTGAACGACCTGCTGGTCGGCAAGGACCTCGCCCAGGCGCAGCGCATCCAGGAGACCTTCCTGGAGCTGATGCAGTCCAAGGGCAAGCTCGAGCCGGACGACGCCATGGAGGAGGTCCTGGAGGACGCGGTCGCGTTCGCCGGGGTCTCGAAGTACCCGGCCCGGGTCAAGTGCGCCCTGCTGAGCTGGATGGCCTGGAAGGACGCGACGGCCCAGGCGCTGGAAGGCGCCGACGCCGAGAAGGAGACGACGGCATGAGCGAGACCCTGGAGATGAAGCCGGCCTCGGAGGAGGAACTCCGCGAGGCCCTGATGGACGTCGTGGACCCCGAGCTGGGCATCGACGTCGTCAACCTCGGCCTGATCTACGGCATCCACGTCGACGACGCGAACATCGCCACCATCGACATGACCCTGACGTCGGCGGCCTGTCCGCTGACCGACGTGATCGAGGACCAGGCCAAGTCCGCCACGGACGGCCTGGTCAGCGAGCTGCGCATCAACTGGGTGTGGATGCCGCCGTGGGGCCCCGACAAGATCACGGACGACGGGCGCGAGCAGCTGCGCGCGCTCGGGTTCAACGTCTGAGCCACCCCGGCACGACGGCGCGATGGCTGTCGGCACGACGGTTGTCGGCATAACGGCTGTGGAGAACGGCGACACCTTCGGGTGTCGCCGTTCTCGCGTTCCGCCCGCGCCCGCGCTCCTCGTTATGTACGCTCGTACACATGGGATACCTGCTCCTGGCCGGAGCCATCGCCGCCGAGGTCGCCGGCACCACCGCCATGAAGTACAGCGAGGGCTTCAGCAGGCTGGTGCCGTCCCTGCTGACGGCCCTCGCGTACGTCCTCTCCTTCGCCCTTCTCGCCCAGACCCTGAAGCTCCTGGCCGTCGGCACGGCCTACGCCATCTGGGCGGGGGTGGGCACGGCCGCCATCGCCGCCATCGGGGTCGCCTTCATGGGCGAGGGGATGACCCTCACCAAGGCCGCCGGCATCGCGCTGATCATCATCGGCGTCGTCGTGCTCAACCTGGGCGGGGCGCACTGATGCCCCGCCGCCACGATCCGGAGCGCCGCCAGCGCATCATCGACGCGGCGATCAGAGTCGTCGCACGGGCGGGCATCGCCGGGCTCAGCCACCGCAGCGTCGCCGCCGAGGCGGACGTGCCGCTCGGCTCCACGACGTACCACTTCGCGACCCTGGACGACCTCCTGGTCGCCGCCCTGCGCCAGGCCAACGAGGGCTTCGCCAAGGTCGTCGCCGCCCACCCCGCCCTGTCCGACCCCGGGGCCGACCTGCCCGCCGAACTCGCCCGCGTCCTCGGCGCGTGGCTGGGCGGCGACCGCACCGGCGTGGAGCTGGAGTACGAGCTGTACCTCGCCGCCCTGCGCCGCCCCGCGCTGCGCCCGGTCGCCGCCGAGTGGGCCGAGGGCGTGGGCGCCCTGCTCGCCGCCCGCACCGACCCCGTGACGGCCCGCGCCCTGGTCGCCGTACTTGACGGCATCTGCCTCCAGGTGCTGCTGACGGACACGCCGTACGACGAGGAGTACGCCCGGCAGGTGCTAGCCCGGCTGGTCCCCGCGCCCGGCACCCGAGACGGCCGCGGTCCCGGCTCGCTTCCACCGGCGGCGGCCGGTTAGGTTGCCCTCATGACCGACACGACTGCTCCCCGCACCACCGGCGCCGTGGCCGCCGGCCTCGCCACGATCGCCGCCGACGGCACCGTCCTCGACACCTGGTTCCCGGCCCCCGAACTGTCCGACGCGCCCGGTCCCTCCGGCACCGAGCGGCTCACCGCCGAACAGGCCGCCGAACTCCTGGGCGGCGGCGCCACCGCCGCGGTCGGTCCGGACGCCCGTCGCGGTGTCGAGGTGGTCGCGGTCCGCACGGTCATCTCCTCGCTGGACGAGAAGCCGGTCGACACGCACGACGTCTACCTGCGCCTGCACCTGCTCTCCCACCGCCTGGTCAAGCCGCACGGCCAGAGCCTGGACGGCATCTTCGCCCACCTCGCCAACGTCGCCTGGACCTCGCTGGGCCCGGTCGCCGTCGACGACCTCGAGAAGGTCCGCCTCAACGCCCGCGCCGAGGGCCTGCACCTCCAGGTCACCTCGATCGACAAGTTCCCCCGCATGACGGACTACGTCGCCCCCAAGGGCGTCCGCATCGCCGACGCCGACCGCGTCCGCCTCGGTGCGCACCTCTCCGCGGGCACCACGGTCATGCACGAGGGCTTCGTCAACTTCAACGCAGGCACGCTGGGCACCTCGATGGTCGAGGGCCGCATCTCCGCGGGCGTCGTCGTCGGCGACGGCTCCGACATCGGCGGCGGCGCCTCCACCATGGGCACCCTCTCCGGCGGCGGCAACGTCCGCATCACCATCGGCGAGCGCTGCCTGGTCGGCGCCGAGGCGGGCGTCGGCATCGCGCTGGGCGACGAGTGCGTGGTCGAGGCCGGCCTCTACGTCACCGCGGGCACCCGCGTCACGATGCCCGACGGCCAGGTCGTCAAGGCCCGCGAACTCTCCGGCGCCTCGAACATCCTCTTCCGCCGCAACTCGGTCACGGGCACGGTCGAGGCCCGCCCGAACAACGCGGTATGGGGCGGCCTGAACGAGGTGCTGCACAGCCACAACTGAGCCGACGCCGGTTTGCCGGGCGCCCTGTCCGCCTGTCGCGGGGAGGGCGCTCAGGTGGTTGTGGGGGTGGTCTGGGCCTGTTGGCGGCGGACGATCTCTGTGATCCAGGTGGGGGCGTACGGGGAGGTGCAGCCCGGGGGAGTGGGGTAGTCCTTCAGGACTCCGAGGCGTTCGCCGATGGTGGGGGCGCGGGGGCGGTGTTCGGGGTGGTCGATGCCGATGCGGGCCAGGCAGTGGTTCATTGACCATTGCAGGCGGTCCGGGGCGTCCCTCATCTCCGACTCGATGGTGTCCAGCAGGGCCGTGAGGTCGAGACCGGCCGGATTCCTCGTCACGCGTTCGGTGGTCAGTGCCCAGCCGGCGCTCGCGACCACCGGGTCCGGGTCGGCGGTCCAGGCCACGCGCAGTTCCTCGGCGTGCGGGTTCTTCTTCACCACGTAGTTCACGAGCCAGTCGTGCACCTTGGGGGTGCGGGCCTCGCGCAGCATGGTGTCCAGTTCGTCGCGGTCGTAGGACTTCGGGCGGCAGATCAGCAGGCTCAGCAGGCGGGCGGCGGTGTCGTCCGTGGCCCAGAGGCCGCGTGCGAGTGCGGGACGGGTCTTCAGGCGCTTCGCGAGTGCGCGCAGCTGGGTGAGGTTCACGCCGTGGTCGTCGCCGTGCTTCTCGTTCACGGCCCGGGCCCGCGGGTCCTCCAGCCCGGCCAGCTCGGCCATCACCTCGGCCACCGTCGGTTCGGTCGGCGTCTTCTCCGGCACCTCGGTCACCACCTGTCGCCCCTGTGGTCAGCTGCGGGGGCTCAGCCTACGGCGCCCGATCGGGGCACAGTTCGTCGTGGTCGCCCCACATCGCGGGCCACCGTCACCGCACGTACGGATGACTGCCCGTGACTTACCGGTGGTTTCGGCGGATGAACGGGTGGACGCAGAGTCCGATCAGACGCCGATCCGACGAAACGAACGAAACGAGGGGCCTGGATGACGCCTGGGATGACGAACGAGCGGAGGGGAGCCGTGGCGCGCCTGCTGGCCGGGGCGGGGGCCGCGGTGCTGGTGTGCTGGGGGGCGGTGGGGGCCGCGCACGCCGACGAGACGACGACCGGCTCGCACAACGGCCCCCGCGTGGGGCTCCTCAACGTCCACGTCGGCCAGATCGACGATCCCGCGGAGGACGTGCTGGAGCACACCCTGCTGTTCGGCGACGGCTACGCCTGGGACTGACCGGCGCGGGCGGCCAGTTCCTCGTAGGCCGCCAGCAGACCGGCCGTGGTCTCCCGGTCCGCGGGGCGCAGTGGGGCGCGGACCGGGCCCGCTGGGAGGCCGAGGGTGCCCAGGAGGGCCTTGGCGGTGACCGTGCCGGGCAGACCGGCCGCCATCATCGCCTCGACGAGAGGAATCGCCCGCCGCTGGAGCAGGGCGGCCCGGCCGGTGTCGCCCGCGTCGAAGGCGTCGAGGACGGCCCGGAACAGCTCCGGCGCGACGTTGGCGACGGTGCTGACGTACCCCGCCGCTCCGACCGCGTACAGGGCGAGGACCTGCTCGTCGCAGCCCGCGTAGTACGCCAGGCCGGTGCGGGAGAGCACCTTCTGGGTGCCGAGGAGGTCGTAGGCGCAGTCCTTGACGGCGACGATCCGGGGGTGCCCGGCGAGGCGGACCAGGGTGTCGGGTTCGACGCGGGTGCCGGTGCGGCCCGGGATGTCGTAGAGCATCAGGGGCAGCCCGCTCACGTCGGCGATCTCGCGGAAGTGCGCCTCCAGGGCGTCCTGCGGGGGCCTGCTGTAGTACGGCGCGACCACCAGCAGGCCGTCCGCGCCCGCCTTCTCGGCGGCCAGGGCCAGTTCCACGGTGTGCCGGGTGTCCGCGGTGCCGACCCCGGCGACCAGTGCCGCCCGGTCCCCGACCGCCTCCCGGACCGCCGTCACCAGCGCCGCCTTCTCGGCGTCCGTGGTGGTCGGCGACTCGCCCGTGGTGCCCGACAGCACCAGGCCGTCGCAGCCCCGGGAGACCAGGTGCTCGGCGAGCCGCCCGGCACCGTCGAGGTCGAGCGCGCCGGTCTCGGTGAAGGGCGTGACCATCGCGCACAGGGCGCGGCCGAAGGGGGCGGCGGGGCGGGCGTCGTCTGTCGTCATGGGAGTAGTGTCGGCGTCTCGACTGTGTAGCTCCACTTAATTCTTCTACGAGGTAGTGGTAAGGAACGCTTCAGATCGGACGCCTGGACGAGTGTCCGGGGCGGTGCGGGCGCGGCAAGGGTAGTGCCGTCCGGGCCGGGGTACCCGGGGTGCTCCGAACCGAGAGGAGGCGGGAACACCGTGACCGGAACCATGCACACCAGGCCGGTGCGCGACGAGCAGCACTCCGTGGGCGAACTCGTCGGGCAGGCCACCGAACAGCTCTCCCGGCTCGTGCGCCAGGAAGTGGCCCTGGCCAAGATGGAACTGGCCGAGAAGGGCAAGCGGGCCGGGCGCGGCGGCGGAATGCTGGGTGCCGCGGGCGCCATCGCCTACGTGGGCCTGTTCGCCCTGGCCGGCACGGCCACCGCCGCGCTCTCCCTGGTACTGCCCGTCTGGGCCGCGGCGCTCATCGTGACGGCGGCGCTGTTCGTGATCGCCGGCGTGCTGGCCATGACCGGTCGCGCCCAGCTCCGCCGGGCCGTGCCGCCCAAGCCCGAGCAGACCCTCGGCAGTGTCCGGGCCGACGTCGACCAGATCAGGGAAAGGGCACATCGATGACCGACGCGACGAGCCGGGACGGTTCGAGGAGCGGCTCCACCGCGCAGCCGGTCGGCGGGGCGAAGGGCCCCGACGAGCTGCGCAGGCAGATCGAAGAGACCCGCGGCCAGCTCGGCGACACCGTGGAGGAGCTGGCGGGCAAGGCCGACGTGAAGGGCCGCGCCAAGGCCCGGGCCGCCGACCTGAAGGACAAGGCGGGCGCCATGAGCGTGCAACTGCGCAGTTCCGCCGCGCACGCCGGGCACGCCGTACAGGAGAAGGCGGGCCGGGCGGGGCACACCGCGCAGGACAAGGCCGACCGGGCCCGGGACGCCGCGGAGCGGCACGCGCCGCCGGGACGGGCGCGTGGCGCGGTGCGGGCGGGACTCGGGCATCCGCGCGCCCTGCTGGCCGCAGGGGCGGCGGCGGGCGTGGTGGTCGCGGCGAGCCTCGTGCGGCACCGTCGGCACGGACACTGCTGAGCGGACACGGCTGCGCCCCCGGAGGGCGCGGTGCGGCGAGCGAGGGGTCCCGGGCGGGGCCCCTCGGCTCGGTATTAGGTCCGTCCGTCGCCTACGTCATGCCGGTACCGGTAAGGGCTTGACCTCAACCTTGGTCGAGGTCGGAGAGTGGTGCGTGCATCCGACGACCACCGATCACCGGAGGACCGGCATGACCCGCCGTACCGACGCCCACCCCGACCTCGCCCGCCCCGACGTCCTGGCGCCCTTCTTCAGCACCTGGCGGGTCGGCACCCCCGAGCGGCAGCGGCAGACCGTCGACGCCATCGCCCGTACCTGGGAGAGCCGGCCCTGGCCCGCCGAAGACCTGCGCGGCTACCACGTCTACACCGGGCACGACGGCAGCACACTGCTGCACCACTCCCAGTGGGCGAGCGAGCAGGCGTACGAAGGCTTCGTGAAGACGCACCGGCAGGAACGCGTCGACGAGATCGACACCGCCGTACCGGGCATCGAGCGGCTGGGGCTCGGCAGGTACCGGCACTATCGCGCCGCGACCCGCGAGGCCGGGGCGGCGGCCGTGGTCCCGGGCTGCGTCGTGATCGTCGAGGTCGAGTTCGAGGGTCCCGATCCCGACCGGCAGCGCGCCTGGGTCGACGCCGTCTTCGAGGCCCTGGAGAGCGAGCCGCGGCCCCGCCCCGGCGGCCTCTCCGCCCACTTCCACCTGAGCACCGACGGCACGCGCGTCCTCAACTACGCCGAGTGGGAGAGCGCGCGGGCCCACATCGACGCACTCGCCGCACCCGGCGACGGCGTGGGCTCGGCGACGCCCCAGTGGGAGCGGGTGCAGCACTGGCCCGGCCTGAAGAGCAGCACGGTCAGCCGCTACGACCACGCGCTCGGCCTCGTGCCTCGCTGAGCCCGCCCCCCGGTCCGGTTCGTTCAGGGACGGAACCGCAGCACCTGCGGGTCGTGGTCGCTGATCTGGTCGTGGAACTCCGCGTTGACGTGCACGCTGTCGTAGGACAGGTGACCGCGGCGGACCGACGGGCTGACCAGGATCTGGTCCAGGACCTGGCTGTTGCCCTGGTAGACGTACGAGTAGCGCTCGCTCCCCGGCAGCGACTTCACCGCCGACCACAGGGCGCCGCCGTCCTCCAGGATGCGGGCGGTCGTCGAGAACTCGAAGTCGTTGATGTCTCCGAGGGTGATGACGTCCGCGTTCTTCTGGGTGGCCAGGATGTCCTTCACGAAGGTGTTCACCACCTTCGCCTGGGCGTGGCGCTGGGTCTCCGAGGTGCGCGACGGCGGCTGGTACTGCGCCGTCAGACCCTGGTCGCCGCCCTTGGAGTTGAAGTGGTTGGCGATGACGAAGACCGTCCGGCCGCGGAAGACGAACTCCCCGGCCAGCGGCTTGCGGCTGTTCTCCCAGGCCGGGTCCGCCGGGTCGACCCGGCCGGGGGAGAGCGTCAGCGCCGCCTTGCCGCGCACCTTGCGCACCCCGGTCGCCGTGGTGGCGTCGCCGCCCGCGCGGTCGGTGAAGGAGACCCGCTCCGGGTTGAACAGGAACGCCTGGCGGATGTTGCCGCCGGGCTCGCCGCCGTCCGCCTTGTCCACCGGGTCGATGCCCCGCCACGCGTAGCGCGGGCCGCCGGCCGCGACGATCGCGTCGATCAGCCTGCCGACCGTCGCGTCGGCCGCCACGGTGCCGTCGTCGGTGGCGCCGTTGTTGTCCTGGATCTCCTCCAGCGACACGATGTCGGGCGACTTCAGGTGGTGCACGATCGTTTCGGCGTGCGCGGTGAAGGTGTCGTCCGACGGGTCGAGGTTCTCGACGTTGTACGTCGCCACCGCCAGCTCGCGGTCGCTCTGCCGGCGCGTCGACTCGCGCTCCGTACCGCCGTCCTCCAGGGCGCCGATCTCGGCCGCGACCAGCGTGTAGCCGCCGTACTGGTTGTAGTCCAGCGGACCGGTGGTGGTGCCGGCGAGGGTGTCGCCCACGTCGGCGGCGGGGAAGTCGGCCGGCTTGCCCAGCGACTGGATCTGCAACCGGCCGGTGTTCTGGTCGTCGTAGGAGCCGTAGACCGTGCCGCCGCGGCGGTTCGGGTTCTCCCAGGGCTTCACCGTGACCCACAGCTCGGTGTACGGGTCCGAGGCGCCGACCACCCGGACGTCGGCGACGCGGACGTTCATGCCCTCCAGGGACTCGTAGTAGTCCAGGGCGTACGTCGCCGGCTTCAGGGGCAGGCCGTTGACCGAGCCGTTCGCCGCCTCGTCGCCCTCGGGGGCGTACGCGCGGGGCACGGACCGGGCGGAGACGGTCGTCGCGGCCGGGAGGGCGTTGCCGCCGGAGACGACGGTGACCGTCGGGCGGGTGATCTCGGTCAGCGACTGGTTCCCCGAGGACGTACCGCCGGGGACGTACTCCGAGACCGTCCCGGAGACGGTGACCGCGTCACCGACGGCGACCTGAGGGGCCTTGCTGGTGAAGACGAAGACGCCCTCGCTGGTGGCCGGGTCCGCGTCGGGCCGCGGGTCCTGCATCCAGAAGCCCTTGGAGGAGCCGTAGCCCCGGACGCCGGTGACGATTCCGGCCACGTCCGTGACCTGCCGGCCGGCGTACGGGGACAGCCTGGTGCTGCCCTGGATGTCGTGGACCCGCACGGAGTCGGCCGCGGCGGAACCGGCGTGCGCGGGCACGGTGAGGACGACGGTGGACGCCGCCGAGCAGACGGCGGCGACGGTGAGCGCGGCGAGGCGCGCGGAGGACTTGCTGGCCAACGGATCCCTCCGGGGATGTGACGTGGCGCGGGACTCTACGCGCGTCAATCTCCAGCCTGCTCAGGCCAGTTGTCAAGGTTTCGGCCATGTACACCACCCGACGGGGAGATGAACCGGGCGGCATGGGTGGAAACCCGTCTAGGCTGAGCAGTCGTACGGCGGTCAAGAGGCGCGCGAGGAGAAACTTCCGATGTCAGACAGCTCCACCCTGCCGCCCGCACGGCTGCGCCCCGAAGCGGAGCTGGCCCGCGACGCGCTGTCCGCGCCGGTGCTCGCCCGGGCCGCGCGACTGGCCCGCTGGGCCGACGTCGGCACCCGCGTCGACGCCGGGGGCGGGCTGGTCGAGGAGCAGCTGCCGGCGGCGGCCGAGCAGCTCGGGCTGAGCGGGGACGACGCCGCCGCGTACGCGAGCGAGGCCTGGCGGATCGCCGTGGACACCGGGCTCGTCGAGATCACCGACGAGGAGGCGGGCACCGTGGCCGCGGGCGAGGACCTCGCCCTGCTCACCGGCGGCTCCCCCCAGGACGTGCTCGGGGTGTGGCTCACCGCCCTGGAGGCCGTGCTCGCCGACGCGAGCGTGCCCGACCTCGACGATCTGGTCGACGCGCTGGACGAGGGCGGCGAGGTCGACCTGTCGTCCCTCGACTGGGACCCCGACGCCGAGTCCGAGTTCCTCGACGGCGTGCTCGGCAACCTGTACCTGCTCACCGTCGGCGAGGACGGCCCCGGCGACGCCCCGGTGCCGCTGCCCGCGCTGGCCGCCTCCATGCTCGTGCCCAGCGACATGGGCGAGCCCAGCAACGAGGTCCTGGAGCAGGTGTCGGACGCGATGATGCGCCTGGACGACCAGTTCCGGCTGCTCGAACCGGTCGGCCTCGTCGAGTACCAGCCGGTCGACGAGGCGCTCATGGGCGACGCCGACGAGGAGCCCGCCGCCCCCGTCGACGAGGCCGACGTCACCCGCTACGGCATGGTGCGGCTCACCCCGCTCGGGCTGTACGGACTGCGCGCCCGGCTCCTGGACGCCGGCTTCGAGGCGCCCGCCGTGGGCGACCTCGCCGACAAGGGCGCCGACGCGCTGCTCGACGGCACCGCCGCCTTCCCGCCGGCCGCGGCCCACGCCGAGACCGAGCTGTGGCTGGCCGGGCGGAGCCCGCTCGACGCCGCCCGCGAACTCCTGGCGGCGGCCCGCGGCTCCGACACCGGCGCGCCGCTGCGCCGGCTGCGCTGCCAGCAGGCGCTCTCCCTTGTCGGCGTGGAGGCCGAGCCCGCGCTGCGGGAGGTCCTCGACGACGCCGAACTGGGCGGCCTGGCCCGGGTGTGGCTCACCGAGCACGGGGCCGGGGACGTACCGGCGCCGTCGCAGGACATGGTCTTCTGGCTGACCATCGACACCGTCGCCGCGCAGCTCGCCGCCGAGGGCAACTCCGAGGAACTGCGCGCCCTGGTGGAGGGCCTCGCCCGGCAGCACAGCGGGTTCTTCGACACGGTCTGGCGGGTCGAGCACCCGGCCACTCCGGACGTCCTGGAGGCGATGGGGCGGCTGCACCCCGACAAGAAGATCGCCAAGGAGGCCCGCAAGGCGGCCTTCAAGGCACGCTCCCAGCAGAGCGGCTGACACCCGCCGGAACGACCCGGCGTGCGCCCCGCCGCCCACCGCTACCACCAGAGGCGGCCGCCCCGCGGGCGGGAACGCCGGTCTGCTCTGGGGGCGGGGAGCGGCGAACGGGCGATGCCGGGCCGGCCTCGTGGGCGGGGCCACCCGGTGGCGGGTGAGCCGGTTGGCCTGCGGCCGGGAGGGGGTTGTCGGTTGTCGGTCCTTGGCCGGGGACGGTGGTTGGGCCTGGGGGCGGGGGCGGGGCGGGGGCTCGGTGGGCCCGCGCTGGGGGACGGTGGTCTGCCGCGGGGGCGGGGCAGCCGGTCGGCATTGTGGGCGGGGACCCCGGTGGCAGGGGGAGCGGGTTGGCCTGCGGCCGGGAGGGGGTGTCGGTCCTTGGCCGGGAGGAGGCGGGCGAGGCTGGGCCCGAGGGCGGGTGGTCGGGGCTTGGCCGGGAACGGTGGTCCCGGTGCGGCGGACGCGATGGGCATGCGGTGGTGGCCAGACGCGGAGTCGGGGGTGTGGGGGTGCGGTGGTGGTCGGACGCGGGGTCGGGGCGTGGGCGTGTGGTGGTGGCCGGATGGGGAGTCGGGGGTGTGGGGGTGTGGTGGTGGTCGGTCGGGGTGTCGGGGCGTGGGCGTGTGGTGGTGGTCGGTCGGGGTGTCGGGGGTGTGGGGGTGTGGTGGTGGCCGGTCGGGGTGTCGGGGCGTGGGCGTGTGGTGGTGGTCGGTCGGGGCGTGAGCGTGTGGTGGTGGTCGGTCGGGGCGCGGGGGTGCGGTGGTGGCCGGTCGGGGGGTCGGGGTGTGGGCGTGCGGTGGTGGCCGGTCGGGGCGTGGGCGTGTGGGAGAGGTTTCCGCCAGTTCAGGTTCTGTTCAGGCGGCGGCGGGATTCTTGTTCAGGCGCGGGCGGAAGCGTGACGCCGGACCGAGGTCCGCCACCCTCCACGGCTCGCTCACCGTCACAGGAGACACCATGTCGCTCACCCGCAGGGACTTCGCCGGCCGATCCGCGCTCACCGGCGCCGGGGTCGTGCTGGCGGGCAGCGTCGGCGCCCTCGCCACCGCACCGAACGCCCTCGCGTCCACGGACACCGACCGCGCGGGGGAGGAGCACGGCCACGGGCACGACGGCCACCACGACCACGGCGGGGTCGGCTACGGGCCGCTGATCCCCGACCCGGACGGCATCCTCGCCCTGCCCGCCGGCTTCCGGTACGAGATCATCACCTACTCCGGCCGGACCAAGCTGGAGTCCGGCGAGCACACCCCCTCCAACCACGACGGCACCGCCGCCTTCGACGGCCCGCGCGGCACCACCCTCCTCGTCAACAACCACGAACTCGGCGGTCACCGCGACGGCTGGCCCCACCCCGTCCCGCTCGCCGAGGGCCTCGTCTACGACCCGGCCGCCGCCGGCGGCTGCACCGTCGTCGAGGTCCGCCGCGGCGGCCACGTCGCCGAATGGGTCGGCATCGCCGGTACCGCCACCAACTGCGCGGGCGGCAGCACCCCGTGGGGCACCTGGCTGACCTGCGAGGAGACCGAGGACAAGGCCGGCAAGAACGGCATGACCAAGGACCACGGCTACGTCTTCGAGGTCGACCCCGAGGACCGCCGCGCCAACCGCGACCCCAAGCCGGTCAAGGCGCTCGGCCGCTACGCCCACGAGGCCGTCGTCATCGACCCCAAGCGCGGCCACGCCTACCTCACCGAGGACGCCTCGGGACCCAACGGCCTCCTCTACCGCTGGACCCCGCCGGAGGGCTTCCGGCACGGTCGCGGCCGGCTGCGCACCCTCGCCGACGACGCCGGGGTCCTCCAGGCGTTCAAGTGCTTCGACTCCGGCGGCAAGTTCGTCGACGACCTGTCCCGCGCCACGAAGACCGGCACCGTCTACGGCGTCGACTGGGTCGACGTCCCCGACCGCGACGCGCGGACCACCTCCGTGCGCAAGCAGTTCGCCGCCGGTCAGGTCACCCGCGCGCGCAAGCTGGAGGGCATGTGGTGGGCCGACGGCGGCGCCTACATCGTCTCCTCCTTCGCCCGTGACGAGAGCCCCGGCCGCCCGCACGACGGCCAGGTCTGGTTCTACGACCCCAAGCGCCGCACCCTCACCCTGAAGGTCCTGCTCGGCGTCAACGCCGACCCGTCCGCCGACGGCGCCTTCGACGGCCCCGACAACATCACCGTCTCCCCGTACGGCGGCCTCGTCATCGCCGAGGACGGCGACGGTGTCCAGCACCTGTTCGGCGCCACCGACAGCGGCCGCACCTACCCCATCGCCCGCAACGAACTGAACCTGGGCACCGAGGACGACCCCGAATACAGCGAGTTCACCGGCGTCACCTTCTCGCCCGACGGCCGGACCCTCTACGCCAACATCCAGACCCCCGGCATCATGCTGGCCATCACGGGGCCGTGGAAGCGGCAGAAGCGCCGCTGATTAATTCGCTCGCCCGAGCGGTGGCCGCCCTTTTAGAGTGATGAACGTCCAGGTGCGAAGGCAGGACCTACTTCCACTGATAATGGGGCGGTCGCGGGTTCGAATCCCGTCACCGGCACAACGCGCCGGTGTAGCTCAGGGGTTGGAGCACCTTGTCGGTTCCGCCGACCTGAACTCTGGACACCCATAACTTCACGCACCTCCCGGTGCGCGGGCCGCGGCTACTTCTTCTCTCCAAAGAATCCCATGCCGCTGTCCACTTGATCTCGGGAGGCGCAGCAGTCGAGGGGTGCCCGGTGCGCAGGCAGCGGATACTTCCTTTGATCGGACGGTTGCGGGTTCGAATCCCGTCACCGACTTCGGGTCGGTGTAGCTCAATTCGGCAGAGCATCCGCATGTTCCGTCGCCGATTCCGACCTCGGGCACCCTTCCGCTGCCGTGTCTCCCTCCGAACCATTCCAGAATTCGGGGGAATTCATCATGGCGCGCTTCAACACGCGGACGGCGAAGGCGCAGCCCACCTCGCGCGTGACCTCGACGGGCCGCGTGCTGCGCACCTACGAGGGCGGCCGGGGCAGCGAGCGCGACCCGCGCTCCGAGCTCTTTCTGCTGTCGGTGGCCAACTTCGTGTCCCAGCGCACCTTCTACGAGACCGGCGCCGCCCGCGACGACCGGTTCGCCACGCTCGTGCGCGAACTCGCCCTCAGCGACCCGTCCTGGACGGCCGGCCTGCTCGGGTGGCTGCGCGGCGAGGGCAACCTGCGCACCGCCTCGATCGTCGGCGCCGCCGAGTACGTCAAGGCCCGCCTCGACTCCGGCGTCACCGACGGACCGTCGAACCGGCAGGTCGTCGCCTCCGTCCTGCGGCGCCCCGACGAGCCCGGCGAACTGCTCGCCTACTGGACGGCGGCCTACGGCCGCGCCGTGCCCAAGCCGGTCAAGCGGGGGATCGCCGACGCCGTACGGCGGCTCTACCACGGCAGGTCGCTGCTGAAGTACGACACCGCGTCCAAGGGGTACCGCTTCGGCGACATCCTCAACCTGGTGCACGCGGCCCCCGACCCGGACAAGCCGTGGCAGGGCGAGCTGTTCCAGTACGCCCTCGACCGCCGGCACAACCCGGACACCGCGGTGCCGCCCGCCTCGGACCGCGTCCTGACCGCGCACCGCGCGCTGATGGCGCTGCCCGTCGACCAGCGGCGAGCGGTGGTCACGGCGCCCGACGGTGCCGAGCGGCTGGCGGCGGCGGGCATCACGTGGGAGATGCTGGCCGGCTGGCTCCAGGGGCCGATGGACAAGGCCGCCTGGGAAGCGGTGATCCCGTCCATGGGCGCGATGGCGTTGCTGCGCAACCTGCGGAATTTCGACGAGGCCGGTGTCTCGGACGAGGTCGCGGCCCGGGTCGCGGCGCGGATCAGCGACCCGGCCGAGGTGGCGCGCTCGCGGCAGTTCCCCTTCCGCTACCTCGCCGCGTACCGGCACGCGCCGTCGCTGCGCTGGTCGTACCCGCTGGAGCAGGCGCTCGGCCACTCGCTGGCCAACGTGCCCGCGCTGGGCGGCCGGACGCTCGTCCTCGTGGACCGCTCGGGTTCGATGTTCTACTCGCGGATGTCGGACCGCTCCGAGCTGACCCGGGCCGACGCGGCGGCGGTCTTCGGCACGGCGCTGGCGCTGCGGGCGGCCGACGCGGACCTGGTGGAGTTCGGTTCGTCGAGCAACCGCGTGCGGTACCGCGAGGGCGAGTCGGTGCTGAAGGTCCTGGACCGCTTCGGCGACCTCGGCGGCACCGACACCACCGAGGCGGTACGGCGCCACTACAAGCGGCACGACCGGGTGCTGATCGTCACCGACGAGCAGTACGCGTACAGCCGGCACGGCGACCCGACCGAGCAGGTGCCGCGGGACGTGCCCGTCTACACCTGGAACCTCGCCGGGTACCGGGCGGGCCACGGCCCGTCGGGCCGGGCGAACCGGCACACCTTCGGCGGCCTCTCGGACGCCGCGTTCCGGATGGTGCCGCTGCTCGAGGCGGGCCGGGACGCCGACTGGCCCTGGGACGCCCCGGCCGAGCACGCGCGGTAGGGTGCCCGGAAGGTTGCCCGCTGTGCAGGGAGGGGCTGTGGCGCAGGTCAGGCCCATGCGGGCGGATGCTCGGCGTAATCGTGAGCGGTTGCTGGCGGTGGCGGCGGAGGCGTTCGCCGAGCACGGCGAGGGGGCCGCCCTGGACGACATCGCCCGGCGGGCCGGGGTGGGGGTCGGCACCCTGTACCGGCACTTCCCGACGCGGCAGGCGCTGCTGGAGGCCGCCTACCTCGAACGTGTCGAGGCGATCGCGGCCCGCGCCGACGTGATCGCGGCGGCGCGGCCGCCGGGCGCGGCGCTCCTGGCGTGGCTCGACGAGCTGGCCGCCGGGATGCTCCAGGTGCGCGGGCTCAAGGCGCTGCTCGGTACGGCCGTCACCGGTGGCGGCCCCGCGTGCGGCGACTGCGTGCGGGGCGCGGCGACCCGGCTGGTGCGGGCCGCGCAGGAGGCCGGTGCGCTGCGGCCGGACGTCGAGCCGGTCGAGGTGCTGCGGCTGGTGCACGGGGTGGTGACGGCGGCGGAGGCGGCCGGTGAGGTGGACGGGACGGCCGTGCGCCGGTACCTGTCGCTGCTCATGGAAGGTTTGGCGAGGCCGTAGGGGCCGCCGCCGTCCGCGGGACGGCGGCGGCCCCTGTCGGTGTGCGGGCGCCTACAGCGCCTGCGCGGCCGGCTTCACCATGCCGCGGACGGTGCGGGACTTGACGAAGTCGCCGATGGCGGTCATCTCCCACTCGCCGGAGAACTGGCGGATCAGCTTCGCCATCATCACGCCGGTCTGCGGCTCGGCGCTGGTGAGGTCGAAGCGGACCAGCTCCTCGCCGCTGGCGGCGTCCATGAGGCGGCAGTACGCCTTGGCGACCTCGGTGAACTTCTGGCCCGAGAACGAGTTCACCGTGAAGACCAGGCCGCTGACCTCCTGCGGGAGCCGGCCGAGGTCCACGACGATCACCTCGTCGTCGCCGCCGCCCTCTCCGGTCAGGTTGTCGCCGGAGTGCTTGATCGCGCCGTTCACGATCGAGAGCTTGCCGAAGTAGCAGCTGTCGATGTGGTTGCGCTGCGGGCCGTAGGCGATGACGGAGGCGTCCAGGTCGATGTCCTTGCCGCGGTAGGCCGGCTCCCAGCCGAGGCCCATCTTGACCTGGGAGAGCACCGGCCGGCCGCCCTTGACGAGGGACACCGTCTGGTTCTTCTGGAGGCTGACCCGGCCCTTGTCGAGGTTGATCTTGCCGGTGCCCGGGGCGGGTGCGGCCGGCGCGGCGGCGGGCGGGGTGGGCGGGGCGGCGGGCGGGGGCGGGGGTGTGGCCGCCTGGGGCTGCGGCGGGGTCGCCGGCTGGGCCGGGGCCGCCGGTTCCTCCACCGTGACGCCGAAGTCCGTCGCGATGCCGGCCAGGCCGTTGGCGTAGCCCTGGCCCACCGCGCGGGCCTTCCAGGCGCCGTTGCGCAGGTAGACCTCGACGATCACCAGGGCGGTCTCGGTGCCGAGCTGCGGGGGCGTGAAGGTGGCGAGCACGGAGTTGTCGTCCGCGTTGCGGATGGTGGCGGTCGGCTCCACGCCCTGGAAGGTCTGGCCGGCGGCGTCCGGGCTGGCGGTGACGACGATCTTCTCGATGCCCGGGGGAACGGCGGAGGTGTCCACCACGATCGCGTCCGGGGCGGTGCCGCCGCCGGAGCGGTAGGTCACGCCCTGGCCGGTGGGCTGGTTGTAGAAGATGAAGTCGTCGTCGGAGCGCACCTTGCCGTCGGCGGTGAGCAGCAGGCCCGATACGTCGAGCCGCACGGGGGCGGCGACGTCCACCGTCACGCGGGCGGCGGAGAGGGGGATGTTCGAGCCGGGGGTCATAGCTGTCATGCCGGGTGAACGAGTGAGGGCGTTTTACCGTTCCCTTACCCGGGGGCCAATCGGGGTGGGGGTGGGTGGGGCGGTTGTCCCGGGGTGTTTTCGCCCCCGCCGCCCCTTCCCTTCCCGTCCCTGGGGGGCTGCGCCCCCAGACCCCGCTTCGGCCCTGAACGGGACTCGTCCTCAAACGCCGGACGGGCTGGGTGTGCCGGGCGTTGGCTGGAAAGTGCTACGGCACGACCACGATCTTCCTTCCCACGCCCGCCGCGAACTGCTCCAGGGCCTGGGGGTAGCGGGCCAGTTCGATGCGGTCGCTGATGAAGACGTCGGGGTCGAGGACGCCGTTCGCGAACAGTTCCGCGGCGCGTTCGTAGCTGTGGAGGACCGCCATCGAACCGGTGATGGTGATCTCCTGGTTGTAGATGCGGTACGGGTCGATCTGGACGCGCGTCGCGTAGTCGGCCACGCCGAACTGGAGGAAGGTGCCGGCCTTGGCGACCCGGTCCAGGCCGTCCTGGATCGCCGCCGCGTTGCCGGTGGCGTCGATGACCAGGTCCCAGCCCTGGGGGCGGTCCAGTTCGTCGGGGGTGGCGGCCGACGCCGAGACGCCGAGGCCGCGGGCCGTCTCCAGGCGGGCCGGGTTGACGTCGACCATGTCGACGCTGGCCGCGCCGGTGCGCTTGGCCAGCTCCAGCATCATCAGGCCCATCGTGCCGGAGCCGTAGATCAGGACGTGGGCGCCGAGGCGGGACTGGAGGACGTCGTAGCCGCGGACGGCGCAGGAGAGCGGTTCGATCAGGGCGGCGTCCTGGGTGCGGACGTGCTCGGGGAGCTTGACGCAGTTGGCGACCGGTGCCACCGCGTACTGGGCCGCGCCGCCCGCCGTCGTCACGCCGATGGCCGCCCAGCGCTCGCAGAGGTTGTTGTGGCCGGTGCGGCAGTAGCGGCACTCGTAGCAGTAGAGGGAGGGGTCGACCGCGACCTGGTCGCCGACCGCCACCTCCGTGACCTGGGCGCCGACGCCGACGACCTCGCCGGCGAACTCGTGGCCCGGCACGATCGGGAGCTTGGGCGCGAACTCGCCCTGGAGGATGTGCAGGTCGGTGCCGCACAGGCCGCAGGCGGCGACCTCGACGACGACCTCGCGCGGGCCCGGCGTCGGGTCCGGGACCTCGGTGACGACGGCGCGGCCCACGGACTCGATGACGGCGGCCTTCATTTCACGGCTCCCAACGACAGGCCCTGGACCAGTTTGTCCTGGGCGGCGAACCCCGCGGCGAGCACCGGCAGGGAGATGACGAGCGACGCGGCGCACACCTTGGCCAGGAAGAGGCCCTGGCTGGTGATGAAGCCGGTCAGGAAGACGGGAGCGGTCTCGGCGACCACGCCCGTCAGGACCCGGGCGAAGAGCAACTCGTTCCAGCTGAAGATGAAGCAGATCAGGGATGTCGCGGCGATGCCCGGGAGGGCGATGGGGGCGACCACGCGGACCAGGATCGTGGGCAGTTTCGCGCCGTCCACCCGGGCCGCCTCGATGATCGCGACCGGGACCTCGGCGAGGAAGGACTGCATCATCCAGACCGCGATCGGCAGGTTCATCGACGTGTAGAGGATGACCAGCAGCCAGATGTTGTCCAGCATGTCGGTGTTCTTGGCGAACAGGTAGATCGGCAGCAGGCCCGCCACCACCGGCAGCATCTTGGTGGAGAGGAAGAAGAACAGGACGTCCGTCCACTTCTTCACCGGGCGGATGGACAGGGCGTAGGCGGCGGGCAGCGCCAGGACCAGGACGAAGAGGGTGGAGGCGATCGACGCCACGGCCGAGTTGGCCAGCGCCGGCCAGGGGCTGGCGCCGCCGTCCGCGCCGAAGAACTCGCGGTAGCCGTCCAGTGTCAGCGAGGCCGCGAAGGACGGCGGGTTGGTGGCGGCGTCCGACTCCGAGTGGAAGGAGGTCAGCGCCATCCAGGCGATGGGCAGGAAGAAGACGATGCCGAGCAGCCAGGCGACCAGGCCGAGGCCGGCGCCGGTCCTGCGGCGGGCGGGTGCGGGCTTGGCGTCGGTGACGACGGGGCGTACGGCGGTGGCGGTCATGCGCGGCCGACCTCCTCGCGGAACAGGGACGACACCACGCGCAGCGCGAAGGTGGCGATGATGATCGAGCCGATGACGACCAGGACGCCCGCGGCGGACGCGAGGCCGTTCTCGTGGGCCTGGTAGAAGCTCTGGTAGACGGTGTAGGGCAGGTTGGCCGTGCCCAGGCCGCCGGACGTGATGGTGAAGACGGCGTCGAAGTTCTGGACGATGTAGATCGAGCCGAGCAGGGCACCGAGTTCGAGATAGCGGCGCAGATGGGGGAGGGTGAGGTGGACGAAGATCTGCCAGTCGCCCGCGCCGTCCACCCGGGCGGCCTCGATCTGCTGCTGGTCCCGGCTCTGCAGCCCGGCGAGCAGGATGAGCATCATGAACGGCGTCCACTGCCACACCAGTGAGACCTCGACCGCGAGCAGCGGGGTGTTCGAGACCCAGTCCGGCTGGGGTCCGCCGACGTAGTGCAACAGGCCGTTGAGCAGGCCGTATTCGGGGTTGTAGAGGACGTGCTTCCAGAGCAGGGCCGCCGCCACCGGGACCACCAGGAAGGGGGCGATCAGGAGGGTGCGGACCACGCCGCGGCCCTTGAACCTGCGGTCGAGGAGCAGGGCGAGGGCCAGGCCGAGGACCAGGCTGACCAGCACGACCGCGACGGTGAGCAGGATCGTCGTCCACACCGACTTGCGCAGGGCCGGATCGCTCAGCACGTCGCCGTAGTTGGCGAAGCCGGTGAAGTGGCGGGCGTCCGGGTAGAGGGCGTTCCAGTCGAAGAAGGAGATCACCAGGGTCGCCACGAAGGGCAGCTGGGTGACGACGACCATGAAGATCAGGGCGGGGAGGAGGGGGGCGCGGGTGGCCCAGGCGCGCAGCCGGTTGGACGGCGGGCGGACGGCGGGGCGGGTGTGTTCGGGTGCGGCCGAGGGGGCCGTTGTGGTGGCGGTCATCGTCCCTCGTACTCCTCGGAGATCTTCTCGGCGAGCTGCTGGGACTTCTTCAGGGCCTCCTCGACGGACTGGCGTCCGGCGATGGCCGCGCTGATCTCCTGGGAGACCTTGGTGCCGAGGTCGGTGAACTCGGGAATGCCGACGAACTGGATGCCGGGCGCGGGCCGGGGCTGCACGCCGGGGTCCTTGGGCCTGGCGCCCTCGATGGCCTCGCGGGTCATCTCCTGGAAGGCGGCGGCCTCCTTGACGTAGGCCGGGTTCTGGTACGTCGAGGCGCGTTTGCCGGCCGGGACGTTGGACCAGCCGATCTTGTCGCCGACCAGTTGCTCGTACTCCTTGCCGGACGCCCAGGAGACGAACTTCCAGGCCTTGTCGGAGTTGCGGGAGGCCTTCTGGATGCCCCAGGCCCAGGTGTAGAGCCAGCCGGAGGAGTCGGTCTTCTCCACGGGCGCCGGGGCGTAGCCGATCTTGCCCTTGACCGGGGACTTGGCGGCGTCCAGGGAGCCGGCCGCCGAGGTGGCGTCGTACCACATGGCGACCTTGCCCTGGGTCATGTTGTTCAGGCACTCGGCGAAGCCGGACTGGGCGGCGCCGGACTCGCCGTGCTCGCGGACCAGGTCGACGTAGAACTTCGTGGCCTTCTGCCACTCGGGGGAGTCGAGCCGGGCCTGCCAGTCCTGGTCGAACCAGGTGCCGCCGAAGGTGTTCACGACCGTCGTCAGGGGTGCCATCAGCTCGCCCCAGCCGGGCAGGCCGCGCAGGCAGATGCCCTTCATGCCGGGCTCGGACCCGTCGAGTTTCTCGGCGAAGCCGGCCACCTGGGTCCAGGTGGGGTGTTCGGGCATTTCGAGGCCCGCCTTGGCGAACAGGTCCTTGCGATACATCAGGAAGGAGGACTCGCCGTAGAAGGGCTGGCCGTAGAGCTTGCCGTCGTCGCCGGTGAGGGACTCGCGCATCGGGCCGAGGACGTCCTGCTCGTCGTAGGCCGGGTCCTTGGCGACGTAGGAGTCCATCTCGTGCAGCCAGTCGTTGCGGGCGTAGATCGGTATCTCGTAGTTGGAGAGGGTGGCGGCGTCGTACTGGCCGGCCTGGTTGGCGAAGTCCTGGCTGATCTTGTCGCGGACGTCGTTCTCCGGCAGGACGGTGAAGTTCACCTTGATGCCGGTCTCCTTGGTGAAGTGGTCGGCGGTGAGCTTTTGCAGTTCGACCATCTGCGGGTTGTTGACCATCAGGACGTTGATGGCGTTGCCGCCGGAACCGGCGCCGCCCGCCCCGACCCAGCAGCCGGTGAGCAGCGGGGCGAGCAGCGTCCCTGCGGCGGCCATGGCGAGCGTGGCTCGCGGCCTCCGTCGGCTCTGGGTTCGCATGGATCGCTCCTGAACGTATGGGGAGGTAAGGGGCAGTGGAAGGTGTGGGTGTGCCGTGCGGGGGACCGATGGGGTCCCGTGGGGTCCGGGGCGGTGGTCAGACGCGGATGATCTGGGGGCCGAGCAGTGAGTAGCGGTGGGCCTCGGCCGCGGGCAGCAGGGTGCTGGTGACGATGGCCTCCAGGGCGCCGACCTCCGCGAAGCGGCAGAAGCTCACCGCCCCGAACTTGGTGTGCGCGCCGACGAACACCGTGCGGCGGGCGGCCCGGATGGCCTGCGCCTTGACCTCGCTGACCGCGGGGTCGGGGGTGGTGAGGCCGTGCTCGCGGGAGATGCCGTTGGCGCCGATGTAGGCGAGGTCGACGACGAAGCCGGCCAGCATTTTCGTCGTCCAGTGGTCGACGGTGGCCAGGGTGCCCGAGCGGACCCGGCCGCCGAGCAGCAGGACGGAGGTGTCACCGGCCTCCGCGAGGGCGCCGGCGACCGGCAGGGACGCGGTGACCACGGTCAGCGGCCGGTCCCTGGGCAGTGCCTCGGCGATGAGCTGGGGGGTGAAGCCCTCGTCGACGAAGACCGTCTCCGCGTCGCCGAGCAGTTCCGCGGCCGCGGCCGCGATCCGGCGCTTCTCGGGCACGTGGCTGGTGGCGCGGAAGGCGAGCGTGGTCTCGAACCCGGCGCTCTCCACCGGGTAGGCGCCGCCGTGGGTGCGGCGGACCAGGCCGTGGTCCTCCAGGGCGCGCAGGTCCCGTCGTACGGTCTCCTTGGCGACGCCCAGTTCGGCGGCGAGCGCGGTGACGTCGACCGAGCCGGTGGCGCGGGCCACGCGCACGATCTCGTGCCGACGCTCTTCCGTCGTCCTCGTGTTCATGCCGAACACCCGCCTCACCGCCTCGTCGCCGTGTGCCTGCCCGTTCGGGCCCGTGTGGTCCTTGGGGGAAGTTCTACAGCGGTCGCGCGGCACTGACCAGGTCTGTTGCGGACCCGATACTGCCCGGGTGTGCCCGTTTGCGGTTCCGGGCGCCCGTCTCGGACCTGGGGCGCAGCGTCGGACGGGGTGGGAACGGGCAGTGCGGATGCCCGCATGCGGAAGCGGACGGGCCCGTTCGGTGCCCGTCCGCCGCTTCGAGGGTGCTGTGGGGTCGTCTTCCGGTCAGTACGGCCAGATCGGGGGGTCGGTCACGAAGTGGCCGCCCAGGCGGGCGTGCGCCGGGTCGCCGGGGTCCAGGTCGCCCTGTTCGGCGATCAGCTTCTCGGCGTACGGCTCGGAGTCGTCCCGGGGTTCGTAACCGAGCGCCCGCGCGGAGGTGAGGTCCCACCACAGCCGGGTGTTGGCGGAGGAGCCGTGGACGACGGTGTGCCCGACGTTCTCGGCGGTGAGGGCCGCGTGGAAGAGGCGGGCGCCGTCCGCGGGGCTCATCCACACCGAGAGCATGCGCACGCTGGTCGGCTCGGGGAAGCAGGAGCCGATGCGCACGGAGACGGTCTCGATGCCGTGCTTGTCCCAGTAGAGCTGGGCGAGGTCCTCGCCGAAGCACTTGGACAGGCCGTAGTAGGTGTCCGGGCGGCGCGGCGTGTCGATCGGGATGAGGGGGTCGTCGCCCCGCGGGCGCGGGGTGTAGCCGACGGCGTGGTTGGAGGAGGCGAAGACGATGCGGCCGACGCCCTCCTCGCGGGCGGCCTCGTACAGGTGGTACGTGCCCTCGATGTTGGCCTTCAGGATCTTCTCGAAGGGGGCTTCCAGGGAGATGCCCGCGAGGTGGATGATCGCGTCGACGCCCCGGACCGCCTCGCGCAGGGCGTCCCGGTCGGCGAGGTCGGCGACGATCGCGTCCGGCTCGCCGTCGATCGGGCGCAGGTCGAGCAGGCGCAGTTGGTAGCCGTGTTCGGGGAGCAGTTCCCGCATCAGGGTGCCGAGGCCGCCGGCGGCGCCGGTGAGCAGGACGGTGCGGGGAGCGGGCATCCTCGGGACTCCTAGGTCGGTCTGTAGGGGCGGCGTACGCGCGTAGGGGCGTACGCGGGTGTGCGTGCTGGTGTGTGCCTCACGTTCAGATGCGTGGACACGCTAAGGAGCGGGTGGTCGGGCGTCAAGAGGGCGCCTGCTTGACGGTGTTCGCGGGGCGGCCTAGCGTGGTTGCGTTCAGAAATGTAGACGCAGGTCATAGATATGGAATGGGGAGCGCCCGTGACCTCAGCCCCTCTCGCCGCCCGGCTCACCGCGCCCAGCGGCCCGCTGTTCTTCCCCGTCACGGCGTACGGACCCGACGGCGGACTCGACCTGGACGTCTACCGCACCCATGTGCGCCGCGGGGTCGAGGCCGGTGCCGCCGCCGTGTTCGCCTGCTGCGGCACCGGCGAGTTCCACGCCCTGACGCCCGAGGAGTTCGCGGCCTGCGTCCGCGCGGCCGTCGAGGAGAGCGCGGGCCGGGTCCCCGTCCTCGCGGGCGCCGGCTACGGCACCGCCCTCGCCGTGCGCTACGCCCGCCTCGCCGAGGAGGCCGGGGCCGACGGGCTGCTCGCCATGCCGCCCTACCTGGTGCTCGCCGGGCAGGAGGGACTGGTGCGGCACTACCGGGAGGTGGCGGCCGCGACCGCGCTGCCCGTGATCGTCTACCAGCGCGACAACGCCGTGTTCACCCCCGAGAGCGTCGTCGAACTGGCCCGTACCGACGGCATCGTCGGCCTCAAGGACGGCCTCGGCGACCTCGACCTCATGCAGCGCACCGTCAGCGCGGTGCGCACGGAGCTGCCCCGCGAGGAGTTCCTGTACTTCAACGGACTGCCGACCGCCGAGCAGACCCAGCTCGCCTACCGCGCGCTCGGCGTCACCCTCTACTCGTCCGCCGTGTTCTGCTTCGCCCCCGAGATCGCCCTCGCCTTCCACCGGGCGCTGCGCGAGGGCGACGACACCACGGCGCACCGTCTGCTGGACGGCTTCTACCGCCCGTTCGTCGACCTGCGCGCCCGAGGCCGCGGGTACGCCGTCGCCCTGGTCAAGGCGGGCGTACGGCTGCGCGGCCTGGACGTGGGGGAGGTGCGCACCCCGCTGGAGGAACCGGCCGAGGACCACGTGAAGCAGCTCGCGCGGATCATCGAGCGGGGCCAGGCACTGCTGGCGGAAGGGGCGGGCCGGTGAAGGCGTCGGCGTTCGTCTACCCCTGGGACGTGGGCGGCGACCCGGAAGCCCCCGCGCGCCTCGCGGACCTCGGCGTGGCCCAGGCGACCCTCGCCGCCGCCTACCACTCCACCCGCGCCCTCACCCCCCGCCACCCGCGCCACCGCGTCGTCACCGCCGAGCACGCCGCCGTCCTCTACCCGCCGGACGCCGCCCGCTGGGCGGGCCGCGACCTGCGCCCGTACGAGGCCGGGGACTGGGCGCCCGGCGACGCCTACGGCGAGGCCGCCGCCGCCCTCGCGGACGCGGGCCTCCAGGTGCACACCTGGGTCGTCCTCGCCCACAACTCCCGCCTCGGCGCGGAGCACCCGCACACCTGCGTCGTCAACGCCTACGGCGACCGCTACCCCTGGGCGCCCTGCATCGCACAGCCCGCCACCCGCGCCTACCTCACCGACCTGGCCGCCGAGGCGGCGGTGCGGCCCGGGGCGCACGGCACGGAACTGGAGTCGCTGGGCTGGTACGGGCTCGCCCACCTGCACGCGCACGACAAGACCGGCGGGGTGGCCCTCGGGGACGCCGGGCAGTACCTGATGTCGCTGTGCTTCTGCCCCGACTGCCGGGCGGGCTACGGCGGTCAGGGCCTCGACGCCGACGCACTCGCCGCCGCCGTGCGCACCGCCTTCGAGCCGGTGTGGCGGGGCGCGGCGCCCTCGGACGGGGGCTGGGCGGGCGTCGAGAAGCTCCTCGGGGCGGCGGCCGCGAACGCCACGCGCGCGTGGCGGGACGACAGGGCCCGCACGCTCCAGGAAGCGGCGGTCTCGGCGGTCCGCGCCGCCGCGCCCGACGGCTTCCAGGTCCTGCTGCACGCCGACCCGGTCTCCTACCACTGCGGCGCCAACGCCGGCGTCGACCCCGCGCACATCCTCTCCGTCGCGGACGGCGTGGTCGTCCCCTGCACGGGCGGCGCGGGCCTGCTGACGCCGTTCGCCGAGCAGGCCGCCGACGGCGCCGTCCTCGCCGCCAACCTCACGGTGGTCTCGGGCATGGGCGGCAGCCCCCGTACCCTCGCCGCCGACGCCGCCCGCGCCCGCGACCTGGGGGCGACGGAACTGCGGCTGTATCACGCCGGGTTGGCGTCGGACGGGGACCTGGAGGGGGTGCGGACGGGGCTCGCGGCCCTCGCGTAGGGTGCGGACGAGGGGAGGCAGGGCCGGTCGCCACCGGCTGCCCCGGCACCCCTCGTCGCGCTCTTCGAGGGGGATGGCCATGGAACTCGCCCAGGTCCGGCTGCTGGTCGCGGACTTCCCCGCCTGCTACCGCTACTACCGGGACGTCCTGGGCCTGACGCCGCAGTTCGAGGCGGAGGACGGCCCGTACGCGAAGTTCACCCCCGACGGCGGCACCGCGGGCATCGCGCTCCAGGACCGCGCACATATGGCCCGGGTGCTGGGCGCACTCGCCGACGAGCCGGCCGGCCACCGGTCCCTCGTCGTGCTGCGGGTCGACGACCTGGACCGCTGCTGCGAGGAGATCACCGCGCGGGGCGCCGAACTCGTCCACGGTCCGGCGCCCATGACGGACCGCATGCGGGTCGCCCACCTCATGGACCCGGCGGGAAACCTCGTCGAACTCCAGGAGTGGCTGGCCCTACGCGGCTGACGGCGCGGGCCGGTCCTTCGGCCTGCGCGCGGACGCCAGTGCCGTCGCCGTCGCCAGCAGCACCACGCCCACGGCCGGCAGCAGCAGGCGCGGGCCGGTCGACCCCACCAGGGCCGCGCCCGCGGCCAGGCCGAGCACGTTGGGCGCGAAGACCAGGGAGGTGGCCGTCGCCGTGGCCCGGCCCAGCAGCGGCCCCGGGGTCGCGTGCTGGACGGCGGTCAGGGCGGCGATCAGCACCGCGGGCAGCCCCGCGCCGATCGCCGCGCCGGAGGCGAGGGCCACCGCGTCGTACGGTGCCGCCCGCGCCGCCACCGCCACCGCGCACAGGGCGATCCCCGCGGCGGCGAAGCGCCGTCCGCCCAGGCGCCGCACGGCCGGACCGGCGAGCAGCCCCGCCACCACCGACCCGGCCCCCTGGACCGCGTACAGCGCACCGGCGTACGCGGGGGAGTGCCCGAGGGCCTCGACGACCGCGTAGACCGTGGCGCCGTTGACGCCCGCGCACAGCATCGTGACGCCGCCCGCGAGGACGAGCGGGCGCAGGCCGGGGTGCCCCCACAGGTACCGGGCGCCCTCGGCCGTGCGCCGCCGCCAGTTCGCCGCGGGGCGCTGCGGTGGCGCCTCCCGTACCCGCAGGGCGGCGTACACACCGGCGGCCAGCACGAACGTGACCGCGTCCAGCAGCGCCACGCCCGGTCCGCCGTACGCCGCGTACAGTCCTGCCCCGGCCAGTGGCGCGACCAGCTTCACGCCCTCGTTCGCGGTCATGCGCAGGCCGTTGAAGTCGCCGAGCAGCCCCGGGGCGACGGCGGCGGCCACCAGCGCCGACTCGGCCGCGTCGTGCACGACGCCCGTCGCGCCGTACACGAAGAGCACCGCGAAGAGCAGCCACAGCGTGCCCCGCGAGTCCACCGCGAAGAGCGTGAGCAGCAGGCAGGCCGTGAGCAGGCTCGCGGCGATCAGCAGCGGCCTGCGCCGGACGCGGTCCGCCAGGGGGTGCCCAGCGCCGGGCCCGCGAGCGTCGGCGCCCACATCGCGAGCACGCACAGCGCCGCCAGCCCGTCCGAGCCGGTGAGGTCCTTCACCCACACGCCGGCCGCCAGCCACAGCGCCGAGGTGCCGAAGCCGGACACCACCACCCCGGCGAGATACAGGCCCGCGTCGCGGTCGCGCAGGACCCGGACCACGGGCCAGGGGCCGTCCGGTCCTGCTGATTTCTTCGTTCCCGCCGTCGTCATACCGGTCAGCGTGGTCCTGAGGTCCGGGTGCGGGCATCGGGCAGGTGCCCTAATGCCGGCTCCTGCGGCCGATGAGTTTCGCGGGGGCGATGAGTCCATCACCCGAGAGAGCCGACCGCGCACGTCACGAGGAGCAGCCGATGACCGCCGAGACCACCACCCTCGACCTGGGACCGCAGACGCGGATCCTCACCCGCCTCGCCGACGGTGTGCGCGACGACGGGCTCGCGGACCCGTCGCCCTGCCCCGACCTGGCGGTGCGCAACCTGCTCGGCCACCTCACCGGTCTCGCCGTCGCCTTCCGCGACGCCGCGCGCAAGGACCTGGGGCCCACCACGGACACCAGCCCCGACGCGTCCGTGCCGGACATCGGGCCCGGCTGGCGCGAGCAGCTCGCCGCCGCGCTCGGGGAACTCGCCGAGGCGTGGCGCGACCCCGAGGCGTGGACCGGCATGACCAGGGCCGGCGGCATCGACCTGCCCGGCGCGGTCGCCGGTGCCGTCGTCGCCGACGAACTGGTGATCCACGGCTGGGACCTGGCCCGCGCGACCGGCCAGGAGTACACCCCCGACACCGCCGCGCTCCAGGCGGCGCACGGGCTGCTCGTCGCCGCCGCGGCGGAGTCCGACCAGGGCCAGGGCATGTTCGGGCCGGTCGTCGCCGTACCCGCCGACGCGCCGCTGCTGGAGCGCGCCGTGGGGCTCAGCGGACGCGACCCGGGCTGGTCCCGCACCGCGTAGCGAACACCGGCCGCACCCAACTTCCTTTGTCAGAAGCATTGACGCCGCCGCGCGCCCCTCTTACCTTCAACGCGTCGTACTCCGTACGTCATATATGAGACGCGATACGCGAGATCTGATGTCGAGTTCCGATGTCCGAGATCTGTCGCGCATCCGACGCGAGATTCCGAGAGGCGCGCATGACCTCTGTGCCCACGCCGATCCCCTCCCGCACGCAGTACGTGCTGGAGGAGATCAAACGCCGCATCCTCACCGGCCGGCTGACGCCCGGCCAGGCCCTGGTCGAGACCGACCTCGCCGCACAGTTCGGGGTGTCCAAGACCCCGGTGCGCGAGGCGCTCAAGACCCTGGCCGGTACCGGACTGGTCGTGATGAGCCAGTACAAGGGCGTCACCGTGCGCATGGTGGACGCGGACATGGCGCGCGAGGTCTACGACGTCCGGTTGCTCCTCGAGCCCGAGGCGCTGGGGCGCGCCGTGCGCCGCGGTGCCTCCCTGGACGCCGCCCGGGACGCGCTCACCCGGGCCGACCGGGCCACGGACACCGCCGAACGCTCGCTGGCCAACCGCGAGTTCCACCGCGCCCTGTACCTGCCGTGCGGCAACCCGCTGCTCGGCCGGATGCTCGACGAGGTCCGCGACCAGGCGGCCCTCGTCTCCGCGGTCGCCTGGGCCGCCGACCCCTCCTGGGAGCGGGAGGCCGGCGAGCACCAGGAGATCCTGCGCCTCGCCCTCGCCGGTGACGCCGACGGCGCGGCCCGCGCCCTGCACGCGCACATCGCGTCCTTCGTCGAGCGGGCCTTCCCCGAAGCGGGGACCGCGGCCCAGGAAGAGGGCGGTCAGGCATGACGGCGACGTTCGAGACCCAGCGGGCGGCCCTGGCCGACGTGGTGGCGATCCCGGTGACCCCGTTCGCCGAGGACGGCACCGTCGACCCCGCCACCTACCGGGCCCTGCTGCGTCGTCTCCTCGACGGTGGCATCACGACCCTCACACCCAACGGCAACACCGGCGAGTTCTACGCCCTCTCCCCGGCCGAGCGCCGCCTCGTCACCGAGCTGACGATCGAGGAGACCGGCGCGCGCGCGGACATCCTGGTCGGCGTCGGCCACGACGTGCCGACCGCGGTCGCCTCCGCCCGGCACGCCCGCGACCTGGGCGCCTCCATGGTGATGGTCCACCAGCCCGTCCACCCCTACGTCTCCCAGGGCGGCTGGGTCGACTACCACCGCGCCATCGCCGAGGCCGTGCCCGACCTGGGCGTCGTGCCCTACATCCGCAACGCCCAGCTCACCGGCGCCCGCCTCGCCGACCTCGCCGACGCCTGCCCCAACGTCATCGGCGTGAAGTACGCCGTGCCGGACGCCGCCAAGTTCGCCGCGTTCGCCCGCGACGCCGGTCTCGACCGCTTCGTCTGGGTCGCGGGGCTCGCCGAGCCGTACGCGCCCTCGTACTTCAGCGCGGGCGCCACCGGCTTCACCTCGGGCCTGGTGAACGTCGCCCCGGCCGTCTCGCTGAACATGATCGAAGCGCTGCGCTCCGGCGACTACCCGGCCGCCATGAAGGTCTGGGAGCAGATCCGGCGCTTCGAGGAACTGCGCGCCGCCAACGGCTCCGCCAACAACGTCACCGTGGTCAAGGAAGCCCTCGCCTCGCTCGGCCTGTGCCGCCGGGAGGTCCGCCCGCCGAGCAAGCCGCTGCCCGAGGACGAGCGCGCCGAGGTCGCCGCCATCGCCGCGGGGTGGTCCATATGACCCCCAGGAAGGCCCCGGAGGAGCTGCGCAGCCACCAGTGGTACGGCACCGACGGCCTGCGCTCCTTCAGCCACCGCGCCCGCACCCGCCAGCTCGGCTACCTGCCCGAGGAGCACCTCGGCAAGCCCGTCATCGCGATCCTCAACACCTGGTCCGACATCAACCCCTGCCACGTCCACCTGCGCGACCGCGCCCAGGCGGTCAAGCGCGGAGTGTGGCAGGCGGGCGGGTTCCCGCTGGAGTTCCCGGTCTCCACGCTCAGCGAGACCTTCCAGAAGCCGACCCCGATGCTCTACCGCAACCTCCTCGCCATGGAGACCGAGGAACTGCTGCGCTCCTACCCGGTCGACGGTGCCGTGCTGATGGGCGGCTGCGACAAGTCCACGCCCGCCCTGCTGATGGGCGCCGCCACGGTGGACCTGCCCGCGGTGTTCGTCCCCGCCGGGCCCATGCTCCCCGGGCACTGGCGCGGCGAGACCCTCGGCTCCGGCACCGACATGTGGAAGTACTGGGACGACAAGCGGGCCGGCCTCATCGGCGACTGCGAGATGCAGGAGCTGGAGAGCGGCCTGGCCCGCTCGCCGGGCCACTGCATGACGATGGGCACCGCCTCCACGCTGACCGCCGCCGCCGAGGCCCTCGGCGTCACCGTGCCGGGCGCCTCCAGCATCCCGGCCGTCGACTCCGGGCACGACCGGATGGCCGCCGCCGCCGGACTGCGCGTCGTCGAACTGGTCCACCGGGACCGGAAGCTGAGCGACATCCTCACCGCCGACGCCTTCGCGGACGCCGTCACCACCGTGCTCGGCCTCGGCGGCTCCACCAACGCCGTGATCCACCTGATCGCCATGGCGGGCCGCGCCGGCGTCACCCTCACCCTCGACGACTTCGACCGCATCGCCCGCACCGTCCCGGTGCTGGCCAACGTCCGCCCCGGCGGACAGACCTACCTGATGGAGGACTTCCACTTCGCCGGCGGCCTGCCCGGCTTCCTCTCCCGCATCACCGACCTGCTCCACCTCGACCGGCCCACCGTCTCCCACGACACCCTGCGGGAGCAGCTGGACGGCGCCCGCGTCCACCAAGACGACGTCATCAGGACCCGCGACAACCCGGTCGCGGCCGAGGGCGGGGTCGCCGTCCTGCGCGGCAACCTCTGCCCGGACGGCGCCGTCATCAAGCACATCGCCGCCGAGCCGCACCTGCTCAAGCACACCGGCCCCGCTGTCGTCTTCGACGACTACCGGACCATGCAGCGCACCATCAACGACCCGGACCTCGGCATCACCGCCGACAGCGTGCTCGTGCTGCGGGGCGCCGGTCCCAAGGGCGGCCCGGGCATGCCCGAGTACGGCATGCTGCCCATCCCCGACCACCTGCTCAAGCAGGGCGTACGCGACATGGTCCGGATCTCCGACGCCCGCATGAGCGGCACCAGTTACGGCGCGTGCGTGCTGCACGTGGCCCCCGAGTCGTACGTCGGCGGACCGCTCGCCCTGGTGCGCACCGGCGACTCCATCACCCTCGACGTCGCGGCGCGCTCCCTCCGGCTCAACGTGGACGACGCGGAGCTGGAACGCCGCAGGGCCGCCTGGACACCGCCGCCGGCCCGCTACGAGCGGGGCTACGGCGCGCTCTACACCGAACAGATCACCCAGGCCGACACCGGCTGCGACTTCGAGTTCCTGGCCCGCCCGGGCACGGTGCAGGACCCGTACGCCGGCTGAACCCCGTACGACACGAACCGCCTCCGCACCGTCCTGCCCGTCGAGAAAGCGCTTCCTGTACGACCCCCGCACGACGTAGACGTACTAGAACGGAGAACTGTCATGGCCCAAGCCGCAGCCGTGGCGAAACCGCCCGCGCCACCCCGGCGGCGCCGTGCCTCGGCCACGCCGCGCAGGCTCCCGTACCTGCTGATCGGACCGGCCGCCCTGCTGATGCTGGGCTTCATCGCCTACCCGGTCATCAGCGTCTTCTACTACAGCCTTCAGGAGTACAACCCCACCAAGCCGTGGCGGAACGGCTTCGCGGGCTTCGACAACTTCGTCAGGATCTTCACCGAGGACCAGGTGTTCTGGGGCACCCTCGTCTTCAGCGCCAAGTGGGTCTTCGTCGAGGTCGGACTGCAACTGCTCTTCGGTCTGGCGCTGGCGCTCATCGTCAACCAGACCTTCGTGGGCCGGGGCATCGGCCGGGCCCTGGTCTTCTCCCCCTGGGCGGTCTCCGGCGTCCTGACCTCCGCGATCTGGGTGCTGCTCTACAACTCCCAGACCGGCGTCACCCGCTACCTCGCGGACATGGGCATCGGCTCGTACGGCACCAGCTGGCTCTCCGACACCTCCACCGTGTTCTCCGCGACGGTGGTCGCCGACCTCTGGCGCGGCGTGCCCTTCTTCGCGATCCTCATCCTCGCCGACCTCCAGTCCGTCTCCAAGGACCTCTACGAGGCCGCCGAGGTCGACGGGGCGAGCCGGCTCCAGCAGTTCTGGCACATCACGCTGCCGCACCTGAAGGACGCCATCATCCTGTCCACGCTGCTGCGCGCGGTGTGGGAGTTCAACAACGTCGACCTGCTCTACACCCTGACCGGCGGCGGACCCGCCGGCGAGACCACGACGTTGCCCCTGTACATCGCCAACACCAGCGTCGACGCCCACGACTTCGGCTACGCGTCGGCCCTCACCACGGTCGCGTTCGTGATCCTGCTCTTCTGCTCGATCGTCTACCTGCGGCTGAGCAAGTTCGGAGGCGAGAAGAAGTGATCACCAAGGAGGCCGTCGCGCCCGCCCCCGCGCCCGCGCGGACCGACCACGAACCGCCGCGGCCGGCCAGGAAGCGCCGCCCGGCCTGGGACGAGGCTCCCCGCTGGCAGATCTACCTGCCGCTCGGGATCTACCTGGTCTTCACCCTGATCCCGTTCTACTGGATCCTGCTCTTCGCGGTGCGCCCGGCCGGCTCGACCTCGCTCGTGCCCTGGCCGATGACCACCGAGCACTTCGAGAAGGTGTGGACCGACCGCGGCTTCGGCACCTACTTCGAGAACAGCGTGTACGTCGGGCTCGCGACCCTGCTGATGACCACGCTCGTCGCGCTGGCCGGCGGCTACGCCCTCGCCCGGTTCGACTTCAAGGTCAAGCGGGTCTTCATGCTCGCCCTGCTCTGCTCCCAGTTCGTGCCCGGGGCGCTGCTCCTGGTGCCGCTGTTCGAGATCTTCGCCGGACTCCAGATGATCAACTCGCTGGGCAGCGTCATCATCGCCGAGACCGTCTTCCAGCTGCCGCTGTCGATCATCCTGATCAGCAACTTCATCAAGAACGTGCCGTACTCGCTGGAGGAGGCCGCCTGGGTCGACGGCTGCGGCCGGTTCCGGGCCTTCCGGATCGTCGTACTGCCACTGCTGCGGCCGGGCCTGATCGCGGTGGGTTCCTTCGCCTTCGTGCACTCCTGGAACCACTTCCTGTTCGCCCTGATGTTCCTCAACAACCAGCACAAGCAGACCATCCCGGTCGGCCTCAACTCCCTGATGAGCGCGGACAGCGTCGACCTCGGCGCGCTCGCCGCCGGCGGCATCGTCGCCGCCGTCCCCGTCGTGATCGTCTTCGCCTTCATCCAGAAGTGGCTGATCACCGGCTTCAGCGCGGGGGCGGTGAAGGGATGACCCCGATTCCCGTCGTCCTCGCCGGCGCCCGCGGGCACGGTCGCTGGCACGTCGCCAACATCCGCCGTCTGGAGCGGGCGGGACTGGTCCGGCTGGCCGGCGTCTGCGAGCTGACCCCGCTGACCCAGGAAGAGGCCGGGGGAGAACTCCCCGAGCAGTCGGCCGACTTCGGCGCCCTGCTCGACTCCACCGGCGCCCGGATCGCCGTGATCTGCACGCCGATCCCCACCCACACCGACCTCGCCCTGACCGCCGCCCGGCGGGGGGTGCACCTGCTCCTCGAAAAGCCCCCGGCGCCGTCGTACGCCGAGTTCCGGCGGATGGCCGACGGGGTCGCGGAGGCAGGCGTCGCCTGCCAGGTCGGGTTCCAGTCACTGGGCTCGCACGCGGTCCCCGCCATCCGGGACCTGGTGGACGGGGGCGCGATCGGCGAGGTCGTCGGCATCGGCGGAGCCGGGGCGTGGGTGCGCGACGAGCCCTACTTCCGCCGGGCACCCTGGTCCGGCAAGCGGCGGCTGAACGGCGCCGACGTGATCGACGGCGCGCTGACCAACCCGCTGGCGCACGCCGTCGCCACCGCCCTCGCGCTCGGCGGCACCGCCCGCGCCGAGGACGTCACCGGCATCGAGACCGAGCTGAGCCACGCCAACGACATCGAGGCCGACGACACCTCCTGCGTGCGGATCGGCACCGCGCGCGGGCACCGCGTCACCGTCGCCGCGACCCTGTGCGCGGAGCGGGCCGAGGAGCCGTACGTCCTGGTGCACGGCTCCAGCGGCCGCGTCACCTTCTGGTACAAGCAGGACCGCGTCCTGCTCCAGCGCGGCGGCCACGGCCCCGAGGAGTTCCACCACGACCGCACCGACCTGCTGGAGAACCTGGTCGACCACCTCACCACCGGGGCCCCGCTGCTGGTCCCGCCGGACGAGACGGGCGCCTTCATGCGGGTCGTCGAGGCGATCCGCCGGGCCCCCGACCCGGAGCCGCTGCCCGCCGCCGCCTGGCGCCGCGTCCCCGGGGAGAGGCGCCGCGTGGTCCCCGGCATCGACGCGCTCGTGGCCGCCGCCGCCGACACCCTCTGCCTCTACTCCGAACTGGGCGCGCCCTGGGCGCCGCGCACCGAGCGCCCGTGTGACGAGGTGAGCACCCGATGACCGGCCACGACTCCCCGGTGCTGCGCGTGGCGGGCCGCCCCGTCGCCCGGTACGTGACCCGGCCGGAGCTGCCCCGCCGGCTCTCCCCGCGCCCCTACCTGCACCCCGTCACCACCCTGGCCGGCACGGCCGTCACCGAGTTCCGCCCCGCCGACCACCTCCATCACCTCGGCGTCGGTGTCGCCGTTCCCGACGTCGAGGGCCACAACTTCTGGGGCGGGCGCACCTACGTCCGCGACAAGGGGCCGACCGAGCTGGACAACCACGGCACCCAGCGGCACACCGCCTTCCAGCTCCGCGACCCCGACGGATTCGTCGAGGAGCTGCGCTGGGTCGCCGCGGGCCGCGAGCTGCTGCGCGAGCGCCGCACGGTCGCGGCCACCGCCCTCACCGGTACCGCCTGGGCGCTCGACTTCACCTTCTCCCTCACCAACACCACCCCGGACCCGCTCAGCCTCGGCAGCCCCGCCACCAACGGGCGCCCCGGCGCGGCCTACGGCGGCTTCTTCTGGCGCGCCCGCAAGGAGAACGCGGCGCCCAGGGTCTTCACCGCCGACCGGGAGGGCGAGGGCGAGGTGCACGGCAGCGGCGCCGACTGGCTCGCGCTCACCGGGGAGACCTGGTCGCTGGTGTTCGCCGGCGCCACCGAACGCACCCGGCGCGACCCGTGGTTCGTGCGCACCGAGGAGTACCCGGGCGTCGGTTCCTCGCTGGCCCACGACGACCGGGTGACCGTCGCCCCGGGCGGCACCCTGGTCCGCCGGATCGTCACCGTCGTCGCCGACGGCCGCCTCGACGCCGACGGCGCCGCCGCCCTCGTACGCAGGGCGGTGAGCCCGTGACCGCCGCCGAGACCGCTCCCGGGACCGCGGGGACGTACACCAACCCGGTCCTGAACGCCGACTGGTCCGACCCGGACGTCGTCCGCGTCGGCGACGACTTCTACCTGACCGCCTCCAGCTTCGGCCGCGTCCCCGGCCTGCCCCTGCTGCACTCCCGCAACCTGGTCGACTGGACCCTGGTCGGGCACGCCCTGGAACGCCTGGAGCCCGAGTGGGAGTTCTCGCGGCCCCGGCACGACTGCGGTGTCTGGGCACCGTCCCTGCGCCACCACGCGGGCCGCTTCTGGATCTTCTGGGGCGACCCCGACCAGGGCCTCTTCCAGGTTAACGCCCCCGACATCCGGGGCCCCTGGTCCGCGCCCCACCTGGTCAAGGCGGGCAAGGGCCTGATCGACCCCTGCCCCCTGTGGGACGAGGAGACCGGCGAGGCGTACCTCGTGCACGCCTGGGCCCGCTCCCGCTCCGGGATCAAGAACCGCCTCACCGGCCACCGCATGCGCCCCGACGGCACCGGACTCCTCGACGACGGCACGGTGCTCGTCGACGCCGACCGGCTGCCCGGCTGGTTCACCCTGGAGGGCCCCAAGCTCTACCGGCACGACGGCTGGTACTGGATCCTCGCCCCCGCCGGATCGGTGGAGACTGGCTGGCAGGGCGCCTTCCGCTCCCGCGGGTTCTTCGGGCCGTACGAGGAGAAGGTCGTCCTGGAGCAGAAGGACACCGACGTCAACGGCCCCCACCAGGGCGGCTGGGTGCGCACGGCGTCCGGCGAGGACTGGTTCCTGCACTTCCAGCAGCGCGGCGCGTACGGCAGGGTGGTCCACCTCCAGCCGATGCGGTGGGAAACGGACGGCTGGCCGGTCCTCGGCGACGACGGCGCCCCGGTCACCGGGCACCCGCGCCCCGCCCTGCCCCCGCAGCCGCCCGCCGCGCCCGCGACCGACGACGACTTCCCCGGCGGACGGTTCGGCCGCCAGTGGTCGTGGACGGCCAACCCCCGCGAGGGCTGGGCCATCCGGCACGCCGGGGACGGGCTGCGCCTGACCTGCGTCCGCTCGGCCGACGCGCACGACCTGCGCCTGCTGCCGAGCGTCCTCACCCAGCGCTTCCCCGGCGAGCCCTCGGTGATCGAGGTCGAGCTGCGCCTGGACAGCGAGGAACCCGGCGCGCGGGCCGGGCTCGCGGTGCTCGGCGACGCCTACCGCTGGATCGGGCTCCAGCGGGACACCGACGGGACGGTGCACCTGGTGCACCGGTTCGCCGAGTCGGTGGCCGAGTCCGAACGGGACGCCGACCGGCCCCGCCCCGCACCCGGGGGACGGGCCCGGCTGCGGATCGAGACGGTCCCCGGGGCACGCTGCCGCTTCTCCTACGACCTCGGCGACGACGACCCCGGCGGCGGCCCGCATCCCGTCGGCCGGGAGTTCGCCGCCACCCCCTGGCGCTGGGTCGGCGCACTGCTCGGCCTGTTCGCCCTCGCGCCCGCCGGTCCGGGACCCGCCGGCACCGCCACCTTCACGCGGTTCCGCGTCGGGCCCCACCGGACCCACTGAACCCCCACGTTGTCGTTCCACCGCTTCGTCCGATCCAGAAGAAGAGAGCCGACCGATGAGGATCAGCATGCTCAGCAGCAGAGACAAAGGCACAGCCAGGCGCCGGACGTCCGCCGCCGTCGCCCTGGGGGCCGTGCTCGCGCTGACCGCCACCGCCTGCGGTGACGACGGCAGCGGGGCGGGCGGCGACAAGGGGGCCGAGGGCAGCGGCAAGGGGAAGATCGTCTTCTGGGACAACAACGGCGGCATCCGCACGCCCGTCTGGAAGGAGATCATCGCCGACTTCGAGAAGGCGAACCCGGACATCGACGTGGAATACGTCGGGATCGCCGCCACCGAGTACCAGTCCAAGGTCGACACCGCCATCCAGGGCGGCGGCCTGCCGGACGTCGGCGGCGTGACGGCGTCCATGCTCGCGGGCTTCTCCGCCCAGGGTGCCCTGGAGCCGCTGGACGAGCGGCTCTCCGAGTCCTCCCTGAACGGCAAGCTCAACAAGGACATGCTCGCGTCCGTGAAGGCCGCCGGCGGTGGCGACGGCACCCTGTACTCGGTGCCGAGTTCGGCCAACAACGGCGTCCTCTACTACCGCACCGACCTGTTCGAGAAGGCCGGTCTCGACGCGCCGACGACGTGGGACGCGTTCTACGAAGCCGCCGAGAAGCTGACCGACACGGGCAAGAACGAGTTCGGCTACACCATCCGCGGCGGCTCCGGGTCCATCGCCCAGGCCTTCGACGCGATGTACGGGCAGTCCGGCATCACCTCGTTCTGGGACGCCGGCAAGAAGAAGACCACCGTCAACGACCCCAGGAACGTCGAGGCGCTGGAGAAGTACGCGGCCCTCTACAAGAAGGCCACACCGGCCGCCGACGTCAACAACGACTTCGCCAAGATGGTCTCCCAGTGGGACACCGGCACCATCGGCATGCTCCACCACAACCTGGGCTCCTACCAGGACCACGTGAAGGCGCTCGGCGTCGACAAGTTCCGCGGCATCCCGCAGCCGGTCGGTGCTTCCGGCAAGCGGGTCCAGGTCTCCAACCCGGTCGACGGGCTCGGCATGTTCAAGAGCTCGAAGAACAAGGAGGCCGCCTGGAAGTTCATCGAGTTCGCCACGTCGAAGGAGCAGAACTCGAAGTTCAACGCGTCGGCCGGGCAGGTGCCGTCCAACACCGAGGCCGCCAACGACGCGTGGATCCAGAAGGCCGAGCCCACGAAGCTGGCGGCGCAGGCGCTGAACGACGGGTCCACGACCATCGTCCAGCTGCCGTACTACCTGCCGGACTGGAACACGCTGTCCAAGTCGGAGAGTGAGCCGACGTTCCAGAAGGTGCTGCTGGGGGACATGAGCGCGAAGGATTTCCTGGACGGGCTGGCCGAGAAGCTGAATGAGGCGCAGGCCGAGTGGACGGAGCAGATGGGTTAGTCGGCTCCGGTTCCGGGTTTCGCCGTGGGCGGTCCGTCGTTCGTTGCGGGCCGCGGGCCGCCTGTGGCTCGTCGCGCAGTTCCCCGCGCCCCTGGGGGGACTGCCCCACTCCCTACTGAAAGGCAGACCGGCGTGTCACTCAGCCGAAGACAGGTCACCGCAGCCGTCGTCTCCTCCCTTCCCCTGGCGTTCGCCGCCACCCCCGGCGCCCAGGCCGGCGGACGGCGCCCCCGCAGCCTCTTCATCGCCGGGGATTCCACCGCCGCGCAGAAGTACGCCGACGCCGCGCCCGAGACCGGGTGGGGCATGGCGTTGCCGTTCTTCCTCCGCAAGGATCTCCGGGTCGCCAACCACGCCGTGAACGGGCGGAGTTCCAAGAGCTTCGTCGACGAGGGGCGACTCGACGTCGTCCTCGGTGCGATCCGGCCCGGTGACCTCCTGCTGATCCAGTTCGCGCACAACGACGAGAAGGCCGAGGACCCCGCCCGCCACACCGAGCCCTGGACGACGTACCAGGACTACCTGCGGCGGTACGTCGACGGCGCGCGGGCCCGCGGGGCACGGCCGGTGCTGGCCACGCCCGTGGAGCGGCGGCGGTTCGACGCCGGGGGGAACGCCGTGCCGAGCCACGGGGAGTACCCGGCGGCGATGCGGGCGCTGGCGCGGGAGGAGGGCGTGGCGCTGCTCGACGTGCAGGCGCTCTCGCTCGAACTGTGGCAGCGGCTCGGCGCCGAGGCGACCAAGGCGTACTTCAACTGGACCGCCACCGAGCAGGACAACACCCACTTCAACCCGCCGGGCGCGATCGCGGTCGCCCGGACCGTCGCCCGGGAGCTGCTGCGCGGGCGCGTACTGGCGCACCGGGACGTGCGCCGGCTGGACGAGGAGATCCCCGAGTCCTGGATCAGCTGGCCCGCGCCGGTCACCGCGTAACACCTCGACCGACCCCCAGAGCAAGGGAGAGCCGCACCATGAGCCCGCAGAGATGGCATGAGCATGCCACGAAGAGAGCGGCCGCGCTCGTCGGCTGCACCGCCCTCGTACTGAGCCTGACCGCCGCCACGGCCGAGGCCCGCCCCGGGCACCACCAGCCCCGGGACACCGCCCGCCAGACGCTGCCCGCGAACGACGGCTGGGCCTCCCACGGCACCGGCACCACCGGCGGGGCCGATGCCGACGCGGAGCACGTCTACACCGTCTCCACCTGGGCCGAGTTCAAGGCCGCCCTCGCCGCCGACGGCACCGCGCCCCGGATCATCAAGGTCAAGGGCACCGTCGACGCCGTCGCGCAGGGCTGCGAGGCATTCGCCGCGCCCGGCTACGACTTCGACGCCTACCTGGAGAAGTACGCCCCGGAGAACTGGGGCCGGGAGACCGACCTGAGCGCCGAGCCCGACGACAGCCCCGAGGGCCTGCGCCGCGCCTCCGCCGCACAGCAGGACCGGGCCATCAAGGCGAACGTCCCGTCCCACACCACCATCATCGGCGTCGGCCGGGGCGCCGCGCTCAAGGGCGCCAGCCTCCAGATCAAGAACGTCGACAACGTCATCGTCCGCAACCTCGCCTTCGAGAGCCCCGTGGACTGCTTCCCGCAGTGGGACCCCACGGACGGCGACCGGGGCAACTGGAACTCCGAGTACGACAGCGCCGTCGTGTACGGGTCGACGCACGTGTGGCTGGACCACAACACCTTCACCGACGGCGAGCACCCCGACAGCGCGGCGCCCACCTACTTCGGCATGCTCTACCAGCAACACGACGGCCAGCTGGACATCGTGAAGGGCGCCGACTACGTCACCGCGTCCTGGAACGTCTTCACCGAGCACGACAAGACCATCCTGATCGGCAACAGCGACGGCGAGTCCACCGCCGCCGTCGACCGCGGCCACCTGAAGGCGACCTTCCACCACAACCTGTTCAAGAACCTCGTCGAGCGCGCGCCCCGCGTCCGCTTCGGCCAGGTCGACGTCTACAACAACCACTTCGTGGCCTCGGACGACTACGCCTACAGCTTCGGCGTCGGCAAGGAGTCCGCGCTCGTCGCCGAGCACAACGCCTTCACCCTGCCGGCCGGCGTCGGCCCCGCGAAGGTGCTCAAGCGCTGGAACGACGCGCCGCTCAGCGCCGCCCACAACCGGGTCAACGGCCGCACCGTCGACCTGATCGCGGCCCACAACGCCGCGAACCCGGACGCCGCACTCCGCTCCGGCGCGGGCTGGACACCCACGCTGCGCACCGGGGTTCTGCCGTCCCGGGCGGTCCCCTTCGTCGTCGACCACGGCGCGGGCGCCGGCCGGCTGCGCTGACCCCCACCCCCCGAACCGGGCCGGGGCGCCCGCACCGCCCCGGCCCACCCCGCCCGTCCCCGAAGGAGCACCCGTATGCACCGACCCGCCCCGTCCCGCAGAGGCTTCCTCCTGGCGACCGCCGGCGCGGGCGCCGCCCTCGGCCTCGCGGCAGCCGGTCCCGCCGTCGCCGGCCCCCGCACGCACCCGCGCCCCTTCGGCCGGTACGGCTCACCGGCCGCCCGCCGCACCCCGAAGACCCTGTACGTCGACCCGCACGGCCGCGGCGACCTCACCTCCGTCCAGGCCGCCGTCGACGCCACCGAGGGCGACGGCTGGACGCTCGTCCTCGCCCCCGGCACCTACCGCGAGACCGTCACCGTCGACACCGGGCGCACCGGGGCCACCTGGCTCGGCGCCTCCGGAGACCCGCGCGACGTCGTCATCGTGTACGACAACGCGGCCGGCACCCCCAAGCCGGACGGCTCCGGCACCTACGGCACCAGTGGTTCGGCCACCACCACCGTGCGCGCCGACGGCTTCACCGCCCGCGCGATCACCTTCGCCAACGACTGGCTGCGCGCCGACCGGCCGGACTGGACCGGCACCCAGGCGGTCGCGATCAAGGTCATGGGCGACCGGTCCGCCTTCCACGACTGCCGCTTCCTCGGCCACCAGGACACCCTCTACGCCGACACCCGCGACCTCGGCCTCTTCGCCCGCCAGTACTATGCGCGCTGCTACGTCGAGGGCGACGTCGACTTCGTCTTCGGCCGGGCGACCGCGGTGTACGAGCAGTGCCACTTCCGCACCCTGGCCCGCCCCGACCTCGACGCCGCCCCCTACGGCTTCGTGTTCGCGCCGTCCACGGCGGGCGCCAACGCGCGCGGCTACCTGGTGGTCCGCGGCCGTGTCAGCAGCGAGGCCCCCGACGGCTTCTACAAGCTGGCCCGCCCCTGGGTGCCCAGCTCCGACACCACCGCCCGCCCCATGCTCACCGTGCGCGAGACCCACCTCGGCGCGGGCATCGACGCGGTGGCGCCGTACGCGAACATGCGGGACGCCCACCCGTGGCAGGAGCAGCGGTTCCGCGAGTACCGCAACACCGGCCCCGGCGCCGCGGCCACCGTCCCGGAGAACCGGCCGCAGCTCACCCGGGCCCAGGCCGCCGCACACACCCGGGAGGCGTATCTCGGCGACTGGCGGCCGTACGACCGGCGGCGGTGACCGGTCCGCAGGTCACCGGCACTTGACCTGCTTGACGCGATTTTTGCCGGCTATAGGGGCGCGGAACCGGCCACGGGTCTCGCGCTCACCAGGGTGACGCGCGTAGAAACCTGTGTCATGCATAAACCACTGCGCATCGCGACCGTCACCGCCGCCTGTGCCGTCGCCGGTGCCGTCCTGTACGGCACGGGCGCCGCCACCGCCGGCCAGTCGACAGCCAACTCCACCCACGAGCCGTACAACATCGGGGTGCTGGCCAAGGACATCGACGCCTACTACGGCACCACGCTCGACGCCGACGGCGTCTACCAGGCGTCCGCGGACAGCCCGTACGCGGCCGACCTGGCCCGCCTCGACGCCGCCGCGAAGAAGCAGATCGACCGGGCCGCCCGCGCGGCGCACCACCAGCGCACCCGGCCCGCGGTGGTCTTCGACATCGACGACACGCTGCTGCTCAGCCTCGACTACGAGAAGAAGAACAACTACGGCTACGACGGCGCCACCTGGGCCGCCTACGTCGACCGCGCCGACCGCCCGGCCGTCCCCGGCAGCCCCGAACTGGCCCGGTACGCCGAGACGAAGGGCGTCGAGGTCTTCTACAACTCCGGCCTGAGCGAGGCGCAGCGCGCCGCCGCCGTCGAGAACCTGAAGAAGGTCGGCGCCGACGTGAACCTGGACACCGGCCACATCTTCCTGAAGGACAAGGCCAACCCGCCGTCCTACCTGGCCCACTGCGCCACTCCGGGCGCCTGGAAGTGCACCACCGTGCAGTACAAGGCGGGCACCCGCCGGCACATCGAGCGGGACCTCGGGTACGACATCGTCGCCAACTTCGGCGACCAGTACTCCGACCTCCAGGGCGGCTACGCGGACCGGACGTACAAGCTGCCCAACCCGACCTACTTCGTGGAGTAGCGGCCGCCCGCTCAGCCGCCCGGGGTGAAGTCGCCCCGGACCGTGCGGGAACCGGACGGCGCGGTGGCCGTGGCCGAGTAGCGGTCGCCGCCCGCGTCCCGGCCGCCCCGCTCGTGGTGGTACTGGCCGGCGAACATCCACGCGCCGGCCGGGACGGTACGGCCCGGCCGGAGCGTCCACCGGTAGACGACGAAGCCGTCCCGCTCGTCGACCGCGAACGTGAAGTCCTTCTCGGGCAGTGACCGCCAGGCCCCGGTGGAGGTCACCGAGCCGGTCTGCGCCACCCGCAGTTCGACGGTGAGCGCGGTCAGCGGAGTGCTCGTTCCCAGGGTGACGGTGCTCTGCGCCCAGAAGGCGTTGCTGTGCGGGTCCACCGCGCCGCTCGACCACAGCGGACCGGGCTCCCGCGGCCCGGGCGGGGTGGTGACCGAGCGCTGCGCGGGAACGTCGTCCCGCACCGCCGGCGCGACCGCGGAGCCGCCGGCCACCAGGACGCCCGCCACCGCCGCCGTCGCCCCGGCCACCCGCACCCAGCCCGGCAGCCGCAGACGGGCCGGCCCGCGGTCGCCGACCGCCCTGCCGCGTTCCACCCGGGCCAGGATCCGGGCCCGGTCGGGCCGGTGCGCCCCGGCCGCCTCGCGCAGCCGGGCGCGCAGCCGCTCGTCCGCATCCCGCCGCGGTCCGGTCATCGGGTCCCTCCCGTGGCGCCACCGCTGCGGGCGATCGCCGCCCGTACCTGCCGAGGGGCTCGGGGCGCCGCCCGGGTGCCGAGCAACCGCTGGAGCTCGGCCACCCCCTTCGACGTCTGGCTCTTGACCGTACCCACCGAGACGCCCAGGGCGAGCGCCGTGTCCTTCTCGGACAGGTCGAAGGCGTGCCGCAGCACCACGCACGCCCGCTTGCGGAACGGCAGTCGGCGCAGCGCCTCCCGCACGTCCACGACGCCCGCGACGTCCGGGTTCTCGCTCCGCTCCGCGCGCTGCGACCAGAACAGGGCCACGCGTCTGCGCTCGCGCACGGCGGTACGCACGCGGGTGCGGGCGAGGTTGGCGACGACACCGCGCGCGTACGCCACCGGGTGGTCGGCCGCGCGGACCCGGTCCCAGCGGTGCCACAGGGCCAGCAGAGCGTCCGCCGCGAGGTCGTCGGCGGCGTTTGGCTCGCCCGTCAGCAGGTGGGCGAGCCGGGCCAGTTCGGCGTAGTGGCGTTCGAAGAAGGCGTGGAACTCCGCGGCGGCGTCGTCGTCGGCGGCTGTCCCCACGGCGGACTCTCCTCGCAGCGGCTTCCCGGGTGCCGGACACCGTACGGCAGACCGAACCCGATCGGCCCCGGAAAGTCAGCCCTTGAGCGCCGCCGCCATCATCGCCTTGGCCACCGGGGCCGCCAGGCCGTTGCCGCTGACCTCGCTGCGGGCCGCGTCGGACTGCTCGACGAGGACCGCCACCGCGACCTCCTTGTCCGTCGTGTCGGACTTGGCGTAGGAGGTGAACCAGGCGTACGGGGTCTTGCTGTTGTTCTCGCCGTGCTGGGCCGTGCCCGTCTTGCCGCCCACCGTCGCGCCGGGGATCTGCGCGTTGGACCCCGTGCCCTTCTCGACGACGGTGCGCATGGCCGACTGCAACTGCTCGGCGGTGGAGGAGCTGACGATCCGCTTCGAGTCCGCGTCGGTGTGGTCCTCCAGCACGTCGCCGCCGCTGTCGGTGACCTGCGACACCATGTGCGGGGAGACCAGCTCGCCGCCGTTGGCCAGGGCCGCGGACACCATCGCCATTTGCAGCGGGGTCGCCGTCACGTCGAACTGGCCGATGCCCGTCAGGGCCGTGGAGGACCGGTTCATGTCCTTCGGGTAGACGCTGGTGTAGGCCCGTACCGGCACGTCCTGCGTCGCGTCGTTGAAGCCGAACTTCTCGGCCATGGCGCGCAGCTCGTCCTGGCCGAGGTCGACGGCCATCTTCGCGAAGACGTTGTTGCACGAGTACTGGAGCGCGGTGCGGATCGTGGCGTTCTCGCAGGGGGCGTCCGGGTTCTCGTTGCTCAGGTCCTTCGCGGTGCCCGGCAGGGTGTAAGGGTTGGGGCTGTCGGTCTTCACGTCGACCGAGTCGTACAGCCCGTTCTCCAGCGCGGCGGCCGCCACGACCAGCTTGAACGTCGAGCCGGGCGGCAGCGGCTGGCGCAGCGCGCGGTTGGTCAGCGGCTTGTCCGGGTCACCGGTGAGCTTCTTCCAGGCCGCACCGGCGGTGTTGGCGTCGGTCAGCGACGTCGGATCGTACGAGGGGGTCGAGACCACGGACAGGATCCTGCCCGTCTTCGGGTCGATGGCCACGGCGGCGCCCTTCTTGTCGCCCAGCGCCTCGAACCCGGCCTTCTGCACGTCCGGGTCGATCGTGGTCACCACGTTGCCCGGCTCGGCCCGGGCGCCGGTGACCGTGTCCAGCACGGTCTTCAGCCGCGGATCGGTGCCGTTGAGCACGTCCTGGTAGATGCCCTCCAGCTGGGTCGGCGCGTACGCCTGCGAGGCGTAGCCCGTCACCGCCGCGTACAGCTTCCCGTTCTCGTACGTGCGTTTGTACGCGAGGTCGCCGCCCTCCGTCGGCGCCGAGCCGGTGACCGACCGGCCGGCCACGATGATGTTCCCGAGCGGCTCCGCGTACGTCTCGATCGCGCCCCGCCGGTTGTCCTTGCTGTCCGCGAGCGCCCGGCCCTCGTAGAACTGCACCCAGGTCGCCCTGATCAGCAGAGCGAACACCAGGAGCAGCGTGAAGACCGAGGCGCGCCTGATCGTCTTGTTCATCCCGTTCATCCCGCTGAGAGGACGAACGGGCCGGGGGCGGTCGTTCCCGTGTGCCCCGATTTCTCATCTTTCTCATCGACCGTTCATCGGCGGCGTCCTCACTGCGCGAGGTGCAGGACGACCTCGTCGATCTCCTCGCCCCGGGCCCCCGCGAACCCCCGCGCCCGCCCGCTGGTCACGAACCCGCACTTCTCCAGCACGCGCCGCGACCCCGCGTTGTCGGCCGCCGCGCGCGCGTACAGCGGGCGGTCCGGCACCTCGGCGAGCAGGGCGCGCAGCGCGGCCGTGGCCACGCCCTGCCCCCAGTACGCCCGGTCCACCCAGTACGTCACCTCGCGCTCGCCCGGGTCCCCGTACACCGCCGTGCTGCCGATGACGTCACCGTCGCCGAGGATGGTCCGCACCACGTCGCGGGAGGCGCGGATCTTGTCCCAGTGGGCCGCGAACGCCTCCCAGTCGGCGGGGTCCTTCGCCGTGAAGGCCGCCATGCGCAGGGCCTCGGGATCGTTCATCTGCCGGAAGAAGACGGGCAGATCGCTGTCGTGTACCTCGCGCAGTGCGATGTGCATGGATCAGAGCCTACGCGTGGCCAGGGTCAGCCGGTCCCGCGCGTCGAACAACGCGTCCTTCACCATCTGTTCGTGCGCGGGCGTCAGCCGTGCCACCGGCACCGAGCAGCTGATCGCGTCCCGCGCGGGGGTGCGGTAGGGGACCGCCACGCCGAAGCAGCGCAGCCCCAGCGTGTTCTCCTCGCGGTCCACGGCGAAGCCCTGCTCCCGCACCAGGTGCAGCTCCTCGATGAGCTTCTCCCGGTCGGTGATGGTGTGTTCGGTCAGCGCCGGGAGCGTCTCCGGGAGCAGCTTGCGCACCTGCTCGTCGCTGTACGTGCTCAGCAGCGCCTTGCCCAGCGAGGTCGAGTGCGCGGGCAGCCGGCGGCCGACCCGGGTGAAGGGCCGCAGGTAGTGCTGGGACTGGCGAGTGGCCAGGTACACCACGTTGGTGCCGTCCAGGCGCGCGAGGTGGATGGTCTCCGTCGTGTCGTCGGAGAGCCGGTCCAGCGTCGGCCGGGCCGCCGCGACCACCTCGTCGCCGTCGATGTACGAGGTGCCGACCAGCAGCGCCCGCACCCCGATGCCGTACCGCGTGCCCGTGGCGTCCGTCTCCACCCAGCCCAGCTCCACCAGCGTGCGCAGCAGCATGTAGAGGCTGGACTTGGGATAGCCGACGGCCTCCTGGACCGACGCGAGGGAGTGCATACCGGGGCGTCCGGCGAAGTACTCGAGCAGCTCAACCGTCCGCACCGCGGACTTGACCTGCGCTCCGCCCCCCGTCTCGACAGCCGACATCGCCCTTGACCCCTTCGTTCGACGAGAAGCTGAAGATATAGTCTCGAACAGCATATTCATCAGTAGAGACAGCGTTCAGTATATCGAACAACTTCTGTGCAGAGCACGTGGAGGGACCGGCGTGGCAGCAGCACCAGTCTGGAGTGTCGACCCCCGTACCGGGAAGCAGCGTGAACAGGTCGCCGTGGAGGCCACGGCCGAGGAGGTGGACGCCGCCGTCCGGGCCGCGCAGGCCGCCCGGGACGCCCTCGCCGACCGCACCGTCCGCGCCGCCTTCCTGCGCAGCGCCGCCGACGAGCTGAAGGCGGCCGAGAGCACCCTGGTCGAGGTCGCCGACGCGGAGACCGCGCTCGGCCCGGTCCGGCTCACCGGCGAACTCGCCCGCACCTGCTACCAGCTGCGGGCCTTCGCCGACATCGTCGACGAGGGCGAGTACCTCGGCGTGGTCGTCAACCACCCCGACGACACCGCCACCCCGCCCATCCCGGACCTGCGCCGCTACAAGGTGCCGCTCGGCGTCGTGGCCGTCTACTCGGCTTCCAACTTCCCCTTCGCCTTCTCCGTCCCCGGCGGCGACACCGCGAGCGCCCTCGCGGCCGGCTGCCCGGTCGTCGTCAAGGCCCACCCCGACCACCCGGCCCTGTCCGAGCTGGTCGCCAAGGTGCTGCGCCGGGCCGCGGCCCGCCACGGCATCCCGGACGGCGTCCTCGGCCTGGTGCACGGCTTCGAGGCGGGCGTCGAGCTGATCAAGCACCCGCTGGTCGCCGCGGCGGGCTTCACGGGCTCCGTCCGCGGCGGTCGCGCGCTGTTCGACGCGGCGGCGGCGCGTCCGGTGCCGATCCCCTTCCACGGCGAGCTGGGCTCGCTGAACCCGGTCGTCGTCACGGAGGCGGCGGCCACCGAGCGGGCGGAGGCGATCGGCACGGGGCTGGCCGGCTCCATGACGCTGGGCGTCGGGCAGTTCTGCGTGAAGCCCGGTCTGGTGCTCGTGCCGGCCGGTGACGCCGGTGACGGCCTGGTCAAGTCCCTCACCGACGCGGTCAGCGCCACCGACGCCGGGGTGCTCCTCGACCACCGCATGCGGGACAACTTCGTCGCGGGCGTCGCCGAGCGCGCCGCGCTGCCCGACGTGGACTCCCCGGTGACGCCGGGCGCGGGCGGCGAGCACACCGTCAGCCCCGGGTTCCTCACGGTGCCGGCGGCGCGGCTGGCGGCCGAGGGCGAGCACGACCTGCTCCTGGAGGAGTGCTTCGGGCCGGTCACCGTGGTGGCCCGCTATCAGGACGAGGGGGAGGTGCGGGGCGTGCTGTCCCGGCTGCCGGGGAACCTCACGGCGACCGTGCAGCTCTCCGCCGAGGAGGTGGCGGGCGAGGGTGCCGGGGCGGCGCTCCTCGCGGAGGTGACGCCGCTGGCGGGGCGGGTGCTGGTCAATGGCTGGCCCACGGGGGTTGCCGTGGCGGCGGCTCAGCAGCACGGGGGGCCGTACCCGGCGACCACGTCGACGTCCACGTCGGTGGGGGGTACCGCCATCGAGCGGTGGCTGCGGCCGGTGGCCTATCAGGGGGTGCCGGAGGCGTTGCTGCCGGTGGAGTTGCGGGACGACAATCCGCTGGGGCTGCCTCGGCGGTTCAACGGGGTTCTCGAGCGGTAGCGCCGTGAGGCGCGGGGTCGTGTGCGGAGTGCTGCGCCGTCGTGGCTGGTCGCGCAGTTCCCCGCGCCCCTTCAGAGCCTCCCCTGAGCCTGGGATGATCAGTCAATGAATCTTGAACTCCCCGAACTGCCCTTCGCCCTCCGCCCCTACGGCCCCGACGGTGGCTGGGCCTATGCCGACGGTGTGCTCACCGGGGTCGCCGGGCCGCGGCAGGATCGGTTTGTGCCGCCGACCGGGGAAGCGTTGGAGTCCGGGTCCGACGCGCCGCGGTTGCTGGGGGTGCCGGACGGGGACTTTCAGCTGATCGCGCGGGTGTCGGTCGGGTTCCGGGGGGCCTTCGACGCCGGGGTGCTCTACGTGCACGTGGGGGAGCGGGCCTGGGCCAAGCTGTGTCTGGAGTACTCCCCGGACGTGCCCACCGTCTGCACGGTGGTCACCCGGGGGCACTCCGACGACTGCAACTCCTTCACCGTGGAGGGGGACTCCGTCTGGTTCCGGGTCAGCCGGAGCGGACGGGCCTTCGCCTTCCACGCCTCCCTCGACGGGAAGCGCTGGACCTTCGTACGGCTCTTCACCCTGGGCGACGCGGACGAGACCGGCTCCGCCCTGGTCGGCTTCCTGGCGCAGGCGCCGACGGGGGAGGGCTGCACCGTGACGTACGACCACCTGGAGTTCCGGCCGACCTGGCCGGCGGACCTGCGGGACGGCAGCTGACGGCGGGAATGGGACCCGCTGCTTGAACGTTCACGTACGACGGCGGAGAGAGCCTCCGCCGTCGTACGACCTGGAGAAGAGCCGAGACATGCGCGTCGAGATCTGGAGCGACATCGCCTGCCCCTGGTGCTACGTGGGCAAGGCCCGCTTCGAGAAGGCGCTCGCGGCCTTCCCGCACCGGGACGGGGTCGAGGTGGTCCACCGCTCCTTCGAGCTGGACCCCGGGCGGGCCAAGGACGACGTGCAGCCCGTGCTGACGATGCTCAGCGCCAAGTACGGCATGAGCGAGGCGCAGGCGCGGGCCGGTGAGGACAACCTCGGTGCGCAGGCCGCCGCCGAGGGCCTGGACTACCGCACCCGGGACCGCGACCACGGCAGCACCTTCGACATGCACCGCCTGCTGCACCTGGCCAAGGAGCGCGGGCGGCAGGAGGCGCTCCTGGACGCCTTCTACCGGGGCAACTTCGCCGAGGAGCGCTCCGTGTTCAACGACGACGAGCGGCTCGTCGAGCTGTCCGTCGCCGCCGGGCTCGACGCGGACGAGGCCCGCGCGGTGCTCGCCGACCCCGCCGCCTACGCCGACGAGGTGCGCGCCGACGAGCGCGAGGCCGCCCAGCTCGGGGCCACCGGGGTGCCGTTCTTCGTGCTCGACCGCGCCTACGGCGTCTCGGGCGCCCAGCCCGCCGAGGTCTTCGCCCAGGCGCTGACCCAGGCGTGGGGCGAGCGCACGCCGCTGAAGCTGATCGACGACGGGGGCGCGCAGGCCTGCGGTCCGGACGGCTGCGCGGTGCCCCAGGGGTGAAGGGCCGGGCGGAAGCCCAGGTGAGAGGGCGTGCATAAGCGGTGCTTGGAGGAACCGCGTAGAAATACGCGATGGACGGGGAGGTGCGCGGGCCGCACAGTGGTGCCATGGAGAGCTTCGAGAATCTCGTCCGTACCGAGTTCGCCCCGAAGACCACGTACCTGAACACCGCCAGCACCGGCCTGCTGCCCGCCCGGACCCTCGCGGCCATGCGGGACGCGGCGGCCGCCGCGGCGGAAGGGCAGCCGCTCGACATGTTCGCCGACGTCGAGGCGGCCCGGGCCGCGTACGCCCGCCTCATGGGGGTGCCCGCCACTCGGGTCGCGACCGGCGCGTCCGTCGCCACGTTCAGCGGGCTCGTCGCCGCGTCGCTGCCGCCGGGGGCCGAAGTCCTCACCGCGGAGGCCGACTTCAGCTCCCTGGTGAACCCGCTGTACACGCGCGGCGACCTGAAGGTGCGCAGCGTGCCGCTGGAGCGGCTGGCCGAGTCGGTGGGGCCCGACACCGCGCTGGTCGCGGTCAGTTCCGTGCAGTCCGCCGACGGGCGGCTCGCCGACCTCCCCGCGCTGCGGGACGCCGCCCGGGCGCACGGGGCGCGCTCGCTCATCGACGCCTCCCAGGCGAACGGCTGGCTGCCGACGGCCGCGGACGACTTCGACTACGTGACCGCCGTCGGCTACAAGTGGGTGCTCTGCCCGCGCGGCGTCGCCTTCCTCGTGGTCCCCGAGGACCTGGGAGCGGCGGCCGGGCTGACGCCGCTGTTCGCCGGGTGGGCGACCGGGGAGCACCCCTGGGACAGCTGCTACGGCCCCGTCGAGGAACTCGCGCACTCCGCCCGGCGGTTCGACGAGAGCCCCGCCCTGTTCTCCTACACCGGCGCCCGGCACTCCCTGGCCCTGATGGAGGAACTGGGCGTCGACGCCGTGCAGGCCCACGACACCGCGCTCGCCGACCGGTTCCGCGCGGGGGTGCGCTCGCTGGGCCACGAGCCGGTGCCCGCGCCCGGCTCGGCGATCGTGTCCGTGCCGGGACTCGGACACCGGCAGGGCGCGCTGGGCGAGGCCGGCGTCCAGGTGTCCGACCGGGCGGGCAACCTGCGGGCGGCCTTCCACGTGTACAACACGACGGCGGACGTGGACCGGCTGCTCGACGTGCTGGCGGGCTGATCCGGCGGGTCCGGCCGGGGGAAAACACCGGGCAGGGGCCTCCGTCCCACACGAAAAGGCCCCTGCCCGAGATCAGAAGCGGGTCACTTCACCGGAGTGAAGTCCCGCGCGCCGATGAACTCCGGCCGCCGGATCGGAGCGGCGAACGGCTCCACGGCCGTGTTCTCCACGCTGTTGAACACGATGAACACGTTGCTGCGCGGGAACGGCGTGATGTTGTCGCCAGACCCGTGCATGCAGTTGCAGTCGAACCAGGTCGCCGAGCCGGCCTTGCCGGTGAACAGCTTGATGCCGTACTCGGAGGCCATCTTCGTCAGCGCCTCGTCGGACGGGGTCCCCGCGTCCTGCATCTGGAGGGACTTCTTGTAGTTGTCCTTCGGCGTGGCCCCCGCGCACCCGAGGAACGTCTTGTGCGACCCCGGCATGATCATCAGACCGCCGTTGGTGTCGTAGTTCTCGGTGAGCGCGATCGAGACCGAGATCGTACGCATATTGGGCAGGCCGTCCTCGGCGTGCCAGGTCTCGAAGTCCGAGTGCCAGTAGAAGCCGCTGGCCCCGAAGCCCGGCTTGACGTTGATCCGGGACTGGTGGACGTAGACGTCCGAGCCGAGGATCTGCCGCGCCCGTCCGACCACGCGCTCGTCGCGGACCAGTTTGGCGAAGACCTCACTGATCTTGTGCACCTCGAAGACCGACCGGATCTCCTTGGACTGCGGCTCGACGATCGAGCGCTCGTCCGCGCGGATGGCCGGGTCGGTGGTCAGCCGCTCCAGCTCCCGCTGGTACTCGGCGACCTCGTCCGGCGCGATCAGCTGGTCGATGGCGAGGAAGCCGTCGCGGTCCAGCGCCTGGAGGTCACCGGCCGACACGGGACCGGGCGTGTCCGGGGAGCCCCAGACCACCGGGTCCTGCCGGGGAGTCGCCACCTCGGTGGCGCCGCGGGTCGGATAGAGGTCGGTGACGTTCGTGGTCGTGGTCGTGGTCACGGTGACTCACACCTCCTCGGTGAGCAGCGGGTAGACGCCGTTCTCGTCGTGATCCTCCCGTCCGGTGACGGGCGGGTTGAAGACACAGATGCAGTGGAAGTCCTCCTTGACCTTGAGCGTGTGCCGCTCGTGGCCGTCGAGGAGGTACATCGTGCCCGGCGTGATGTGGTACGTCTTCCCCGTCTCGCGGTCGGTCAACTCCGCGTCGCCCTTGGTGCAGACGACGGCCTCGATGTGGTTGGCGTACCACATCGACGTCTCCGTGCCCGCGTACAGGATCGTCTCGTGCAGGGAGAAGCCGACCTTCTCCTTGGCGAGGACGATCCGGGTGCTTTCCCAGGTGCCGGACGCGCTCTTCACGTGCCGGTCGGTGCCTTCGAACTCCTTGAACGAACGGACGATCACGGTGGTGCGATGCCTCCTAGATGAGGATGTTGCGATGGGGTCCCCGGCGCCTTCGGACCTGCGGCCCGAAGGCGCCGGAAGCAGTGGTGGTGCCCGGCGGCCCCGCCGTCGGACGGCGGTCAGGCGGTCTCGCGCACGGCCCTGGCCAGGGTCTTCATGCCCTCGTCCAGCTCGTCGGGCGTGATGGTGAGCGCCGGCAGCAGCTTGACGACCTCGCTCTGGGGGCCGGACGTCTCGATGAGCAGCCCCAGCTCGAAGGCGCGCTTGGCGACCCGGCCCGCGCGGTCCTTGTCGTGGAACTCCAGGCCCCAGACCAGACCGCGGCCCCGGTACTCCTTGATGTCGGCCAGGTTCTCCTCGGTGATGGCGATCATGTGCTGCTCGACCTGCTCACCGCGGGTGCGGGTCTGCTTCTCCATCGCCGACCCGTCGGTCCAGTACGTCTCCAGCGTGGCGGTCGCCGTGACGAAGGCCGGGTTGTTGCCGCGGAAGGTGCCGTTGTGCTCGCCGGGCTCCCAGATGTCCAGCTCGGGCTTGAACAGGCACAACGACATGGGCAGGCCGTAGCCGCTGATCGACTTGGAGACGGTGACGATGTCCGGCGTGATGCCCGCCTCCTCGAAGGAGAAGAAGGCACCGGTACGGCCGCAGCCCATCTGGATGTCGTCGACGATGAGCAGCATGTCCTGGCGCTCGCACAGCTCGCTCAGGGCGCGCAGCCACTCGGCCCGGGCGACGTTGATGCCGCCCTCGCCCTGCACGGTCTCGACGATCACGGCGGCGGGCTTGTTCAGGCCGGAGCCCTGGTCCTCGAGGAGCCGCTCGAACCAGATGAAGTCCTCGACGGTCCCGTCGAAGTAGTTGTCGAACGGCATGGGCGTGCCGTGCACCAGCGGGATGCCCGCGCCGGCCCGCTTGAACGCGTTGCCGGTCACCGCGAGGGAGCCCAGCGACATGCCGTGGAAGGCGTTGGTGAAAGACACGATCGACTCGCGCCCCTTCACCTTGCGGGCCAGCTTGAGCGCGGACTCGACCGCGTTGGTGCCCGTCGGGCCCGGGAACATGACCTTGTACGGCAGGTCGCGGGGCCGCAGGATGGTGTTCTGGAACGTCTCCAGGAAGCGGCGCTTGGCGGTCGTCGACATGTCGAGCCCGTGCGTGACGCCGTCCCGCTCCAGGTAGTCGATCAGCGCGCGTTTCAGGACGGCGTTGTTGTGCCCGTAGTTGAGCGAGCCCGCTCCGGCGAAGAAGTCGAGGTACTCGTGGCCGTCCTCGTCGTACATGCGGCTGCCGACCGCGCGGTCGAAGACGGTGGGCCAGCCGCGGCAGTAGCTGCGCACCTCGGACTCGACGGTCTCGAAGACACTGAGGTCGGGCTGGGTGATGGTCACGACGAAGTGCTCCTCGTGGGGTGAGGGTGGGAGAGGGAGGTCGTACGGCTCCGGGGACCGGTGCGGTCCGCCGGGAAGTCTGTGGGGCCGGACTGGCACGGGGTGCCGGGCCGTCCGGACTGCCGGTCGGTCAGCCGGTGGCGGACAGGGGGCCTATGCGGTACAGCACCTCGGGCTCGTGCGGTCCGTCGGGGAACACGTCCGTGTCGAACAGCACCTCGCGCTCCAGCCGGGCGCCCCGGCGCTCGGCGAACGAGGTGAACAGCCGCTGGGAGGCGGTGTTGTCGGGGGAGATGGTGGTCTCCAGGGTGGTCAGCCCGCGTTCCGCGACGGTCCGCTCGGCCAGCCCGTCGAGCAGGGAGGCGGCGAGCCGGCGCCCGCGGTACGCCTCGTCCACCGCCACCTGCCACACGAGCAGGGTGTCCGGACGGTCCGGTCGTACGTAGCCGGTGACGAAGCCGACCGGCTCACCGCGCTCGTCGCGGGCGACGGCCGACGTCGCGGCGAAGTCCCGGCACCAGAGCAGATAGCTGTAGGAGGAGTTGAGGTCGAGGACCTTGGAATCCCTCGCTATCCGCCACAGGGCGGCGCCGTCGGCCACCCTCGGACGATCGATTTGCAGGTCTGCTTGCGCGGCAGTCATGCAAATTGAATTTACCCAGCGAAAATCGAAATTGCATCGCCGGATGGGGTTACGAATGGGCGCTCCGTGTGTTATCACGCGGGCGCGTGCCTCCGCGCGAGGTGGCGGCGGTATGGGGCGATTTGCCGGGGATTTAAGCCGCAGAACGGGCGGCTTGTGGATCGGGTCACAATCACGTAACCCGTGGGAGACGTGTCCGAAATGTGAGGCTCGGTCGTCGTGAAATCTTTGTGTTTAGGCCCGGAGAAAGCGGGCAGAAGAATACGGGAAGCTGCGCTGAGTGGAATTCCCGAATTCTGCTTGTGCAAGGGGCGGGAATTCCCTCGAATTCATCCCCGGGAAAGGTCGGGCCCGGCCGGCCGCCGCCACGCCTCCTCGACCGCCCGCCGGGCGGCCTCCGGGTCGGCCTTCACGCCCCGCTCGGCCAGCGCGGCACCCAGTGCCGCCAGGCAGCCCTGCACGGCCCCGGGCGTCGCGTCCGGGCCGTAGTGGTTGACCCGGATCATCTCGCCCGCCAGCGCGCCGCCGCCCGCGGCCAGCGGCAGCGCGGGGTCGGACTCCAGGGCACGGGCCACCAGCGCGGACGCGTCGACGTCCGACGGCGTCCGCAGCGTCGTCGCGACCGGCGCCGCGTCCCGCGCCGCGTACACGTACGGCTCCAGGCCGCCCAGCGCGAGCGCGCCCGCCCGGGTGGCCGCCGCGGCGGACGCGTGCCGCGCCATCACCGTCTCCGGGCCCTCCGCCTCGATGCGCTCGACGCAGGCCTCCAGCGCGAGCATCTCCAACTGCGCCGGCGCGTGCAGCAGCGCCCTGCGCCCGCCGTCGATCCAGCGCTCCTTCCAGTCCAGCAGCGACAGGTACGACCGCCGCGGAGCGTTCGGGTTCGCCGCCATCCGCGCCCAGGCCCGCTCGCTCACCGACACCGCCGAGACCCCGGCCGGGCCGCCCATCGCCTTCTGCGCGCCGATCACGCACAGGTCCACGCCCCACGCGTCCGGCAGCACCGGCTCGGCGCCCACGGAGGCCACCGCGTCCAGGTAGAAGAGCGCGCCGTGCGCCCGCACCACCTCGCCGATCTCCGCGACCGGGTTGGTGTTGCCGGTCGCCGCCTCGGCGTGCACGAGGGACACGAAGTCGATCTCCGGGTGCTCGGCGAGGGCCCGGCGGACCTGCTCGGCGGAGACGGCCGTGTGGAACGGCACGGCGAGGTCGTGCACGGTCGCGCCGCAGTCCCGCAGCCAGTTCCCGAACGTCTGCCCGTACGGCCCCGTGACGACGTTCAGCGCGACGGTGCCGGGACCCGCGGCGGCGCGGATCGCGCCCTCCAGCGGCAGCAGCGCCTCGCCCTGCATGACCACCACGTCCTGCCCGGTGCCGAGCAGGCGCGCGACCCGGTCCTCGATCGCGGCGAAACGTCCGGCGCTCAGCGGGGGGAGGTCCAGGAAGGGATGGGTCACGGCGGTGCTCTCTTCGGTGACGGCGGGTGTGCGGCGCGGGTACGCGGCGTACGGAGTCGAGAGTAACCATGGCGTGCGCCGGCACTCGCGCCGGAGGGGTTCCGTTGCGACACCCCCACGCCCGGAATCGTGGCTTCCGCCACAGCCGAAGCGGTCACCGGCCTGATGGACTGGCCCCGTGTTTCTCGTCCTCCTGCTGGTCTTCGTGGTCGCCGTGGTGTCGGCCGTCGGGCTGACCGGCCACGGCGCGGGCGTCGTCGCCGCCCGCCGCGCCCGCGGCTCCGGTGCCGGACCGGTCCTGCACGCCCTCGCCGCGTTCGCCGGTGCGGCCGCCGTCGCGGCGTACGCCTGGGGGCTGCTCCACGTGACCGGCGCCGTCATGGAGTCCGGCAGCGGCGCGGGCTCCGCGCCGGCGCCGCCCTGCCGCATGCCGGGCCACGAGGAGCGCGCCGCCCGCGTCATCGACCAGTCGGTCTCCTTCCTGCCCCTGGGTTTCGTCTGCGAGACCACCGACGGCGCCGACTACACCAGCGACGACGTCCCCGGCTACGTCAATCCCGCCACCGCCGTCCTGGCCCTGACCGCCGTCGCGAGCGCCGTCGGGGCGGGGTACGCGACCGATCTGCGCACCCGCGCGGCGGCGCGCGGCGGACGCCGGTGACCGGCCCCGGACGGGTGTGCGGGCACCGTCTAGGGTGCGGGGCATGAGCGATCGCACGGTGCTGCACGTGAAGGGTCGGGTGCTCGTCGGACCGGAGGAGGTCCGCGACGAGGTGTGGGTGATCGACGGCCGGATCTCGTACGACCGCCCCACCGGCGCGGCCGATGTCCGCACCGTCGAGGGCTGGGCGCTGCCCGGCCTGGTCGACGCGCACTGCCACGTCGGCCTGGACCAGCACGGGGCCGTCCCCGCGGACGTCGCCGAGAAGCAGGCGCTGACCGACCGGGAGGCGGGCACCCTCCTCATCCGCGACGCGGGCTCGCCCTCCGACACCCGCTGGATCGACGACCGGGAGGACCTCCCGAAGATCATCCGGGCGGGCCGGCACATCGCCCGCACCCGCCGCTACATCCGCAACTACGCCTGGGAGGTCGAGCCCGAGGACCTCGTCGCCTACGTCGCCCAGGAGGCCCGGCGCGGCGACGGCTGGGTGAAGCTGGTCGGCGACTGGATCGACCGCGACCTCGGCGACCTGTCGGCCTGCTGGCCGCGCGGCGCCGTCGAGGCGGCCATCGCGGAGGCGCACCGCCTGGGCGCCCGCGTCACCGCGCACTGCTTCGCCGAGGACTCCCTGCGCGATCTGGTCGAGGCCGGCATCGACTGCGTCGAGCACGCCACGGGGCTCACGGACGACACGATCCCCCTCTTCGCCGAGCGGGGCGTCGCCATCGTGCCCACCCTGGTCAACATCGCCACCTTCCCTGCGCTGGCCGACGGCGGCGAGTCCCGGTTCCCGCGCTGGTCGGCCCATATGCGCCGGCTCCACGAACGCCGCTACGACACCGTGCGCAACGCCTACGACGCCGGCATCCCGGTCTTCGTCGGCACCGACGCCGGCGGCGCCCTCGCCCACGGGCTGGCCGGGGCCGAGGTCGCGGAGCTGGTCACCGCGGGCATCCCGCCCGTCGAGGCGCTCGCCGCGACGACCTGGGCCGCCCGGCGCTGGCTCGGCCGTCCGGGCCTGGAGGAGGGCGCACCGGCGGACCTGGTGGTGTACGAGCAGGACCCGCGCGTGGACGTGCGCGTGCTCACCGCTCCGCGCCGGGTGGTGCTCAACGGGCGGGTCGTCGGTTAGCCGACGGGAGTGACGCCGGGGAACACCCGTGCGGGAAGACGTGGGGAGGATTCGAAAGGGTTCACCAAAACCCCACGAAGGGGTGAAGTGCCCTGACTTCGCTGACGGTTCGGCGGGCGCGGCGACATTCTGTCCGGGTCCCAAGCACGTCGCTCATGCGTGCCCCGCACGCATGTCTCACTGGGGGTCCCACCACCTTGAACGGCAACACCTTCCGCATGCCCGCACGCCGCCTCGCCACCGTCGCGGCGGCCACCGCCCTGGCCGCGGGCCCCGCGACCCTGGCCGGCGCGGGCTCCGCCCACGCGACCGGCGACCACGGCCGCGCGAGCGCCACCGTGCTGCGCACCGGGCTCGACGTCTCCCTGCTCAACAAGACCGTGCAGGTCCCGCTCGCGGTCACCCTCAACGAGGTGCAGGCCCCCGGGAACGCCGAGAAGACCGCGCTCACCGCCCGGCTGGACGGCGTCGACGGCGGCAAGCCCTTCAGCGTCCTGCGCGCCGACGTCGCCGAGGCCAAGGCGACCGCCACCGCCGAGAAGAGCGAGGGCACCACGACGCTGGCCCGCGCCAGGCTCCACGTCCCGGGCCTGCCGCTGCTGTCGCTGGTCGAGGTCCAGGAGGTCACCTCCACGGCGACCTGCGCGGCCGGGAAGAAGCCGGTCGCCGACGCCAATCTCCTCGGTCCGGTGACCGTCCTCGGCAAGAAGGTCACGCTCACCACCGGCGGCACGACCGACGTGAAGGTACCCGGCGTCGGCGAGGTACGGCTCGACCTGTCGAAGGAGGAGACCACCTCCCGCACGGCCGCCGCCACCGCGCTCGCACTCAAGGTCTCCGTCAACCCCCTCGACCTGAACGTCGCCGAGGTCGAGGGCACCGTCACCCTGGCCGAGGCGACCTGCGAGTCCCCGGCCGCCCCGGCGGAGCCCCCGGCGAAGGCCGAGGAACCCCCGGCCGACCCCGCCGCGGACGTGAAGCCCCAGGGCACCCGCACCGAGGCGGACCTGGCCGAGACCGGCGGCAACTCCGCGACCCCGTACCTCGCGGCCGGCGCCGCGGCCCTGGTCCTGACGGGCGGCGGGACCCTGCTCCTGGCCCGGCGGAGGCGCGGCTGACGGTGAGGGGGCGGGCGGCGGTTTGGTAGCCCCTGTGCGCCGCGGGCGGCTGGGGCCCGCCCGGCGCCCGCGACGCGGGTTCCCCGGCCCGGCGGGGGCGCGGCTGACGGCGAGGGGGCCGGGCCGGGGCGCGTGGGTCTCCGGCGCCGATCAGCTCGGAGCGCGCGTGGCGCTGCTCTTGGTCGGGGTGGGCGGCGGTTTGGTCGTCCCTGTGCGTCGCGGACGCCGGGCGGCTGGGGAGCCCGTCCGGCGTCCGCGACGCGGGTTCCCCGGCCCGGTGGGGGAGGCGCGGCTGACGGCGAGGGGGCCGGGCAGGTGGGTCGGTGGTGTGGGGGCCGGATGGAGGGGGCGGGGCTCAGGACGGGGTCGGCGGTGTCAGGGCGTGCTTCAGGGCGTGCAGGAAGCCCTCCGTCGTCGTCCGGTCCCGTACCGCCAGGCGCAGCCACCCCTCGCCCAGCCCCGGGAACGTGTCCCCGCGCCGGACCGCGTACCCCAGGCCGCGCAGCCGGTGCCGTACGGCCGCCGCGTCCGGGACGCCGACCAGGACGAAGGGGCCCTCGGCCGGTCCGACGACCCGCACCCCGGCACCGGCGAACCCCGCCAGCCCGGCGACGAGGCGGTCCCGGTCGGCGGCGACGCGGTGGGCGGCGTGGGCGGCCTCCGCCAGCGCCCGCGGCGCCACGCACACCTCGGCCGCCGCCAGCGCGGGCGTGGACACCGGCCACAGGGGCTGCGCGCGCTCCAGTTCGGTGATCGTCTCCGGGTCGGCCAGGACGTACCCGATGCGCAGCCCTGCCAGCCCCCACGTCTTGGTGAGGCTGCGCAGGACGACGAGCCCGGGTACGTCCGTCCGCCCGGCCAGCGCCTCCCGCTCGCCCGGCACCGCGTCCATGAACGCCTCGTCCACGACCAGCGTCCGCCCGGGCCGGGCCAGCGACGCGAGCACGCCCGCCGGGTGCAGCACCGAGGTCGGGTTGGTCGGGTTGCCGACCACCACCAGATCGGCGTCCTCGGGCACGTCTGCGGGGTCGAGGCGGAAACCGTCCGCCGCCCGCAGCAGCACCCGGCCGACCGTGTGCCCCGCGTCCCGCAGCGCCGCCTCGGGCTCGGTGAACTGCGGGTGCACCACCACCGGCCGGCGCACCCTCAGCGCCCGCGCCACCAGCACGAACGCCTCCGCCGCCCCCGCCGTCAGCAGCACCCGCTCCACCGGCAGCCCGTGCCGCGCCGCCACCGCCGCCCGCCCCGCCCGCCCGTCCGGGTAGGCGGCGAGCGAGCCGAGCGAGGCGGCGACGTGCTCACGCAGCCAGTCCGGGGGAGTGTCCGCGCGGACGTTCACCGCGAGGTCCACCAGCGCCGAACCCTCGTCGCGCACCTCGGCGTCCCCGTGGTGCCGCAGATCGGGCCCCTCGGCCTCAGTGCGCATGGGAGTGTGCGTGTCCATGCCCGTGATGGTGCCCGTGGTGGTGGTCGCCGTCGTCGTCGGGGTGGAAGTGCGGCTGCTGCGGCAGCCCCACCTTGTCCTCGAATCCCGGCAGCGCGATCCGGTACACGCAGCTGTCGCAGTTTATCCGCAGGTCGCCCTTGACGGCCTCCTCGTACCGCTCCCACACCAGATCCAGCAGCTCCGGCTCCGGACCGATCACGTCCGCCGACCGCACCTCGGTCTCCGGGTGCGCGGCGGCCCACTCCTCGCTCTGGTGCCGGACCCGGTCCGGGAGGATGCCGGTGAACAGGAAGTACGGCAGCACCACGACCCGCCGCGCCCCCAGCCGCACGCACCGGTCCAGGCCGCCCGGCACGTCCGGCTGCGCCAGCGACACGAACGCCGTCTCCACGGCCGCGTAACCGCGCCCCTCCCACAGCAGCCGCGCCGCCTTGAACACCTCGGCGTTGGCGTCCGGGTCCGTCGAGCCGCGCCCGACCAGCAGCACGGTCACCTCGGACGGGTCCCAGGACGGGTCGACCGCCTCCGCGAGGCGCCGCTCCAGCACCCGCAGCAGCGCGGGGTGCGGGCCCAACGGGCGCCCGTAGGTGTAGGAGATGCCGGGGTGGCGCTCCTTCTCCCGGGACAGCGCCGCCGGGATGTCGCCCTTGGCGTGCCCGGCGGACACCAGCATCAGCGGCACGGCCGCGAACCGGCGCACCCCGCGCTCCACCAGCTCCGTCACCGCATCGCCCAGCGGCGGCGGGGACAGCTCGATGAAGCCGCCCGCGACGGGCAGTTCGGGGTGGCGGCGGCCCAGCTCGCGCACGAAGTCGCGGAACGCCTCGGCTCCGGCCTCGTCCCGGGTGCCGTGTCCGGCGATGAGCAGGGCGGGCGGGGTCGTCACAGGTTCTCCTCGGGTTTCTCGGATGCGGGTATTTCGGATGCGGGTTTCTCGGACCCGGACGTTCCGGACCCGGACGTCCCGGACCCGGAGGTCCGGGAAGCAGCGGCGGGGGAGCGGCGGGCTGCCGGGTCCTCCTGCCAGCGGTAGCCGCGCGGCGTGACCATGCGCCCGGCGATCTCCCGGGTCGCGGTGTTGCCCACCGTCACGACGGTCATCATGTCGACGGTCGCCGGGTCGAGCGCGGCGAGGGTGGACAGGCGGCTCGACTCGTCGGCGCGCGACGCGTTGCGCACGACGCCCACCGGCGTCGCCGGCTCCCGGTGCTCCGCGAGGATCGCCAGCGCCTTGGGCAGCTGCCAGTCCCGGCCCCGGCTGCGCGGGTTGTAGAACGTCACGACCAGGTCCGCCTCGGCCGCCGCGCGCACCCGGCGCTCGATGACCTCCCACGGCGTGTGCAGGTCGGACAGGCTGATGGACACGTGGTCGTGGCCGAGCGGCGCGCCCAGGATCGCCCCGGCCGCCAGCGCCGCCGTCACCCCCGGCACCCCGACCACGTCGATGTCGTCGCCCGCCTCGGCCAGCGCGGGCGAGGCCATCGCGTACACCCCGGCGTCCCCGCTGCCGATCAGCGCGACGGCGTGCCCGCGCCGGGCCTGTTCGACCGCAGTGCGGGCCCGCTCCTCCTCCGCGCCGAGCCCCGACTCCAGCACCCGCGTGCCCGGCCGCAGCAGATCGCGGACCTGGTCGACGTACTGGTCGAGCCCGACCAGCACCGACGCCCGCCGCAGCTCCGCCCGCGCCCGCGGCGTCACCAGGTCCCGGGCGCCGGGCCCGAGCCCGACCACCGCGAGCCGCCCGCGCCCCGGCCGCCGTACCACCGCACAGGTCGCCATCGCGGGCACCGCCGCCGACTTCCGCTTGGGCACGAGGAGTTCACCCCCGCGCACCAGCGCCGCCGCCTCCGCGACCGACGGGGTGCCCACGGCCGCGAGCGGCGCGTCGGACGGGTTGGGCACCTCGACGGCCGCCAGCGCGTCGGCCGGGTACGTCACCAGGGGCACCCCCAGCCGCTCGGCGGCGCCCACGATCCCGGGCTCCTCCGCCTTGGCGTCCACGGTGGCCAGCTCCGCCACCGACGCGGCCGACAGCCCCGCCTCGCGCAACGCCGCCTCCACCAGGGCGAGCACCTCATCCACCGGCGCCCCCCGGGACGCGCCGACGCCGACGACCAGGGACGGCGGACGCAGGACGACCTCGCGCCCGGACGGCTCCACCGCACGGTCCGTCACCCGGACCGTGTACGCCCCGTCGGCCGCGACCGGGAGCGGCGGCAGCGGCCAGGCCACCTCCGCGCGCAGCGCCACCGGCTCGCCGTCCAGCAGCGCGCGCGACACCCCGGCCACATCGCCCTCGACGGGCAGCCCGAGCGTGTCCAGACCGGCCAGCCCGACCGCGTCGGTCGCCGTCGTCACCACCGGCTCCGCGCCCAGCACCTCGCCCACCGCGCGGGCCAGTTCGTTCGCGCCGCCCCCGTGCCCGCCGACCAGCGACACGGCGAACCGCCCGCCCTCGTCGACGCACACCACACCCGGGTCGGTCCGCTTGTCGTCCAGCAGCGGCGCCACGAGCCGGACCACGGCCCCCGTGGCCAGGAAGCACACCAGCCGCTCGCACTCGGCGAACGCGGACCGCACGGCGTCCGCGACGGGACCCTCGTACACGCGCGTGCGGTCCGGCCACGCCGCGGCCAGCCGGTCCCGCGCCGCCGCGCCCGCCGCGGTGGCGGAAATGAGCCCGATCAAGGGGCAACTCCTTCGGTACGGCTGTGCGGCCTGACGCCCCACAGCAGGAAGACGGGATTGGTGGCCGCGAGCCGGGTCACGTCCCCCGGCAGCGGCGCGAGCCGCGAGGACTGGAGCAGCACCCCGTCGCAGTCGAGACCGGCGCCGAGCAGCGCCTCGCGTGCCGCGGGCACCCGGTCCAGGGCGGCCATCGCGACCACCACCGCGCGCCGGGCCCGACGCGCGCACTCGGCGACGATCGCGGGCAGTTCGCGCCCGCCACCGCCCACGAACACCGCGTCCGGGTCCTCGGCCAGGCCGGCCAGCACCGCGGGCGCCGCCCCGTGCACCACCCGCACGTCGACCCCGTGCGCGGTGGCGTTGGCGCGGACCCGCCCGACCCCGTCCGGCGTCTTCTCGACGGCGGTGACGGCCGCGCCCAGCCGCGCGCACTCCACGGCCACCGACCCGGAGCCCGCGCCGACGTCCCACACCAGGTCGCCGGGGCGCGGCCCGAGGCGGGCCAGCGCCAGCGCCCGCACCTCGAACTTGGTGATCATCGAGTCCCGGTGCGCGAACGCGTCCTCGTCCAACGCCCACCCGGCGGGCCCGGGACGCGGCCCCGCGAGCGCCCGCACCGGCCCCAGCGCCCGCGCCTCGTCCAGGCACAGCACCACGCTGACCGCCGTCCCCCAGTCCCGGGCGGCGGCCTCGGCGGGCGTCACCCGCTCCACGCGCTCCCCGGCCGAGCCCAGCGCGGAGGCGACGACCAGCACCCGGCCGTCCGACCCCAGCGCGGCCCCCAGCTCCGCCGGACCGGCCCCGGGACCCGTCAGCACGGCGACCTTCGGGTGCGCCCGGCACAGGTGCACCGCCGTCCGCAGGTCCCGCCCGTGCGCGCTCGCCACCACGGCGTCGTCCCACGGCAGCCCGGCCCGCGCGAAGGCCGCGGCGACCGAGGAGACCCCGGGCCGCACGTCCAGCCGCTCCGGACCGAACCGCTCGGCCAGCGCCCGCACGATCCCGAAGAACCCCGGATCACCGGAGGCCAGCACGGTCACCGGCCGCTCCTCGGCGACGTACTGAGCGACCGTGTCCAGGGCGGGCGCCAGCGCCCCGAGGACGACCGTCCGGGCGCCCTCGGGCAGCCGTACGGCGTCCAGGTGCCGCCGCCCGCCGACGACCAGCTCCGCACCGTCGGCCACGTCCTCGGGCAGCGGGGAACCGGTCCCCGCCCCGACCACCGTGATCACGTGCTCGCACCCCGCGAACGCAGCTCCCGGCGCGCCTCGGGGTCGGCCTTGCGATAGCCGTGGAAGTGCCCCGGGTGGTAGAGGTGCGAGCGGGTGCCGTGCGCGGCGAGGGCCGGGCCCACCAGGAACAGGGTGTGCTTCCAGAGCTTGTGCTCCTTGACCGTCTCCTCCAGCGTCCCGATCGTGCACCGCACGATCAACTCCTCGGGCCAGGTGGCCTGGTAGGCGACGACGACCGGCGTCTCGGTCGGATAGCCGCCCTCCAGCAGCTCCCGCACCAGCTGGCCGCTGCGGGCCGCCGACAGGAACACCGCCATCGTCGTGCCGTGCTTCGCGAACTCGCGGACCTCCTCCCCGGGCGGCATCGGCGTCTTGCCCCCGCCGAGCCGGGTGAGGACCACGGACTGCGCGACCTCCGGAATGGTCAGCTCCCGCTGCGCGAGCGCGGCCACCGCCGAGAACGCGGAGACACCGGGCACCACCTCGGTCGCCACACCGAGCTCCGCGCACCGGTCGAGCTGCTCCTGCGTGCCGCCCCACAGCGCCGGGTCACCGGAGTGGATGCGGGCCACCCGCAGCCCCTCCTCCCGGGCCCGCCGGTACACGGCGACGACGTCCTCCAGCGACATCGTCGCCGAGTCCAGCACCTCGGCGCCCTCCCGCGCGTGCTGGAGCACCTCCGCCTGGACGAGGCTCGCCGCCCAGATCACCACGTCCGCCTCGGCGATGGCCCGCGCCGCACGGAACGTCAGCAGGTCGGCGGCGCCGGGACCGGCACCGACGAAGGTCACCCTGGCCTCGGAATCCATCGTTTTCGGTCCTCTCCTGTGCGTTCTGTTCCTGTGCGCGGTGCGCATATTTACTGCGGTTGCTGCTGTCGTACGCGCGTGAACGCGACGTGATCGGATACGAAGGGCCCATGGCGGTCTTCGTCGCGCTCGGCGCGTTCCTGATGACGCTGGCCGGCGGCTGGACGGCCCAGCGCGTGACCGACCGGCGCCACCTCGTCCTGGGCCTGGCCGGCGGCCTCATGCTGGGCGTGGTCGGCCTCGACCTGCTGCCGGAGGCCCTGGAGGCGGCCGGTGACGAGGTGTTCGGCGTACCCGCCGCCCTGCTGCTCTTCGTCGCCGGATTCCTGCTCGCGCACCTGGTGGAACGCCTGCTGGCGGCCCGCCGCGCCGCACACGGCGCCGACGAGCACGGGCACCGCTCGCCCGAGGTGGGTCTGACGGCCGCGGCCGCGATGGTCGGCCACAGCGCCATGGACGGTGTGGCGATCGGCGCGGCCTTCTAGGTCGGCGGCGGCATGGGCGCGGCGGTCGCGATGGCGGTGATCGCCCACGACTTCGCGGACGGCTTCAACACCTACACACTGACCAGCCTGTACGGCAACGCCCGCCGCCGGGCCATCGCCATGCTCGTCGCCGACGCGATCGCCCCCGTCGTCGGCGCGGCCTCCACCCTCCTGTTCACCATCCCGGAGGGCGCGCTCGGCGCCTATCTCGGCCTCTTCGGCGGCGTGCTCCTGTACCTCGCCGCGGCCGAGATCCTCCCCGAGGCCCACCACGAGCACCCCGCCCGCTCGACCCTGCTGTGCACGATCGCGGGCGCGGCGTTCATCTGGCTGGTCGTGGGCATCGCCGAGTGAGCACCGGGCACCACGTGCGGTCACAGCTTCCCGCCCCGCCCGCCCTCGCGCCGGGCGGGCGCGATGAGCGTCGACAGATACGGCAACGGCGCCCCGTCCAGCTCACCGGCGGGACGTACGGACTCCTCCGGCAGGCCGAGCGCCGACCCCCACACGGCGTCGTCCAGCCGCCCGCTCTCCCGCAGCGCCTCGGCCACCTCGGCCGCCTGCCGCCCGAACTTGTAGGCGACGACCGTGCCCGGCCCGTGCAGCGCCTCCTTGAGCACGGCGGCCCCCGCGGTGACCGGCACCAGCGTCAACGGCTCGGTGCCCTCGGTCAGTACGGCCCCCGACCGCGCCGCGAGGTCCTGCATGGCGGTGATCCCCGGCACGGTCTCCACGACCGTCCCCGGCACCAGCGCGCCGACGGTCTGCGCGAGGTAGGTGAAGGTGGAGTACACGTTGGGATCACCGATGGTCGCGAAGGCGACGCTGCCGTGCTCCCGCAGCAGCCCGGCCACCCGTTCCCCGGCCGCGTCCCAGGCCGCCTCGCGCCGCGCCCGGTCGGTGCGCTCGTTCAGCGCGAACACGACCCGTACGACCTTCTCGCCGCCCACGTAGTGCAGCACGGTCGCCTCGGCGCGCCCGCGTTCGCCGGAGTCCATCACGGGCACGACCACGACATCGGCGGCCCGCAGCGCGTTGACCCCCTTCACGGTCACCAGCTCGGGGTCCCCGGGCCCGACCCCCACACCGATCAGCCTGCTGCTCATGACGTCCGGCACCTCTCCACGAACCGACGGGCGACACCGGGCTCGGCCGCCCAGTGCGTGTGCAGATAGCTCGCGTGCACACCGCGCTCCACAAATCCCTCGACGCGCCGCTCGGGCGCCCGCATCCCCCACGCCGGCGCCGCCCCGGCCCCCGGCTCCACGACCGTCCGGTGGAACTCGTGCCCCCGCAGCCGCGTCCCCGCGCCGGCCAGCGCGCTGTCGGACACGGCCACGGCGTCCCGGTAGCCCAGCGTCAGCCGCTCCGACATCCGGGCGGAGGCGTCCAGCACCCCGCACATCGGCGCCCCGTCCAGCTCCCGGCACAGATACAGCAGCCCCGCACACTCGGCGGCGACGGGAGCACCACTGAGCGCCAGCTCGGCGACGGACTTCCGCAGCGGCTCGTTGGCGGACAGCTCGGCGGCGTACACCTCCGGGAACCCGCCCCCGATCACCAGCCCGGCGGTCCCCTCGGGAAGCTCCTCGTCCCGCAACGGATCGAACGCGACGACCTCCGCCCCGGCCGCGGCGAGCAACTCGGTGTGCTCGGCGTACGAGAACGTGAACGCTGCCCCACCGGCGACGGCGACGCGCGGCGGTGCCTTCTTGTCCGACCGAGTCGGGTGGTGGGTAGGCACAGGCTCGGGGGTCCAGGGGGCGGAGCCCCCTGGCAACGGCCCGGCAGCCCGCGCCAGCCCGACCAACGCCTCCAGATCACACCCGGCGGCGACCTGCGCGGCCATCGCCGCAACCGCCTCCACCGCCTGCGCACCCCGCTCGGCAACGGGTACCAGCCCCAGGTGCCGGGCGGGCACATCCACCTGCGGCGCCCGCCGCAACACCCCGAGCACCGGCACCCCGACGCAGTCCACCGCCTCCCGCAGCAGCGCCTCGTGCCGGTCCGACGCGACCTTGTTCAGGATCACGCCGCCGATCCGCACCTCCGGGTCCCAGCTCACGAACCCGTGCACCAGCGCCGCCACCGACCGCGACTGCGACGACGCGTCCACGACCAGCACCACCGGCGCCCGCAGCAGCTTCGCCACCTGCGCGGTGGACGCCAGCTCGCCCTCCCCGGCGGCCCCGTCGTACAGCCCCATCACGCCCTCGACCACGGCGATGTCGCAGCCGCGCGCCCCGTGCAGGAACAACGGCCCGACCAGCTCGGGCCCGCACAGGTAGGCGTCGAGGTTGCGCCCCACCCGTCCGGTGGCGAGCGCGTGGTAGCCGGGGTCGATGTAGTCCGGCCCGACCTTGTGCGGCGACACGGCGAGCCCGCGCCCGGCGAGCGCGGCCATCAGCCCGGTGGCGACGGTGGTCTTGCCGCTCCCCGACGAGGGTGCGGCGACGACCAGCCGGGGAACGGCGGAGGTGGTTCGGGCGTCGGAGCCGGAGGAGGTCACCACTCGATGCCCCTCTGCCCCTTCTGCCCCGCGTCCATCGGATGCTTGACCTTGGACATGTCGGTGACGAGATCGGCGCACTCCACCAGCGCGTCGGGCGCGTTCCGCCCAGTGATCACGACGTGCTGGGTCCCCGGCCGCGCACGCAGCACGGACACCACCTCGTCGGTGTCGACCCACCCCCAGTGCATCGGATAGGCGAACTCGTCCAGCACGTACAGCTTGTACGTCTCGGCGGCCAGGTCCCGCTTGACCTGCTCCCAGCCCTCCCGGGCCTTCTCCTCGTTGTCCAGCTGCGCGTCCCGCTGGACCCAGGACCAGCCCTCGCCCATCTTGTGCCAGTCGACCGAGCCGCCCTCGCCGCTGGCGCCCAGCACCCGCAGCGCGTTCTCCTCGCCGACCTTCCACTTGGCCGACTTGACGAACTGGAACACCCCGATCGGCCACCCCTGGTTCCAGGCCCGCAGCGCCAGCCCGAAGGCGGCCGTGGACTTGCCCTTCCCGACGCCCGTGTGCACCACGACCAGCGGACGGTTGCGCCGCTGACGGGTCGTCAGCCCGTCGTCCGGTACGACACTCGGCTTCCCCTGCGGCATTACGCGACCCTCCTGCTGCCCGGCCTGCTGCCCTGCACGTCCTTCACGAGCCCGGCGATCGAGTCCGCCCGCAGCTCGTCCAGCGTCACCGCCGTACCGCCCAGCTCACCCGCGAGCCGCCCGGCCAGCCCGAGCCGCACCGGCCCCGACTCGCAGTCCACGACGACGGAGGCGGTGCCCTCGGCGGCGAACAGCCGCGCGGCACGCGTCGCGAGCGCGACCGGCTCCGGACCGCCCGTGGCCCGGCCATCCGTCACCACGACCATCAGCGGCCGCCGCGCCGGGTCCCGCAGCCGCTCCACCCGCAGCACCTCGTGCGCCTTGAGCAGCCCGGCCGCGAGCGGCGTACGCCCCCCGGTCGGCAGCGACTCCAGGCGGACCGCCGCCGCGTCCACCGACGAGGTCGGCGGCAGCGCGACCTCCGCGGCCGAGCCCCGGAAGGTCACCAGCCCCACCTTGTCCCGCCGCTGGTACGCGTCCAGCAGCAGCGACAGCACGGCACCCTTGACGGCACTCATCCGCTGCCGCGCGGCCATCGACCCGGAGGCGTCGACGACGAACAGCACGAGGTTGCCCTCGCGCCCCTCACGGCTCGCCTGCCGCAGATCGTCCCGGCGCACCACCAGCCCCGGCCCGCTGCGCCCCCGCGCCCGCTGGTGCGGGGCGGCGGCCTGCACGGTGGCCGCAAGGTGCAGCTTGGTCAGCGCCCCCCGGGGCCGCCGGGCCCCGATGGTCCGCCCGTGCTCGGTCCGCGCCCGGGACCGCCGCCCGGCGGCACCCTCGCCGAGCCCCGGCACGCTGAGCACCTTGGTCCGGAACGGCTCGGCGGCCCGCGCGGGGGACTGCTCACCGGCACCGCCCGACGGCTGCGGCTCCCCGCCCTCCCCGGCCTCGGGCCGCGCGGCGGCGTCGCCGTCGCCCTGCGGCGCGTCGTCGGGCTCGGGCTGCCCACCGGGACCGCCGCCGGGACCCGGATCGGGATCGTCGTCCCCGTCCCCGTCCTGCCCGTCCGACCCGCCGAACTCCTCCAGCGTCTCGTCCAGCTTGTCCTCGTCCAACCCGGGCGCGTCGAACGGATTGCGCCGCCGCCGGTGGGGGAGTGCCAGCAGCGCCGCCTGCCGCACGTCCTCCGCGAGCACCTCGGTCCGCCCGGCCCAGGCCGCCAGCGCGGTCGCCGTCCGGGCCATCACGATGTCGGCCCGCATGCCGTCCACCTCGAAGGCCGCACACGTCGCCGCGATCTGCCGCAGCGCCCCGTCGCCGAGCCGCACCGACGGCAGCAGCTCCCGCGCCGCCACGATCCGCGCCCGTACGGCGGCCTCCTCGCCGGCCCAGCGCGTCGCGAAACCGGCCGGGTCGTCGTCGTACGCCAGCCGGCGCCGTACGACCTCGACGCGCTGGTCGGGCTCGCGCGAGGCGGCGACCTCGACGGTGAGACCGAAGCGGTCCAGCAACTGCGGGCGCAGCTCGCCCTCTTCGGGGTTCATGGTCCCGACGAGCAGGAACTTCGAGGCGTGCCGCACGGACACGCCCTCGCGCTCGACGTAGGAGGCGCCCATCGCGGCGGCGTCGAGCAGGAGGTCGACCAAGTGGTCGTGGAGCAGGTTGACCTCGTCGACGTAGAGGATCCCGCGGTGCGCGTCGGCCAGCAGCCCCGGCTCGAACGCCTTGACGCCCTCCGCCAGCGCCCGCTCGATGTCCAGGGCGCCCACCAGCCGGTCCTCGGATGCCCCGACGGGCAGCTCGACCATCCGCGCCGGGCGCGACGCGAACGCACCCGGCTCGTGCGGGCCGTCCGGGCAGCCCGGGTCGGGAGCGTCCGGGTCACAGGAGAAACGGCACCCGGAGACGACGTCCACCTCCGGCATCAGCGCCGACAGCGCCCGCACCGCCGTGGACTTGGCGGTGCCCTTCTCACCGCGGACCAGCACACCGCCGACGGCCGGGGAGACGGCGTTCAGCAGCAGCGCGAGCCGCAGGTCGTCCTGGCCGACCACGGCCGTGAACGGGAACGGGGTACTCACTTGTCGTCACCCTCCAAGTCACCTTCGAGCTCCAGGTAGGTGGCGCGCAGCCGCTCCAGCGTCTCCGCGTCCGGCTCCGCCCACAGCCCCCGGTCCGCGGCCTCCAGCAGCCGCTCCGTGATGCCGCGCAGCGCCCAGGGGTTGGACTTCTTCATGAAGTCCCGGTTCTCCGGGTCGAAGACGTACTCGGCGCTGAGCCGCTCGTACATCCAGTCGTCCACCACCCCGGCCGTGGCGTCGTACCCGAAGAGGTAGTCCACGGTGGCCGCCATCTCGAAGGCGCCCTTGTAGCCGTGCCGCCGCATCGCCGCCATCCAGCGCGGGTTGACCACGCGGGCGCGGAAGACCCGGTGGGTCTCCTCGCCCAGCGTCCGGGTCTTCACCTGGTCCGGGGTGGCCGAGTCGCCGACGTACGCCTCGGGGGAGGCCCCCGTCAGGTGCCGCACCATGGCGACCATGCCGCCGTGGTACTGGAAGTAGTCGTCGGCGTCCACGAGGTCGTGCTCACGCGTGTCCACGTTCTTCGCGGCCACCGCGATCCGCCGGAACGCCGTCTCCATGTCCCCGCGCGCCGCCCGCCCGTCGAGTCCGCGCCCGTAGGCGTAGCCGCCCCACACCGCGTACACCTCGGCGAGGTCCGCGTCGGAGCGCCAGTTGCGGGCGTCGATCAGCGGGAGCAGACCCGCGCCGTACGCGCCCGGCTTGGAGCCGAAGATGCGGGAGGTGGCCCGGCGCCGGTCGCCGTGCTCGGCGGTGTCCTCGTCGGCGTGCGCCTTGACGAAGTTGGACCCGGCGGGCTCGTCCAGCTCCGCGACCGCCCGCACCGCGTCGTCGATCAGCCCCACCACGTGCGGGAACGCGTCCCGGAAGAAGCCCGAGATGCGTACCGTGACGTCGACGCGGGGCCGGCCCAGCTCCTCGACCGGGACCACCTCGAAGCCCGTCACCCGGCGCGAGGCGTCGTCCCACACCGGACGGCACCCCAGCAGGGCCAGGATCTCCGCGATGTCGTCGCCCTGGGTGCGCATCGCGGACGTGCCCCACACGGTGAGGCCGACGGACTTCGGGTATTCACCCGTGTCGTCCAGGTACCGCTGGATCAGCGAGTCGGCCAGCGACTGGCCCACCTCCCAGCTCAGCCGGGACGGGATCGCCTTCGGGTCGACGGAGTAGAAGTTCCGGCCGGTCGGCAGGACGTTGACCAGCCCGCGGGTCGGGGAGCCCGACGGCCCGGCGGGCACGTAACCGCCGTCCAGGGCCCGCAGGATGTGCCCGATCTCGTCGGTGGTCCGGGCCAGGCGCGGCACGACCTCCGTGCAGGCGAACTCCAGCACCGCGACCGCGTCGGGGAGTTCGGTGCCCAGCACGTCGCGCACCAGACCCGGTACGGCCGCCGGGTCCCACTCCCGCAGCTCCATCCCCTCCGCCACCCGGCGGCACAGCTGCTCGAGGAGGTCGATCGCGTCGGCCGCCGACCGGGCCGGGCCGTCCACCAGCTCCGTCAGCTCCACCGGCACCTTCACCGGGGCACCGGGCTCGGCCAGCAGCTCCTTCTCCACCAGGCCGAAGTACTCGGCCAGGGACGCCCTCAGGCCCGGCAGGGCGTTCGCCTGCCCACCCCACACCTGCGAGGCGCGCAGGACCGCCAGGACCAGGTTGACGCGCGGCTCGCCGACCGGGCCGCCGCCCAGGACGTGCAGGCCGTCGCGGATCTGCACGTCCTTGATCTCGCACAGGTAGCCGTCGATGTGCATGACGAACTCGTCGAACGCGTCGTCGTCCGGCTGGTCGTCCACGTGCAGGTCGTGGTGGAGCTCGGCCGCCTTGACCAGCGTCCAGATCTGCGCCCGGACCGCCGGCGCCTTCGTCGGGTCCAGGTCGGAGACGAGCGCGTACTCGTCGAGCAGCTGCTCCAGCTTGGCCAGGTCGCCGTAGGTGTCGGCGCGGGCCATGGGCGGGACGAGGTGGTCGACGACGGTGGCGTGGCCGCGCCGCTTGGCCTGGGTGCCCTCGCCGGGGTCGTTGACGATGAACGGGTAGATCAGCGGCAGGTCGCCGAGTACGGCGTCCGGTGCGCAGCCCGCGCTCAGGCCGAGGCCCTTGCCCGGCAGCCACTCCATCGTGCCGTGCTTGCCCATGTGCACGATCGCGTCGGCGCCGAAACTGTGCTCCAGCCACCGGTAGGCGGCCATGTAGTGGTGCGACGGGGGCATGTCCGGGTCGTGGTAGATCGCGATCGGGTTCTCCCCGAAGCCGCGCGGCGGCTGGATCATGACGACGACGTTTCCGAACTGGAGGGACGCCAGCACGATGTCGTCGCCGTCGACGTACAGCGAGCCCGGCGGCTCGCCCCACGCCTCGGTCATCGCGTCCCGCAGTTGCGGGTCCAGCGTCTCGAACCAGGCCCGGTAGTCGGCCAGCGGCACCCGCGCGGGCGCGGCGGCGAGCTGGTCCTCGGTCAGCCACTCCACGTCGTGGCCGCCGGCCGCGATCAGCCGGTGGATCAGCTCGTCGCCCTCGGACGGGTAGCCGGTGACCCCGTACCCCGCGTCCCTGAGCGCGTCCAGCACCCGCACCGCCGACGCCGGGGTGTCGAGACCGACCGCGTTGCCGACGCGGGAGTGCTTGGTCGGGTACGCCGTGAAGACCAGCGCGAGCTTCTTGTCGGCGTTCGGCTTGTGCCCGAGCGCCGCGTGCCGGACGGCGATCCCGGCGACCCGCGCGGCCCGCTCGGGGTCGGCGACGTAGACCGGCACCTCGTCGGGACCCTGCTCCTTGAAGGAGAACGGCACGGTGACCAGGCGCCCGTCGAACTCCGGGATCGCGACCTGCATCGCCGCGTCCATGGGGGAGAGGGCGGCGTCGGAGGACTCCCAGGCGGCCCGGGAGGTGGTGAGGCAGAGCCCTTGCAGCACCGGCACGTTCAGGTCGGCCAGCGCCCCGACGTCCCACGCCTCCTCGTCACCGCCCGCCGAGGCCTGCGAGGCGTGCGTGCCGCCCGCCGCGAGGACGGTGGCGACCAGGGCGTCGGTCCGGCCCAGCAGCTCGTACAGCCCGGGGTCCGCGCCGCGCAGCGAACCGCAGTACACGGGCAGGGCGTTGGCGCCGCGCGCCTCGATCGCGTCGCACAGCGTGTCGACGAACGCGGTGTTGCCGCTGAGCTGGTGGGCGCGGTAGAAGAGCACGCCGACCGTGGGGCGGCCCTCGGTGAAGACACGCTCACCGTGGACGCCGTACTCCGGCATCTTCCGGGGTTCGTCGAAGCCCTCGCCGGTCAGCAGCACCGTGTCCGACAGGAACCGGGCGAGCTGGGTGAGGTTGTCCGGGCCGCCCTCGACCAGGTAGCGCAGCGCCTGCGCCACCACCCCGGCCGGGACCGAGGACTCGGCCATCAGCTCCGCGTCCGGCACGCTCTCGCCGCCGAGCAGGACGGTCGGGATGCCGGCGGCCTTCAGCGCGGCCAGCCCGTCCTCCCAGGCGCGCTTGCCGCCGAGCAGGCGCACCACGGCGAGGTCCGCGCCCTCGACCAGGCCCGGCAGTTCCTCCCGGACGTCGACCCGGGTCGGGTTGCCGATCCGGTAGGCGGCGTCCGACGCGCGGGCCGCCAGCAGGTCCGTGTCGGCGGTCGACAACAACAACACTGTGCTCATGCGGGCGCTCCCGGTGGAATGAAGGGCAGTCCTTGCGGCGCGCCGGACTCGATGAGCCGCCACAGCGCGTCGGTGTCCGCGTGGTGTTCGATCAGATCGCCGAGCCGGTCGAGCTGCTCCTCGCGCAGCGCGGCGAACGAGGTGTCGGGGGCCGGTACGAAGCGGCGGCCCGCGGCGGCGGCCACCTCGCGCAGGAACGCCCGCCGGAAGCCGTCCGACTCCAGCGAACCGTGCCAGTGGGTGCCCCAGGTCTGTCCGACCCGGCAGCCGTCCAAGAAGGGCTCCCCGCCCGTCACTTCGGCGACCCCGTGGTGGATCTCGTACCCCTCGACCCGCTCGCCGAGGGCCTCGCCCACCGGCCGGGTGAGGGTCTTCTCGCGGGCGAACCGCACCCGCACGGGCAGCAGCCCGAGCCCGTCCACGTGCCCGGCGCGGGACTCGACCTCGTCCTCGATGTGCTCCCCGAGGAGCTGGAACCCGCCGCAGACGCCGAGCACGGGCCGTTGTTCGGCGACCCTGCGGACGATCGCGTCCGCGAGCCCCCGCTCCCGCAGCCACTGAAGCGCCCGCACCGTTCCGCGCGTCCCCGGCACGACCACCAGGTCGGCGTCGGCCAGTTCCTCCGGCCGGTCCACGAACCGCACCACGACACCCGGCTCGGCGGCCAGCGCGTCCACGTCCGTGAAGTTGGACATCAGCGGCACCGCGCAGACGGCGACCCGCAGCACGTCCTCGCCGACCGGCGGCGCGACGGCCGACTCCCGCACGGTCCCGCGCAGCGAGACCCGCAGTCCGTCCTCCTCGTCGATGCCGAGCCCGTGCCGGAAGGGCAGCACGCCGTACGTCCGCCGCCCGGTGAGGCCGTGCAGCATGTCGAGGCCCGGCTCCAGCAGCGACACGTCGCCGCGGAACTTGTTGACGAGGAACCCGGCGACCAGCGCCTGGTCCTCGGGTGCCAGCAGCGCCACCGTGCCGAAGAAGGAGGCGAAGACGCCCCCGCGGTCGATGTCGCCGACGACCAGGACCGGGAGTCCGGCGCCCCGGGCGATCCCCATGTTCACGATGTCGGTGCGGCGCAGGTTGATCTCGGCCGGGCTGCCCGCGCCCTCGCAGATCACCGCGTCGTACGTGGCGCGGAGTTCGGCGAGCGAGTCGAGCACCGTGCCGAGCAGCCGCTCCTGGCGCCCGCCGTGGTAGCCGCGGGCGCTCATCTCGCCGACCGGCCTGCCGAGCAGCACGACCTGGCTGCTGCGCTCCCCGCCGGGCTTGAGCAGCACCGGGTTCATGTGCGCGGTCGGCTCCACCCGGCAGGCCTGGGCCTGCATGGCCTGCGCCCGCCCGATCTCCGCGCCCTCGCGGGTCACGAAGGAGTTCAGCGACATGTTCTGCGCCTTGAACGGCGCCACCTTCACGCCCTGCCGCACCAGCCAGCGGCAGATCCCGGCGGTGACGACGCTCTTGCCGGCGTCGGAGGTGGTACCGGCGACGAGCAGACCACCGTTCATGACGTACGTCCCTTCCTGACGATGCCGCGCGCGGCCAGCCGTGCGCCCGCGCACACGCCCAGCGCCAGCCAGCTCACGCGCCGGGACAGCCGTATCGCCCGGTCGATGTCGCCGGAACCGGCCCGTACCGGGCGTCCCGCGGCGCCGTTGAGGACGGGCCGGTGCTCGACCCGCCCGCCGTAGGAGAGCGTCCCGCCCAGCCGCACGCCCAGGGCACCCGCGAACGCGGCCTCCACGGGCCCCGCGTTGGGGCTCGGGTGCCGTGCGGCGTCCGCGCGCCAGGCCCGCACCGCGCCCCGCGGATCACCGCCGGACACGGTGGCCAGGACGGCGGTCAGCCGGGCGCCCGGCCAGCCCGCGAGGTCGTCCAGGCGGGCCGAGGCCCAGCCGTAGCGGCGGTACCGGGGCGACTTGTGGCCGACCATGGCGTCCAGCGTGTTGACGGCCCGGAAGCCGAGCAGCCCCGGCACCCCCGCCACGGCGCCCCACACCAGGGCGCCCACGACGGCGTCCGAGGTGTTCTCGGCGACGGACTCCACGACCGCCCGGGCGAGGCCGTCGGTGTCCAGCGCCCGCGGGTCCCGCCCGCACAGGTGCGGCAGCCGCGCCCGGGCCGCCTCGACGTCCCCGGCCGCCAGGGCCCGGCCGATGGCGTTCGCCTCGCGGGCCAGCGAGGTGCCGCCGACCACGGCCCAGGTGGCCGCGCCGGTCAGCGCGACGGAGGCGGCGGGGGAGCGGTGTACGGCACGGGAGGCGGCCAGCCCGAGGGCGACGGCGCCACCGGCGCACACGGCGGTGTGCAGGGCGCCCCAACCCCGGTGGTCCCGCCACAGCACCCGTTCCACGGCGCCCGCGGCACGGCCGAACGCGGCGACCGGGTGTCCGCGGCGCGGGTCGCCGAGGAGGAGGTCGCCGAGGAGGCCGGCGGCGGCGCCGTACGCGAAGACGCGTCCGGCACGCACGGGCTCAGCCGGTCACACGGTCGGGGAGACACCTGGTACGGGGCGTCGTGCGGGGGCGGCAGCCGGGCATCGCGTCATGTCCTCACTCAGGGTGTCCACGCCCTGGTTCGAAGAGTCCGGCGGTGAGAGTTCCTGGCTCCCGGGGATTCCTGTTCCCCGGTCACAGTGGCGGGACCGCGCCGGATTCGCACCGGGCTTCCTCTCCTGCCGCCGTAGATGGCCCCGGAAGTCCACCACGGCCCGCGAACACCCGTCAACCTGGCGTTGACCTGCGACGGGGGAGTGTGCGAAGGCCCACACACGAGTGGTGTGCGCCGGCACGCGAAAGGGCGGGGCGCGGAACGGTTCGAGTCCGTTCCGCGCCCCGCCCCGGCGCGTGTGCCCGTGGACCGGGCGGTAATCGAGCGGTGGCCGACCGGCGGTCAGGCGACGATCAGATAGATCCCGTACGCCACCGCCGCCGTGCAGGCCGCGAAGCAGGCGTAGGCGCCGGTGACCGCGAGGGTCGCGGAGCCGCCCTGGGCGGCGGCCCGCTCCTGGCGGGAGAGGCCGACGATGCCGAGGGTGAACAGGCCCACCAGGGCCACCGTGACCACGAGGCTGACGCCGAAGACGGAGCCGAGGGCTGCCCAGTCGATGCTCATGGAGGTTCGCTTCCTTCGTACCCGGGCTGCGGGTTCAGACGGGGGTGGCGGCCGACGGGGCCTTGGGGTCGGAAGGGGCGGCGGCCGGGACGGTGGCCGCCAGGTCCTCGGTCACGCCCGTCGGGGGCGGCGACACGGCGGCCATCGCCGTGGTGACCACGCCGGCCGGCTCGGGCTCCCGGGCGCCGGCCGCGTCGCCGTCGACGACGTTGGTGTGGTCGACGACCTCACGGCGGGAGACCCGCCAGATCGCGAAGCTGGACGCGACCAGGAACACCGCGACGAGGGCCGTGCCCCAGTCGCCGAGGCGGCAGACCCACTCGGCGAGCGCGGCGACCAGGGCCGCGGCCGGCAGCGTCAGGCCCCAGGCGATGAACATCCGGGTGGCCGTGGACCAGCGGACCACGCCGCCCTTGCGGCCGAGGCCCGCGCCCATCACCGCACCGGAGACCGAGTGCGTGGTGGACAGGGAGAAGCCGAGGTGGGAGGAGGCCAGGATGACCGTGGCGGCACTGGTCTGGGCGGCGAAGCCCTGCTGCGGCTGGAGGTCGGTCAGGCCCGTGCCCATGGTGCGGATGATGCGCCAGCCGCCCAGGTAGGTGCCGAGGGCGATGGCCAGACCCGCGCTCAGGATGACCCACACGGGCGGGTCGGAGTCGGGGGCGAGCGAGCCGCCGGCGATCAGGGCGAGGGTGATGATGCCCATGGTCTTCTGGGCGTCGTTGGTGCCGTGGGCCAGCGAGACCAGACCGGCGGAGGCGATCTGGCCGGCCCGGTAGCCCTTCGCGGCGGCCCTGCCGTCGGCCTTGCGGCCCAGCGCGTACGTCATCCGGGAGGCGAGCAGCGCCGCGAGGCCGGCCACGATCGGGGCGGCGATCGCGGGGAGGAGCACCTTGGTGACGAGCACGTCGCCGTTGACCGCGCCGATACCGGCCGAGGCGACGGCGGCACCGATCAGGCCGCCCATCAGGGCGTGCGAGGAACTGGACGGGAGCCCGACCAGCCAGGTCAGGAGGTTCCAGAGGATCGCGCCGACCAGTGCGGCGAAGATGACCTCGGGACGGATGCCGGTCTCGTCGACGAGACCCTTGGAGATCGTGTTGGCGACCTCCACGGAGAGGAAGGCGCCTACAAGGTTGAGGACGGCGGACATCGCCACCGCCACCTTGGGCTTGAGCGCACCGGTCGAAATGGTGGTGGCCATCGCGTTCGCGGTGTCGTGGAAACCGTTCGTGAAATCAAACGCGAGTGCGGTTACCACCACAATCGCGAGGATCAGCGAGAAGCTTTCCATTTACCCAGGCAATCGTTCGAGGTCGTTGGCGCGACGAACGTAGGTAACCAGGGTGAACGGAAGATGAACTGGGCAGGGCGTCACGGTGACCGGAAACGGGGTCGAAGCCTCCCTCTGCGTGCCCGCTCCGATGCTCTCCGGAGACGTTGCTGGCAGGATCACCGCGAGGCCGCTCGGCGGCGGGACGTGAGGGGCGCGCGGGCGCCGGGGAGGAGACGGTGACTGTGACACAGTCGCGGGCCGAGGGCGCAGAAGCGGACCGAAGGACGGCCGAGGAAGCGGCCTGGGCGGACCTCGTCGCGACGGCCCGGCGGACGGTGGCGGAAGGGCTGGTCGTCGGTACCTCCGGCAACGTCTCGGTGCGCGTCGGCGACACGGTCCTGGTCACCCCGTCGGGCGTGCCCTACGACCGGCTGACCCCGGACGACGTGACCGGCGTCGGCCTGGACGGACGCCAGGTGCGCGGCACGCTGGTCCCCACCAGCGAACTGCCCATGCACCTCGCCGTGTACCGCGCCGACCCCGGCGCCCGGGCCGTCGTCCACACCCACGCCGTGCACGCGACGGCGGTCTCCCTGCTCGTCGACGAACTCCCGCCGGTGCACTACATGACCGCCGCGCTCGGCGGCCCCGTCCGGGTCGCCCCCTACGCGGCCTACGGCACCGACGAACTCGCCCGCGCCATGCTCGACGCCCTCACCGACCGCACCGGCTGCCTGCTCCGCAACCACGGCACGGTCACCTACGGCAGCTCCCTCGACCAGGCCTACGACCGCACCGCCCAGCTCGAGTGGATGTGCCGCCTGTGGCTGACCGCCGCCTCGGTGCCGGGCCGCGCACCGTCCCTGCTGACCGCGGCCCAGCTGGCGGAGGTGACGGAGCGCCTGCGGGGCTACGGGCAGCGAAGCTGACGCGGGGTGCGTGCCGGGCGGTTCCCGGGGTACCGGCTACGGGACACGAGCACCTCGTCACCCCCTGTCACCCGTCCACTGGCCGCCCGAGGACTCCACCAGGAGACTGGCCCCATGCGCACTGTCACCGCAACGGCAGCCGCCGTCACCGCAGCTCTGGCGACCGGAGCGGCGAGCGTCGCCGTCGGCCGGCTCGCCAGCGACGCGGCGCTCAAGGCGCCCCCCGGCCGGCCCCTGCCGACCGAGCCCCGGCTCACCGTGCACGGCACCGCCGCCGGGCAGATCACCCTCACCCGGGACCTGGCCGCGCTGCGCCCCGGCCGGTACGGGCTCGCCGGTGACGGCTCCCACGCGGTCGTGGGACCGGTCCTCGGCACCGTCGAACACGGCGCCGACACCGTCGTACGCCGCCTCGAACGCGTCACGCACGGCACCTTCGAAACGGGTGACCGGGCGTGGTTCACCCCCAACCTGTACGTCGGGAACCCGGGCACGGCCCTCGACCTCGAGTACGCCGACGTCGAGGTCCCGGGGGAACTCGGTCCGCTCCCGGCCTGGTTCCTGCCCGGGGCCCGCCCGACCTGGGTCATCGCCGTGCACGGCCTGGCCGCCACCCGCGAACACGCCCTGAACGTGATCGCCCCCCTGCACCGCCGGAACGTGCCGGTGCTCGCCCTCGCCTACCGCGGCGACGTCGGGGCACCGCCCTCGCCCGACGGCCTGCACCACTTCGGCGAGACCGAGTGGCGCGACGTGGACGCCGCCGTCCGCTACGCCCTCGACCACGGCGCCCGCCAGGTCGTCCTGCTCGGCTGGTCCACCGGCGCCACCATGGCCCTGCGCACCGCCGCGCTCTCCGGCGTGCGCGAGCGCATCGCGGGGCTCGTGCTGGACTCCCCGGTGCTCAGCTGGGAGACCACCCTGCGCGCCCTGGCCGCCGCCCGCCGCACCCCCGGCGCGCTCCTGCCGCTCGCCGTCCGCGCCGCGCAGGGCCGCGCCGGGCTGCACGCCGACCGGGACGCCGGCACCGCCGGTCTGTACCGCCCGGCCGTCCCCACCCTGATCTTCCACGGCCCCGGCGACGCGGTGGCCCCCTGGCGCCTGTCCCGCCGCCTCGCCGACACCCACCCGCGTCTGGTCGCCCTCCACGCCGTCCGGGACGCCCCGCACGGCGCCATGTGGAACGCCGACCCCGCGGACTACGAGGAGACCCTCCGCCGCTTCATGACCCCACTGGTGTGATCCCCTCCCACGAACCCCTCCCGTGCCCCCGTCGCCCGCCCCGCGGCACCCGCCCGCGGGCGCGGCGAACCGGTTCCGTTCAACGCCGTACCACTGTCCTGATCCGGTGCCCGAACAGCGCGCCCGGGCTCCGCGACCACCGTTCCAGGAGGCCCCCGGGGCATTCCGTTTGGGTTTTCGGACCGTCAACCGGAAGACTGCACCCGTGACGTCCCGTATCCCGCGCGACTCCAGGCTCCGACTCGTCCGCCCGCGACCCCTGGCCGCCGCCCCCCCAGCGATGAATCAGCGGCGTCCACGCCGCCCCGCGCCGCGTCCCCCGGAAGGCACCCCCGCCCGCTCGGAGCTGGCCGGAATGGCACGCTCCGGTCTTGCCGACGCGGCCCGCGTCGCCCGCTGGGCCGACTCCGCACTCGGCCCCGGCCGCGGCAGCGCGACCGCCGACGGCAAAGCCACCCTGTCCGACGCCACCGCCGAGCACGCGGCGCGCGAACTGGGCCTGCCCGTGGCCAAGGTCCGCGCCGACTGGGACACCGCCCGCCTCGCCGGACTGGTCGAGGTGCAGGGCGGCACGGCCCGCCCCGGCTGGCGGCTGCGCGCCTGGAACCGCGACGACAGCGCCGTGCTGCGCGGCTGGGTCGCCCTCTTCGACGCCTGGTCACTCGCCCACCCCGAGCCCGCCGGGCAGGAACCCGCCGCGGTGGCCGAGGTCGTCTCCGCGATGCCCCAGCTGCTCTCCTTCCTCCAGCTGTCCGCCGGACCCGTCCCGGTGGCCCAGCTCCTGGACCTGCTGGAGCAGCGCGTCACCGAACTGCGCACCGAACGCTGCGAGGTGCCCTACGGCCCCCGGCTCGAACCCGGCACCCCGGGCTCCGAGCCGGACCCGGCCCCGGCCACCGACACCCCGCTCGCCCCCCTCCTCGACTGGGCCCTGCACGCCCTCGCCTCCGTCGGCGCCCTCACCTGCGGCGACGGACACGCCACGCTCACCCCGCTGGGCAACTGGGCGGTCTGGGTCAAGCTGGAGCAGATCTGCGTCGCCGCGCAGAGCCCGGCCGGCAACATCGAGCAGTCGGCCGAGGACATGCTCCGCGGCTGCGCCCAGCTCCGCCCCAACGCCGCCCGCGCCGAGTACCGCGCCTGGCTCGCCGCCCGCCCCGTGGGCAGCGCCGTCGCCGAACTGCTCGGGGCGGCACGCGGCGAGGACGCCCTGCTGCGCGGCCTCGCCTTCGAGGCGCTGCGCGTCGTCGGGGCCCCCGCCGAGCCCGACGTCCGCGGCGTCCTCGACGAGCCGACGCTCCGGCCGTACGCCCTGCTGTGGCTGGCCGAGCACGACGGCGTCGACCCCGAGGACGCCCACGAGGTCCTCACCCGCCCGGAGGCCACCTGGCTGTGGGTCGACACCGCGGCGGCCGTCGCCGACCACGGGGAGGCCCCGCTGCTGGTGCGGCACCTGGAGTCGGCGGTCCAGGCCACCGTCCCGGCGCTGCTCGCCGAGGTCCGCGCCGTCGGACACCCCCGCACCGTGCAGGTGCTGGTGGCGCTCGCCGCCGCGCACCCGGACCCCGCCCTGGCCAAGGCCGTACGCCGGGCGGCCTTCCAGGTCCACACCGGGGGCAGCTGACCGGCGGAGCCCCAGGGACGAACCGCCGGAGGCCCCCCGCGTGCTTCCGGCGGGCAGCCCGCGCACCCCGCGAGCGTGGTGAAGGGGACCCGTTCGCCCGGCCTTCCACCGGCCACCGACGACGCTCGCGGGGAAAAGCGGTTGCACCGCCCCGTTAGACTGGCCCTCATGGCCATTCTCCTCGTGCATTAGAGCGGCGGGAACCTCCACAGCCGCCCATCCCGCCACCCACCCGCCCAGGAGTCTGACCGTGATCTCCGCCTCCGGCATCGAGCTGCGCGCCGGTGCCCGTGTCCTCATCGAGAGCGCCACCTTCCGCGTCGCCAAGGGCGACCGCATCGGCCTGGTCGGCCGCAACGGCGCCGGCAAGACCACCCTCACCAAGGTCCTGGCCGGCGAGGGCCAGCCCGCCGCCGGCAACGTCACCCGCTCCGGCGAGGTCGGCTACCTCCCGCAGGACCCGCGCACCGGCGACCTCGACGTGCTCGCCCGCGACCGCATCCTCTCCGCGCGCGGCCTGGACGTCCTGATCCGCAAGATGCGCGAGAACGAACAGCGCATCGCCAACGGCCAGGGCGCCACCCGCGACAAGGCCCTCCGGCAGTACGAGCGCCAGGAGACCGAGTTCCTCACCAAGGGCGGGTACGCCGCCGAGGCCGAGGCCGCCACCATCGCCGCCGCGCTGAACCTGCCCGACCGGGTGCTCGGCCAGCCACTGCACACGCTCTCCGGCGGTCAGCGCCGCCGTATCGAGCTGGCCCGGATCCTGTTCTCGGACGCGGACACCCTGCTGCTCGACGAGCCGACCAACCACCTCGACGCGGACTCGATCATCTGGCTGCGCGACTACCTGAAGACCTACCGCGGCGGCTTCATCGTGATCTCCCACGACGTCGACCTGGTCGAGACGGTCGTCAACAAGGTGTTCTACCTGGACGCCAACCGCTCCCAGATCGACGTCTACAACATGGGCTGGAAGCTCTACCAGCAGCAGCGCGAGGCCGACGAGAAGCGCCGCAAGCGCGAGCGCGCCAACGCCGAGAAGAAGGCCGCCGCCCTGCACTCGCAGGCCGACAAGATGCGCGCCAAGGCCACCAAGACGGTCGCCGCGCAGAACATGGCCCGCCGCGCCGACAAGCTGCTCTCCGGCCTGGAGGCGGTCCGCCAGTCCGACAAGGTCGCCAAGCTCCGCTTCCCGGAGCCGGCGCCCTGCGGCAAGACCCCGCTGATGGCCGAGGGCCTTTCGAAGTCGTACGGCTCGCTGGAGATCTTCACCGACGTCGACCTGGCCATCGACAAGGGCTCCCGGGTCGTCATCCTGGGTCTCAACGGCGCAGGCAAGACCACGCTGCTGCGCCTCCTCGGCGGCGTCGAGAAGCCCGACACCGGCCAGGTGATCGAGGGCCACGGCCTCAAGCTCGGCTACTACGCGCAGGAGCACGAGACCCTCGACCCCGAGCGCACCGTCCTGGAGAACATGCGCTCGGCCAACCCGGACCTGGACCTGGTCGAGGTCCGCAAGACGCTGGGCTCGTTCCTGTTCTCCGGCGACGACGTCGACAAGCCCGCCGGTGTCCTCTCCGGCGGCGAGAAGACCCGTCTCGCGCTGGCCACCCTCGTGGTGTCCTCGGCGAACGTGCTGCTCCTCGACGAACCCACCAACAACCTCGACCCGGCCAGCCGCGAGGAGATCCTCGGAGCGCTGCGCACCTACAAGGGCGCCGTCGTCCTCGTCACCCACGACGAGGGCGCCGTCGAGGCGCTCCAGCCGGAGCGGATCATTCTGCTTCCGGACGGCGTCGAGGACCTGTGGGGCGCCGATTACGCGGACCTTGTCGCCCTCGCTTGATCGAATGGATGATCCACTGCTGATGGATCATTCGGCCGATCCGTGATCCACCATCTGTGTGAGATCTCCTCATCAAGAGGTGTGTCCTACACCGATTTCGCGGCCGGGCCCCTCATTGCCGGGGGCCCGGCCGCGCCGCCTTTCTGACCTGGAACGACGCGGCGAAACCCGTTCGGCCGAACGCGCCCGATTCCCTGGAATTACGGATTCCGTATGTGCGGACCCGCTCCTGTCGTCACCACCTTGTCTCATCGACCTTGCCGAATGGGTGGCCAGGAGGGCCGGGAGGGGTGATCATGAGGAGTACCAGAGCGCACTTCCCATGAGGAGGCACGGGTGGCCGAGACTCTGAAGAAGGGCAGCCGGGTAACCGGCGCCGCGCGCGACAAGCTCGCGGCAGACCTGAAGAAGAAGTACGACGCCGGTGCGAGCATCCGGGCGTTGGCCGAGGAAACCGGCCGCTCGTATGGCTTTGTGCACCGCATGCTCAGTGAGTCGGGTGTCACGCTCCGAGGGCGTGGCGGGGCTACCCGGGGCAAGAAGGCCACGTCGGCCTGATGCCCCGGGCGGCCCCTCGGCTCCGAAAGTGACGGTGGCCACCCGGTCGGTCGTCCGACCGTCCGGGTGGTTACTGTGCAGTCACTTAGCCCTGCCGTCGCACGGCGCACCGTCCGGCGCGCGGCGGGGACGACGACCGCATCTTTCGGAGGCGCCCCATGGCTTCGCCCGCCCACGACCCCGGTCCCGCACTCGACCAGGACGGCGTGCGGCTCACCGTCGACGACGCGATCGCCACGGTGACGCTGACCAACCCGGCCAAGCGCAACGCGCAGAGCCCCGCTCTGTGGCGGGCGCTGGCCGAGGCCGGCCGGCTGCTGCCGGGCTCCGTCCGCGCCGTGGTGCTGCGGGCCGAGGGCAAGTCCTTCTCGGCCGGGCTCGACCGGCAGGCGTTCACCCCCGAGGGCTTCGACGGCGAACCGTCGTTCATCGACCTCGCGCGGGGCGGCGACGCCGAGCTGGACGCGACCATCGCCGAGTACCAGGAGGCGTTCACCTGGTGGCGGCGCAGCGACCTCGTGTCGGTCGCCGCCGTGCAGGGGCACGCCATCGGGGCGGGCTTCCAGCTGGCCCTCGCCTGTGACCTGCGGGTCGTCGCGGACGACGTGCAGTTCGCCATGCGCGAGACCAGCCTGGGCCTGGTGCCGGACCTGACGGGCACGCATCCCCTGGTGTCCCTGGTCGGGTACGCCCGCGCGCTGGAGATCTGCGCGACCGGGCGGTTCGTCACCGCCGAGGAGGCCGTGAGCACCGGCCTGGCCAACCTCGCCGTGCCCGCGGACCAGCTCGCCCCCACCGTGCACGACCTGGTGTCGGCGATCCTGGCCGCACCGCGCGACGCGGTCGTCGAGACCAAGGCGCTGCTCCAGGGCGCCCTGACCCGGGACTACGAGGCCCAGCGCACCGCCGAACGGGCCGCCCAGGGACGCCGGCTGCGCGACCTGGCGGGGCTCGGCGAGTAGCAGCGCCGGGCGCCGCTCAGCCGACGTCCGTCACCACCACCGCCACCGACGGGCGGTCCGGCAGGGCCTCGGACACCACCGCGCGGACCCGCCGGGCCACCTCGACGGCCCGGTGGTCCGCGCGCACCGCCAGCTCCACCCGGACATGCCGGCGCGGCAGGGCACCCTCCCGCGCCGGCGGCACCGTCACCTGCACCGGACGGCCCAGCACCCCCGTCAGCCGGAGCACACCCGGCACCGCCCGCGCGGCCCGGGCGACGCGCCCCTCGTCGCCCTCGCCGTCGCCGTCACCCTCGCCTCCGCCGTCCGTCCCGTCGGGCCCCCCGGAGGGCCCCGGGCCGGGCCCGGCGCCCGCCCCCGGGGCCACCGTCTCGTCGAGCAGGCCGGTCACCCGCAGGTCCACGTCCGCCGCCGCGAGGCCGATCCGCTCTGCCGCCGCCTCGGTCAGCGCGGCCCGCAGCCGCGCGGCCGTCTCCGGCAGGGCCGCCGTCGGCCCCACGACCGCCGAGAAGTCGGCGGTCACCCGCAGCGGTCCGGGCGGCAGCGCGCTCGGCGGGGGCGGCACGGCGGGTTCCCGTACGTCGTCCGGGTCGGCGGTGCCGATCCGCAGGTCACCCGGACGCACCCCCGCCACCCGCCGGGCCTCCGCCAGCAGCACCTCCCGGGCCGCGCGCTCGGCGATCCACGCTCCGTCCTCCGGGCCGCCCAGCGGCAGCAGCCTGCCGAGACCCAGCTGCTCCCGCACCGCACGCGTCCACCGGTCCGCCGTCGTCATTCCCCCAGCCTGCCGCATCCGTGGCGCGAGTCACCGCAACCCCGCCTAACGTGGTCACAGGACTACGACCGAAAGGGACGTACGGCGATGAGCGACATGGAGACCCACCGGAGCGGGCAGGACACGATCGACACCCCCGGGGCGGCCAAGGGCCAGACGACGCGGCGCGGCGGCGGGGACCCCGGCACCCGGGGACGGACCACCATCGCCGACGGCGTCGTGGAGAAGATCACCGGAATGGCGGCACGGGACGTCGCCGGCGTGCACGCGATGGGCAGCGGGATGTCCCGCACCTTCGGCGCCGTGCGCGACCGGGTGCCCGGAGGGACCAAGTCCGGGGTGTCGCGCGGGGTGAAGGCCGAGGTCGGCGAGAAGCAGACCGCCCTCGATCTGGAGATCGTCGTCGAGTACGGCGTGTCGATCGCGGACGTGGCCCGTGATGTGCGGGAGAACGTGGTGGCGGCGGTGGAGCGGATGACCGGCCTGGAGGTCGTCGAGGTCAACATCGCGGTCAGCGACGTGAAGCTGCCCGACGAGGAGGACGAGGAACCGGAGCCCCGGATCAAGTGACGCGGACGCTGACCGAACGGTGAATCGTGAATCAAACGGTGAACGAGGGGAGCGCGCCATGAGCATGGCCGTGGTCGGCATGATCGCCGGCATGGCACTGGGCTTCGCCGGATACTTCGGCGGCTTCGGTGCCTTCCTGCTGGTGGCGGCCCTGGGGGCCGTCGGGTTCGTGGTGGGCCGCTTCCTGGAGGGGGACATGGACCCCGCCTACTTCTTCCGCACCCGCGACGACCGGCGGCGGTGACCGGCGTGAGCGAGGGGTCCGGTGAGCTCCTCGAACCCCTGGCCCGCGTGGCGCCGGGCGAGCGCGGTGCCACGCGGATCGCCGACCGGGTCGTCGCCAAGGTCGCCGCACGGGCGGCCCGCGAGGCGCTCGGCCCGCTCCACCCGGACGCCGCACGGCCGTACGCCACCGTCGACGTCCACCACGACACCGCCCGCGTCCGGGTGCACCTGGAACTCGACTACCCGTGCGACATCGGCGCCCGCTGCGGCCGGGTGCGTCACCAAGTGGTCCAGCGGGTACGTGCGTTGGTGGGCATGGCGGTACCGGAGGTCGCCGTCCAGGTGGAGCGGCTGCACCTGGCGGCGGAATACGGTGCGAGGCACGGGAGGACGCGATGAGCGAGCCCCAGAGCGCCGGGACGGGAGAGGGCAGCACCCAGCGCCTGCCCGTCGTGGAACGCGGCACGGAGCCGGGCGCGGCCCCGACCTCGGAGAAGCACGGGCCCGGCCTGCCGGACGACTCCGGAAGCGGACGGGCCGGCCGCTTCTGGTCCACGCGCCGCGTCCCCGCCGGCCTCGTCGCGCTGCTGCTCCTGATCCTCGCCGGGGCCTTCCTCTACGACGTCGTCGCGGTGCGCGCCGGCCGGACCGCGCTCGGCTGGCGCCGTGACCTGGCCCGGCAGCTCGCCGAACGGCCCGTCGACGACACCTGGGTGCTGGTCGGCGCGGGAGTCGCCGCGGCCCTCGGGCTCTGGCTGCTCCTGCTGGCCCTCACGCCCGGACTGCGCCGGGAGCTGCCGATGCGGCGCACCCACCCGGACGTACGCGCCGGGCTGCACCGGGACGCCGCCGCCACCGTGCTGCGCGACCGGGCCATGGAGGTCCCCGGAGTGCAGTCGGCGCGAGTGCGGATGCGCCGCCGCAGGGCCCGCGTACGGGCGCTGTCGCACTTCCGGGAACTGGACGACGTACGGGCCGATCTGCACGGCGCGCTCGACGACGCGGTGCGCGGTCTGGGCCTGGCCCGGCCGCCCGCGGTGTCGCTGCGGGTGGCGCGACCCGGACGGAAGGGGTGAGCGCGGTGCTCAGGACGGTGAACCGGGTACTGACCGCACTGGCGGGCCTGATCCTGCTGGCGCTCGGCGGCGCGGTGCTGGCCGTGGGCCTCGACGCCCCCGCGCCCTCCTGGTGGGTCCACCAAGGGCCGCACGACGTGCTGCTGAGCGACACCGAACGGACCCGCTGGCGGGACGCCGGCTGGTGGTGGCCGGTCGTCATCGCGGCCCTCGCCGTCCTGCTGCTGCTCGCCCTGTGGTGGCTGGTCGCGGTGGTACGCCGCCGCAGGCTCACCGAGGTCCTCGTCGACACCGGGGACGGCGAGGGCGCCGCGCTGCGCGGCCGGGCGCTCGAGGACGTCCTCGCCGGTGAGGCGGACCGCGTGGACGGGGTCGAACGGGCCGGGGTACGGCTCACCGGCCGCCGTGACGCCCCGGCGGCCCGCGTCCGGCTGCTCCTGGCCCCCCACGTGGACCCCGGCACCGCCCTGCACGACCTCACCACCGGGGCCCTGACCCACGCCCGCGAGTCGGCCGCCCTCACGTCCCTCCCGGCGGAAGTCCACCTCCGGGGCGTCAAGCACGGGGCGGAGCGGGTCAGCTGAGGGCACGCCCGGCCGCCGGGGACCGTCCTGTCCGGGCGCCCGAAAGCAGCCCACGGCGCGTCCCGCCCGGCCGGGCGGGTCAGCTGAGGGCGCGCCTGGCTGCCGGGGACTGTCCTGTCCCCGGCGTTTGAAAGCAGCCCACGGCGTGTCCCGCCCGGCCGACGGTTCTCGGGCGCGGTCCCGGGCCATCGGCGCGGGGCGGCGGCCGCCTCCAGGGCGGCTCGCCGGGCGTGGCGCCCGCGACCGGGGCCGTCCGGCCGTCCTAGAACCCGTGCCGCATGCCGCCGTCCACCGGCAGCATCACGCCCGTGATGTACGCCGCCGCGGGGGAGAGCAGGAACGCGGACGCGCGGCCGAACTCCTCCGGGGCGCCGTAGCGGCGCAGCGGGATGCGGGACTCGGCGGCCGCCCTGGTCGCCTCCGGGTCGGCGGACAGACCGTCCAGCTCGCGCACCCGGTCGGTGTCCACGCGGCCCGGCAGCAGGCCCACGACGCGGATGCCGCGCGGGCCCAGCTCGTCGGCGAGGGACTTGGCGAAGCCCGCGAGCCCGGGGCGCAGGCCGTTGGAGATGGTCAGGCCCGGGATCGGCTCGTGCACCGAGCCCGAGAGCACGAACCCGATCACCCCGCCGTCCGCCAGCTCGGCCGCCGCCGTCCGGGCCAGCCGCACCGCGCCGAGGAACACCGACTCGAACGCCGACTGCCACTGCTCGTCCGTGTTGTCGGCGACGAACCCGGGCGGCGGCCCGCCCACGCTGATCAGCACGCCGTCGAACCGGCCGAAGTGCTCCCGGGCGGTCGCGATCAGCCGTCCGGCGGCCTCCGGGTCGGCGTTGTCCGCGGCCACCCCCACCGCCCCCGGCCCCAGGGCCGAGGCCGCCTCCGAGGCGCTCTTCTCGTCCCTCCCCGTGACGACCACCTTCGCCCCGTCGGCGACCAGCTCCCGCGCGGCGGCGTTGCCCAGGCCCCGGGTGGCACCCGTGACGACGTACACCCGGTCCTTCAGTCCAAGATCCATGGCCCCTATCCTGCCTCCTCGTCCCCGAACAGGGCGAGGGCCGTGTTCACCAGGCCGACGTGGCTGAAGGCCTGCGGGAAGTTGCCGAGCTGGTGCCCGCTCACCGGGTCGTACTCCTCGGCCAGCAGCCCCACGTCGTTGGCGAGCGCCACCAGCCGCTCGAACAGCTCCCGGGCCTCCTTCGTCCGGCCGGTCGCGTGCAGCGCGTCCGCGTACCAGAACGAACACACCAGGAACGTCCCCTCGCCGCCCGGCAGACCGTCGACGGGATCGCCCTCGGTGCTGTAGCGCCGGACCAGGCCGTCCCGGGTCAGCTCCGCGCCGACCGCGTCGACCGTGCCGACCACGCGCGGGTCGTCCGGCGGCAGGAATCCCACGCGCGGGATGAGCAGCACCGAGGCGTCCAGCTCCCGCGAGCCGTAGTACTGGGTGAAGGTGTTGCGCGCCGGGTCGTAGCCCTTCTCGCACACCTCGCGGTGCACCTCGTCACGGAGCGCGCGCCAGCCGTCGAGGTCACCGCCGCCCAGCTCGGGATGGTCCTCCAGGGTGCGCACCGCCCGGTCCAGGGCCACCCACGTCATCACCTTCGAGTGCACGAACTGCCGGCGCCCGCCCCGCACCTCCCACAGCCCCTCGTCCGGTTCCCGCCACGCCGTGGCCAGGAACTCCACCAGGGCGCACTGCAACTCCCACATCTGCGGCCGGGGCTGCATCCCCGCCAGCCGGGCCAGCGACAGGGAGTCCATGACCTCGCCGTACACGTCCAGCTGGAGCTGGTTCACGGCGTCGTTGCCGATGCGCACGGGCCTGGACCCGGCGAAGCCGGACAGCCACGGCAGCTCGAACTCGGGCAGCCGTCGCTCGCCCGCCACGCCGTACATGATCTGGAGGTCCGCCGGGTTGCCCGCGACCGCGCGCAGCAGCCAGTCGCGCCAGGCCTCGGCCTCCTCCAGATAACCGGCCGACAGCAGGGCGCCCAGGGTGAGCGTGGAGTCCCGCAGCCAGCAGAAGCGGTAGTCCCAGTTGCGCACGCCGCCCGGCTCCTCCGGCAGCGAGGTGGTGGGGGCGGCCACGATGCCGCCGGTGGGCTGGTACGTGAGCGCCTTCAGCGTGATCAGGGAGCGGACCACGATGTCCCGGTGCGGGCCGTCGTAGCGGCAGCGCGCCGCCCACTCGCGCCAGTCCTCGACGCTGTGCTCCAGCGACACGTACGGGTCGATCAAGGACGGGCGGGGCTCGTGCGAGGGGTGCCAGGTCAGCACGAACGCGACCTTCTCGCCGGCGGCGACCGTGAACTCCGCGTGCGTCCCGAAGTCTTCGCCCCAGCTGTGCACCTCGGGCTCGCTGCGCAGCCACGCCGAGTCCGGCCCGGCGACGGCCACCCGGTGCCCGTCGGTCCGGCGCATCCAGGGGACGATCGAGCCGTGGTCGAAGCGCAGCCGGAGCACGCTGCGCACGGTGACCTCGCCGCTCAGGCCCTCGACTATGCGCACGAGGTCGGGGGCGCGGTCGCGCTGGGGCATCAGGTCGGTGACGCGGATCGCGCCGTCCTCGGTCTCCCACTCGGTGTCCAGGACGAGGGTGTCCGGCCGGTAGGCACGCCGCGTGCAGCGTTCGGCGCCCTCCGGGGCGATGCGCCAGTGGCCGTTGTCCTCGTCGCCGAGCAGTTTGGCGAAGCAGGCGGCCGAGTCGAAGCGGGGCAGGCAGAGCCAGTCCACGGAGCCGTCCGTGCCGACCAGGGCGGCGGTCTGCAGGTCGCCGATGAGCGCGTAGTCCTCGATGTGGGGGTGCACGGGTGACCTCTTCCCGGCCGGAGGCGGAGCAATCGGGTCCGCCCGCACCCTCCCGCCGCGCGGCTAGACGGCCGCGGGTTCCGCCTCCGCGGGCCGCACGTCCTCGGGGGTCTCCCGGTCGCGCTTCTCGCGGCGGACCAGGAACCACCAGCCGACCGGTACGGCCGCGGCGAACAGCCACCACTGGATGGCGTAGGCGAAGTTCAGCGCGGCGTTCTCGTTGCCGGGGCTGCCGATCGGCTCCGGGGTGCCGTTCTTCGGCTCCGGTGTCTTCAGGACCACGTATCCGCCGAGCACCCGGGCGTCCAGGCGCTCGGCCTGCTGCGCGCTGTTGATGAGCATGACCTGCCGGTCCGGGAGGCCCTGGAGGTCCTTGATGCCGCTCGCCTCGGTCGTCTCGTCGGGCATCAGCCGCCCGGTGAGGGTGAGCTCGCCCCGGGGCGGCGCGGGGACCTTCGGGAACGCGGTCTGGCTCGCGCCGTCCGCGGGGATCCAGCCCCGGTTGACCAGCAGGACCTTGCCGTCGTTCAGCACGAAGGGGGTCAGTACGTGGTAGCCGATGTTGTCGTCGGCGTCGGTGCGGCGGCGGACGACGACCTCGCGGTCCGCCTCGAAGCGGCCCTTCGCGGTGACGGTGCGGTACCGCTCGCGTGTGGTGATCTGCTTGCCGGGCGCGGTCAGCGACTCCACGGGCACCGGCGAGGCTTCGAGCGCGTGCGCGACCAGGTCGTTCCGGGCGGTGCGCTCCTCGTAGCGGTGCATCTGCCAGAAGCCCAGCCGGATCATCGTGGGGATGAGCAGCACGGCGACCAGCGTGAGGATCACCCACTGGCGGGACAAGAGGAAGCGGTACACCCCACGAACGGTACAACTCGGTCGTGGGGTGTCACGCGGCGGGTACGGGCTCGCGCCGGGCGGCCGGGCTCAGACCTTGTCGACGATCCCCGCCCTCCCCTCCGCGCGGGCGCAGTGGGCGCCGCAGAACCAGTGGCCCTCGACCTCGACGCCCTGGCCGATGATCTGCACCCGGCAGTGCTCGCAGATGGGAGCCATCCGGTGGATCGCGCAGGAGAAGCAGTCGAAGACGTGCACCGCTCCCTGGGCGTGGACCTCGAAGGACATTCCGTAGTTGTTGCCGCAGACTTCACATGTCGCCATGCGCCACAGGGTGGGCCGTCGCCGCGAACGCGGGCCAGCGGGCGCCGGGCGAGTCGCCCGGAATCACCCGTCCGCAGGCTCGACGTCCCCGAGCAGCTGCCCGAACGCCGCCTCGTCCACCACCGGCGTGCCGAACTGCCGGGCCTTGACCACCTTGGAGGTGCCCGAGTCCGGGTCGTTGGTGACCAGCAGGCTGGTCAGCCGGGACAGGCTCGTCGCGACGTGCAGCCCCGCCTCGACGGCGCGGTCCTCCAGCAGGTCGCGCTCGACGGAGGTGTCGCCCGAGAAGGCCACCCGCATGCCCTGCTTGAGCCGTTTGCCCTCTTCGTACCGGCCCGGGTTGGGATGGGTGCACGCGGGCCTTTTGCGGGAGGGGCGCCAGCTGTTCGGCCGGTAGCTCCCGTAGCCGGCCTGCTGCCCGATCCGGGGCGCGGGCCGGTCCGACCACTCGGTCAGCGGCCGGCACTCGTGCAGCGGCAGCCGCACGTCCCCGGCCGCCGCGGCGAGCAGGCTCGGCCGGAACGCCTCCGCCAGCACCCGCGCGTCGTCCAGCGCGTGGTGCGCCCGCTGCTGCACGACGCCGAAGTGCGCGGCCAGCGACTCCAGCTTGTGGTTGGGCAGCGGCAGGTCCAGCGCCTTGGACAGGGCGATGGTGCACAGCCGTTGACGCACCGGCGCCTCGCGCTGCGCGCGCGCGTACTCACGGGCGATCATCTGCCAGTCGAAGACCGCGTTGTGCGCGACGAGGACCCGCCCGTCGAGCCGGGCCGCGAACTCCTCGGCGACGTCCGGGAAGAGCGGCGCGTCCCGGAGCACCTCGCTCGTCAGACCGTGTATCCACACCGGGCCGGGATCGCGCTGCGGATTGACCAGGGTGTACCAGTGGTCCTCGACCTCGCCGCGGGCGTCCAGCCGGTAGACGGCCGCCGAGATGATGCGGTCGTCGCGGGCCAGGCCGGTGGTCTCCACGTCGACGACCGCGTACCCCTGCGGATACGCGGCCGGCCACGCCGTGGCGGGCGGCGCTGCGGTCGTGCGGTCTTCGAGCATGGTCAATGAGGATACGGGCCGGGACCGACACTCCGGTCCCGCAGGTGCCCCGTGCCGTCAAGTTCCGGGCGTCGGGGGAGCGTTGCGGCACCGCGCGGGCGCACGCGCCGGGCACTCACCACCGGATCGGCACCGGAAGGGCCGTCAGAAGCCCCGACACGGCCACCACCACGCCCAGGGCGACGACCTCCGCGCGCGCGGGGGAGCAGGCGGTCAGCGGGTCGGCCGCGCGGCTCAGCCGGACCCTGGCCCACAGCGCGAGGACGGCGACCGCGGCCACCAGGAGCACCTTGGCGAGCAGGACCCGCCCGTACGCGGTGTCCGTCAGCTGGTCCAGGAGCGTGCCCGCCGGCATCCGCCGCAGCGCACTGCACACCCCGGTCGCCGTGAGGGCCGCCAGCAGAACGGCCGCCACGCGCGCGTAGAGCCCCAGCAGGGCCGGCCCCGCCTGCGCGCCCCGCCACCGCCGCAGCATCCGCAGCGCGTACAGCAGGCCGCCCGCCCACAGGCAGGCGCAGGTCAGATGGACGAGGGTCAGCGCCGAGCCGAGCAGCGGGCCGTACTCGGTCGCGGGGTGCGCGCGCAGCGCGTCCGCGACGACCACCGCGGCCAGCGGCCACACCTGGAGCCCGGGCCGCCGCGAGGTCGCGCACAGCCAGGCCGCGAGGAATCCGTTGACCTCCAGGAGCGCGAGCCTGCCGTCGCGGGACTCGTAGAGGCCGCCGACGTCGATGTCGGCGACCGAGCCCGGCATCAGATTGCCCGTGGCCACCACCGAGGCAAGACCCAGCGCGGCGACGAGACCGGCGGCGGCCGCGTACGGCGACCAGCTGCGGGGCCGGTCCGGGGGAGCGCCGGGCAGCGAGCGGGCCAGGCGGTTCACGAAGAGTTCGCCGAGCGGGACGCTCAGCGCGGCGTAGAGCACCGTGCGCAGCAGGGCGATGCCGCCGGTGCCGGGCGCTTCGGCCTCCCCGGTGCCGCGCAGTGCGGGGGACGGGCCGAGCACGGGTATCAGGGCGCCGAGCGCCACCAGGACGAGTACGGCCACCGTCCGGCGGGTGCCGGAGGGCCGCGCGTGCCGTCCGGACGCAGCCGCGTTCACGAGCCCCGCTCCGCGTCGGCGGCGGGCGTGTCCGGCGAGTGGGAAGCGGCCGACCACCACAGCCGCACCTCCTTGCGCACGTCCGTGGGCCGCAGCTCCCACCCCTGGGCGAGGGCGACTTCGGCGACGTACCGTCCGCCCACGCCGCGGTAGTCGCGCCGGGGTATCTCGCACTCCACGGGCGGCCGCGCTTTCTTCGGTTCGCGCGGGGCGGAGGCCTGCTCGGTCCAGTTGCCCACCACCTTGTCCACCCGCGCCCGGTAGTAGGCGGTGTCCCCCTCGTGCCGCAGCTCGGGCCACGTCACGCACCAGGAACCGAGCCGGGCGATGCCGCCGAGGGTGTCGTCCATGAACCGCAGGTAGCCGCGTTCGAAGCCCTCGCTGACCGCCGCGATCGCGTCGGCGAACAGACCCACCACGAAGAGGACCGCGGCCACCGCCAGCCAGAACGCGCACAGCAGCGGGAAGAACAGCAGCGTCGCGACGAACTTCAGGGTCAGCGACCAGCGGGGGCGCACCGGTTCGGGTGCCCAGGCGGTGGGGTCTTCGTAGGTCTGCATGCCGCAGATACTGCCGCACGACGAGGGGGCGGCGGGCCGGGTGGGAACCGGACCGCCGCCCCCGCGTCACGTACGCGGACCGGCTACCAGGTCACCGCGTCCAGCGCGTCGGCCGTGCCCCAGCCGTAGAAGCCGTTGCGGTTCTTCGGGCCCTCGCACACCGCGTCGACCTTGCCGTCGCCGTCGATGTCGTAGGGGTCGGTGCACGCCGTGGCGTCGGCCTCGGCGTACAGCAGGGCCTTGACCGTGGCCGGGGAGGCGTGCGGGTGCGTCGACTTGATGAGGGCGGCGACGCCCGCGACGTGCGGCGAGGCCATCGACGTACCGGCCATGTAGCCCCACTTGCCGCCGGGCAGCGTGCCCAGGATCAGACCGCTGGTGGCGGGCGGCTGCGGCGTCTGGTAGGCCGTCGAGTCGCCGCCGGGCGCGGCGATGTCGATGACGCCCCGGCCGTAGTTGGAGAAGGACGACTTGAGGCCCTTGGCACCGGTGGCCGCGACGGTCACGACGCCGGGCAGCTGGGTCGGGATGTCCAGGCACTTCGACGGGTCGACCGTGCGGTCACCGGGCGTGGTGTCGTTCGGCGAGGACGGGTCGGTGATCTCGTCCGAGGCGAGGTCATAGTTCTCGTTGCCGGCCGCGGCGACGTTCACCGCGCCCTTCTTCTCCGCGTACCGCGAGGCCCGCGAGACGGCCTCGACGAGCGCCTTCTGGTCCGGGTCGTCCTTGCAGTTGAAGTACCACGGGTCGGTGTAGTAGCTGTTGTTGGTCACGTCGACGCCGTGCTCGGCCGCCCACATGAAGCCGCAGACCACGGCCTCGGTGTAGAAGAAGCCGTCGGGGTTGGAGACCTTGATGCCGGCGACCTTCACCCCGGGTGCCACACCGGTCATGCCGACGCCGTTCTTGGCGGCGGCTATCTCCCCGGCCACGTGGGTGCCGTGCGGGCTCTCCGCCGCGCTCGGCCGCCAGGCACCGTCGGCGGTGTCCGGCTTGCCCGCGACACAGTTGACGGAGGCCTGCCGGTCGAAGTTCGGGGCGATGTCCGGGTGGGTGTCGTCGACGCCGGTGTCGATGACGGCGACGGTCACCTTCTTGCTGCCCAGCGACTTCTCGTGCGCCTTGTCCGCCTTGATGGCGGGCAGGTCCCACTGCAACGGCTCCAGCGGGTCCTGGTCCCCGGCGGCCGCGGCGGCGGCCTTCGCGGCGGCCAGGTCCTTGGCGCCGAGCACCTGCGGGGCGCCCGTGTCGGTGGTGGCGGCCGAGGGCAGCGGCGCGGTGCGGGTGGCGCCGGCCGACTGGACGCCGCGCACCTTTCGGACGGTCTTGGCGAAGTCGGGGTCGGCGGAGTGGACGACGATCACGCCGATCCGGTCGTACGACGTGACGATCGTGCCGCCGGCCTCGGCTATCGCCCGTCGCAGGGTGGCCGAAGGACGGTGTCCGGGGGCGACGTTGACGACGTAGCTGAGCGAGGTCGCGTCCGCCGCCGTCGAGGGGGCGGTCTCCGCCGCGGGGGCCGCGGTGGCCGGGGTGCCCGGCAGGAGCGCCAGCGAGGCGGCCACGGCCAGTCCGGCCGGGAGCGCGAGGGCGCGGCGGTGACGCGGGTGGGGTGCGGTCATGCGAGGTGTCTCCAGTCCGTCGGGAAAGCTCGGGAAACGAGCCCGCGTCTGGAGCGCGGGTCGCGCGGGAAGCGCAGATGATCCATGGGGTCTCCACATCATCCGGGCAAACGGCACCGGCCCGGGGCACGGGTGAACGGCACGGGCAGGTACATGACGTAGTGGTGCAGGGTGAAGCTATCCCCCGATGTCGCCGGCCAGCAATGACCCGCTGAGGGTGACTTCGGAAAGTGCCACGGGTGTTGAACCGGTCCCGGCGGGGCGCCGTGTCGTTGGACAGGGAGCCCGAGCATCACCGGCCTCCTGTGAGAACACCGAGGTCCAAGCCGTCATGTCCGTCGTACGAGGAGACTCCGTGGCCACCGACGCACCACCCCCCGCGAAAGGGGAACGCCCGCTTCCGTCCGCCGAGGAGTTCTCCGAAGTGCAGCAGAGCGCTGAGTTCGCCGAACTGCGCCGCTCCTTCCGCTCCTTCGCGTTCCCGCTGACGATCGCCTTCGTGGCCTGGTACCTGCTCTACGTGCTGCTGTCGAACTACGCCGGCGGCTTCATGGGCACCAAGCTGTTCGGCAACATCAACGTCGCGTTCGTCTTCGGCATCGCCCAGTTCGTCACCACGTTCCTCATCGCCTGGTGGTACTCGCGGCACGCCGCCGCGAAGCTCGACCCCAAGGCCGAGGCCATCAAGTCCCGGATGGAGGGCGGCGCATGAGCCCCGCACAGTCCGTATTCGCCGCCGAACTGGCCGCCAACGAGGCCAGCGAGCACCGGCCGCTGATCATCACGCTCTTCGCCGTCTTCGTCGTCGCGACGCTCGGCATCACCGTGTGGGCGGGCCGCCAGACCAAGGACGCCGCCGACTTCTACGCGGGCGGCCGCCAGTTCAGCGCCTTCCAGAACGGCCTCGCCGTCTCCGGCGACTACATGTCGGCGGCGTCCTTCCTCGGCATCGCCGGCGCCATCGCCCTCTTCGGCTACGACGGCTTCCTGTACTCCATCGGCTTCCTGGTCGCCTGGCTGGTGGCCCTGCTCTTGGTGGCCGAGCCGCTCAGGAACTCCGGCCGCTACACCATGGGCGACGTCCTCGCCTACCGCATGCGCCAACGGCCCGTGCGCACCGCCGCCGGCACCTCCACCATCGTCGTCTCGATCTTCTACCTGCTGGCCCAGATGGCGGGCGCGGGCGTCCTGGTCTCGCTGCTGCTCGGCATCACCTCCGACGCGGGCAAGATCCTCATCGTCGCGCTCGTCGGCGTCCTGATGATCGTGTACGTCACCATCGGCGGCATGAAGGGCACCACCTGGGTCCAGATGGTCAAGGCCGTGCTGCTGATCGGCGGCACCATCCTGATCACCTTCCTGGTGCTGCTGAAGTTCGACTTCAACATCTCCGACCTGCTCGGCAAGGCGGCGGAGAACAGCGGCGCGGGCTCCGCCTTCCTGGAGCCCGGCCTCCAGTACGGCGCGACGGGCACCACCAAGCTGGACTTCATCTCCCTGGGCATCGCCCTGGTGCTCGGCACCGCCGGCCTGCCGCACATCCTGATCCGCTTCTACACGGTGCCCAACGCCAAGGCCGCCCGTAAGTCCGTGAACTGGGCGATCGGCATCATCGGCGCCTTCTACCTGATGACCATCGCCCTCGGCTTCGGCGCGGCGGCGCTCATCGGCAAGGACGAGATCATCGCGTCCAACCCGTCCGGCAACACGGCCGCGCCGCTGCTCGCGCTGCACGTGGGCGGCGTCGACTCGGCCTGGGGCGCGATCCTGCTCGCCACGATCTCGGCGGTGGCCTTCGCGACCATCCTCGCCGTCGTCGCGGGCCTCACCCTCGCCTCGTCCTCGTCCTTCGCGCACGACATCTACGCCAACGTCATCCGCAGGGGCCAGGCCACCGAGAAGGAGGAGATGCGGGCGGCCCGCTGGGCGACCGTCTTCATCGGCATCGTCTCCATCGCGCTCGGCGCCCTCGCCCGCGACCTGAACGTGGCCGGCCTGGTCGCGCTGGCCTTCGCGGTCGCCGCCTCCGCCAACCTGCCGACGATCCTCTACAGCCTGTTCTGGAAGCGGTTCACCACCCAGGGCGCCCTGTGGTCGATCTACGGCGGTCTGATCGTCGCCGTCGGCCTGGTGCTGTTCTCACCGGTCGTCTCCGGCGACCCGAAGGCGATGTTCCCGGACGTGGACTTCGCCTGGTTCCCGCTGAAGAACCCGGGCATCATCTCGATCCCGTTCGGCTTCCTGATGGGCTGGCTCGGCACGGTCCTGTCCAAGGAGGAGCCCGACGCGGCGAAGTACGCGGAGCTGGAGGTCCGGTCCCTGACCGGCACCGGAGCGCACTGACGCCCCCCGTCCGGCCGGAACCGGCGCGGCCGCTCGTAGCTCCCTACGACGCGGCCGCGTCCCACGTCGTGGGATCGGGCGGCTGTCGATGTCGGACCGGTCACGTAGGCTCGACGGTGTCGGAGGAGAGAAGTGCTCCGCCGATCCGCGTCGAGGGAGGGGGCCCACGTGCTCATCGACACCTACGGCCGAGTGGCCACCGACCTGAGGGTCTCGCTCACCGACCGCTGCAACCTGCGCTGCACCTACTGCATGCCCGAAGAGGGCCTCCAGTGGCTGGCCAAGCCCGATCTGCTCACCGACGACGAGATCGTCCGCCTCATCGGCATCGCGGTCACCTCCCTCGGCATCGAGGAGGTCCGGTTCACCGGCGGGGAGCCGCTGCTGCGCCCCGGCCTGGTCGGCATCGTCGAGCGCGTCGCCGCCCTCGACCCGCGCCCGCGGATGTCCCTCACCACCAACGGCATCGGCCTCAGGCGCACGGCCACGGCCCTGAAGGCCGCGGGCCTGGACCGGGTCAACGTCTCGCTGGACACCCTGCGCCCGGACGTCTTCAAGACCCTCACCCGCCGGGACCGCCACAAGGACGTCCTGGAGGGCCTCCAGGCCGCCCGCGAGGCAGGACTGACCCCCGTCAAGGTCAACACCGTGCTGATGCCGGGGCTGAACGACGACGAGGCGCCCGACCTGCTCGCCTGGGCCGTCGCGCACGACTACGAGCTGCGTTTCATCGAGCAGATGCCGCTGGACGCCCAGCACGGCTGGAAGCGCGAGGGCATGGTCACCGCCGGTGACATCCTGGCCTCCCTGCGCACCCGCTTCGAGCTGACCGCCGAGGGCTCCGAGGAGCGGGGCTCGGCCCCGGCCGAGCGCTGGCTGGTGGACGGCGGCCCGCACCGCGTGGGCGTCATCGCCTCCGTCACCCGCCCGTTCTGCTCGGCCTGCGACCGCACCCGCCTGACCGCGGACGGCCAGGTGCGCACCTGCCTGTTCGCCACCGAGGAGACCGACCTGCGCGCGGCCCTGCGCTCCGACGCCCCCGACGAGGAGATCGCCCGCATCTGGCGCCTGGCCATGTGGGGCAAGAAGGCGGGCGCGGGCCTCGACGACCCGGCCTTCGTCCAGCCCGACCGCCCGATGTCGGCGATCGGGGGCTGACCGGAGGCCGGACGCCGGGGGACGGGGGCAGGTCCTAGGACCTGTCGGACCCCTCCGGGGCTTCCCAGTCGGTGAGCGGGACCACGTCCTTCAGGAAGCCCCGCACCCCCAGGAACTGGGACAGGTGCTCGCGGTGCTCGTCGCACGCGATCCACGTCTTGCGGCGTTCCGGGGTGTGGAGCTTCGGGTTGTTCCACGCCAGCACCCACACGGCGGGGGTGCGGCAGCCCTTGGCGGAGCAGATCGGGGTGGTCTCGTCACTCACGGTTTCGTCTCACAGGTCCGCACACAAGGCGACGCCGAGCAGCCACGGGGGGAGCTGCCCGGCGTCGGTCCGTCGCTCCGACGGGGGATGCGGAGCGCGTACGAAGTATGTCACGGCCCACCCATCGCCCGGCACCGGAACAACACGATTCATCTGAGCATTTCTTCGGCCTGGCGCGGAATCGACGCCGCCGCACAGGGGGGCAACGGTCACGGCCGGCCGCGCGATTCACCGCCCGCGCCGGGCGCCGGATCGGCGGCTGCGCTCTCCGGTACGGATTCCGCCGCACCGTCCCCGGCCCGCGGCGGCATGATCATCGGCGGGGTCGGCACCGTCACGAACGTCGACGGCAAGGATGGCGCGTTCTCACGCCCGGCGTTGGCGATCACCACCGCGATGTACGGCAGGACCGCCCCGAGGACCAGGGCCACGATCGCGACGTGCCGTTCCACGTTCCACAGGCAGACCGCGAGGATCACCGACGCCGTACGGACCGACATCGAGATGATGTACCGACGCTGCCGCCCGCGCACGTCCTCCTGGAGGCCCGTCCGGGCCCCGGTGATCCGGAACACCTCGGCACTGCCGCCGGCACTCTGCTTCCGCATCTGGTTCCACCATCCGCCCGCATCGGACTCTCCCCGCCCCGCTCTGGTCCGCGGCCGCTCGGGGACTCCGGTCCCGGACAACTCACCACGTTACGCCGTGCCTGCGCCGCTCACGAGACCGGGGCACCCCCGATCCGGCCGCACCGCGTGCGCCGCCCGGCGTAGGCGTCGTCCCCCGTTCGGCCGTACGCGGCATGCGCCGTACGCGGTACGCCCGAACACTGGTGGCAATGCTCGCGTAGAGCCGGACGAGGAGGCAGCCATGGGCTGGTTGTGGGCGATCATCGTGGGATTCGTGCTCGGCTTGATCGCCAAGGCGATCATTCCCGGCAAGCAGCACATGCCGCTGTGGCTGACCACCATCTGCGGCATGATCGGCGCGATCGCCGGCAACGCGATCGCCCGCGCGGCCGGCGTCGACGCGACCGCCGGCATCGACTGGTGGCGGCACGTGTTCCAGCTGGTGGCGGCGATCATCGTCGTCGGCCTCGGCGACGCGGCCTACACGGCGATGCGCGGCAACAAGCGGCGCGAACGGGCCTGACCGGTCCCCGGGACCACCCGGGCGGGACAGGGCGAAGGGGCGTGCTCCGACAGCCGTACGGCACCGGAGCCCGCCCCTCGCGCGTGCGCCCGCTCAGGCGCCGGTGACCTCCACCGCGGCCAGGTTCTTCTTGCCGCGGCGCAGCACCAGCCAGCGCCCGTGCAGCAGGTCCTCCTTGGCGGGGACGGCGTCCTCACCGGTGACCTTGGCGTTGTTCACGTAGGCGCCGCCCTCCTTCACCGTGCGGCGCGCGGCGGACTTGCTGGCCACCAGACCCACCTCGGCGAACAGGTCGACGACCGGGGCCGGCTCGGCGACCCGGACGTGCGGCAGCTCGGAGAGGGCCGCGGCCAGGGTCCGCTCGTCCAGCTCCGCCAGCTCGCCCTGGCCGAAGAGGGCCTTGGACGCGGCGATCACGGCGGCCGTCTGGTCGGCGCCGTGCACCAGCGTCGTCAGCTCCTCGGCCAGCGCGCGCTGGGCGGCCCGGGCCTGCGGACGCTCCTCGGTCTGCCGCTCCAGCTCCTCCAGCTCCTCGCGGGAGCGGAAGGACAGGATGCGCAGGTACGTCGAGATGTCCCGGTCGTCCACGTTCAGCCAGAACTGGTAGAACGCGTACGGCGTCGTCATCTCCGGGTCGAGCCAGACGGCGCCGCCCTCGGTCTTGCCGAACTTGGTGCCGTCCGCCTTGGTCATCAGCGGGGTCGCGTAGGCGTGCACGGACGCGTCCGGCTCCAGCCGGTGCAGCAGGTCGAGGCCGGCCGTGAGGTTGCCCCACTGGTCGCTGCCGCCCTGCTGCATGGTGCAGCCGTACCTCCGGTAGAGCTGGAGGAAGTCCATCGCCTGGAGCAGCTGGTAGCTGAACTCCGTGTAGCTGATGCCCTCGGAGGACTCCAGACGCCGGGCGACGGAGTCCTTGGTCAGCATCTTGTTGACCCGGAAGTGCTTGCCGATGTCCCGGAGGAACTCGATCGCCGACAGGCCCTCGGTCCAGTCGAGGTTGTTGACCATCACCGCGGCGTTCTCGCCCTCGAAGGACAGGAACGGCTCGATCTGGCCGCGCAGCCGCTGCACCCAGCCCGCGACGGTCTCCGGCGAGTTCAGCGTGCGCTCCGCGGTCGGGCGCGGGTCGCCGATCTGGCCGGTGGCCCCGCCGACCAGCGCCAGCGGCCGGTGCCCGGCCTGCTGGAGCCGGCGCACGGTGAGCACCTGCACCAGGTGCCCCACGTGCAGGGACGGCGCGGTCGGGTCGAAACCGCAATAGAACGTGACGGGACCGTCCGCGAGAGCCTTGCGCAAAGCGTCCTCGTCGGTGGACTGGGCGAACAGCCCGCGCCACTTCAGCTCGTCGACGATGTCCGTCACGGTTCTCGTGTCTCCTACGTGCTCATGCGTGCTTGATGATCTTCGGGCAGTCGGGTGACGGCCGACTACGAGGTTATACGCCCTGGCTGACAGAGCTCATATTGAAATCGGGGACCCGCAGCGCCGGCATCGCGGCCCTGGTGAACCAGTCGCCCCACTCCCTGGGCAGCGTCTTCTCCGTGCGCCCGGCCTCCGAGGCCCGCCCCAGCAGGCCCACCGGCGACTCGTTGAACCGGAAGTTGTTCACCTCGCCGACCACCTCGCCGTGCTCGACGAGATAGACGCCGTCCCGGGTCAGCCCGGTCAGCAGCAGCGTCGCGGGGTCGACCTCGCGGATGTACCAGAGGCAGGTCAGCAGCAGCCCGCGCTCCGTGCTCGCGACCATGTCGTCCAGGGACCGGCCGGGGTCGCCGCCGTCCAGGATCAGGTTCCCGATCGCGGGTGCCACCGGCAGCCCGGCCAGGCCCGCGCCGTGCCGGGTGGTCGTCAGCCGGTGCAGCTCACCCGCGCGGATCCAGTCGGTCGCCGTGACCGGCAGCCCGTTGTCGAACACCGACTGGTCGCCGCCCGAGGAGTGCGCGACCACGAACGGCGCGCTCTCCAGACCGGGCTCGTGCGGATCACTGCGCAGCGTCAGTGGCAGCGCACCGAGCCGCTCGCCGAGCCGGGTGCCGCCGCCGGGCTTGGAGAACACCGTGCGCCCCTCGACCGCGTCCCGCCCGGAGGCCGACCAGTACTGGTAGATCAGCAGGTCCGCGACCGCGGTGGGCGGCAGCAGCGTCTCGTACCGCCCCGCGGGCAGCTCCACCCGCCGCTCCGCCCAGCCGAGCCGTACGGCCAGCTCGGCGTCGACGGCCGCCGGGTCGACGTCCTTGAAGTCCCGGGTGGCGTGCCCCGCCCACGCCGACCGGGTCCGGTCCGGCGACTTGGCGTTCAGCTCCAGCGTCCCGTTCGGCTGGTCGTGCCGCAGCCTGAGCCCCGTGGACGTACCGAGGTACGTCGAGGTCATCTCGTGGTTCGCGAACCCGTACAGTTCCCGGCCGCCCGCACGCGCGCGGGCGAACGCCTCCCCGAGCGCCGGCGCGAAGTCGGCGAACACCGCCGACGAGGTCTCGGCGGGCGCGTCGGTGAAGTCCGGCGACGCGGGCCCGCCCGTGACCAGCGGCTGGGCGTCCTCGGCCGGACCCGCGCCCCGCGCGGCGGCCTCGGCGGCGCGCACCAGGGGCTCCAGTTCGTCCGCGGTCACGGCCGAGCGCGACACGACCCCGGACGCCGTGCCCTGCTGCCCGTCGACGGTGGCGACGACGGTGAGCGTGCGCCCGCGCGTGACGCCGTTGGTGGTGAGCGCGTTGCCCGCCCAGCGCAGGTTGGCGGTGGACTCCTCGTCGGCGATGACGACGCACCCGTCCGCCCGGGACAGCTCCAGCGCCCGCTCGACGATCTCGTGCGGCTTGCTGCTGCGGACGCTCATCGACCGGCCTCCTGCGTGGTGTTGAGGATGTTGACTCCCTTGAAGAGGGCGGACGGGCAGCCGTGCGAGACGGCCGCGACCTGGCCCGGCTGGGCCTTGCCGCAGTTGAAGGCGCCGCCCAGGACATACGTCTGCGGACCGCCGACGGCCGCCATGGACCCCCAGAAGTCGGTGGTCGTCGCCTGGTACGCCACGTCCCGCAGCTGTCCGGCGAGCCGCCCGTTCTCGATCCGGAAGAAGCGCTGGCCGGTGAACTGGAAGTTGTAGCGCTGCATGTCGATGGACCAGGACCGGTCGCCGACGACGTAGATGCCGCGGTCGACGCCCCCGATCAGGTCCTCGGTCGACAGCCCGCCCGGATCGGGACGCAGCGACACGTTGGCCATCCGCTGCACCGGCACGTGCGCGGGGGAGTCGGCGTAGGCGCACCCGTTGGACCGCTCGAACCCGGTGAGCCGCGCGATCCGCCGGTCGAGCTGGTATCCGACCAGCGTGCCGTCCTTGACCAGGTCCCAGGACTGGCCCTCGACGCCCTCGTCGTCGTATCCGATGGTCGCCAGCCCGTGCTCGGCGGTGCGGTCGCCGGTCACGTTCATCAGCTCGGAGCCGTAGCGCAGCTTGCCGAGCTGGTCGAAGGTGGCGAAGGAGGTGCCGGCGTAGGCGGCCTCGTAGCCGAGGGCGCGGTCCAGCTCGGTGGCGTGCCCGATGGACTCGTGGATGGTCAGCCACAGGTTCGACGGATCGACGACCAGGTCGTACAGCCCCGCCTCGACGCTCGGCGCCCGCATCTTCTCCGCGAGCAGCTCCGGAATCTCGGCCAGCTCCGCGTCCCAGTTCCAGCCGGTCCCGGTCAGGTACTCCCAGCCCCGGCCGGCCGGCGGCGCCAGCGTGCGCATGGAGTCGAACTCGCCGCTGGAGTCGTCCACCGACACGGCGGTGAGCACCGGGTGCAGCCGCACCCGCTGCTGCGTGGTCACGGTCCCGGCGGTGTCGGCGTAGAACTTGTTCTCGTGCACGGTGAGCAGCGAGGCGTCCACGTGGTCGACCCCGTCGGCCGCCAGCAGCCGCGCGCTCCAGTCCGCCAGCAGCGCCGACTTCTCCGCGTCGGGCACGGTGAAGGGGTCGATGTCGTACGCCGAGACCCAGGTCTTGTCGGCGTGCACCGGCTCACCGGCCAGCTCGACCCTCTCGTCCGACCCGGCCGCCCTGATCACCTGCGCCGACAGCTTCGCCATCGCCACCGCCTGCGAGGCGACCTTGGCGGCGGCGTCCAGGGTCAGGTCCACGCCGGACGCGAACCCCCACGTGCCGCCGTGCACGACCCGCACCGCGTACCCGAGGTCGGTGGTGTCCGAGGACCCGGCGGGCCGGGCGTCCCTGAGCCGCCAGGAGGCGCTGCGCACCCGTTCGAGACGGAAGTCGGCGTGCTCCGCGCCGAGGGCACGCGCGCGTGCGAGGGCGGCGTCGGCGAGGGCGCGTAGGGGGAGTGCCGTGAAGGCTTGGTCGATGCTGTGGGGCACCTGCGTCTCTTTCTGTCGGCGTGACCGGTCGTCTGCCGCGACACCGGGGGCTGCGCCGCATCATGTCGCGTCGGGACCCCGGCGACCACACCCTTTCCGACCGGGCCGGGGAACGGTTCTGTAGGGACCCGACAGACAGCCCCGTAAGCCACTGTGGGTGCCCGAGTCTCTGCGCGGGACCCGGGACCGATAGATTTTCGAGGAAGCCGCCTGCCGTCGCCGCCCGCCGTACGGGTGACCGGACGGGTGGACGACCGCTAGGGAAAGGGTGATCCGTTGAGCCGCTCGGTTCTCGTCACCGGAGGAAACCGGGGCATCGGCCTCGCCATCGCCCGCGCCTTCGCCGACGCCGGCGACAACGTCGCGATCACGTACCGCTCGGGTGAGCCCCCGGAGGGCTTCCTGGCCGTCAAGTGCGACATCACCGACAGCGAGCAGGTGGAGCAGGCCTACAAGGAGATCGAGGAGACACACGGTCCCGTCGAGGTCCTGGTCGCCAACGCCGGTGTCACCAAGGACCAGCTCCTGATGCGCATGTCGGAGGAGGACTTCACCTCCGTCGTCGAGACCAACCTCACCGGCACCTTCCGCGTGGTCAAGCGCGCCAACCGCGCCATGCTGCGCGCCAAGAAGGGCCGCGTCGTCCTCATCTCGTCGGTGGTCGGGCTGCTCGGCTCCGCGGGGCAGGCGAACTACGCCGCCTCCAAGGCCGGCCTGGTCGGCTTCGCGCGTTCCCTCGCCCGTGAGCTGGGGTCGCGCAACATCACCTTCAACGTCGTCGCGCCCGGTTTCGTCGACACCGACATGACCAAGGTGCTCACCGACGAGCAGCGGGCCACCATCGTGTCGCAGGTGCCGCTGGGGCGGTACGCGCGGCCGGAGGAGATCGCCGCGACGGTGCGGTTCCTCGCCTCGGACGACGCCTCGTACATCACTGGAGCCGTCATCCCCGTTGACGGCGGACTGGGAATGGGTCACTGAACACCATGAGCGGAATTCTCGAGGGCAAGCGCGTCCTGATCACCGGCGTGCTGACGGAGTCCTCCATCGCCTTCCACGCCGCGAAGCTGGCCCAGGAGCAGGGCGCCGAGGTCATCCTCACCGCGTTCCCGCGGCCCACCCTGACCGAGCGCATCGCCAAGAAGCTGCCGAAGCCCGCCAAGGTCATCGAGCTGGACGTCACCAACGAGGAGCACCTCGCCCGCCTCGCCGACGTCGTCGGCGAGGAGCTGGGCAGCCTCGACGGCGTCGTGCACTCCATCGGCTTCGCCCCGCAGGACGCCCTCGGCGGCAACTTCCTCAACGCGCCGTTCGAGTCGGTCGCCACCGCCATGCACGTCTCGGCGTTCTCCCTGAAGTCGCTGACCATGGCCTGCCTGCCGCTGATGCAGAACGGCGGTTCGATCGTCGGCCTCACCTTCGACGCGCAGTTCGCCTGGCCGCAGTACGACTGGATGGGCCCGGCCAAGGCCGCGCTGGAGGCCACCAGCCGCTACATGGCCCGTGACCTGGGCAAGCAGAACATCCGCTGCAACCTGATCTCGGCGGGCCCGATCGGTTCCATGGCCGCCAAGTCCATCCCGGGCTTCAGCGAGCTGGCCGCCGTGTGGGACACCCGCTCGCCGCTGGAGTGGGACCTGAAGGATCCGGAGCCGGCCGGCCGCGGCATCGTCGCGCTGCTGAGCGACTGGTTCCCCAAGACCACGGGCGAGATCGTCCACGTCGACGGCGGACTGCACGCCATCGGCGCCTGACCGGACACCTCGCCGAGGGCCCGCGTCCCGTAGGGGGTGCGGGCCCTCGTGCCGTGCCGGAGCGGCTCGGCGACGCGACCGGTACGGGTCAGCCGCCCGAGGACGGGCCGAACAGCCCCGGACGGCACACGAACGGATAGGCGGCGGCCTCCTCGGCCGCCGTGGCCGCGTCGCCCGCGCGGATCGCGTCCACCAGCCGGCCGTGGTCCATGTGCGCCGCCGGGGACATGCCCTCGCCCACGTCGCCCCGCAGCCAGTCCCGCAGCACCTCGCTCAGGTCCGCGTACATCGCGGTCATCACGTCGTTGTGCGAGGCGGCCACGACGGCCAGGTGGAAGGTGGCGTCGGCCGCCACGAAGGCCTCCGCCTCGCCCGACTCCCAGGCTTCCTCCCGCCGCAGCAGCAGGGCGTCGATCTGCTTGAGGTCCTTCTCCGTGCGCCGTTGGGCGGCCAGGCGCGCGGCGGCCGACTCCAGCGTGGAACGCAGCTCGGCGATGTGCTGGGGTGCGGCGTCGGCGAAGCGGCGCTGCATGACGCCGGCCAGCTCGCTGGTCGCCACGACGTACGTGCCCGAGCCCTGGCGGATGTCCAGCAGACCGTTGTGGGCCAGCGCGCGCACGGCCTCACGGATCGTGTTCCGGGCGACGCCGAGCTGCTCGACCAGTTCGGGCTCGGTGGGGATGCGGGAGCCGACCGGCCACTCGCCCGAGGCGATCTGCTGCCGCAGCGCGGCGATGACCTGCTCGGAGAGTGCCGAACGACGGGGATGGCTCAACGGCATGGCTCACCTTCGCACACGAGCGGACGAGCGAGTGGACAAGTAATCATCCCATGATTCTATGATGGGCCTCATGGCTAGTGACGAAACCCGGACGGAGACACGCACACAGGCGCGTGTCGGAAGCGGTGTGGCCGAGGTACCCGGCGAGGCACCCGCCACGCGCGCGTGGACGACGTGGACGACCCGGCTGCTCGTCCTCGGCATCGTCCTGGCCGCGGTGAACCTGCGCCCCGCCATCACGAGCCTGGGTGCGCTCCTGGAGGAGGTCCGCGACGGGCTCGGCATGAGCGGCAGCATCGCTGGACTGCTCACCTCCGTGCCGCCGCTGTGCTTCGCCGTCTTCGGGGTCACCGCCCCCCGGCTGGCCCGCCGCTTCGGGCCCGGCGCGGTGGTCTGCGCCGGCATGGTCGCCATCACCGCGGGCCTGCTGATACGCCCGTACGCCGGCGGCACGGGCGGCTTCCTGGCCGCCACCGCCCTGGCGCTGATGGGCATCGCGGTCAGCAACGTCCTGATGCCGGTCATCGTCAAGCGATACTTCCCCGACCGCGTCGGTTCCATGACCGGCCTGTACTCGATGGCCCTCGCCCTCGGCACCTCCGTCGCCGCCGCGGCGACCGTGCCCCTGACGAACGCGCTGGGCGGTCACTGGCAGCCCGGCCTCGCGCTCTGGGCGGTGCTGCCCGCGCTGGCCGTCCTGCCCTGGATCCCGTTCGTACGGGACCGGAAGGCGCCGGCCTCCACGGTGCCCTCCACCCCGCCGTCGGGACGGGAGGGCGAGGAGCCCGCGGAACAGCCCCCGCTGCGGATCACCCGCAGCCGCACGGCCTGGGCGCTCGCCGTCTTCTTCGGCCTCCAGGCCACCGCCGCCTACATCACGATGGGCTGGATGGCGCAGATCTTCCGCGACTCGGGCGTCTCCGCCGGCACCGCCGGGCTGCTGCTCGCCGTCATCATGGTGATGGGCGTGCCGCTCGCCTTCGTCATCCCGCGCGTGGCGACCCGCCTGCCCCACCAGGGCCCCATCGTGCTGGTCCTGGGCCTGTGCGGGCTCGCCGGATACGCCGGCCTGTACTTCGCGCCGGTCGGCGGCGCCTGGGCCTGGGCCCTGCTGCTCGGCATCTCCAACTGCGCCTTCCCGCTGGCGCTGACCATGGTCGGCATGCGGGCCAGGACCGGAGCGGGCGTCGCCCAGCTGTCCGCCTTCGCGCAGAGCACCGGCTACCTGATCTCCATCCCGGGCCCGCTCCTGGTGGGCGTGCTCTACCAGCACAGCGGCGGCTGGGGGCTGCCGATCGCCCTGATGAGCGCGCTGATGGTGCCGCAGATCGTGGTGGGCGTCCTGGCCGGGCGCAACCGCACGGTGGAGGACGAGGCGGCCCGCTGACCCGGGCGCACGGCGGGCCGGGCCCCGCGGCGCGCCGACCACCACCACCGGCGGTGGCCTGGCCCGCCGTCGTCGCCGGTGGCCCGCCGGGAGCCGCCCGCGCGGGGGATGCGAGACTTTCCCCATGCCAGTCCTCGACCCGAACCCCCAGCACGGCCAGAAGAAGATGCTGATCGTCTTCGGCGCCTTCCTCGCGATCTTCGTGATCATCGGCGTCATCGCGACCATCGCCTCGCCGTGACCCCGTTCCCGGCGGCCGGACGGTGGGGTTAACCCCCCGTCCCCTAGGGGGTCAGGGTCAGGGTCAAGTGGGTGGACCTCCGGATGGGTTGGGCCCCGCGGATTCCGTACCTTCGAGATGTGCCCGCCACCGGCGGGCCGCGGAGCACGGACCAGGGACGCCCGAAGACCAGCGGAGGCACTCATGTCGGCCCCTACCTACACCCGGCCTCCCCAGGCGACCCGGGGCGGCGTCGACGGCCGGCTGCCCTGGTGGGCCCTCGCCCTGCCCGTGCTCGCCTTCGTCGCGCTGCTCCTGCTGATACTCGAGCCCGCCGACGCCCACGCGGCCGCCGAGCAGCCCGCGATGGCCCACCTCCTGGAGCGGCTGGAGCAGCTGACCGCGCGCTGAGCCCCGACCGCGGGCTCCCGCCCGCGTCCCGTGGTGAGCCCGCATGTCAACTCCCAGAGCCCCATGGCCTGTTTCATGCGAAGCTGGATGACATGAGCGTCGCAGAACCCCGCAGGATTGTTCTCTTCCGGCATGCGAAAGCCGACTGGCCACAGGTGACCGACCACGAGCGACCGCTCGCCGACCGGGGCCGCATGGACGCCGCGGAGGCCGGGCGTCGGCTGGCGGACACCGGCGTGCCCTTCGACCAGGCCCTGTGCTCGACCTCGGTGCGGACCCGTGAGACCTGGAAGCTCGCCGTCCAGGAGTTCCCGCACCGGCCGAAAACCGTCTACGAGGAGCGGATCTACGAGGCCTCGCCCGGCGAGCTGATCGCCGTGCTCAACGAGACCCCCGACGACCTGCGGAACGTGCTGGTGATCGGCCACAACCCGGGCATGGAGGCGCTGACCGAGATCCTGGCCGGCTCGGCCGAGGACGAGGCCCGCGAGCGGATCAACCGCCGGGGCTTCCGGACCGCCGCCTTCGCCGTGCTGACCTTCACGGGCTCCTGGAAGGACGTGGAGCCCGGCCGGGCCGCCTTGGTCGACTTCTGGGCGCCGACCGACTGACCCGCCCCCACGCGACAGGGCCCGGCACCCTCGCGGTCCGGGCCCGCGCCGTGCCGGGCGTCCGTCGGTTCTTCCGCCGGGTCAGGGCCGTTCGGCGGGCAGCCCGAGGCTCTCGCCCAGGCCCTCCTCCAGCGTGTCCGCGGCCTCGACCTCCTCGCGGGTGATGCCCAGCAGATAGAGCACGGTGTCCAGGAAGGGCACGTTCACCGCGGTGTGCGCCGCCTCGCGCACCACCGGCTTGGCGTTGAAGGCGACCCCCAGCCCGGCCGCGTTCAGCATGTCCAGGTCGTTGGCGCCGTCACCGATCGCCACGGTCTGCGACAGCGGTACCCCCGCCTCGGCGGCGAACCGGCGCAGCAGCCGCGCCTTGCCCGCCCGGTCCACGATCTCCCCGGTGACCCGGCCGGTCAGCCGGCCGTCGACGATCTCCAGCGTGTTGGCCTGGGCGAAGTCCAGCCCCAGCTGCTCCCGCAAGGCGTCGGTGACCTGGGTGAAGCCGCCGGAGACGACGCCCACCTGGTAGCCGAGCCGCTTCAGCGTGCGGATCAGGGTGCGGGCACCCGGCGTCAGCCGCACCTCGGCGCGCACCTTGTCCACCACCGAGGCGTCAAGGCCCGCCAGCAGGGCCACGCGCGCGTGCAGCGACTGCTCGAAGTCCAGCTCCCCGCGCATCGCGGCCGCCGTCACCTCGGCGACCTTGTCCTCGCACCCGGCGTGCGCGGCGAACAGCTCGATGACCTCGTCCTGGATCAACGTGGAGTCCACGTCCATCACCACCAGGCGCTGCGCCCGCCGGTGCAGCCCCGCCGCGACGACCGCGACGTCCACGCCGAGCGCCGCGGCCTCGGTGGCCAGGGCCGTGCGCAGCGGCTCGGTCGCCACACCGGACACCGCGAATTCGACGGCGGTCACCGGGTACTTGGCCAGCCGGAAGATACGGTCGATGTTGCTCCCGGACTCGGTGATCCGGGCCGCTATGGCGGCGGTCGCCTCCGCGGTGAGCGGGTGCCCGAGCACCGTGACCAGGGAGCGGCCGAGGCCGCGCGGCCGGTTGTCGCCGATGCCGGAGATGATCTCCGCCTGCAACTTCAGCGACTCCGCCCAGCTGTGGACGGTCGCCCGCAGATCGCCCTCCAGACCACGGGGCGGCTCGGTCACGAGCGCGCACAGCACGATCCGGCCACGGGTGACGACCTGCTCGATGTCGACGACATCGACGGAGTAGGCGGCGAGAGTGTCGAACAGGCCGGCCGTGATGCCGGGCCGGTCCTTGCCGAAGATCTTGACGAGAAGCGTGGGAACGTCAGAGGTCTGCGAAGCGCTCATGGTGCTCCCACCGTATCCGGCACGCGGTGCCGCCCGCCCCCTAGGTCCGACTGGCGGACAGGAGTCGCGGGGGAGCGGCGCGAGCGGCCCGGTCCTCCGTCCCGGCGGGCCCGCACCACCCGCGCGGCACCGCGTGCCCAGCACGTCGCCCCACGGCACACGGGTACCCACCCACTCTTCACAAGGCCCGACTTTCGGTCAGGCCCCCGAGCCTGAAATAGTTCCCCCCGATGTTCGACATCCCTAGACTCCCCGCGACGGGAGCACATCGGGGGACAACTCAGTGGGGCATGGAGTGCCGGAACTCGTACTGGAATCCAATGGACGGACCTGGACGCTCGATCCGTCCCGGTCATACGCGCTAGGACGCGATCCGCAGGGGGAGCTTGTCTTCGACGACGCCAGGGTGTCCTGGCGGCATGCCACGATCAGTTTCAACGGCCGCAGTTGGGTGGTCGACGACCACGGCAGCACCAACGGCACGTTCGTGCACGGGCAGCGGGTCCAGCAGCTGGAGCTCGGCGCCGGCACGGTGCTGAACCTGGGCAACGCGACCGACGGCCCGCGGGTGAGCCTGACCGGCGCCCAGGCCCCGGCCGGCACGCCGCAGGCCCAGCCGCAGCAGCAGCCGTACGCCGCACAGGGCGCGAACGCGGGCTGGGCGCAGCAGGCGCCGCCCGCGCAGGAGCCGTTCCAGCAGCAGGCACCGCCCCAGCAGGCGCCGCCGCAGCACGGGCAGCAGCACCAGGCCCAGCAGGCCGGCTGGCAGCAACAGCAACAGCCACCGCAGCAGGCCGCGCCGCACTTCCCCCAGCAGCAGGGATCAGGCGGCGCGGCGGGGGCGCCACCGGTCCACGGGGACCGCAGCCCGACCACGTTCCACCAGTTCTCGCTCGGCCGCGTCATGCGCATCGGCCGTGCCCTGGAGAACGACCTGGTCGTCTCCGACCTCCAGGTCTCGCGCCACCACGCGGAGTTCCACTCGACGCCCGACGGGCGCATGGAGATCCGCGACCTCGGCTCGCACAACGGCACGTACGTCAACGGCCAGCCGATCGCCAAGGGCGGCTCCCAGCTGCTCGGCCCGACCGACGTCGTGGGTGTCGGCCACTCGACGTTCCAGATCGTCGGCGACCGGCTCGAGGAGTTCGTCGACACCGGTGAGGTCTCCTTCTCCGCCCGGCACCTGACCGTCACGGTCGACGGCGGCAAGCAGATCCTCAAGGACGTCTCCTTCGGCGTCCCCGAGAAGTCGCTGATCGCCGTCATCGGCCCGTCCGGCTCCGGCAAGTCGACCCTGCTCAAGGCGCTCACCGGTTACCGGCCCGCCGACCAGGGCGAGGTCCTCTACGACAACCGGAACCTCTACAAGCAGTTCGCCGAGCTGCGCCAGCGCATCGGTCTGGTCCCGCAGGACGACATCCTGCACAAGGAGCTGACCGTCAAGAAGGCGCTCAAGTACGCGGCGAAGCTCCGCTTCCCGGCCGACACCACGGGCGCGGAGCGCAACGCCCGCATCGACGAGGTGCTGCGCGAGCTGAAGCTGGACATCCACAAGGACAAGAAGGTCACGTCCCTGTCCGGCGGCCAGCGCAAGCGCGTGTCCGTCGCCCTGGAACTGCTCACCAAGCCGTCGCTGATCTTCCTGGACGAGCCGACCTCCGGCCTCGACCCGGGCATGGACCGTGACGTCATGCAGCTGCTGCGCGGTCTCGCCGACGACGGCCGCACCGTGCTCGTCGTCACCCACTCGGTGGCCGAGCTGGCGACCTGCGACAAGCTGCTGGTGATGGCGCCGGGCGGTTCCGTGGCCTACTTCGGCCCGCCGAAGGAGGCGCTGAACTTCTTCGGCTACGACACCTGGGCCGACGTCTTCTCCGCCTTCGAGAACTACCGCGACTACGACTGGGCGGGCCGCTGGAAGGGCTCGCAGCACTACCAGATGTACGCCGCGGACCTCGACGCCGTCGCGCCGCAGTCCGTACAGGTACCGCCGATGCAGGCGATGAAGCCGCCGAAGCCGCAGGGCTGGATGTCCCAGTTCGTCACGCTGGTGCGGCGCTACGTGTCGGTGATCGCCTCCGACAAGGGCTTCCTGGCCCTGATGGTGATCCTGCCGGCGGTGCTGGGCGCGGTCAGCCTGCTCATCGACCCGGACAAGGGCCTGCTGCCCAACCCGGCGAACCCGCAGACCGGCCGGATCATCCCCAACGGCACCGCCACCACGGTCCTGCTGATCCTCGCGGTCGGCGCCTGCTTCGCCGGTGCCGCGAACTCGGTCCGTGAGCTGATCAAGGAACGGGTGATCTACGAGCGGGAACGCGCGACCGGCCTGTCCCGGTCGGCGTACCTGATGTCCAAGGTCTTCGTGCTCGGCCTGATCACGGTGTTCCAGGGCCTGCTGGTCGGTGTGATCGGCTTCGCCACCCGCGAGATCCCCGACGAGGGGCTGGTCCTGGGCGGCGCGACGCTGGTCGAGCTGTCCCTGCCGATCATGGCGCTGGGCTTCGCCTCGATGATGTTCGGCCTGGTCATCTCCTCGCTGGTGAAGACCGCCGAGAAGACCATGCCGCTGCTGGTGATGTTCGCGATCATCCAGGTCGTCTTCACCGGCTGCCTCTTCGCCCTGAACGACGCGGTCGGCGTCAACCAGTTCTCGTACCTGATGCCCTCGCGCTGGGCGGTCGCCGCAGCCGGTGCCACGCTGGACTTCAACAAGATCAGCCCGCCCGAGAAGGGGGCCGAGGCGGACCCGCTGTGGGAGCACACCGTGGGCGCCTGGGGCATGGACATGGCCGCGCTGATCGTCCTCGGCGTGATCTGCGGCTTCTTCGTCGCCCGCTTCCTGCGCCGGCACGAGCCCGAGGTCATGCGCAAGTAGACCGAGGTCCGGCGGGCCCGAAGGCGCCCGCGCACGCCCCGAAGGGCGGCACCCCGTCAGGAGGGTGCCGCCCTTCGGCGTACGGTGCGGCGTCGGCGACGTCGTGAAGAGGTCCGCGCCGACCTCAGTACGCGCTGTCGACGTTGTCCATGGTGCCGTACTTGTCCGCGGCGTAGTTGCACGCGGCGGCGATGTTGGCGACCGGGTCGTAGATGTTCCAGGAGGTACCGGGCACGTGGTACGCCTTGAACGTCGGCGGGATGACCTGGAGCAGGCCCTTCGACGGGATGCCGTTGATGGCGTTGATGTCCCAGTCGTTGATGGCCTTCGGGTTGCCGGACGACTCCCGCATGATGTTGCGGTGGATGCCGTCGTAGGTACCGGGGATGTCGTGCTTGGCCATGATGGCCCGGGCCTCGCGGATCCAGCCGTCGAGGGTGTTCGGGTAGGACTTCGGCGCGGCCTTCTTGACCTCGGTGCGCTTGGCGGACCGGCTGGCGGTCTCCTTCGCCTCACGCTTGGCGGCGGCCTTCTCGGCGGCGGCCTTCTTCACGGTGGTCGCCTTCTTGCCGGCGGTCGCCTTCTTGGCGGCCGCCTCCTGCTTGGCCTCGATGGCGGCGACCTTCTGGCTCGCGCCGGCGAGCTGGCCGGTGACACCGGCGTGCACGTCCTGGATCTGCTTGGTGCTGTACGCCACCTTGGCCGTCGGAGCGGCCTCACTCGTGGTCGTCGTCTGACCGCTGGCCGGGACGGCGGTGAAGGCGACGGCGGCGGCGCCGAGCGTGCCGACACCGGCTATCGCGATCTTGTGGGTGCGGTTCAGGGAACGACTGCGACCACGGGGAAGGATGTTCTTGAGCATGGCGGGATAGACCTCTTCGAATAGCGCGGAGGTCGCTCTCGTCCGGTGGGGACAGTTGGTGCTTCCGGCACAAACGCCGCGGGGGAGAACCCACGGCGCTGAGCGACGAGAGCAATTCTTAGCGGCCGCAAAATCCGGAGGCAAAGGTGTGACGTACGATCCGCGATAGTGGATCACGGAACGACAAAGCGGGGCAGATTGGACCATCTGCCCCGCTCAAAACGGACGAGTCGCTCTCCTACTCCCCTTCGTACGTGACGTGCGCCCTATGTGCGGGCTCACATCGGCCCCCCGCCTTTCTCACTGCTAGTTGCTGGAGCAATGCAAAGTGTGAGTGGGTGTCCGCAGCCCTCCTACGGCAGGAGGAGATGGACGTCCCCGAACTCGTGCCACAGGTAGCGCCCCCGCACCGCCGCCTCGTACCCGCGGTCGATCGCCGCCCGCCCCGCCACCGCCTCCAGCATCAGCAGATGCGAGGCCTCCGGCTCGTGCAGCCCCGTCAGCAGGCCCTCCACCACCCGCACCCCGCGCTCCGGCGTCACCACCAGATCCGTCCACCCGGCCCGCGCCCGTACCACCCCGTCGGCCCCGGCCGCCGACTCCACCGCCCGTACGGCCGTCGTCCCCACCGCCACCACCCGCCCGTCACCGGCGCGCGCGGCGTTGATCAACCGCGCCGACGCCCCAGGCACGGCGAACCGCTCCGGATACGGCGGCTCGTGCGACTCCGCCGAGGCCACCCCCGTGTGCAGCGACACCGGCGCGAACTGCACCCCGCGGCTTACCAGCTCCGCCACCAGCCGCGCCGTGAAGGGCCGCGCCGCGCTCGGCATCTCCGCACTGCCCGTCCCGTCCCCGCTCGGCAGCGCGAACACCGTCTGGTAGACGGACAGCGGCTGGTCCCGCTCCGTGTAGGAGTACCGAATGGGCCGCCCGTGCTCCCGCAGCAGCGCGGGCACCCCGGCTCCCGACACCCGCGCCCACCACAGCCGCTCCCCGCGCGCGCTCAGCGGCTCCTCCAGCACCAGCCGCCCGCCCCCGGGCAGCCGCACCCTCGTCCCCCTCAGGCCGCCGCACCCGCGCCCCGCCACGCCGTCCACTGCTCCCGCACGCGCGCGCGTGGTGCCCCTCCCGTCCGGTTCCCGCAGCTCCACCGCCCACCGGCCGTCGTCCCCGCGCGTGGAGAAGTGCACCACCACGCGCGTGTGCCCGATCCGGCCGTCCACCGCGGCGGCCAGCGTGGGCGAGGTGTTGACCACCAGCAGATCACCGGCCCGCAGCAGCCCCGGCAGCTCCACGAACGCGTGGTGCGACACCTCGGTGCCGCGCGACACCAGCAGCCGTACGCCGTCCCGGTCGAGCCCCGGCTCCCGCTGCTCGACCGGCACCCGGGCCGACAGTTCCTCCGGGACCCGTACCGCCAGCGACGACATCAGCGTGCCTCCAGCAGCGCCGGAGCCCCGTAGCGCCCGCTCGCCGGACGCTCGTCCAGCAGCCGCAGCAGCGCCGGCACGACACTCGCCGGGTCCGGCCGCGGGTCGTCGTCGTCCGGCACGGCCGCCGCGTACAGGTCCGTGGCCATGTCCCCGGGATCGACCGCCCAGACCCGCAGTCCCGGCTCCTCGGCGCCCAGCACCGCCGCCAGCTGGTCCAGGGCCGCCTTGGACGCCCCGTAGCCGCCCCACGTCTCGTATGCCTCGGCGGCCGCGTCCGAGCTGAGGGTCACCACCGCGCCCGCGGGCGCCGCCCGCAGCAGCGGCAGCGCCTCACGGACCAGGCCCAGCGCGGCCACCACGTTCACCTCCAGCGCCCGCCGCAGACCCTCCAGGGGCAGCTCCGCCAGCCGCACCAGCGGCTCGGCGCCCAGCGCGCTCGCGTTGCTGACCAGCAGATCCACGCCGCCCAGCCGCCGGGCCTCCGTCACCAGCCCGGTCCGGTGCCAGGAATCGGTCACGTCGCCCGGCAGCGCCGTCACGCGCGTGCCGTACGCCTCCAGCGCCGTCGCCGCCTCCTTCAGCACCTCGGGGCTCCTGGCGTCCAGCACCAGGTCCCACCCCCGTGCCGCCAGGGCCTCGGCGAGCGCCCGGCCCAGTCCCTTGGACGCCCCCGTGATGATCGCAACCGGCATGACACCCGTCCCCTTCGTCGTCCCCGCCGTCCGTCCGGCCGGCGTGATCCTCAACGTAGGAAGCGGAGCTCATCCGTCGCCTCGGGCACGGGCCCCGACCGGCCAGGGCCCTTCGCCCTAGGTCCGACGGGCGGGACCGTCGACCTAGGCCCACCGCCCTAGGCGGAGCCCGTCACCGGTCCGATCCCGCCCGCACCCCCCGCGGGTACCGTGAGGACATGAGTCACGGCCCCCGGTCCGGCCTCACCGCGGTGAGTTCCGCGCTGCTGGCCATGAGCAGGCACCTCGAGGTGCGCGACGTCCTCAAGACGATCGTCGCCTCGGCCCGCGAACTGCTCGACGCGCAGTACGCCGCCCTCGGCGTCCCCGACGACCACGGCGGTTTCGCCCAGTTCGTGGTCGACGGCGTCAGCGACGAGCAGTGGAAGGCCATCGGCCCGCTGCCGCGTCAGCACGGCATCCTCGCCGCGATGCTCCAGGAGGCCACCCCCGAGCGGCTGGGAGACGTCCGCAAGGACCCCCGCTTCGGCGGCTGGCCCTCCGCCCACCCCGACCTGGTCGACTTCCTGGGCCTGCCGATCCGCGACGGCGACGAGGTGCTCGGGGCCCTGTTCCTGGCCAACAAGAGCTGTGTGAAACCCGAGGGCACCTGCGGTTTCACGCAGGACGACGAGGAACTGCTCGGCATCCTCGCCCAGCACGCCGCCATCGCCCTCACCAACGCGCGCCTGTACGAGCGCAGCCGCGAGCTGACCATCGCCGAGGAGCGCTCCCGCCTCGCCCACGAACTGCACGACGCGGTGAGCCAGAAGCTGTTCTCGCTGCGCCTGACCGCCCAGGCCGCCACCGCCCTGGTCGACCGCGACCCCGCGCGGGCCAAGGGCGAGCTGCACCAGGTCGCCACGCTCGCCGCCGAGGCCGCCGACGAACTGCGCGCCGCCGTCGTCGAGCTGCGTCCCGCCGCGCTGGAGGAGGACGGCCTCGTCGCCACCCTGCGCACCCAGATCCAGGTCCTCGACCGCGCCCACACCGCGCGCGTGACCTTCACCAGTCACGGCGTCAAGGCCCTGCCCGCCGCCCAGGAGGAGGCGATGCTGCGCGTCGCCCAGGAGGCACTGCACAACGCCCTGCGCCACTCCGGGGCGGAGCACGTCCGGGTGACCCTGCACCGGCAGGGCACCGGAACCGTCCTGCGGATCACCGACGACGGCGGCGGTTTCGACCCGCGCACGGTACGCCGCGCCGGACGCCACCTCGGCCTGGTCTCGATGCGCGACCGGGCGAGCGGCACCGGCGGCCGGCTGACCGTGCGGTCCGCGCCCGGCGAGGGCACCACGATCGAGATGGAGGTTCCCGGTGGCTGAGGCGATCAAGGTGCTGCTCGTCGACGACCACCAGGTGGTCCGCCGGGGGCTGCGCACCTTCCTGGAGGTACAGGACGACATCGAGGTGGTCGGCGAGGCCGCGGACGGCGCCGCCGGCGTCGACCGGGCCGAGGAGCTGAAACCCGACGTGATCCTCATGGACGTCAAGATGCCGGGCATGGACGGCGTCGAAGCGCTGCGCAGGCTCCGAGAACTGGACAACCACGCGCGCGTGCTGATCGTCACCAGCTTCACCGAGCAGCGCACCGTGGTCCCGGCCCTGCGCGCGGGCGCGGCCGGGTACGTGTACAAGGACGTCGACCCCGACGCGCTGGCCGGTGCCATCCGTTCCGTCCACGCCGGCCACATCCTGCTCCAGCCCGAGGTCGCGGGCGCCCTCCTGAGTCAGGAGGAGAACGGCTCCGGGCCAGGCCGGGCCGGGTCCCTCACGGAGCGGGAGCGCGAGGTGCTGGGCCTGATAGCGGACGGCCGCTCCAACCGGGAGATCGCTCGGGCGCTGGTCCTCTCGGAGAAGACGGTCAAGACCCACGTCTCGAACATCCTGATGAAACTCGACCTCGCCGACCGCACCCAGGCCGCCCTGTGGGCCGTACGCCACGGCGTGGCGGGCTGACCCCGTACGCGGCGGCACGGCGGAGGGTTCCCCTCCGGTCGGAGATTCATACCGTCGTGGGAATGTCCCCCATATGGCGCATCCTTCGAGGGGTCCGGCCGTTCTTCAGTGCGCACCACGGCGACTGCCGCGGTGACCGCAAGGAGGGCTTGTAAGTGAAGAACCTGAAGAAGGCAGCGGCCGTGACGATGGTGGCCGGCGGCCTGATCGCGGCCGGCGCGGGCATGGCCTCCGCCACCGACGGCGGCTCCCACGCCCATGGCGAGGCCATCGGCTCCCCGGGCGTCGCCTCCGGCAACCTGGTCCAGGCGCCGATCCACATCCCGGTCAACGCCGTCGGCAACAGCGTCAACGTCATCGGCGTCCTGAACCCGGCCTTCGGCAACCTGGGCGTCAACCACTGACGTCGGTCACGCACGATGCCTGCGGCCTCCCCGGACTTCCGGGAGGCCGCATCGGCATCATCCAGCCCGTCCGGCGTTTGAGGACGAGGCCGTTCAGGCCGAAAACGGGGGTCAGAGGGCGCAGCCCCCGGGACGGTCACACCAGCACGGAGCACAGGCCGGAGAAACGCTCACCGCATCCCCCGCTCCACCACAACGGAGTTGTACGCCGCGACCTGCGCCCGCCGAGCCACCCGCTCCACCGGCCTGAGCGCCTCCCCCCGCGCGGCCATCTCGGACGCGCTCACCGCACCCCCGTGCCCGTTCTCGGACGCCAGCGACACCAGCATCCCCACCCGCTGCGCCAACTCCAGCACCCGCACCGCCCGCGGCGGATACCCCGGCGCCAGCACCTCCCGCCCCCGCTCCGCCCGCGCCCGGTAGGCGGCGACCGCCGCCTCCGCCACCGGCCCCGACCCGGCCACGTCCAGCCGCGTCAGCACCTCCGTCGCATCCCGCAACGCCTCCGCCAGCTCCCGCTCCGCCTCCCCGAGCGAGGGCACGTCCGCCGGCGGCGCCTCCCGCACCGGCAGGCAGTGCCAGACGACCTCGACGTGCACGTCACCCTCGGGCCCCGCCTCGTACACCTCCGGCACCAGCCCCAGCGCGACCCCCTCGCAGATCACCGCCTCCTCGGCCTCCAGCGCCCGCGCGTTGAACTCCGGCGGCCCGCTCAGCCCCAGCGGGTGCCCCGGCGCGGGCAGCGCGATCCGCAGCCCGGACGCCCCGAGCGCCCGCAGCCGCCCCAACGCCAGCGTGAGACCGACCGGCGCGTCCTCACCCGGCAGCCCCTCCACCCGGTGCACCGCGTCCTCACCCACGACCGCGACCGCGGCGTCGTCCGGCGAGACCAAGTGGGCAATAAGGGCATTTCCCCAGGCGGCAAGGCGCCCTGCGCGTGGTTCCGAGAGCATCCCCCCACCCTAAGGACCGGACCGATGGAACGGTGCGGCCGACCGGTGGCGTAGATTTCCTGGAGGGGCCTGCGCCCACCGGCGCCGCGGCCCAGTCACAGGTGTACGCGACAGCCGAGACCGGCCACAATGCAAGGGGAGACAACGCGCTCATGAGCGATGTTCTGGAGCTTCAGGACGTATCCGTGGTCCGCGAGGGCCGGGCTCTGGTGGACCAGGTCTCCTGGTCGGTCAAGGAGGGCGAGCGCTGGGTCATCCTCGGCCCCAACGGCGCCGGCAAGACCACCCTCCTCAACGTCGCGTCCAGCTACCTCTACCCGAGCACCGGCACCGCCACCATCCTCGGCGAGACCCTCGGCAAGCCCGGCACCGACGTCTTCGAACTGCGCCCCCGCATCGGCGTCGCCGGCATCGCCATGGCCGACAAGCTGCCCCGGCGCCAGACCGTCCTGCAGACCGTGCTCACCGCCGCGTACGGCATGACCGCCGGCTGGCAGGAGGAGTACGAGGACATCGACGAACAGCGCGCCCGCGCCTTCCTCGACCGCCTCGGCATGACCGATTACCTGGACCGCAGGTTCGGCACCCTCTCCGAGGGCGAGCGCAAGCGCACGCTGATCGCCCGCGCCCTGATGACCGACCCCGAACTGCTGCTCCTCGACGAGCCGGCCGCCGGCCTCGACCTCGGTGGCCGCGAGGACCTCGTCCGCCGCCTCGGCCGACTGGCCCGCGACCCCATCGCGCCCTCCATGATCATGGTGACCCACCACGTCGAGGAGATCGCCCCGGGCTTCACCCACGTCCTGATGATCCGTCAGGGCAAGGTCCTGGCCGCCGGACCGCTGGAGCTCGAACTCACCTCCCGCAACCTGTCCCTGTGCTTCGGACTCCCGCTCATCGTCGAGCAGTCCGGCGACCGGTGGACCGCGAAGGGGCTCCCGCTGTCCTGACCCGCCCCCCGTGCGCCCTGTCCCCGGTGGTCCCAACGGACCTACCATGACAGCGTGAACGACATCGACGCATGGGTGTGGTGGCTCGTCGCCGCGGCAGCGCTCGGAATCCCGCTCGTCGTGACCGCGATGCCGGAGTTCGGGATGTTCGCCGTCGGCGCGGTCGCCGCGGCCGTCGCCTCCGGACTGGGCGCGGACCTCGTCGTCCAGGTACTCGTCTTCGTCATCGTCTCGGTCGCCCTGATCGCCGTCGTCCGGCCCATCGCCGCTCGACACCGCTCCCAACAGCCCCAACTGGCCACGGGAGTCGACGCCCTGAGAGGCAGACAGGCCGTCGTGACGGAGCGGGTGGACGGCTCGGGCGGCCGGATCAAACTGGCCGGCGAGATCTGGTCGGCACGGGCCCTGGACACCGGGCGTGCCTTCGAGCCCGGCGAGGAAGTGGACGTCGTGGAGATCGACGGGGCCACAGCCGTCATCATGTGACCTGGTCGAGCACAAGTGGCCCGAACCTCCCCCGCGTCGTACGACGGTCTGACAGACTCGACCAGCAAGATCCTCAACAGCCGTAGGATCAGCAGTAGTCAGGATCAGCCAGGCCCAACAGGACCTGGTCAACAGGATCTGCCGGAGCGCCGAGGCGGAGAAGGGGACGGACACCCACGATGGAACCGGTCATCATCGTCCTGATCATCCTGGTGGTGTTGGTCTTCATCGCCCTGATCAAGACCATCCAGGTCATTCCACAGGCCAGCGCCGCCATCGTCGAGCGCTTCGGCCGCTACACGCGGACACTCAACGCGGGCCTCAACATCGTGGTCCCGTTCATCGACACCATCCGCAACCGCATCGACCTGCGCGAACAGGTCGTCCCCTTCCCGCCGCAGCCGGTCATCACCCAGGACAACCTGGTCGTCAACATCGACACCGTCATCTACTACCAGGTGACCGACGCCCGCGCCGCGACCTACGAGGTCGCCAGCTACATCCAGGCGATCGAGCAGCTCACCGTCACCACCCTGCGCAACATCATCGGCGGCATGGACCTGGAGCGGACCCTGACCTCCCGCGAGGAGATCAACGCGGCCCTGCGCGGCGTCCTCGACGAGGCCACCGGCAAGTGGGGCATCCGCGTCAACCGCGTCGAGCTGAAGGCCATCGAACCGCCCACCTCCATCCAGGACTCGATGGAGAAGCAGATGCGCGCCGACCGCGACAAGCGCGCCGCGATCCTCCAGGCCGAAGGTGTCCGGCAGTCCGAGATCCTGCGCGCCGAGGGCGAGAAGCAGTCCCAGATCCTGCGCGCCGAGGGTGAGGCCAAGGCCGCCGCCCTGCGCGCCGAGGGCGAGGCCCAGGCCGTCCGCACGGTCTTCGAGGCCATCCACGCCGGCGACCCGGACCAGAAGCTGCTCTCCTACCAGTACCTCCAGATGCTCCCCAAGATCGCCGAGGGCGACGCCAACAAGCTCTGGATCGTCCCCAGCGAAATCGGCGACGCCCTCAAGGGCCTCTCCGGCGCCATGGGCAACATCGGCAACCTGGGCGGCGGTTCAGGCAACGGCGGCGCAAGCGTCCCGCCCCAGGAACGCCGCGAGAAGCCAACGATCGACTGAGGGTTCTTGTGAACGCCGGGCAGTCCCTACGCCCCCAGGGGCGCGGGGAACTGCGCGACCAGCCACAGCGCACCCGCAGTCAGCGACGCACCTCAACCTCTACGGCGCAGACTCACGCCGCGTCCAACACCAACCACTCCGGCAACGCCGCGAAGTCCTCCCGGCCCAGCGCCAGCAACATCGCATCCGCGGGAGTCGGCTCGAACGGCTGCCGCAACAGCGGCATCCCCGCCTGCTCCGGCGTCCGGTTCGCCTTGCGGTGATTGTCCTCCGCACACGAGGCCACCGTGTTCAGCCACGTGTCCTGCCCGCCGTGCGACCGCGGCACCACGTGGTCCACGGTCGTCGCCCGCCGCCCGCAGTACGCGCACCGGTGCCGGTCCCGGACCAGCACCCCCCGCCGCGACCACGGAGCGCGTCTTCGGAACGGCACCCGTACGTATTGGCACAGCCTGATCACCCGTGGCGCGGGTATGTCCAGCGCGGCTCCGCGCATCCGCAGCGAGGGGTGGGCCTGCTCGACGACGGCCTTGTCCTGGAGCACCAGCACGACGGCTCGATTCAGCGTCACCGTCGACAACGGCTCGAAGCTCGCGTTCAGCACCAGCGTGTCCCGCATACCAGCCCACCTCCCGTGCGCACCGGCCCACCCCCCTGGCGGGCTGGAACAACTCTGGCCGGGCACGCCGGGATGGACAACGCAATATCTGCTGCTCCGGCGAGGGAGGCGCCCCCGCCACCCCCGGCAACAAAAATGCCCGCCCCTGATCCATTCCAAGACCGGGGGCGGGCAAACGTTCCATGAACGCTCGGAACAGTCAGCTGTCCGCGGGCACCTCGTACTCACCGATGAGCTGGGCCCGCGCGAGCGTGTGGAACCGCAGGTTGAAACCGACGAAGGCCGGAGTGCCGTCCGCGTCGGGACCGAGCTTCTCCTGGTCCACGGCGTACACCGTGAACACATACCGGTGCGGGCCGTCACCGGCCGGCGGCGCGGCACCGCCGAACTCCTTGGCGCCGTAGTCGTTGCGCGCCTGTACGGCGCCCGGGGGCAGCCCTTCGAACGTGCCGCTGCCCGCACCCGCCGGCAGCTCGGTCACCGAGGCCGGGATGTCGAACACCACCCAGTGCCAGAACCCGCTGCCCGTCGGGGCGTCCGGGTCGTAGCACGTCACGGCGAAGCTCTTGGTCTCGGCGGGGAACCCCTCCCACCGCAGGTGCGGCGAGGTGTTCCCGGCGGAGTAGACCTGGTCGTCCTTGAGCGTCCCGCCCTCCCGGACGTCCTCACTCGTGACGGTGAACGACGGCACGGGCGGGTGGAAGTCATGGGGGAGCGGACGCCGCTTCAGCTCGGTCACCTCGGTACCTCCTGATCTTTCTGGTGCAGAGATGACCGAGCCTAGATCCATCAGAACCAGTTGCGCTTGCTGCCCACCTCGGAGAGCCACTGGTTGAGGTACGCCGTCCAGTCGGTGCCCTGGTAGTCGTTCAGCCCGACCTTGAAGGAACGGAACGTGTCGCTGCCCTCGCTGAACAGACCGGGCTTCTTGTCCATCTCCAGCACGACGTCCATCGCCTGCGCGTCGGCCACGAAGCTCAGCTCGACCTGGTTCAGCCCGCGGTACTGCTGCGGCGGGAAGAACTCGATCTCCTGGTAGAAGGGCAGCTGCTGCCGCGTCCCCCGGATGTGACCGCGCTCCATGTCCGCGCTCTTGAAGCGGAAGCCCAGGCCGATGAACGCGTCCAGGATCGCCTTCTGCGCCGGCAGCGGGTGCACGTTGATCGGGTCCAGGTCACCGGAGTCCACGGCGCGCGCGATCTCCAGCTCCGTGGTGACGCCGATGTTCATCCCGCGCAGCGACTGCCCGTCGATCATGGTGATCGGCGTCTCCCACGGGATCTCCAGACCGAACGGCACCGCGTGCACCGCACCGGCCTTCAGCTGGAAGGCACCCCCGAGCCGCACCTTGGTGAACTCGATGTCCTGCTTGTACTCCTGGTCGCCGCTCTCCACCTCGACCTTGGCCTGGAGCCCGACCGACAGCCCCTCGATCTCCTGGTCGACGGACCCTCCCTGGATCCGCACCTCGCCCTGGACGACACCCCCCGGTACGACGTTGACCTCGTTCAGCACGGTCTCCACCGAAGCCCCGCCGGCCCCCAGGCTCGCGAGCAGCTTCTTGAACGCCATGTCTCTCCCTCTCCAGGCTTGCGTGTGAATCCTCGATCCCTACAAACGCGATCCGGTCGTGGCCGGTTCCGCGCCCCACACCCTGGCAAGGCGGACGCTCCCTGACCACCCCGCGCACGGTCCCGGCTGCGTTACGCTCGGACGGCATGATCGCGAGCCCCGACCGTACGCCCTTGCCCAGGGAATTCTTCGACCGCCCCATCCTCGAGGTGGCCCCCGACCTCCTGGGCCGCGTCCTGGTGCGCAGCACCCCCGACGGCCCGATCGCCCTCCGCCTGACGGAGGTGGAGGCCTACGACGGTCAGAACGACCCCGGCTCCCACGCCTACCGGGGTCGCACCCCCCGCAACGACGTGATGTTCGGTCCCCCCGGACACGTGTACGTCTACTTCACCTACGGCATGTGGTTCTGCATGAACCTGGTGTGCGGTCCCGAGGGCAGGGCGAGCGCGGTCCTGCTCCGCGCCGGCGAGATCATCGAGGGCGCCGAGCTGGCCCGGACCCGTCGGCAATCCGCCCGTAACGACAAGGAACTGGCCAAAGGCCCGGCCCGCCTCGCCACCGCCCTGGGCGTGGACCGCGCCTTGAACGGCACGGACGCGTGCACAACCGAGGACACCCCGCTGCGCGTCCTGGCCGGCGCCGCCGTCCCCGGTGACCAGGTACGCAACGGTCCCAGGACCGGGGTGGCCGGCGAAGGCGGCGTGCACCCCTGGCGCTACTGGGTCGCCGACGACCCGACGGTCAGCCCCTACCGGGCGCATGTCCCCAGGAAGCGCCGAAGTTGACTCTCCTTTGGCAGACGCGTAACGTGGCCCGAGCCGCTTGACCCGGGTACGGCAATCGCCTGCAGCCGGAAGCGGCCAACCCACTACCTACGACTTCCCTCAGCGGGAGCGAATTCGGCATGCCCGCATGCCTGAATTCAAACTCGCGGGACTCGATTATGAGTCCCCGGAGAAATCGGCTAACGTAGTGAATGTCGAAAGGCCGACGAGCGAAAGCCCGAACGCAATCGACAAACCCCGCCGGCCGGGAATCGGATCGAAAAGGATCTGATAGAGTCGGAAACGCAAGACCGAAGGGAAGCGCCCGGAGGAAAGCCCGAGAGGGTGAGTACAAAGGAAGCATCCGTTCCTTGAGAACTCAACAGCGTGCCAAAAGTCAACGCCAGATATGTTGATACCCCGACCTGATCGGTTTGTCCGTTCGGGTTGAGGTTCCT